>NZ_CAKRNY010000011.1 GCF_934371575.1 uncultured Blautia sp. | reverse complement strand
TACTTACTCATTGCCACTGCTGTAAGTGGGTCAATTTTCCTCGTTAAAACTGGGTCAGTTTTAAGTATAAATCAACAGATGTATAAGATAAGTTATAATATAAAGAATTTAAAATTATTGAAAAGATAATATAACAACTGAAAAAGGCAATAATCTGGAAAGACACTATCCCTGTGCTTCCAGTAAAGTTTCTAAAAGTTTAATGAAAAACTTATTAAATGAATTTTATACTTTTCCAATATATTTTTCTTCCAGAAAAGGAAATAGTATGCTATCCTATATACATCATAAGAGTTTCAAACCTACATAAGCTCTTCTGAAAAACAAATCATAGAAGGTGGTGAAATCCATGGGAAGAAAGGATATCATCACAAAAGAGTACATGGAGGACACAGAAGTATTTGCGGATGTGTTCAACCATATGATTTACAAAGGAGAAAAGGTCATTGACCCTAAGAATTTGAAGGAACTGGATACTGTAAATGTAATCATTCCATATGGAGCTGACGGGGCGGAGGTGCCATATCAGAAATACAGAGATGTGTTTAAAATCCTGTGTGCTATGGAAGATGAAAATGCGGTGTATCTGCTCCTGGGAGTGGAGAACCAATCCAATGTTCATTATGCAATGCCAGTGAAAAATATGGTTTACGATTCGCTGGAATATGCAGCTCAGGTGCAGAAAGCAGAGGCTTCTCATAAAAAAGCGCGGAAGGAGAAAGATCTTAAAGAGAAGAAACCAGATTCCGCAGAGTTTCTTTCAGGCTTTTACAGAGAAGACAGGATGCTTCCAATTATAACAGTAGTAGTGTATTTCGGGGCTGATAGTTGGGATGCACCCAGGTCGCTGCATGAGATGTTAATTGTACAGGATGAAAGCATATTGTCATTGGTTCCTGATTATCGGATCAATCTGATTGCACCAGGGGAGATGAGTGAAGAGGAGTTGGAGCATTTTACTTCTAATTTTCGTGAGGTAATGCAGTTTATTAAGTATTCAAAAGATACGGAGAAGCTGAGCCAGCTTGTGAAAGGAAATACTGCATTTGAAACTATGGACAGGAAGGCTGTTCGTGTAATGGAGGAGATGACTGGAATGAAGATTGAAAAAGAAGTTAAGGAAGAAAAGGTGAATGTTTGTAAAGCGATTCAAGGTATTGAAGAAAGAGGACGTGCTGCTGGAAGGTCTGAAGGAATCCAGATTGGCGCAGAGCATGAGCAACGACTTACCAAATCACTGCTAAAAGACAACCGCATTGACGACCTAAAGCGTGCCCTTGACGATCCTGCCTTTCGTCAAAAACTCTTGGAAGAGTATGGAATTGATTAAAAAGGTATAAAATCGAGACGTATACGCTAATGGTTTAAAAGCACATATTTTATAGATTTTTTTGCAGTTCCATGGTATCATTATTTCAAGTAAAAGCAATTGATACTGTGGAACTTTTTATCAGGAGAGTGTGTAATATGGGAAGTTATCTGAATCCTGGAAATGCTTCTTTTCGCAATAGTCTGAGGTCTAAGATTTATGTGGATAAGAGTGAATTGATAGCCAGAACAAATGAATTGATCTGTACAGAGCAGAGATATGTATGTGTCAGTCGCCCGAGACGATTTGGAAAGTCTATGGCGGCTAATATGCTTGCTTCATATTATGAGAAAGAAGAAAACAGCGATGATTTGTTTGGCAGTTTGCGGATAAGCAGAGCAATCACATATAGAGACCATTTAAACCAATATGATGTTATCAAAATCAATATGCAGGAATTCCTGAGCGTTACCAACAGTGTAGATGAGATGCTGGGACGCTTGAGGCGGTATTTGCTGTTTGATTTGTTAGATGCTTATGGAAATCTGCACTTTCGGGATTCTGAAGATTTGATACAGGTGATGAAGGATATTTTTGCAAAGACAAAATGTCCTTTTGTGATTTTGATCGATGAGTGGGATTGTCTTTTTCGGGAATATAAGCAGGATAGAGAGGCACAGAAGAAGTATCTTGATTTTTTGAGAGTGTGGCTGAAGGATCAGGATTATGTTGCGCTGGCATATATGACAGGAATTTTGCCCATAAAAAAATATGGTTCTCATTCTGCTTTGAATATGTTCACAGAGTATTCTATGACAAATCCCCGTGAGATGGCTGAATTCTTTGGTTTTACAGAATATGAAGTAAAAATGTTGTGTGCCCAGTACAAGAGAAGCTTCGAAGAAACGAAGGCCTGGTATGATGGCTACGAACTGATAACAGTAGAAGAGAATCAGAAAAGAATTTATTCCATGTATAGCCCGAAATCTGTAGTGGATGCAATGCTAAGTGGGGTGTTTGATAATTACTGGAATCAGACAGAAACCTATGAAGCGCTTAAAACTTATATTAGATTGAATTATGATGGCCTAAAAGATTCTGTCATAAAAATGCTTGGAGGCGATAAGGTACAGATTAACACGGGAACTTTTTCGAATGATATGGCGACTTTTCAGGGAAAAGATGATGTATTGACCCTTCTGGTCCACCTTGGTTATTTGAGCTATCATTGGCCGGATAAAACTGTCTATATTCCCAATAAAGAAGTATCTCAGGAATATATAAATGCAATCAGCACTATGGAGTGGCCTGAGGTTATTGATTCTGTAGAAAATTCCAGAAAGCTGCTGGAAGCTTTGTGGAGAATGGACAGTGATACAGTGGCAAAGGGAATCGATAAAGTGCATCAGGAAGTATCTATCTTACAGTATAATGATGAGAATTCTTTGAGCTGTACGATCGATCTGGCATTTTATTTTGCAAGAGAGTACTATACAGTTATTCGAGAACTGCCAAGTGGGAAAGGTTTTGCAGATATTTGTTTTCTTCCCAGAAAGCTTCATCTGGACAAACCGGCAGCTATAATTGAACTTAAATGGAATAAGAATGCGCCTGGAGCAATTACCCAGATTAAGAGACAGCAGTATAGTGAAGCACTAAAAGATTATCATGGGGATTTGCTGCTGGCAGGTATTAATTACGATAAGAAGACGAAACTGCATGAATGTGTGATTGAGAAATTTCAGAAATATTAATTTTCAATTTAATCTTCCCCGAAAGTATGGTGACGGAATTGAAATACATGAATGTTCAGGTAAAGAAAACGATGAATAAAATGCAATTGAATTAATTGATTACTTTGCTACCGCCCAGTACTCGTTGGGCGGTAGTGGCGTATATAGAGAAATTTAAAAGTGGGGATAAAATATAATGGGTGTAGAAAAAATTGGACCAAAAGCTTATGACTATCAGTATCTTGTGACGTTGCAAATGTTACTTAATAATTGGAAACAAGATGAATTAGAATGTTATGTGGAAAATAGGAGCTTTGAAGATGCACAAATATTATTCCGGGATGAAAATAGAAAATATAAAATAGAAATACAGGTGAAGAACAGAAGCAATGAAATTTCATATGAGGAGTTTTCTCGTTGGATTGCCCATTTTGCCAATCAGCGTGCGGATCGGTTTATTTTAGATGAAATAGAGGAGTGCGATAATAATTACTTGTTATTTGTTACGAATAATCGCTGTCAGGATAAGGTAAGCAAATTTATAACAGAAAATAAAAGTGGGGCAAAGGGGGGGAATGTCCGGCTTGATGATAATGAGGTTGAAGAACTGAAGAATACAATGCTTGCAGCAATTGGTACTAAGACAGATCTGCAAAGAAAAAGGCAGGCGTATCTGCTTGAATATTTTAATAATAGCACAGAAAAAATCAAAAAAGTAATAAAAAGAGTAGGGATTGTTGAGAGAAATAATAATATTGAACAAGAAATAGGTGTTCTGTTAAAAACAAAATTTCATATTCCGGAAGACGAGTGTATGGATGTTTTGAATAAAATGATGGAAATTGTGAGAGATGGCAGAAACTCTGGAAATGACATTGTACCTCAGATTGGAGATGTGATTAAAACCAAAAGCTTCAGGCGTATTTTACAGGAGGATGATAAGTTCTTTTTAAGAGAAAGTATCAGCTCTTTTAAGAATGAATTAGAGGAAAATAATATATTGTTATTAACGGGAGTGCCTGTATCTGGAAAGACTTATGTAGCGAAAACAATTGCACAGGAACTACAGGATGCAGGAGTGTATGTGAAAATATCCCATACTATTTTGGGGGATACTGAAACGTATGCTTTTATGAATGCGCCTGATAATGATTGTAGATTATTGATTTTGGAAGATCCGTTTGGTCATTTTAATATAGAAAAAAAATCTATTGAAATAATGGATTCTGTTAAACAATTAATAGACCAGACTGTATCATCAAACAGAAAGCTGATTATAACATGCAGAAGAGATATTCTTCTGGAAACTTCAAAGAAAAGGTTGGTGTCAGAGTGTGTAATTGGAAGAAATGACTGGAGGGATGTTTCGATAATGAGCGCAGAAGAGATGGACGCTTTTTGGAGATTATGTTACGGTAGTGAAGAGACAAGTATCGAGACAGAAAATAGAATAATTGAGTTTTTGAAAGAAAAGCAGGGAGTTGAGAATGGTTTCCTTGAAATTGGAGAAATAAGGCATTTATCTTTTGAATATCCGAAAATAGAAGACTTACAGAATCTGTCAGTGGCGCAGATAATTGCAGAAGCAAGAATCAGTGCAGAATGTGTGTATGATAAAATTGGCTCTATGCCAGAGGAGTTCCAGGAACTATTTATGATTTTGGGGTGTATTTGCAATACGATACGTGCAGTGAATCAGGAGGATTTAGCATACATATTTTGTTCAGATGAAGAAATGAAATCTTTAAGGCTGACAGAGAGCGCAAGTGTTACTGTTACAATAGGCGGAAGGCAGGAGAATGCACAGGAAAATCCCGTTTTTCCGACTTATGGGCGAAAAATAGCTATGGACAGGTCTGTTAAAGGAATGATAAAAAGATTCTGTGATCTTGGGTATATTTATCGAGACAGTATCACAAAAGAAATCTATTTTCAACATCCTATTTATGCCTATGCCAGTAGATTATTATTAAAAACGGAAATAGAAGAAGACTGGGAAACAGAAAAATATATTGGGTATTTACACCGGGCAATTGGTTCTCTTTCAAAAAATGCAGCAATTTGTAGCTTAATCAGTTTGCTTGAAGAATTTACGGTGAATGAACTAGTAATCAAGTGTTTTATTGATGCCAGTAATTCTATTTTTCCAGCTGTGAGAGACATTGCAGTTCTTTTTCTTGACAAAAACTTTGATATAATGACAGAAGAAGATCAGAAAAAATTTGTGACAAATATTAAAAATGCCAGGATTTCGGACAAATATTTGTTATGGAGTGAGGATGAATGCTGGTATAAACAGGATAATCAGTATCATGTTGGATGGAATCTGAGCCTGCTTCTGGGAAAAAAGGCTACAATTACGGAAAGGGAAATAGAAGATCGCCTTAAAAACAAAAAAGGTTTTTTAAAGAAAGAAGTTTACGACATTTTATATAGTAATATGGGGGACAAACTGTCTTTTGATTTTTTAAGGTATGCGTTGTTATTTGATGAAGCTGTAATAAGAAGCAAAGCTATGTATTATCTTGTTAAAAATTATCCCGAAAAAATGGCTTTTGATGAAAAGTGGAGAACTCGTTATGAAAATTATAATGTTATATATGACATGCTATCCGGTGCTTTTCACAATCTGTCCGGGCTAAGCGAGGAACTGATTCAAAGTCTTAGTGATTACTTTGGACGGCAAGTCAAACGAAAATCAGTAGCTTTAGCAGTTGAAAAATTGTTTGATAAATTTGGGGATGAATATGATAGTGAAGCTGTGGATTGGACGCTACTTACAGAAGAAGGAAAAGAAAAATTATGGAAGTTCTGGGTGAAATTGTATTTAAACTGGCTATTGTTCTACCCTGCAAAATATATGGATATTCATGAGCCTCATATGGCAGCTGATTTCGAAAAATCACTTGAATATTTAAAAAATCAGGAAGAAATTATTCGATTGGGAATTGCATGGTTGCACTGGCTTGATGAGTATTCGAAGTTTCATAGGCCATCGGGTTATGGAATGAGTGTATTAAGATATATTATTTTAGGAACTTCTGAAAACCCCGATTTGCGAAAGAATATTATTGCAGAAGCACTTCAGGAGAGCAAGACAAGCATTATTACATCGCATATTGCACATATTGTTGATCAATGGAGTTTATTGACAAAAGGCGAGCAGGCAGATGTCTGTGATTTTTTGAAAAATGTGGAGCGTTTGGATAAAAAATGGATTTGCGCAGTTGCGTTGACGCGAAAGCGCGTTCCAGATGAAATTAAATCTGCTATAACAAAAGAGATATATAACGAGAATGATTACAGGCATATTATGGAATTGGCAGATCAGGCAAATATATTGGAAGAATGTGTATGTGTATACAATGGATTTCCTCAACCACTTTGGTATAATGGTTATCATCATGAAGGCACTCCAGCTATTTGGAATAATATTATGCTAGAGATAATAAAGGGCGAAAAGGAAAGTAAAGTATATTATCTGGCATTGATGGAATTAGTGGATGGTTTATATTCCAAGTCCGGATTTTTTTCAGGTGAATATGATTTATACAGGAAAATTGTTTCAACTAAAGTAGGACGAGAAAGAATATTTAATTATTTGCTTTGTACATTGACAAAGGTTGACGAGAATAAAAAGATGTGGGATATTTTTTTCGAATTTGCCTCAGAAGAAGAAAAAAGTAAATACTTCAAAATATTATGTGAGTATATTGAACTATTGGAAGAAAAACATATGGGGTATAAGGGGCTATGTGAGGAGTTTGAAGAAAAAAATATTCAAAAATATATTATTCCACAGTTTTCTCATGATAAATTAATTATAGACTTCTTGAGGACGATATATCGCCTGAAGCTAGAAATAGAAAAAGGCAAAGATGCTCAATTTATCAAAATACGAGAAATGACAGAGGATAAAATAGATGAAGTAAATAGAATGTATTGCGAAATGGTTACAGAATTTTATAAAATGAGTTTTCCTAAATTACTGTATACAAATGAAATAGTAAAATATACCATGGAAATGCTAAATATAAAATGTGAAGATATAGAACAACTTCTGAAGGAGGCAAAAGAAGATTTCTGGAAGCGATATAAAAATACAAAAAAGAAGTATAGAATAAATTTTGAAGAAAAATATGAAAAGAGATTTGCAATAGAAAATTGGAATATATGAATCGAAATGTATAGTTAATTTATTGTTCTCAAAAGAGGTATCAAATGACAAGAACACGTGCAGATAAAGATATGTTGGCTTCAATATTGGCGTATATTAAGACCTATTTAAGATATAATGGGAAGCAGGGATTGCTTGACGAGAATAAAGCATTGGAAGATGTTATGTGCGAAGTTTTAAATTGTATATATGGCTGGAAGCTGGAGAATCTGAATTACGTTGAGAAAAATTATCCTGGGATTGATTTGGGAGATTTAGAACAGGGAATCGGAGTTCAGGTAACTGTAGAGAAAAACAGCAATAAGGTAAATAATACAATTTTCAAAATTGTAAAAAATGAAGTATACAATAAATTTCCTCATTTAAAGATCTTGATTCTGGGTGATAAGCAATCTAGTTATTCGATTAGGAATGACGAAAAAATTGTATTTGATGACGAAAAAGATATTATAGATTTTATGGATCTGTTAGATGCCAGTTCACGAATGGACTTTCAGGAAAGACATAAGTTAGTTGAGTTTTTGAAAGAGGAATTAGGATGGGGGACAGAAAACACACAGTTACGCATATTGGCTTATGAGAAAGTACAGAAATATCAGGAAGAGCAACATAAAGAGAATTCATATATCACGATTTTGGGTTTGCATAAAAAATTGCCTATTCAGGATGCCTGGATAAAGCTGAATATTTTGACTGAAGAAGAAATCAAACGAAAACAGACAGAAACACAATGGGATTTTTTGAATCAGTATGATGAATATTTTGGTAGAAGATCTGGTGAGACCTACGATGCGGAAACGTTAGTAATTGAACCGGGAAATAAGGTGGTTTTGGCAGGCCCTGGAATGGGAAAAAGTACTTTATGTAAGAAACTGTTTTTACAGGCAGAAGCAATGAATAAATTTGCCATAAAGGTGCGTTTATGGGATGTAGCAGGATATATGCGGGAAGGTGCTGCATTTGAAATTGCTTTATGCAAAGCTATGTGTCAGTCTCTGGCAGTTGAATTTACGAAAGCAGAGTTGGCTTACTTTTTTTCAATTATAATTTTGGATGGACTTGATGAGTGTGGAGACTATAGACGTACGGTAGCGAAATCTATTGCGGCATGGGGATATGGGCATCCTTATCAAATGATTATTGTGACAAGCCGACCAATTGGATATGATTTGACAGAATTGGCTGACTATCGTCATTATCAGATTCTTCCTATGAATGAGTGGCAAATGGAGTCTTCTTCGCAGAAATTAATGGAGTTGGTTCAGCAAGATTGTGAGAAACAGTATCAATGGTTTATTAAGAAGATTCAAAATCGTGAATTGCATAAATTAGCATGTAGAAGTCCATTGGTACTGGGATTTATGGTGCAATTGTCGCTGAAAAAAAAGAATTGGGGCAATAATAAGATCAGTCTTTATCAGGAAATTGTCAATGAATGGCTGCAAGGTTCCAGTCGAGATAACGAAAAAATTATTTCAGAAGTTGAATTGCGTTACGGGATTGAAGCAATTGCGTTTTACATGATGAGTCATGTGAGTGATGAAGCCAGAGAGGTATATACGAAAAATAATATTATTACCTATGTGGGGGAACGTTTTACAGAAGAGATAGAATATCCCTCGTTAAAGGCAAAAAAAATTGCGGAGCAGTGCCTGGAGTTTTGGCTGGAACGTGGAATATTGGATAAAGGATTTTATAAAGGGCAGGAGTGTTTTCTGTTTCTGCATCTGAATGTTGGCGAGTATTTGGCTGCATGTTATCTCTCTAAAATGTCAATAAAAATGAAAAAAGAATGGGTTCATAACCATTATCGGGAAAATATCTGGCAGGAGACATTACGAATGGCAATTGCCTGTGATCACCAAGGGGTTTTTGTAGAGGAATTGCTTGATATAGAGTCAAAATGTCAGTTACCCGAGGGGGCAGTTTTCTTAGCTGCACAGGGAATTAGTGAAAGCAATCCCCAAAATGTTCCCCAGGAATTGTATGACAAATTGTATGAGTATTGTTTTGGGGATAATAAATACTTAAGCCAGAAAACAGCTATGACCATAAACTGTCTTAAGGGCGCAAAAATAAACTGGCATATAAGAGAACTGGAAAGTTATGCGGCATCCGAAGATATATGGGAGAAAATGATAGCATATCATATCATTTTGATTGCTTTATCTGATGAAAATGACAAATTACAGATATGGGCAAGAAAATATGTGATTGATTATAAGAATGTATTTGAGAGAAATACGTTCAGACTTAGAGTAAATGATTTACCTATGGCTGTGGAGGTTTTGCTGGCTGATAGAAATGACAAAGAACTGACAGAAGCAATTAAAAAAATATCATTTGAGAGTATTAGCGTTTATGAAATAGAGGCAATTGGGAAGTATATGGAAGCTATTGGTGAGGGCGAATGGTTTAATAAACGTTATGAGGGGCTCATGGCAGGTGTCCAGGAGTTTCAGCATAATTTGTTCAGTGAGGAACTAAGACAAAGCGAAGAAAGGTTAATTGCAGTATTAATTTCCATATTTGGTGTGGAAACATCAGAGATAGTGGATACATGTCACGAATATTCAAAGATAATTGCTGTAATGAATTATAAGGATGCTGGAATATCCGATATCAGATGGCTTGGAAGAGATCTACAGCGTAAATATTCGCAGGAATTCGTGAATCTTATTTGTACAGCTGTTAATCTTGATCAGGAACAGCTTAAAAAAGAATTATATAGTTTGTCCCATTTTTCAGATAAGAAGGGATCGTTTGTTTCATGCAATCATACGGTTCAGTTGCATTTGACAGGGGAATGGTCAAGATGCAATGGAAAGGTTTCTGCGGAGGTATTGGAGGAAGGTCTAAGCAGTCATTCTGATATATTGGGAACTTGTGCCTGTTGTATGGCATATTCTAATATAGGTAACACGGATATAGCAGAACTTTTAGGAAAGCTGTTTCGAACCAGTGCAGAAAATAGAATTGTGAAACGAGTGGGAATAGTACTTAAGGCAGGTAGAGACAGCGCGTTGGAAAGGTGTGCGGAAGAAAGGTTAATTGATGATTCAATTCCTTCTTTTCCATGCTTATTTGATTATTTGTCAAAGGTACCAGATATTGAGAACGGATGTGCAGACAGATGGTTATCCTGTATAGAACATGGACTGGCAGGCAATCGGTATTTGGTGATTGCTGCTTTAAAATATCTTTTATCTCTGAGAAAGGAAAGTATTCCTGAGAACATCCAGACACAGTTAGAAAGTATGATAAAAGAATCATACAATAAGTGGAAAAAGAAAAAAATAAGATGTTTACATTGCGAAGAAACGGTATATATAAAACCAGATGGCTTTTGTCCTAAATGTTCTATTGGTACAGAGCTACCAACAAAATATTTCATAGAAGCTCTTGTAAGTTTTTCATCTTTCACTATGGAGGAATATATTTATTTATGTAGTCACCCTATGTCAGATGTTTCTGCTATTGCGAAAAGAGAATTGCAAAAAATATGGATAGCTGATCAGGGAAAACTTGAATATGTGATAGAGAATTTTGAAAAAATGGAATATGATGATTACATATTTGAAATAATTTTGCAACTGCCTTCACAATTTACGTATCCTTATGGAATGGCATTAAAAAGACTTGGGACGGAGATTAATGAAAAAATGCAGCTGATCTGGTTGGGAAACTTACGCTCTTTGGAGTGGATTTCAGCAGAATGCATGAAGTCAATGATATGTGAGAGCCTGTCTGATGAGAGTGATGCAATCAGGAATAAAGCTATGAAATGCTGGCTGGGGGAGAAAGATTTCTGGTGGGATAATTTTGCATAGTGAGAATAAAAAAACTCCCTGCGTGGTCAGGGAGTTTTTGTTATACATCAAAATTATTTAACGGTAACTTTAACGTATTTGTTAACTGTCTTGTAGTTTTTAACTTTAACAGTCACTTTGACCTGATAGATACCTTTTCTGGTACCTTTGGCTACAGTGATCTTACCGTTTTTGCTAACTTTGATCTTAGTGTTGTTTGTTGTGTAAGTAACTTTAGCGCCTTTTTTAACTTTAGCTTTGATTGTACCTACAGATTTGGATTTCTTCTTAACAGCCTTCTTGGTTGTGGAGAAGGAATCTTTCTTGATAGATACTTTCTGAGATTTAGCTTTGATCTTGTAAGTAAGAACCTGTTTGTATCCGGCATATTTTCCTTTACCAGTAACGGTAACTTTGTATGTGCCGGCATCTTTTAAGCCTTTTTTGTTGTAAGTTACTTTGTAGTATTTGGAGCTGATTTTTTTGCCCTTGGCATCTTTAACAACAACCTTAGGTTTCTGTTTCTTAGCGTTGTAAGTTACAGTCTTCTTTGCAAGAGATGCGTTAAAGGATGATTTTACAGGTGAATTTGCTGCAAAAACAGTTGTGCTCATGAGGAGCATCATTACTGCAGCCAGTACGGTTACAGCAATTTTCTTGAATGATTTCATTGATAACACCTTCTATTTCTTAATTTAATTTATTTAATAAACGGTCTCCCCACGCAGACCAGTTTATTCAACGGATAGATAATGGATATGGTACGTTATTCAGGACTGTTTTTTTTCTCCTTGTCTGTTTCATAACCATAACCATAGCCATAGCCGTAACCATATTTGCCATAAACATGCCCCTTTACATCAGCGCGGTTCAGGACAGTTCCCAGAAGCCTGCAGCCGGAATGCTGAATTTCGTAGAGTGACTGTTTGATCAGACTGCGGGGAGTTGTACCGGCGCGTACCACCAGAACTGCACCGTCACACAGGGAAGCAATTAAAGCTCCATCGGAAACGCTGCCGAGAGGCGGAGAATCTATAATAACAAAACGATAATTCTCGGAAAGAGTATCCAGAAGCTCTTTAAAACGGATGTCCTCCAGAAGTGCGGATGGATTCTCCAGAAGCTGTGTACATGGAACCATGTATCCATTGGGAATGTTGGTGCTGTATACTACATCTTCATATTCTGCCAGACCGGAAAGATAGTGGTTCAGACCTAATGTGGTATCGTCATCGTAGTCCATCTGGAAGCGTGTTTTCATAACAGATTTACGAAGATCCACATCTACCAGTACAGTAGGAAAACCTGCCTCGGAAAGCATTTTCCAGAGATAAGAGGAAATGGTGCTTTTTCCTTCGTTTGGCTGGCAGCTGGTCAGCAGAATCTTACGGGTGCTTTTTCCGCAGAATTTAATATTAATACGAAGGCGGTTCATGGCTTCGGAAACGGAATACGGAAGCTCCGGAAGTATTACATCAAGTTGATTCATTGTTTTTTGAGACCTCTCTTTCTGCCGCGTTTGCGGTGCTGTTCCTCGTCCAGGTCAATTACCTGATCACTGTCAGGAATTGTGGTAAGAGGTACCAGACCAAAGTATTTCTCCATATCATCTGCTGTATGGATGGTGTCATCCATCAGATATTTCACAGTGAAGACTACTGCACAGAGCAGAAGACCAAGCAGGGCGCCGATCAGGGTAAATTTGATGTAGCTTGGAGCTACCTTTTTTTCGGGAAGATTGGCGTGCTGGGCGATATTTGGTGCAAGTGTGCTCATGGTCTCCGGGAGATATTCGATTGCTTCTTCAGCCATGGTTTCAGCAAGCTTTTGTGCCATTTGAGGGTCGGTGGAAGTAGCTGTGATTTCCAGAATACGGGTATCACTTGGGTTATTCAGAGAAAAAAATTTGGTCAGATCATCGGAGGTAGTGTCCAGATTTAATCTGTCGATCACCCGGTTCAGTACCGGATAGCTGAGCATCAGCTGTTCATAGTCTGCTGTCAGAGATGTACCGAGGTTTAGGTCGCTTAAATTGACAACTGAATCGTCTGAAGCAGATACGACGTAAAGCTTGGATGTGGACTCGTAGGTAGGTTCAATAAAAAAGTAGGAATAAGCACCAAAGAGTATGGCACCTGCAAGCAGGCAGACCAGAAGATACCGCCATTTGTCTACAAGGACGCAGGCCAGATCCATAAGGTCAATCTCTACCTCGTCATTTGTGAGTTCTTCGTTCATTTTGAGTCTCCTTAATTTAATTTATTTTCTAGTGAGAAATTATTTCTTTTCCTTATAAAAGAGCGAAAGGATTACCTCCTGGAGGCTGTCTTTATCAGGAGTAAAGGTCTGCCAGCCGTCTTCATCGAAGCCGTCGGTTCCCTGAATAGTAAGCTTCTCCTCTTCCTTCTCATCAGAGAGAAGAAGGGCAAGACGGGAAAACTTTTTGGCACTGATGTTGGTGGTCATGTAATCCTCCATAGCATGATAAAGATCCAGGGGGAATGTTTTATCTTCGCTGCATTTCGCCTGGAAAACAGGCTTGAAGGCTTCTTCATACTGGGCCTGGCGTTTCATACGGTTATCATTCAGTCCATCACCGACCGTTTTACGCTCGCGGATGAAACGTTCGGCATCGGCTCCCTTTAAGGTGACAGTCTGTCCCTTGATCAGAGTGTCACTGTCCGGAAAATCATCCTCTACGGTAACGGTAACTCCGCCAACCATGTCGTTCACCAGCTGAATGGCACCCATGTTTACCATGGCAAAACCGTCAATCTTATGGCCTCCAAGAAGGGTGGAAACTGCATCTACAGTATTCTCAGCCCGGGTATCGTGATCCAGGCTCATGGCATGTGCCAGGGAAATCTGGGCTACATCTGTGTCAATGTAAGTGCCGTCATCCTCAAGACTGCGGATGGGAGTCATGGTATTACGGTCTATGGTAAGCAGCTTACAGGTATCGGTGCTTCTGTCACGAACCAGCACGATCAGTACATCGCACTGACCGGTGCCGTCGTATTCTTCAATATCAGTAACCTTATCCGGGGAATCAATTCCAGCGAAAAGGTAGGTCTCCAGATTGCCCTTGGGGACATAGGTAATACCTTTATATGTAATTTCATCGGATGCTTCAGAAGCAGAAGCTGTGTTCTGAGTAAGAGTATGATTCTCAGCCATGGTAAAAACACCGGCTGTCAGTCCGATGCCAAGAACGCTTACAGTCAGTCCGATGGTTATGTATTTCAGATGCTTATGTATATCTCTGGGATTTCTATAATGACGCATGTTATCCTTCCTTTTGAGAATTACTTTTAACAAATATGTACTGATTTTATCACTCTTTTTGTGGGATGACAACCTTGATAGAGAAAATTGATAAAAATAGGTGACGAAAAAAATCGTTTTCCTCTGAGAACTTTTGTGCTATACTTATACAACGTATAGGTTTCAGAGTATTTTACTGGAGGAAAAAATGGAAAATCGCGAACGATATAAGAGACTGATCATGTTTCTGGCGTCAGCAGTGATCGTTGCTGTTGAAACTCTGCTTTTTGCTTATATCTGGTATAAGTTCTACGCGCATAAGGACGTGATCGGCAGACGGTTTGACAGAGGTAATCAGGTAATAATTGGCCTGTATGTGCTGATGCTGTATTTCTTTTATAAGATTTACGGTGGATTTAAAGTAGGCTATCTGCGGGTATTTGAGGTGATCTATTCACAGATTCTATCAGTGGTGTGTGTGAATTTTATCACATATCTCCAGTTGTGTCTGATCGGCCGCTGGAGACTGGGAGAGCATATGTCACCGATGCTTTCCATGACAGGAATCGATCTGGTGATTGTGGTTTTATGGGTGGTTGGCATGCGTTTTGTGTATGCCAGACTGTATCCTCCCAGACAGATGCTGATGGTCTATGGCGGACGTAATCCGGGAGATCTTCGGGATAAGCTGGAGACGAGAGAGGATAAATATGCGATCCGGGAGATGGCACCTCTTTCTCTTGGGCTTGATGCGATCAAGGAGAAAATTGACGGATATAAGGCGGTAGTGATCGGAGATATCCCTTCCCATGAGCGCAATGTTCTGCTGAAATATTGCTTTGAGAAGGATATCCGGTGTTATTCTATTCCCAAGCTTTCTGATATTATGCTGAGAAATGCAGATGACATTCATCTGTTTGACACCACCCTTCTTCTTTCACGTAATCTGCGCCTGACAGCAGAGCAGCTGTTTTTCAAGAGAGTGACAGATATTGTTTTTTCATTGCTTGGACTGGTGATCGCGTCACCGTTTATGCTGCTGATCGCACTTGCCATTAAGCTTTATGATGGAGGTCCTGTTTTTTATAAACAGCCCCGTCTTACCAGGGATAAGAGAATCTTTATGATTCTGAAGTTCCGGAGCATGAAGATGGATTCTGAAGTAAAAGGTGCGCAGCTTGCCAGAAAAGAGGACGACAGAATCACACCTGTGGGTAAAATTATCCGCCGGATCCATTTCGATGAGCTGCCACAGATTTTTAACATATTAAAGGGCGATATGTCTCTGGTTGGACCAAGACCTGAGAGACCTGAGATCGCAGCGCTTTACAGTGAGCGCATTCCGGAATTTGATTACCGCCTGAAGGTAAAGGCCGGACTTACCGGTTATGCCCAGGTTTATGGTAAATACAACACGACACCCTATGACAAGCTGAAGCTGGATCTCACTTATATTGAGACCTACTCTCTGAAGCTGGATATCAAACTGCTTATGCTTACCTTTAAGATTCTTTTCCAGAAGGAGAATACAGAGGGAATTGAGTCCTGGCAGAAGACAGCCGGTCAGGAGAGAAACGAGGAGAACAACGAGGAGAATAATTAAGACTGAGGAGGAAATTTTATGTGTGGAATTGTTGGTTATGTAGGAGATGAGCAGGCTGCGCCGATTTTACTGACAGGTCTTTCCAAGCTGGAATACAGAGGCTATGATTCAGCCGGCATTGCAGTCCGTAACGAAGAGACAGATAAGATCGCTATTGTAAAGGCAAAGGGACGTCTGAAGACTCTGATCGAGAAGACTGACGGTGGTTCTGCTGTACCAGGTACCTGCGGTGTCGGTCACACCCGTTGGGCGACTCACGGAGAGCCTTCTGAGACAAATGCTCATCCTCACTGCACGGATGACAAGTCTGTGGTGCTTGTTCACAACGGAATAATCGAGAACTATCAGGAACTGAAGTCCAAGCTTCTTCGTTCCGGTTATACATTTTATTCACAGACAGATACAGAGGTTGCGGTAAAACTGGTAGATTATTATTACCAGAAGACAGGTACCCCTCTGGAGGCTATTTCCAGAGCTATGCTGCGTATCCGCGGTTCTTATGCGTTTGGTATTATGTTCAGGGATTATCCGGGTAAATTATTTGCAGCCCGTAAGGACAGTCCGCTGATCATTGGCAAGAAGGAGAGCGGAAGCCTGATCGCTTCTGATGTTCCGGCTATTCTGGATCAGACCCGTAAGGTTTATTACATCGGTAATCTTGAGATCGCGGAGCTTTCCCGTGATGAGATCCATTTTTATAATATTGACCGTGAGGAAATTGAGAAGGATGTTGTGGAGATTCAGTGGGATGCAGCTGCAGCTGAAAAAGGCGGCTATGAGCATTTCATGCTGAAGGAGATCCATGAGCAGCCTAAGGCAGTTCAGGACACCATCGGTGCTTATGTAAAAGAGGGACATATTGACCTGTCAGAGACAGGGCTGACAGATGAGAAGCTGGCTTCTCTTAAGAGAATCTATATCATTGCATGTGGTTCTGCTTACCATGTGGGAATGGTAGGGAAATATGTGATCGAGTCCATGGCGAAAATTCCGGTTGAGGTTGATGTGGCTTCTGAGTTCCGTTACCGTGATCCGATTCTCGAAGAGGATTCTATGGTGGTGATCATTTCCCAGTCCGGTGAGACCGCAGACAGTCTGGCTGCACTTCGTCTGGCAAAGGAGAGAAATGTACCGGTACTCAGTGTTGTCAATGTAGTTGGGTCCAGTATTGCAAGGGAGAGCGATTATACCTTATATACTTATGCAGGACCTGAGATTTCGGTTGCTACCACTAAGGCATACAGCACACAGCTGATCGCCATGTATCTTTTGTCAATTCAGAGTGCGTTTGTCAAGGGCAGACTGGATGAGAACAGAGTGAACCGTCTTCTTGCAGAGATGGAGACACTGCCGGATAAGATCAGCCGTGTACTGGATGACAAGGAACGTATTCAGTGGTTTGCAAGCAAATACGCAAATGCCCATGATATTTTCTTCATCGGACGAGGTATCGACTATGCGATCAGCATGGAAGGCAGCCTGAAGATGAAGGAAATCAGCTATATTCATTCTGAGGCTTATGCTGCAGGTGAGCTGAAGCATGGAACGATCAGCCTTGTTGAAGATGGCACTCTGGTGATCGGTGTGATGACACAGAAGGACCTGTTTGAAAAAACACTCAGCAATATGGTTGAGGTAAAGAGCCGTGGTGCATATCTTATGGGACTGACCAGCTATGGGAACTACAGCATTGAGGATACTGCTGATTTTTCCGTGTACGTTCCGAAGACGGAGAAATACTTTACCACCAGTCTTGCCATTGTACCGCTGCAGCTGATGGGCTACTATGTCAGTGTTGCCAAGGGACTGGATGTGGATAAACCAAGAAATCTGGCTAAATCTGTTACAGTGGAATAATAATGCAATTTAAAAGCGGAGTTTATATGTCCGCTTCATCATGGCGCGGAGAAGCTGTTTCTTCGCGCTGTTTCTTTTATTGAAACAGGGGGGAATATGGAGAAGAAGTACAGGATCATAGGTACCGCAGGGCATATTGATCATGGTAAGACATGTCTTGTGAAAGCGTTGACAGGTATGGATACGGATCGCCTGGCAGAGGAAAAAAGGCGGGGAATTACAATCGAAAATGGTTTTGCTTTCCTGAAGCTTCCGGACGGAACGGAGGCAGGGATCATTGATGTGCCCGGACATGAAAAATTCATTAAAAACATGCTGGCAGGGGCTGGCGGGATTGAGATTGCCATGCTGGTGATCGCTGCAGATGAGGGGGTTATGCCTCAGACAAGAGAGCATCTGGAAATCCTTTCCCTTCTGGGGATTAAAAAGGGCGTGGTGGTGATCTCAAAGGGTGATTTGGAATGGAAAAACGGGCTTATGGAAGAAATTCAGGAGCTTGTGAGGGGAACCTTTCTGGAAGGTGCCGGGACAGTTGTGACAAGCGCTGTAAATGGACAGGGAATTGAGCGCCTTAAAGAACTGCTATGGAAGCTGTGTGAAGGAGCCGGACCTGTGGCATCCCACCTGTTTCGGCTGCCTGTGGATCGTGTGTTTTCCCTGAAAGGCTTCGGCACAGTTATAACAGGCACTTTGCTTGACGGTATTTTGGAGCTGGATTCTCCGGTGATGTGGTATCCTGCCGGTGAAAAAATAAAAATCCGCAGTATTCAGGTGCATGGGCAGGAGAGAACAAGAGCTTTTCCCGGACAGCGGGTGGCTGTGAATCTGCCTGGAATTGGAAAAGAAGAGATTTCCAGGGGAGATGTGCTGGCAACTGCCGGAAGTATGGAAAGTACCATGATGGCAGATGTTCGGCTTCGCCTTCTGCCAGAAGCGAATCGTTCTTTGAAAAATGGTGCGCGGGTACATCTTTATCACGGTGCGGCAGAGCTTATCTGTAAAGTGATTTTATATGACAGAGAGATCCTGAAGCCGGGAGAGGAGGCTGTGGTCCAGCTTCGCATGGAACAGGCCACTGCTATGAAAATCGGAGATGGTTTTGTGATCCGGTTTTATTCGCCTGTGGAAACCATTGGAGGAGGCGTTGTTTTGAATCCAAATGCAGTGAAGCGGCGCAGAAGGCAGCCAAAACCGGTGTGTACAGGTGTTTTGCATGAGCAGAAAAAGACTGTGCCGGATGATTCCATGTCTCTTCGTTTGCAGGAATTATATCTGCAGGCTGCATTTTTGCCCCCGTTGACAGATGAGGTGAAGAAATCTTTTTCAGGTGAAAAGAATTTTTCAGAAAGCTTTTTTACAATGGTACGAAAGGGAGTATTGGTGCGCTTTGACGAAAAGCATTATATTCACCGGGAAATACGGGAAAAGGCACTGGCTGTGGCACGTTCTTTGTATGAAGAAAAAGGTGTGATCCAGACAGGGGAATTCAGGAACTGTTTGGGGATATCACGAAAATGTGCGATCACACTTCTGGAAGGCTTTGATAAAGAAAGGATTACCCTTATGGAAAACGGGGTACGGGTGTTAAGAGGCATGAAGTGATCAGCAGACTGGCTTAAATTGAGAGATTAATTCTTCTGGCGGGAACATATGGGAATCGAACCCATCCGGGACGGGATTAGCGCCCCACACTGGTTTTGAAGACCAGGAGGCACACCGGCACCTATCTGCTCCCAGTGAGAGTATAGCTAAAATTGCCTGTTTCGTCAACCTTACAGAGGAAACCTTTCTTTGATTCCCTATTGACTTAGGCATGGCAGATAAAGTAGAATAGTATTATTCGGGATTATGCGCCCTGAGAGGAGAAAAATATGGCAGAGACAGTTAGAGTAGTAGTAGATGCCATGGGCGGAGATAACGCTCCGGCAGAGCCTGTGAAAGCAGCTGTAGAAGCTGTTACCGAGAGAGAGGATATTATTGTGATCCTTACCGGCAGGCAGGATGTGATTGAGAATGAGCTGAGTAAATTTCAGAATTACCCCAAAGAAAGAATCCGGATCGTAAATACCACAGAGGTGATCGAGACAGCAGAGCCTCCGGTACTTGCCATCCGTAAGAAGAAGGATTCTTCCATTGTGGTAGGATTGAATCTTGTGAAGAAGCAGGAAGCAGAGGCATTTGTTTCCTCTGGAAGCTCAGGTGCGATTTTGGTTGGCGGTCAGGTGATCGTGGGAAGAAGCAAGGGAGTACAGCGTCCTCCGCTGGCACCGTTGATTCCTACCCAGAAGGGTGTTTCCCTTCTGATCGACTGCGGGGCAAATGTAGATGCCAGACCGGAGCATCTGGTACAGTTTGCAAAGATGGGCTCTATTTATATGGAAGATGTGGTTGGAATCCAGAATCCCCGTGTGGCGATTGTGAATATCGGAGCAGAGGAAGAGAAGGGAAATGCACTTGTGAAGGAGACGTTCCCTCTTCTGAAGGAATGTCCGGGGATTAATTTCATCGGAAGCATTGAAGCCAGGGATATTCCGGCAGGTTATGCAGATGTGATCGTCTGCGAGGCTTTTGTGGGAAATGTAATCCTGAAGCTTTATGAGGGACTTGGAAGTACCTTTATGAAGATGATAAAGGCCGGTCTTATGAAGGATACCCGCAGCAAAATAGGAGCACTTCTTGTCAAGCCTGCCATTAAGGAGACCATGAAGGCATTTGATGCAAGTGAGTATGGCGGAGCGCCTCTTCTTGGGCTGAAGGGACTGGTTGTGAAGACACACGGCAGTGCCAGGGCAGTTGAGATCCGCCACGCTATTTTCCAGTGTGTCCAGTTCAGACAGCAGAAGATCAATGAGAAGATCGCTGCACATATGGTAGAAGAGACACCTGAAAAGAACGCAGAATAGTAAAGAGACACTGACAGACCGGCTTTTGCCAGGGCGACAGGAAACGCCCTGACACCGTTTCCAGCAAAGACCTGCCGGGACGGCATGCCTGCTGTCAGAGGGAAGGAAGTTTATAATGGAAAAAAAATTAAAAGCATTGGAAAAACGGATTGGTTATGAGTTTAAGAATAAGAGTCTTCTGATCCTTGCACTGACACATAGTTCCTATGCCAATGAGAAGAAGCTTGGGAAGGTGGGCTGTAATGAGCGGCTGGAGTTTCTCGGAGATGCAGTGCTGGAGCTGATCAGCAGTGATTTTCTTTATAAGAAATATACGCAGATTCCCGAGGGTGAGCTGACCAAGAAGAGAGCCAGCCTGGTGTGCGAGCCAAGTCTTGCTTACTGTGCAAGGGATTTTGGGCTGCCTCAGTATCTGCTCCTTGGTAAAGGGGAGGACATGACTGGCGGAAGAAACCGTGACTCAATTGTTTCCGATGCAACAGAGGCTCTGTTAGGAGCTATTTATCTGGACGGTGGTTTTGCTAGTGCAAAGGAGTTCGTTCTGAAATTCATTCTGAACGATCTTGAGAATAAACAGCTCTTTTATGATAGCAAGACCATCCTGCAGGAAATTGTACAGGAGAAGGGCACTCATCTTGTTGAGTATCGACTGATAAAAGAGGAAGGCCCGGATCACAATAAGAGCTTTACAGTGGATGTCCTTGTCAGCGGTCAGGTGATGGGTATCGGTGCAGGTCATACGAAGAAAGCTGCAGAGCAGGAAGCTGCTTATCAGGCAATCCGGAAGATGAAGAGATAGAAGGATTCGGATACATGTATTTAAAAAATATTGAAGTGCACGGATTTAAATCCTTTGCACAGAAAATCAATTTCGAATTTCATAACGGAATTACCGGAATCGTTGGCCCTAATGGCAGTGGAAAAAGTAATGTAGGTGATGCGGTGCGCTGGGTTCTCGGAGAGCAGAGTGCCAAGCAGCTTCGAGGCGGAAATATGCAGGATGTTATTTTTTCCGGTACGGAGACAAGGAAGCCGTTAAGCTTTGCCTCGGTTGCCATCACTCTGGACAACAGTGATCATAAGCTGCCGGTGGATTTTAATGAGGTTACGGTTACCCGAAGACTTTACCGTTCCGGTGAAAGTGAGTATCTTATCAACGGAAGCGCCTGCCGCCTGAAGGACATTAACGAGATGTTCTACGATACAGGTATCGGAAAAGAGGGTTACTCGATCATCGGACAGGGACAGATTGACAAGATCTTAAGCGGTAAGCCGGAGGAGCGCCGTGAGCTATTTGATGAGGCAGCCGGAATTGTTAAATTTAAGCGAAGAAAGGCAACTACCATCAAGAAGCTGCAGGATGAGCAGGCAAATCTGGTGCGAGTTACGGATATTTTAAGTGAGCTTACCAGACAGCTGGGGCCGTTGGAGCGTCAGTCTGAGACAGCCAGAATTTATCTTGCAAGAAGAGATACTTTGCGTGAGCTGGATGTGAACAGTTTTCTTCTGGAAAATGAGGAAACCGGGCGGGAATTGAAGGAATTGGATGTCAAGAACAAACAGGCTGCAGAGGAACTGGAAGAGAATCAGAAGGCTTACGAGCAGACGAAGGTGGAATATGACCGTCTGGAAGAGGAACTGGAGCAGTTGAATTCCCAGATGGATCAGCTTCGTGAGGAGACACAGAACAAGGCTATCCGCAGGCAGCAGCTTGACGGTGAGATCAAGGTTCTTAAGGAACAGATTTCTGCAGGTGTGCAGAATGAGGAGCATTATAAGAACCGCCTGCAGACCATTGAAACAGAGCTGAAGGAGCGGCAGGATGCGCTGGAGAGCCAGGAGCAGGAGAAATCCCAGCTTCAGGCAGCACTTTTGGAGGCGAAGAAGCGTCAGAATGGTGAGGAGGATCGCCTTTCCAACATTCAGGCCCAGATTGAGGAATGTACTCAGGCAGTAGAGAATGGCAAGAATGAGATCATTGAACTTCTCAACACCCGCGCTACCACCAAAGGAAAAGCCCAGCGTTTTGATACCATGATGGAGCAGATCGACATCCGTAAAGCAGGGATCAGTCAGAGACAGCTTCATTTAAAAACAGAGGAAGCAAGGCAGCAGACAGAACTGGAAAAAGCGAAAGAGAAGTTTCAGGGGATTACCACGCTCATTCAGGACATGAATGCAGAGTGTCAGCGCCTTGATGATGAAGTACATAAAATCACCGACGAATTAAAGAAGCAGAACAGTCAGATGGAAATTGGCCAGAGCGCGTATCACCGTGAGGCTTCCAGGCTGGAATCGTTAAAGAATATAACTGAGCGTTATGACGGATATGGAAACAGTATCCGCCGTGTGATGGAGCAGAAGGAACGTATGCCGGGAATCAGGGGCGTTGTGGCGGATCTGATCCAGGTAAACAAGGAATATGAGATTGCCATTGAGACAGCGCTTGGAGGCAGCATTCAGAATATTGTCACAGATAATGAACAGACTGCCAAGCATATGATCGAGTTTCTGAAGAAGAACCGTTATGGCCGTGCCACATTCCTGCCGCTTAACAGTATTAATACAAAGAGTGGTTTTACCCAGAGAGAGGCATTGAAGGAGACGGGCGTGATCGGGCTGGCCAGTGAGCTGGTGACTACAGGACCGGAGTATTTGGGACTTGCCACTTATCTTCTGGGACGCGTGCTTGTGGTGGATCACATTGATCATGCGATTGCCATTGCAAGAAAATACAGACACAGTCTGCGTATGGTAACGGTGGAAGGAGAATCCTTCAGCCCGGGTGGTTCCATGTCCGGTGGTTCCTTTAAGAACAACAGCAATCTTCTTGGACGCCGCCGTGAGATCGAGGAGCTGGAATCCAGTGTGAAGGCACTTCGCCAGGATATGGATGATATGCAGCAGGCGATCAATGATAACCGGAGCAAGCGTAATGTAATAAGAGATACTATCGCAGATCTGCAGGAGAAACTGCGTCAGCAGTATGTTGCACAGAATACTGCGAAGATGAATATTGATCAGGTGGAAGCCAAAACAAAGGAGATTCAGTCCGGTTACGGGGAAATTCAGAGGGAGCAGCTGGAAATCCGGCGCCAGATCGAAGAGGCCCAGGCAGATCACAGCAAGATTGCTCAGGAACTGAAGGCTTCCGAACAGGATGAGAAAGAGCTGGAGACTTTTATCCAGAATAAGCAGAAAGAGCTGGAGGACTGGAAAGCTGATGAGCAGGAGGTTTCCAGAAAACTGGAAGCGCTGCGTCTGGAAGCCAGCACAGCTCAGCAGAAGGAAAGCTTTGCAGCTGAGACTCTGAATCGTCTTAATCATGAGATGGAAGCACTTCGCCAGGAAGAGGAGGATATACATGAGACTTTGGAGCTTGGCGGGGAAGAGAATGAGCGGAAGCGTCAGTCTGTGGAAAATCTGGAAGCTGTGATCACTGCACTTGCAGAGGATGAGACAAAGGCGAAAGCCCAGATGGAGAGCTGGCAGGCTGTAAAGGATGAGAAGAATACCAGCCATAAGGCATTTTTTGAAAAGCGGGATGAGCTGTCTGGCAGAATTTCCCTTCTTGACAAAGAGTGCTATCGTCTGAAAAGCCAGATCGAGAAGCTGGAAGAGCACAGGGAATCCCAGATTTCCTATCTGTGGAATGAATATGAGATCACCCCGAACAATGCCCTTCAGTACAAAAAGGAAGAGCTGAACGATCTGAAGGCAATGAAGAAGGAAATTGCACAGGTGAAGGAGGAAATCCGCAGGCTTGGCAATGTTAATGTAAATGCAATTGAGGAATATAAGGAGATTTCTGAGCGTCATGCTTTCCTTTCCGGGCAGTATGAGGACCTGAAAACGGCAGAGGCACAGCTTGAGAATATTATCCAGGAGCTGGATGAGGGAATGCGCAGGCAGTTTACAGAGAAATTTCAGGATATCCAGAGAGAGTTTGATAAGGCCTTTAAGGAACTGTTTGGTGGTGGTAAGGGTACTTTGGAGCTTGAGGAGGATGTGGATATTCTGGAAGCCGGAATCCGCATTATTTCCCAGCCTCCGGGTAAAAAGCTCCAGAATATGATGCAGCTTTCCGGTGGGGAAAAGGCACTTACGGCGATTGCTCTTTTATTCGCCATACAGAATCTGAAGCCATCTCCATTCTGCCTTCTTGATGAGATTGAAGCTGCCCTTGATGATTCCAACGTGGGACGTTTCGCAGGTTATCTTCAGAAGTTGACGAAAAACACTCAATTTATTATAATAACACACAGACGTGGTACTATGAATGCCGCAGACCGGCTTTATGGTATAACCATGCAGGAGAAAGGCGTTTCTACGCTGGTTTCCGTTGATCTTGTGGAGAACCAGCTTACGCAGTAAAAGGAGGAGAGGAAATGGCAGAGGAAAAGAAAGGTTTTTTTAAAAGACTTGTCAGCGGTCTGACAAAAACAAGAGACAACATTGTGGCAGGATTTGATTCTCTTTTCACCGGCTATTCTACCATAGATGATGATTTTTATGAGGAGCTGGAAGAAATCCTGATCATGGGAGATATTGGAATCAATGCTACCACAGCTATTCTTGAGAAGCTGAAGGAGCAGGTGAAGATTCGCAATATCAGGGATCCGAAGGAATGTAAGGAATTACTTATAGATACCATTAAGGATCAGATGACAGTGGACAGCACAGAATATGAATTTGAGAATCGTAAATCCGTAATTCTTGTGATTGGTGTCAATGGCGTAGGAAAAACAACTTCTGTTGGAAAACTTGCCGGTAAGCTGAAGGATCAGGGGAAAAAGGTGATTCTTGGAGCGGCTGACACATTCCGTGCAGCAGCAGGGGAGCAGCTGACTCAGTGGGCGAACCGTGCAGGTGTGGAGATTATCGGTGGTCAGGATGGCGCTGATCCGGCGTCTGTTGTTTATGATGCAGTGGCAGCAGCCAAGGCACGTAATGCGGATGTTCTGATCTGTGACACTGCCGGAAGACTTCACAATAAGAAGAATCTTATGGAAGAACTTCGTAAGATTTACAGGATCCTTGAGAAAGAGTATCCGGAGGCATATCTGGAGACACTGGTAGTTCTGGATGGAACTACAGGTCAGAATGCACTTGTACAGGCCAGACAGTTCGCAGAGGTTGCAAATGTAACCGGTATTATTCTTACCAAGCTGGATGGTACGGCAAAGGGTGGTATTGCAGTTGCAATCCAGTCTGAGCTTGATATTCCGGTGAAATATATCGGTGTTGGCGAGAGTATTGATGATTTACAGAAGTTTGATGCGAATTCCTTCGTAGATGCGCTGTTTGACATCCATCCGGACGAAAACTAAGCTTACGAAGCATAAGGTACAGGAGGAAAATAAAATGCTTACATTAGAGAGTTTTGAAGAAGCGGCAGAAATAGTTAAGCAGGTAACCCAGGAGACCAAGCTGGTGAAGAGCAGTTATTTCTCTGATCTCACCGGAAACAAGGTTTATTTCAAACCGGAGAATATGCAGAGAACCGGTGCATATAAGGTTCGTGGAGCGTATTACAAGATCAGCACTCTTTCCGATGAGGAGAGAGGCAAGGGACTGATCACTGCCTCTGCCGGAAACCATGCACAGGGTGTTGCCTATGCGGCACATAAATTTGGGGTGAAGGCTGTGATCGTAATGCCTACCACTACACCGCTTATTAAGGTGGAGCGCACCAAAAGCTACGGTGCAGAGGTGATTCTTCACGGTGATGTTTATGACGAGGCATGTGCATATGCACTGCAGCTTGCAGAAGAGAAGGGATATACCTTTATTCATCCTTTTGATGATCCTGCAGTTGCTACAGGTCAGGGTACGATCGCAATGGAGATTGTTCAGGAGCTTCCTCTTGTAGATTATATTCTTGTACCAATTGGCGGAGGCGGACTTGCAACAGGTGTTTCCACACTTGCCAAGCTGCTTAATCCTCATATTAAAGTGATCGGTGTTGAGCCTGCCGGAGCGGCCTGTATGAAGGCTTCCCTTGAGAAGGGTGAGGTGGTTACACTTCCACATGTCAATACCATTGCAGACGGTACTGCAGTTCAGACTCCAGGATCCAAAATTTTCCCATATATCCAGGAAAATCTGGATGGAATTATTACCATTGAGGACGATGAGCTGATCGTTGCATTCCTTGATATGGTTGAGAATCATAAGATGATCGTTGAAAATTCCGGACTGCTGACAGTTGCAGCACTTCGTCATCTTGATTTCAAGAACAAGAAGGTTGTTTCTATTTTAAGCGGTGGAAATATGGATGTTATCACAATGTCTTCCGTTGTACAGCATGGTCTGATTCAGCGTGACAGAATTTTCACAGTATCTGTACTCATTCCGGATAAGCCGGGCGAGCTGGTACGTGTGGCTTCTATTATTGCTGAAAATCAGGGAAATGTTATCAAGCTGGAGCATAATCAGTTTGTAAGCACCAACCGTAATGCAGCTGTGGAACTGAAAATTACTTTGGAGGCATTTGGTACAGACCATAAGAATCAGATCGTGAAGGCTCTTGAGACTGCAGGATGCAGACCGAAGGTGATTCGCGCAAGTCTGTAATGAAGCGGACCTGGAATATTCGCTTGAATATGCATATGTACCTTGGAAGTTTGTGTATTCTTGTAAAAAAACTTCAGGGAATATGATGTGTTGAATGATTATAAATGAATACAACCGTGTCGTTTTTTACAGGCATGGCGATAATTATAAGGAGTAGCAAAACTATGAAAAAAGTAATTTTAACAGGGGACCGTCCTACAGGACGTCTTCATGTGGGCCATTATGTGGGTTCTTTATCTGAGAGGGTGAAACTTCAGAATTCCGGAAATTATGATGAAATTTACATTATGATCGCAGATGCACAGGCTCTTACTGATAATGCAGAGCATCCGGAGAAGGTGCGCCAGAATATTATCCAGGTAGCACTGGATTATCTGGCATGCGGTATTGATCCGGCGAAATCCACTATTTTTATTCAGTCTATGGTTCCTGAGCTTACAGAGCTTACCTTCTATTATATGAATCTGGTTACAGTAGCCCGTGTTCAGCGTAACCCTACTGTAAAAGCCGAGATCCAGATGCGTAATTTTGAAGCCAGCATTCCGGTTGGATTCTTCTGTTATCCGATCAGCCAGGCAGCAGACATTACAGCCTTCCGTGCCACAGCAGTTCCGGTTGGCGAGGATCAGCTTCCTATGCTGGAGCAGTGCAAGGAAATCGTTCATAAGTTTAACACAGTATATGGTGAGACTCTTACAGAGCCTGAGATCGTACTTCCCTCTAACAAAGCCTGCCTGAGACTGCCAGGTATTGACGGCAAGGCCAAAATGAGCAAATCTCTTGGAAACTGCATCTATCTTTCTGATGAGGCAGATGAAATCAAGAAAAAAGTTATGTCTATGTTCACAGATCCGAATCATCTTCGTGTTGAGGATCCGGGAAAGGTTGACGGCAACCCGGTATTTATTTATCTGGATGCATTCTGCAAACCAGAGTATTTCCCGGAATTCCTTCCGGATTATCAGAATCTTGATGAACTGAAGGATCACTATAAGAGAGGCGGACTTGGAGATGTGAAGGTTAAGAAATTCCTGAACAATGTTCTCCAGGCAGAGCTTGGACCGATCCGCGAGCGCCGTAAAATGTGGGAACAGCGTATTCCAGATGTTTACGATATCTTAAGAGAAGGCAGCAAGGTAGCTGAAGCTAAGGCTGCTGAGACTCTGAAAGATGTAAAAGCAGCTATGAAGATCAATTATTTTGATGATAACAGTCTGATCCAGTAATATTTCATATGGTAAAACGAAAGTTTGTCAATAAAAAAAACTTGACATTTTCCTGGTTATGGCATATGCTAATAACAGCTAAGGAATGCGGTGAAATTCCATGTGGCGAAACGAAAGCCCCCAGAGTTGCAGCTCTGAGGGCTTTCTTGCTCGTTACGGTGAGCTGATCCGTTTAGGCTGTTGCTGCCTATTCGTCTTTGTCCAGCCATTTGCATATGTAGTAGCTAACTACACCTGCTAAAACAGAGACAAGAAATGCGGTGAAAATTTCTTCCATGTAACTCACCTCCTTTCTGCTGGAGGCTCGGCAGCTCTTATAGTATAACATGGCTCAGAACAAAGTGGAACAGGAGAAACAATTGTTTGTCAACAAAAAATACTTGACACACGCTGCAAAATACGGTATGATACCCAAGGTGATAACGAATGGAAAAGTTTGTAGAACGTACTTTGCTCTATGATTTTTACGGAGAGCTTCTTACGAAGAGACAGCAGCAGATCTACGAGAATGTAGTTCTGGAGGATTATTCCTTAAGTGAAGTTGCAGAAGAACTGAATATCAGCCGTCAGGGCGTACATGATATGATCAGACGCTGTGATAAGGCTTTGGAAGGATATGAAGAGAAGCTGCATCTGGTAGAGAAGTTTGTGAATATCCGGGGACAGGTACAGAAGATACACGAGCTTGCATCCGGGTATCATGCGGATGATATAGTGGCAATATCCAATCTGATTTTAGAGGAGTTATAATTCATGGCATTTGAAAGCTTGACAGATAAACTTCAAAATGTATTTAAGAAGCTTAGAAGCAAAGGCCGTCTGACAGAAGAGGATGTGAAGATCGCTCTTAAGGAAGTTAAGATGGCACTCCTTGAAGCGGACGTTAACTTCAGAGTTGTGAAGCAATTCACCAAGTCTGTACAGGAACGTGCAGTTGGACAGGACGTGATGAACGGACTGAACCCAGGCCAGATGGTCATCAAGATTGTAAATGAAGAGCTGGTTAATCTTATGGGAAGTGAGACTACAGAGCTTCCGATCAAGCCTGGTAATGAGCTGACAGTCATTATGATGGCAGGTCTTCAGGGTGCTGGTAAGACTACCACCGCAGCTAAGCTTGCAGGTAAGATTAAATCCAAGGGTAAGAGACCTCTTCTGGTAGCCTGTGATGTATACAGACCGGCGGCAATCACACAGCTGCAGGTAAATGGTGAGAAGCAGGGCGTGGAAGTCTTTTCCATGGGTGATAAACAGAGCCCGGTGGATATAGCTAAGGCAGCAGTTGCACATGCCAGAGCGAATCAGCAGAATGTAGTGATCATTGATACAGCAGGTCGTCTTCATGTTGATGAGGACATGATGCAGGAGCTTGCTGATATTAAATCTAATATCGAGGTAGATGCTACAGTCCTTGTAGTAGACGCCATGACAGGACAGGATGCAGTCAATGTAGCGCAGACCTTTACAGATAAGGTTGGAATTGACGGTGTGATCCTGACCAAGATGGATGGTGACACCCGTGGCGGTGCAGCTCTTTCCATCAAGGCCGTAACCGGCAAACCAATCCTGTATGTAGGTATGGGAGAGAAGCTGTCCGATCTGGAGCAGTTTTATCCGGAGAGAATGGCATCCCGTATTCTTGGTATGGGAGATGTAATGAGCCTGATCGAGAAGGCTGAGGCAGCTGTAGATCAGGAAGCAGCCCAGGAGATGTCCAAGAAGCTGAAGAAGATGGACTTTGATTTCAATGACTATCTTACCAGCCTTGAGCAGATGAATAAAATGGGTGGTATTTCCAGCATTCTGAACATGCTTCCGGGAATGGGAAGCAAGATGAAGGATGTGGAGAGCATGATTGATGAGAAGGCGATGGACAGAACCAAGTCTATTATCCTTTCCATGACACCGCAGGAGCGCTCCAATCCGGGAATCCTGAATATTTCCCGTAAGAATAGAATTGCCAGAGGCGCTGGTGTGGAAGTTGCAGAAGTCAATCGTCTTGTGAAGCAGTTTGAGCAGAGCAAGAAGATGATGAAGCAGATGCCGGGTCTGATGGGCGGCGGCAAAATGAGTGGTAAAAGAGGCGGCTTCAAGCTTCCTTTTTAACATAAAATAATTAAATTAACTAATAAAGAGAAAGTAAATTGGAGGAAAATTAAAATGGCAGTTAAGATCAGATTAAGAAGAATGGGACAGAAGAAAGCACCTTACTATAGAATCGTTGTTGCAGATTCCCGCAGCAAACGTGACGGAAGATGTATCGAAGAGATCGGAACATACGATCCGAACCAGGAGCCAAGCGTATGCAAGGTTGACGAAGAAGCAGCTAAGAAATGGCTTGCAAACGGTGCTCAGCCTACAGAAGTTGTTGCTAAGATCCTCAAACAGGCCGGAATTGAGAAATAATAAGAAGTATCTTAGAGATTGCTGATCAGGCTCTGAACAGTAATTTTCAGGGGGTATTTCTGTAACGTCCAGATGAGGGCGGGATCAGGGAGGTGTGTAATGAAAGAATTAGTAGAAGTAATTGCAAAATCTCTTGTTGAAAATCCGGACGAAGTAGTCGTTACCGAAACAGAAAAGGATGACGCTGTTGTCCTTGAACTGAAGGTAGGACCATCTGATATGGGTAAGGTAATCGGACGCCAGGGCAGAATTGCCAAGGCAATCCGTACCGTAGTAAAAGCGGCTTCTTCCAAAAGCAGCAAAAAAGTGATTGTAGATATTCTGCAATGATAAGCAAGATATATGGACGCAGGAGCTGTGGTGACATGGCTCCTGTACTTTTATGTAGAGGAGATTTTAATGGAAGATTTATTAAAGGTTGGAGTAATTACCACCACTCACGGAGTGCGGGGAGAAGTAAAGGTATTTCCTACCACAGATCCGGAGCGTTTCCTGGATCTTGAATATGTGCTTCTGGATGCCGGCAGAGAGATGAAAAAGCTGGAAATCCGAAATGTGAAATTTTTTAAGAATCTTGTGATCCTGAAATTTAATGGGATTGATAATATAAATGATATTGAAATGTACAAGGGCAGAGACTTGTGGGTTCCAAGAGAGGAAGCACAGGAACTGGATGAGGATGAATATTACATCGGTGATCTGATTGGTATGGAAGTGGTTCTGGAGGATAATACCCATTTTGGAACCCTGAAAGACGTTATGGAAACAGGTGCCAATGATGTTTATGTAGTAGAGCTTCCGGATCATCAGGAAGTACTTCTCCCGGCTATCAGGGAGTGTATTCTTGATGTAGACCTGGAAGAGAATGTGATGACGGTACACTTGATGAAAGGACTTTTATAAATGAATTTCCATGTTTTGACCCTTTTTCCGGAAATGATCCAGAATGGAATGAACACAAGTATTACGGGACGGGCCATCAACGCAGGAATCCTGTCAGTGGAGGCCATAAACATCCGCGATTATGCTTTTAATAAGCATCAGAAAGTGGACGATTACACTTATGGCGGCGGAGCCGGAATGCTGATGCAGGCAGAACCGGTTTACCTGGCGTATGAAGCCATTGCAAAGAAAACCGGGAAACGTCCCCGTGTGGTTTATCTTACCCCACAGGGCCAGGTGTTTAACCAGCAGATGGCACGGGATATGGCGAAAGAAGAAGATCTGGTTTTTCTTTGCGGTCATTATGAAGGAATTGATGAGCGTGTTCTGGAAGAAATTGTAACGGATTATGTATCTATCGGAGACTATGTGCTTACCGGTGGTGAGCTTCCTGCTATGGTGATGATGGATTCCATTTCCCGTATGGTTCCTGGGGTGCTCAGCAACCAGGAATCCGGAGAGACAGAATCGTTTGCAGGAAATCTTCTGGAATATCCTCAGTACAGCCGCCCGGAAGAGTGGCACGGCAAAAAGGTTCCGGAGGTTCTGATGTCCGGTCATCATGCAAATATAGAGAAGTGGCGCAGAGAGCAGTCTATCATTCGTACTGCCAGAAGGCGCCCGGATCTGCTGAAAAAGGCAGACCTTACCAACAAAGAATGGAATTTTGTGCGGCAGCTGAAAAAGCAGTGGAAAGAGGAGGAATCCAAAGATGAGAACATCTGATTTTTACTATGAGCTCCCAGAGGAGCTGATCGCCCAGGATCCGCTGGAGGACAGAAGCTCTTCCAGACTTATGCATCTTTCTATGGCAGATGGAAGTATTGAACATCGCCATTTCAGAGATATACTGGACTATTTGAACAAAGGGGACACTTTGGTCATCAATGATACCAAGGTTATCCCGGCAAGACTTTATGGACATAAAGAAGAGACAGGAGCGCTGATCGAGATCCTGCTTCTGAAAAGAAGAGAGAACGATATCTGGGAGTGCCTGGTAAAGCCTGGTAAGAAAGCACGCCCGGGCGCCAAGATCACATTTGGTGATGGAATCTTAGAGGGCGAGATCATTGACGTAGTGGATGAGGGAAACCGTCTGATCCAGTTCCATTATGAAGGTATTTTCGAGGAGATTCTGGACCAGCTGGGAGAAATGCCACTGCCTCCATATATTACCCATAAATTAAAGGATAAGAACCGTTACCAGACCGTCTATGCCAAAAACGAAGGCTCTGCGGCGGCACCTACAGCAGGTCTGCATTTTACAAAGGAGCTTCTGGAGCAGGTAAAGGCCAAAGGAGTGAATATTGCCCATGTAACTCTTCATGTTGGCCTTGGAACCTTCCGTCCGGTTAAGGTGGATGATGTAGAGCAGCATCACATGCACTCTGAGTTCTATATTGTAGAAGAAGATCAGGCAAAGCTGATCAATGATACAAAGAAAAATGGCGGTCGTGTGATCGCAGTTGGAACCACCAGCTGCCGTACCCTGGAGTCTGCAACTGGCGAGGATGGTATTTTAAGAACCGGAAGCGGATGGACGGAGATTTTCATTTATCCAGGTTATAAATTTAAGATGATCGATGGTCTGATCACAAATTTCCATCTGCCGGAATCCACACTGGTGATGCTGGTGTCTGCTTTAGCTGGAAAAGAGAAGATTATGCATGCATATGAAGTAGCAGTGCAGGAGAAATATAGGTTCTTTTCTTTCGGTGATGCGATGTTAATATTATAAGAAAAAAATATCTTTTATTGGTAGATAATCGACAAACACGCTCTAAAGTATACCACCACTCCAAAAACGGAATAAAACCCCAGAGCGGCAACTCTGGGGTTTTTGTTGTTACATATGTATTTTCTACCCAATCCAGGAGCTTCTCTCCTGGATTTTTTCCATGATTCTGGTCTTTTCATCCCCTTCGGCCGGGGTTGGCTGATAATCATTATAGCCATATTCAGATGAAATAGAACAGGGAATAATGTTGGTTACATTGTCTGCTTTTACGCCATCGCTGGTGATAGTAAAGGTCTGTTGGAAAATCATGCTGTCCATATCGCTTGGAGAGCTGTTTCCGCCGAAGCAGAAGTTTCCAAGGCTGTATACGATATTTCTGCCTTTATATTCCTCAATTCCCTGAAGTACATGAGGATGATGTCCGCACACCAGATCAGCGCCAAGATCAATGGCAAGATGGCCAAGGGTAGTCTGATTGGAATCCGGAACAGTTTCTTTTTCATTTCCCCAGTGGAAGATGACAATGATCAGCTCTGCGCCGTCCTTTTTGACTTTTGCAATATTATCCTTCAGCTGCTGTTCCCGCTCCAGATGATCGTACAGCTCATAAATTCCCACAAGTCCAACCTTTACGCCTTTTATGTCCATTACAGCCGTTTCATCATAGCCGAAATGAACCACTCCCTCAGCGTCCAGAGCTTTCATGGTATCCTGAAAGCTCTGTTCACCGTAATCGTGACTGTGATTATTGGCTGTGTTGACAGCTTCCACAGAACTGCAGGAGTAAATGCCTGCAAAAGAAGCTGGTGCCTTAAAGGCAAAGGTTTTGTCCTCGCGGTCGTAGCTGTCAGTGAAGGTTCCCTCATTGTTGGCAATGGTCAGGTCATCTGCTTCAAAAATGCTTTTTACATTCTGAAAAAAGTATTCCTTTCCATAGCTCTCGAAGTAGGCATTCAGGCTGGTGTCATAGTCGAAATTTTCATCTGTTCCAAGAGTGCAGTCACCAACAACACTGACGGTAAGTGTAACAGGTGTGCTGTGAGCGGTTTCTGCCGCATTGTCTTCTGCGGACTCACCTTTGACAGCGTTATCGGAACTGTCAGAAGCTGCTTCACTTTTTGCAGTAGCTTTGTCTGTACTTTGGGCATCACTGGCTGCAACGGCAGAAGAATCTGCGCTCTTTGCATCTTTCTGGCTGCAGCTGCGCACAAGCAGGATCAGAACAACGAGCAGTAAAACTCCGGCAATAGCAGCATAAATCTGTCGCAGCCGGGCCTGACGCCGACGGTATGCTTTTGATCTCTTATAATAATCTTTTTTCTTTCTCTTTTGCATACGGTTATCCTCATAAAAAACACTGATGGTTATCTGAAGAATTTATCGTAATATCCCATTACGAAAATCAACAGGACGATAAGGGGCAGCACGTAGGTGAGGTATGGACGTGCCCATTTTGGAAATTTGATACCGTTTCCAAGATCTGCCTCTTTAATGAAATTATCCCAGCCCCATCCGTAGCGTGTAACGCAGAACAGCAGGTAAACAAGACTTCCAAGGGGAAGCAGGTTGTTGGAAATGATAAAGTCCTCAAGATCCTGGATGGTGCTTCCTGCACCCAGAGGCTGAATGCCGCTCCATACGTTAAAACCGAGTATACATGGCATGGATAAAACAAAGATAGCGATTCCGTTTACCAGTACTGCTTTTTTGCGGCTCCATCCCCACAGATCCATTGCAAAGCTTAAAATGTTCTCAAACACGGCAATGATGGTGGAAAGGGCTGCAAATGTCATAAAAATAAAGAAGAGAGCACCCCAGAAACGTCCGCCGATCATCTGGTTGAACATATTCGGCAATGTAACAAATACAAGACCAACACCCTGTGTCGGGCTTACGTCATAGGCGAAGCAAGCGGGGAAAATGATTAGTCCTGCCATAAGGGCTACGAAGGTGTCCAGAATACCGATCTGGATAGATTCTCCCATCAGACTGCGTTCTTTGTCAATATAGCTTCCGAAAATAGCCATAGCTCCGATTCCAAGGCTTAAGGTAAAGAAGGCCTGTCCCATGGCAGCGTAAATACCGGACAGCAGTCCGTTTTCTTTGAAACGAGCAAAATCCGGGAGCAGATAGAATTTGATTCCCTCCACAGCGCCTGGAAGAGTACAGCTCTTAATGCAAAGAACTATCATAATGGTAAGAAGACATACCATCATAACCTTGGTGATGCGCTCAACACCTTTCTGCAGTCCCATGCAGCAGGTGCCAAAACCAAATGCAGTCACAATTACCATCCAGAAGGTCATTTCTCCTGGATTGGAAAGCAGGATGTTAAATACATTTCCCACCCCTTCGGTGTCAAGTCCGGTAAAGGTGCCGCTTGCCATTTTGAAGAAGTAAGCAAGCATCCAGCCTCCGACTGTGGTGTAAAACATCATCAGAAGGTAGTTGCCAAGCATTGCACCGTAGCTGTAAAGATGCCATTTGGTGCCTTTGGGCTCCAGAAGGTGGAAGCTTCTTGCGGCGGACTTACGGCTTGCACGTCCAACTGCAAACTCCATAACCATAATAGGCAGTCCAAGAATTACCAGAAACAGAAGATAGATCAGCACAAAAGCAGCACCGCCGTACTGACCTGTGATATAAGGGAAGCGCCATACATTACCAATACCAATGGCGCAGCCGGCTGAGATCAGGATAAACCCAAGCCGGGACGAAAACTTTTCGCGTTCTTTCATAATACTTTCCTTCCTTTTTTAAAAGTATACCTTTAACAGTATAAAAAGAAAATCAGCCTTCGTCAATAAATATCTTGAAAAAGAAGGGGGAAATGGTACAATGAGGAAAAATATTAATTATGAAGGGAAAAGATATGCTATATATAGGAAATCATACATCATCATCCAAAGGCTATGCGGCTATGGGACGCCAGATTGTAAAAAATGGCGGTAATACCTTTGCGTTTTTTACCAGAAATCCAAGAGGGGGAAATGCCAAGGCCATTGATCCTGCTGATGTGGCGAAATTTCTGGAAATTTCCACAGAGCATGAATTCGGAAAAATTGTAGCCCATGCGCCTTACACCTTAAATGCCTGCGCGGCTAAGGAAAATCTTCGGGATTTTGCCCGGGAAACTTTTGCAGATGATCTGAACCGTATGGAAGCAACACCTGGAAATTATTATAATTTCCATCCTGGCAGCCATGTGGGGCAGGGAATGGAAGTTGGAATTCAGAAGATTGCAGATGTGCTGAATGCAGTTCTGACAGAAGAACAGAGTACCACAGTTCTTCTTGAAACAATGGCAGGGAAAGGTTCTGAGGTAGGAAGCCGCTTTGAAGAGCTTCATGCTATTATGGAATTGGTGGAAAAACGTGATAAGCTGGGAATCTGTCTGGATACCTGCCATGTATGGGATGCAGGTTACGATATTGTAAATGACCTGGACGGGGTTTTAAAGGAATTTGACCAGGTGATCGGTCTGGAGCATTTGAAAGCCATCCATCTGAATGACAGCCTTAATGCCCTTGGCAGTCACAAGGACCGCCATGCCAGAATCGGCGAAGGGCAAATCGGCCTTGATGCTTTGGTTCGCGTGATCCGTCATCCTGCGTTAGATGACAGACCAGTTATTCTGGAAACGCCTAATGATGACGAAGGATGGACAAGAGAAATCGCGCTGTTGCGAGAAAAATACGCAGAGTAAACCGCTGCAAAGTAAACAGCTGGATTTATGAGAGAACCTCGTTCTTCAGTTCATCCCCGTTTATATAAGCCTGGGCATTCTCCATTGTGGTCTCCGCGATATTTGTGAGAGCTTCTACAGTGAAGAATCCCTGATGGGAGGTCATGGTTACATTAGGGAAAGAGAGGAGTCTCTGAATCAGGGAAGTCTGCATGATGCTCTCAGACAAATCCTCGAATACATAATCAGATTCCTCTTCATATACATCCAGACCAACTGCGAAGAACTTGTGGTCACGGATGCCGGAGATCAGATCCTCAGTTTTGATCAGACCGCCACGGGAGGTATTTACAAGAATAACCCCGTCTTTCATCTGAGAAATGGTTTTCTCGTTGATAAGATGCTTTGTTTCATCTGTAAGCGGGCAGTGAAGGCTGATCAGATCACTGGTGGCAAGGAGTTCATCCAGGGAAACATACTCCAGGAAATCAAGGCTCTTATTTGGGAAAAGGTCATAGGCGATCACGCGCATGCCGAAGCCCTTACAGATTCTGGCCATAGCCTGACCGATTTTACCTGTACCGATAATACCTGCAGTTTTCTTATACAGGTTTACGCCCATAAGACCGCTTAAAGTGAAGTTGTTTTCACGGCATTTGATGTAGGCCTTGTGTGTGTGACGGTTTGCTGTAAGTGCAAGTGCCATTGCATGTTCAGCAACTGCCTCCGGGGAATAACCTGGCACACGAAGTACCTTTATACCATATTTGTGCGCAGTTTTAAGATCTACATTGTTGTAACCTGCGCAGCGCATAAGGATTAGCTTTACACCCTGCCTGTGTAATTCTTCAATAACAGGTGCTCCAAGATCTGCATTTACAAAAGCGCAGATGGCTTCATAGCCTTTTGCAAGGGATGCTGTCTCTTCATGAATATTCGCTTCAATAAATTTAATTTCAATATCCGGAAACTCCGGTAAAAGCTTTTCGAAAAACTGTTCGTCATAATTTTTGGTTCCGTAAAATAAAATTTTCATTATTTCTGGCTCCTTTCCTGTACCAGCCGCTTTTTGTCTGGGCTGATCTCTTTTCGTTGTACTAGTACATCATACTGCAAATAACTGTACCACATAACTTGCCTGAATTTCCATCTGCGACATCAGAAAAACTTGACGTAGCCCGCTACGCCTGCGTTTTTCTTATTTGCAGAATGAAAATTCATTCTGCGTTATTAGTCCAGTTAATTTTTGTATGCTGTATTAGTGTTCTGCAACTTACAGTTGGATTATACGTTATTTTTTTTATGAAAAAAAGAGGAAAAGGTAAAGTTTTTAAACTTCGGCACATGTGTTAAAAAAATATCAATACAAAAATGAGATTCGAACGAATTTAAAGGTTGAACAGATGATGATATCTGGATGAATGTGCAATATGCATATTTGAAAGGATGATAAAATGAACAATACTGGCAAAATAACATAGTTACATAAAACTAACATTGACTAAATATTAACATAAAATAAGCAAAAAATACTATAATAAACAAAAAACAGGAGTTAAAGGTCTTTTTCAAGCGTGCTCTAACTCCTGTCATACGGTTATTTTCCTAACTGATAAAGATCTTCATAAAATTCCGGATAAGATATTTTCACACAGTCTCCGCCCTTTATTGAAAGAGGACCATCACAGAGAAGCCCTGCCACGGCAAAGGACATGGCAATACGGTGATCCAGATGGGAGTCGATTTCTGCTCCGTGGAGAGGTCTTCCGCCATGGATGATCATGCCATCGTCTGTTGGTGTGATATCAGCTCCCATGCGGGAAAGATTCTCTGCCATAACAAGGATGCGGTCTGATTCTTTTACTTTAAGCTCTTTCGCATCTTTAATAATAGTAGTTCCCTCTGCAAAAGCAGCCATAACTGCAATCATGGGAATCTCATCGATCAGTGTGGGAATAATCTCGCCCCCTACTGTTGTTCCATGAAGGGTGCTTGTACGGACAAGAAGATCAGCAGTAGGTTCTCCGTCCATATTTACATTCAATAAGGTGATATCTGCGCCCATATCTTTGCATACCCGGAGAAGTCCATCCCTTGTAGGGTTAATACCTACGTTTTTCAGAAGGATTTCACTTCCCGGAACAAGAAGTCCTGCGGCAATGAAATAAGCAGCGGAAGAAATATCACCCGGCACGGTGATCTCTCTTGCAAAAAGAGCAGGATCCGGGGCAATGGAAGCAGTGGTTCCCTTGGAAGTTACCTGGGCACCGAAATAATTCAGCATGATTTCCGTGTGATTTCTGGAAAGAACAGGTTCTGTAACGCTGGTGATTCCATCTGAATACATGCCTGCCAGAAGCACACAGGATTTTACCTGGGCAGAAGCAACCGGTGAATTGTAGTGAATGGCGTTAAGGGAATGTCCGTTGATCCGAAGGGGAACACAATTGTTGCCTTTTATGCTTGTAATGTCAGCTCCCATAGAAAGAAGAGGAGTCATGATCCTTTTCATGGGGCGGCTTTTTATGGAGTCGTCTCCGGTAAGTTCTGATAGGAAATTCTGTCCTGCAAGGATTCCGGAAATCAGGCGGGTAGTAGTACCGCTGTTTCCTACATCCAGAATGTCAGCAGGGGCAGACAGCCCATGGAGTCCTTTGCCGTGAACCAGAATTTCTCCATTGTTGTTTTCGATATCAATGCCCATTTTGCGGAAGCAGGAGATGGTGGAAAGGCAGTCAGCGCCTTCCAGAAAATGTGTGATTTTTGTGGTTCCCCGGGCAAGGGAACCAAACATAACTGCGCGGTGGGAGATGGATTTATCTCCCGGCACAGTAAGCTCTCCGTGAAGACTGGTAAGTTTTTTTATTTCCATAATAATTATTCCTGTAAAATATAATTTAGTAGAAAAATTCAGTGTGTTGGTTATCTTTCATATACAATATAATTTCGCTTCTTAAGCAGAGCCAGGCCCTGTTCCATGGCATCCTGCTCATAGAATTCCACTTTCAGAACTCCCTGTTCGAATTCCCGGTTGTGGATAATTCCGATATTTTTAATGCTGATCTTATCCATGGCAAGAATCGTCGCGATAGTAGCAATTCCACCGGCTTCATCTGCAATATCCAGATAAAGGACGTAAGCCTTTCGGATCGGACCGTTATCCACCACATCAATGGAATCCCGGTAATCCCTGGAGCTTGCAAACATCTGGTAAATTGCATCGGCTTCTTTGGAATCTGATGCACAGTTATCTACAGAACAACGAATCTGGATCAGCATGCGGATGTAATCGTCCAGAACATTGGAGATGTTTTCATGGTTTTCCATGCAGATCTGCTGCCACATAACAGGAGATGAAGAGGCAATTCTTGTAATATCGCGGAAACCGCCTGCAGCAATGGTTTTCATGTATTCGGCATCGTTATCCAGAGTTTTCACAAGATTTACCAGGGCGGAGGCGATGATGTGAGGCAGATGGCTGACACCTGCTGTAATGAAATCGTGCTCCTCTGCTGTCAGCACCATGGGAATGGCGCCGAGAGAACTGATCAGTTCTGTAAAATCCCCAATATATTCCAGTCCTACATTTCCGCCTGGGGTGAGAATGTAGTAGGCATTCTCAAGAATGCGTTCATTGGAATGGTCAAAACCGGTTTTCTCGGAACCTGCCATAGGATGACCGCCAATGAAACAATCTGTCATTTCCAGCTCCTCTATCTTCTGATGAATAATTCCTTTCACACTGCCTACATCTGTAATAATACAGCCTGGCTGACGGATCTCCTTCAGATAGGCAAGACACTCCAGATTGATCTCCACCGGAGCGCATAAGAACACATAATCACAGGATCCAAAACGGGGATCTTTCATTTCTTCGCAGACTCCGTCAATAATGCCGCTGCTGATGGCTGAGGCGAGTGCTTCCTTGCTGCGGTTATAGGCCAGAATGTGGTAATCCGGATGGTACTTGCGGATTGCCTTGGCAATGGAGCCGCCAATCAGACCGAGACCGATAAAACCGATTGTTTTCATAATATAATGTCGTTTCCTTTCCTTCGTTAAAGTGTAAAACCACCTTATGACATTGTACGAGATTCCGCGCAAATTGTCAATTCCTACAGAAATGACAAAATAATCTAAACTTTTTTGAAAAAAGACCGTCAAAATCCCAGAAAATACTTGAAATTCTTCTGAATATTTAGTAAAATATGAACATATCAGACAAACAGGGAGGTATTACATATGGACGTTTTTAGAACTGACCGAATCAGAAATGTAGTGCTGTTAGGACACGGCGGTGCTGGAAAGACAACTCTGGCGGAAGCAATGGCATATCTTGCAGGATTGACCAACCGTTTAGGCCGTGTAGAAGATGGCAATACTGTCAGTGATTATGATAAAGAAGAAATCAAGAGACATTTCTCCATCACCACATCTCTGATCCCGGTCCCGTGGCAGAAGAATAAGGTAAACATTCTGGACACTCCCGGATATTTTGACTTCGTAGGAGAAGTTGAGGAAGCTGTCAGCGCTGCAGATGCGGCAATCATCGTAGTATCAGGTAAGGCTGGTGTACAGGTTGGTACACAGAAGGCATGGAATCTTTGCGAGAAGTATAAACTTCCGCGTATGATTTTCGTTACCGATATGGACGTGGACGATGTAAGTTACCGTAAGGTTGTAGATCAGCTTACTGAGCTTTATGGCAAGAAGATTGCCCCGCTTCATTTCCCAATCCGTGAGGATGGCAAGTTTGTGGGATATGTAAACGTTGTGAAACAGGCCGGAAGAAAATATATTGATAAGGGACAGAAGGAAGAGTGTGAGATTCCTTCTTACCTGGATGAGTACCTTGAGAAGTATCATGATATCTTGATGGAATCTGTGGCAGAGACCAGCGAGGAATTCATGGATCGTTACTTTGAGGGAGATGAGTTCTCTGTAACAGAGGTTTCAGCAGCACTTGCAGCGAATGTACAGGATGCAAGCATTGTTCCGGTATGCATGGGATCCCCGATCAATCTTCGTGGCGTTTCCAACCTTCTGGACGATATCTGCGGATATTTCCCAAGCCCGGATAAACGTTCCTGTAACGGTATTTCCCAGAAGACAAACGAAATTTTTGAAGCAAATTATGACTTCGCCAAAGCGAAATCTGCATATGTATGGAAATCCATCGTGGATCCATTCCTTGGTAAGTATTCCCTGATCAAGGTTTGCTCCGGTGTTATCAAAGCGGATGATACCCTTCTTAATGTTGAGAAAGGTACAGAAGAGCGCCTGAACAAATTATATGTTCTTCAGGGATCCAAGCCAATTGAGGTTCCGGAGCTTCATGCCGGTGATATTGGTGCGATTGCAAAATTAGTAAGTGTTCAGACAGGTGACAGCCTTGCAACTAAGGCTAACCCGGTTCTTTATCCGAAGGCAATCCTTTCCACACCTTATACCTATAAGAGATTTAAGGCTGTGAATAAAGGTGACGAGGATAAGATTTCCCAGGCACTTTCAAAGATTGCAAGTGAAGACAGAACGATACGTATAGAGAATGACGGTGCGAACCGCCAGAGCCTTATCTATGGTATGGGCGATCAGCATCTTGATGTTGTTGTCAGCATGCTGAAGGAGCGCTATAAAGTAGATGTAGAGCTTTCCAAACCGAAGGTTCCGTTCCGTGAGACAATCCGTAAGAACTCCGACGTAGAAGGCAAACATAAGAAACAGTCCGGTGGTCATGGACAGTACGGACATGTTAAGATGCGCTTTGAGCCGTCTGGTGATATGGAGACTCCATATGTATTTGAGCAGGTGGTTGTAGGCGGTGCCGTTCCGAAGAATTACTTCCCTGCAGTTGAGAAGGGACTTCAGGAATGTGTTCAGAAGGGACCTCTTGCAGCATATCCGGTTGTTGGTGTGAAGGCTACTCTTTATGATGGATCCTATCATCCGGTAGATTCCTCTGAGATGGCATTTAAGATGGCAACTATTCTTGCATTCAAGAAGGGCTTCATGGATGCCTCTCCTGTACTGTTAGAGCCAATCGTTTCTATGAGAGTAATAGTTCCGGACAAATACACCGGCGATGTTATGGGTGATCTGAATAAGCGCCGTGGCCGTGTTCTTGGTATGAATCCGGATCATGAAGGAAATACCATTATTGAAGCTGATGTTCCGCTTCTTGAAATTTATGGATATTCCACAGATCTTCGCTCCATGACAGGTGGAAGCGGTGACTTCTCCTATGAGTTTGCACGTTATGAGCAGGCTCCTGGAGATATCCAGAAGAAAGAGATTGAAGCACGTGCAAGTAAGGTTGACGCTGCTGACGAATAAGTAGTATAATTACTGTTCGGAGACAATATTCCGCGAAGCGGATGCCGGTCAGGACATGAACAGTATCTATAATTAGGCGGAGAGTTTCCAGGTAGTGGAAACCTCCGCTTCTTTGGCTTGAAGCGGACTTGTCTGCTTTTACCAAAAAGGGAAAAGAGGAGGAGAAAAATGAACAGAAAAAGTATCAGAAAGGTCATGTTGTTTTTACTGGCTTTCATGCTTGTATTTCCGGTTTATTCAGCTGGAAAAGCACAGACAGTTCAGGCAGCATCTTTAAAAGCACCTAAGCTTGTAAATGCGGTGCGTGTGAAAAAGACTGTGAAGTTCACCTGGAAGAAGAGTAAAGGAGCATCCGGCTATTACGTTTATCGTAAGGTTGGCAGCGGTTCCTGGAAAAAGTACGCTACAGTACGTGACGGTTCCAAAACATCTTACACAGATAAGAAAGTGGTAAGCGGAAAAACTTACTATTATTCTGTAAGAGCGTACAAGGGAAAGAAGCTCAGCTCTTATAACAAGACCGGAAAGAAAATCGTTTACAAGCTTCCGGCTTCTAAACCAGCTGAGAAAGCAACTATTGAAAATACTGCTTCTGCGTATACCATTGAGGCAGATGTAAGTCTTTCCGGTTCCGGTACCGGCTACCATGCAAAATTAGTTGCCGTTACTCCCACTTCTGCTATCAGCTTTGGCATTCAGCATGACGAGTATGCAAGAGCACCGTATACAGGCAAGACCATGTTTATGATTGAGAACGTGCGCAGCAACAACCCTGGAGGACAGGACTACTACTGGGTAAAAGAGGGTGCAAGAAAGCAAACTTACCACCTGATGCTTGCCGTTGAGAAGAACGGAACCTGTAAGTGCTATATTGATGGTAAACTTGTAAAGATTGTGAAAAACAAAAAGCTTGCAAATCAGACTCTTTATCTTCGCGTAGAAGGATCTGCCAGAAAGAAAGGAGATTCTGTAAAAGCAGTATTCAGCAATATCAAGCTGAAATCCCATACCTACTCTGCAGATACTGTATGGGGAACTCATGCATTTATTACGAATAAAGGAATGAAAGTAGATGTTTCCGGATTTTCTGCTTCAGGCAAGATTACGATTAAAGGTACCATTAAAGGGATTTTAAGCAGTCAGGATTGGGACAGTGCGTATGACAGGGTATCTGGAATTATTCAGTTTACCTGATAGATAAAGTCCGAAAAAAGAACAGCATTTTGGCAGAAGAGGAAAGCTTTACTGCCGAAATGCTGTTTTTTCGAGCTTTATATTACAGAACTTTTGTTGTCCATTTACTGCAGTCCCATACCTGTGAAACCACATCCTGGTAAAACTCCGGTTCATGACAGATGAGAAGAACGCTTCCACGGTACTCCTTCAAAGCTTCCTTCAGGGCTTCCTTTGCATCCACATCCAGATGGTTGGTGGGCTCGTCCAGAAGAAGGACATTTGTCTCTTTGTTTACCAGCTTGCAGAGGCGGACCTTCGCCTGCTCGCCTCCTGAGAGAACACGGACCTGACTTTCAATGTGTTTGGTGGTAAGACCACATTTTGCAAGAGCAGAGCGAACCTCGTACTGGGTATAGGAAGGAAATTCTGCCCAGATTTCGTCGATACATGTGGTTTTATTGTCGCCCTTTACTTCCTGTTCAAAATACCCGATCTGCAGATTATCACCTAACTCTCTGGTGCCCTTTAGTGCCGGGATCAGTCCCAGAATGCTTTTCAGCAAAGTGGTTTTTCCAATTCCATTAGCTCCCACAAGGGCAATTTTCTGACCTCTTTCCATGGAAAGGGTAAGGGGGCGGGAAAGCGGCTCGTCATATCCGATTACAAGATCTTTTGTTTCAAAAATATATTTGCCAGGGGTTCTTCCCTGTTTGAAATGAAATTCCGGCTTCGGTTTCTCTGCTGCCAGTTCGATCACATCCATTTTATCCAGTTTTTTCTGACGGGACATTGCCATGTTACGGGTGGAAACACGGGCCTTGTTTCTGGCAACGAAATCCTTCAGCTCACTGATTTCCTGCTGCTGACGTCTGTAGGCCGCCTCCAGCTGGGCCTTCTTTACCTCGTAGACTTCCTGGAAATGGTCGTAATCTCCTACATAACGGTTTAACTCCTGGTTTTCCATGTGATAAACAATGTTGATGACTTCGTTAAGGAACGGGATGTCATGGGAAATGAGGATAAAAGCGTTCTCATAGTCCTGAAGATATCGTTTCAGCCATGCAATATGCTCTTCATCCAGATAGTTGGTAGGCTCGTCCAAAAGAAGAATATCCGGTTTCTCCAGAAGCAGCTTGGCAAGGAGAACCTTGGTTCTCTGACCGCCGCTAAGCTCTGTAACATCACGGTCAAGTCCAAGATCAAGAAGGCCGAGAGCCCGGGCAACCTCCTCCACTTTGGAATCAATCACGTAGAAATCGTGCATGGTCAGGGTATCCTGAATAGTTCCAAGCTCTTCCATAAGCGTTTCCATTTCTTCGGGAGAAACTTCTCCAAGAGAATCGCAGATGGCATTCATTCGTTCTTCCTGTTCAAAAAGCCAGGAAAAAGCGGATTTCAGTACGTCACGGATGGTCATGCCGGGGGAGAGGACAGAGTGCTGGTCCAGATAGCCTACGCGGACATTTTTTGCCCACTGGATTTTTCCCTCATCCGGCATCAGTTTGTCAGTTACAATATTGAAGAAGGTGGATTTTCCCTCTCCGTTAGCGCCTACCAGACCAATGTGTTCGCCTTTTAAAAGACGGAAGGATACATCCTGGAAAATGGCTCTGTCACCAAAGCCGTGGGTAAGGTGTTCAACGTTTAAAATACTCATAGGTAACTCCTGTTCTTAGATTAATATATCATAGTCGGGCTTTTGCCCTGACATCATACTGTGCAGTTATCAGGATAACTGTTTGATCCCGGAAATGTCCGGTGAAGCCATCAGGGAATAGTTGGTGTAATAAACTACAAATCCGGGTTTGGCACCTGCAGGCTTTTTCACGTTCTTTTTCTGAAGATAATCAATTTCTACTTTTGGTGCAGTACGGCCTTTGGAATAAAAGGCGGCGAGACTGCCGGCCTCTTCAAAGGTGCGGTCTGGAAGGGTACCGTCCTTTGTTTTTACAACTACATGGGAACCGGGCATCTTTTTTGCATGGAACCACCAGTCATTTCCAGTGGCAAATTTGAAGGTCAGCTCATCGTTCTGGTAGTTATTTTTTCCAACATAAATATCATAGCCGTCACTGGAAATATAGTGGAAAGGCTTGGATTTCACCTGCATTTTGGCACCCTTTTTATTTCCATAATGACGCTTTACATAGCCATATTCCATCAGCTCTTCCTTGATCTGGGAAAGATCACTTTCTTCCGATGCAATGTCGAGGGCATTGGAAATGGATTCCAGGTGTTCGATCTCGCTGGCAGTGTCTGCAATCTGAACATCCAGAGCTTCCTGGGTACGTTTCAGTTTGCTGTAACGGTCAAAATATTTTTTTGAATTTTCCAGAGGCGTCAGGGTTGGGTCAAGAGGAATGGTGATTTCCTCTCCATTATAATAGTTTACTGCTTTAAAGGATTTGCATCCTTCTTCCAGTCCGTAGCCGTAGGTGTTGATCAGTTCGCCGTAAATTTTGTATTTATCCTTTTTTTCCGTATCCTTCATTTGCTTCTGCTGAAGGGAAAGCTTTTTGCGATTGCGGTCAAGGGCAGTCTGTACAATTTTTCGAAGATCTGCAGATTTCTGGCGGATTCTGGTAATAGTGTCCCTGGACGCGTAATAGGTTTCCAGCATTTCAGACACAGAATCGAATGTCTGGCTGGTAAAGCCCTCACCATACTGGGTAAAAGGAAGAACACCATATTCAATAGGTTCTTCACCTTTAAATATAATGGAAGGGGTAAATTCTTCCCTTCGGATATGATCCATCAGATTGACAAACTCTGTGTAAAGGCGTTCTCTGGCATTCGTATCAAGAGCCTGGGCATCATCATTTCCATCAATGGCGGCACGATAACAAAGCTCCTGGGCCATAACAGGGCTGAAACCGGTAAGAGTCTGGTAAAGTGCTTTGGAAATGGCATTGGATCTGCCGCAGACTTTTTCCATAAAATCTTCTCTGGAGATGGAAAGGGGATCCAGCTTATCCTGAGTGTGAGGGATAAAATAAGGACGTCCGGGAAGAACCTCTCGGACAGAGCTTACGTTACAGGACACATGCTTGATGCTGTCCAGGATCATGCCCTGGTCATCACAGAAAATAATGTTGCTGTGCTTTCCCATCAGCTCCATGATGAGGATTTTATGGCAGACATCACCCAGCTCATTCAGATGTTCAAGCTCAAATTCCACTACACGCTCCAGACCGGGCTGACGGATGCCGGTGATCCTGGCACTTCCGATGTGCTTGCGGAGCAGCATGCAGAAGTTAGGAGCAGTCAGGGGACTGATCCGGTTTTTGGCTGTAAAGTAAATTAAAGGAAGGGAGGCGCTGGCAGAGAGAAGCAGTCGCTTCTGGCCATTTGTTCCCTTTCCGGTGATAAGCAGTTCATCGTTCTCAGGCTGGGCAATTTTGTTGATGCGTCCGCCGGAGAGATTTTTATTCAGTTCAGAAACCATTGCTGCAATGGTAATTCCGTCAAAAGCCATAAAGAAAACTCCTTTCAGATAAAAACCTTCTTGTGGCAGGCACAAGAAGTTGCGTTTGCTTCGCGAACTTTATTATAACAGCAAAAAAAGGATTTGACTAGGGTTTTGGAATGAACTATAATAAATCTGTATGCGTAGAAGTATTGTCGGTAAAGAGATGCGGTGTCAGAAGACACGCCCGTTCAGAGACAATTTTCGGAATAAAAAATACAGAAAGAGATTACTATGATAAAAAGCATGACCGGCTTCGGAAGAGCTGAGGTGATTACAAAAGAACGGAAGATCACTGTTGAAATTAAATCCGTCAATCACAGATATCTGGATCTGAGCATCAAAATGCCAAGGAAACTAAGCTTCCTTGAGGGAACGATCCGGAATCTTATGAAGACATACATGCAGCGGGGGAAGGTGGATGTGTTTATCACATATGAGGACTATACCTTAAGCTGCGGTGCCCTGAAATATAACAGGGAGCTTGCCGGAGAATATCTGGATTACATTCGCCAGATGTCAGAAGAATTCGGACTGGAAAATGACGTGAAGGCAGGTGCCCTTTCCCGGTATCCGGAGGTTCTGACTATGGAGGAGCAGTCTGTTGACGAGGATGCATTGTGGGCTGTTTTGGAGGGACCACTTCGTGAGGCTTGCGGGAAATTCGCTCAGGCACGTGAAAGAGAGGGTGAGAATCTGAAAAATGATCTGCTTGCCAAGCTGGATGCCCTTGATGAGAAGGTAAGCCAGGTGGAGGCGCGCTCACCGGAGGTTGTGGATTCCTACAGAGAGAAGCTGGAAGCTAAGGTTCACGAGCTTCTTGAAGATTCCCAGATTGAGGATTCCAGGATTGCTGCTGAAGTTATTTTGTTTTCGGATAAAATCTGTAACGACGAGGAGACCGTCCGGCTTCACAGCCATATCCAGGGGATGAAGAATATGCTGGAAGAAAAAGAGGGAATCGGCCGCAAGCTTGATTTTATGGCTCAGGAGATGAACAGGGAGGCGAATACCATTCTGTCCAAGTCCAGTGATCTGGTAATTTCCAATATTGCTATTGACCTGAAGACTGAAATAGAAAAGATCAGAGAACAGGTTCAGAATGTGGAGTAACCTTGGAAATCAGAGACATAGACTTTTGTGCCTGCACGAAGGAGCCTGCGCAAAACTTTTTTACGTAAGTGCTCCTTATCTTGACAGAAGGGCGAAAACATGGCAAAATTAATCAATATCGGATTCGGCAATATGGTGAATTCCCAGAAAATTGTAGCTGTGGTAAATCCGGATGCCGCACCGGTGAAACGAATGGTTCAGAGTGTGAAAGGATCCAATTCCCTTGTGGATGCCACACAGGGAAGGAAGACCAAATCTGTAATTGTCACTTCAGACGACATTCTGATATTATCTGCGATTCAGCCGGACACAATAGCCCGCAGATTTGCAGAAGTAATCGATAATAAGGGAGAGGACCATGAGTAGAGGAGTTTTGGTAGTTGTTTCCGGATTTTCCGGAGCAGGTAAAGGTACCATTATGAAAAGCCTGATGGCGAAATATGACAATTATGCATTGTCAGTATCCGCTACCACCAGAAACCCCAGACCGGGGGAGGAAGACGGAAGAGAATATTTTTTCCGGACCAGAGAAGAGTTTGAGGAAATGATCGATCAGGACCAGCTGATTGAATATGCCCAGTATGTTGGGAATTACTATGGCACACCGAAGGCTTATGTGGAAGAGCAGTTGTCACAGGGACGTGATGTGATCCTGGAGATTGAGATCCAGGGTGCACGTAAGATCAAGAAGAAATTCCCTGATGCTGTTCTGGTATTTGTGACTGCGCCTTCTATGGAAGAATTAAAGGAACGCCTTGTGGGAAGAGGAACTGAGACGCAGACGGTGATCCGCCAGCGCCTTGCAAGAGCTTCTCAGGAAGCAGAGGGTGTAGAAGAGTATGATTATCTTCTGGTAAATGATGAACTTGACCTGGCTGTGGACAGACTCCATAATATTATTCAGAGTGAACATTTCGCGATGAAGAGAAATCTGGATTTTATCAGGAAGGTTCAGACGCAGGCGGCAGGTTTTGCTGAAGAATGAAATAATGATTTACAGCTTTATGTACAGAAATATCTATGAAGCGAGTGAATCTTTATAAAAATAATAACAATAATTACAATTTTTGAAAGGAGTATATATATGATCCATCCATCTTATTCAGAATTAATCGAAGCAATCAATACAAACAATGAGGACGATGACGAGAGCATGGTGCTCAACAGCCGTTATTCCCTGATCCTTGCGACCAGCAAACGTGCACGTCAGCTGATCGGCGGTGCAAAGCCGCTGGCTGATAATGTAAAGGGTAAGAAACCGCTTTCTATCGCTATTGATGAGTTATATCACGGCAAGGTTAAGATTCTTCCTGGCAAACATGAGGAGGAGGCTCTTACAGAGACAGCGGAGTGTCCGGCAGAAGAGACTGCTGCAGAAGAAAATGCAGCTGTAACAGATTCTGTTGCGTCTGAGGAGAGTGCAGAATAATATGAAATTACTGTTCATTTCCCTTGGATGTGATAAGAACCTGGTAGATTCTGAGGAAATGCTTGGAATGCTCGCAGCAGACGGACATCAGATCGTTGATGATGAGGATGAGGCAGAAGTCATTATTGTCAATACCTGCTGTTTTATCGGTGATGCCAAAGAGGAGAGTGTCAATACTATTCTTGAAATGGCAGAGAAGAAAAAAGCAGGCACCTGCAGGGTGCTGATCGTTACCGGATGTATGGCACAGCGTTACAAGAAAGAAATTTCAGAGGAAATACCTGAGGTGGATGCAATCCTTGGTACAACATCCTATTGTGATATTATTAAGGCTGTGAATGAGGCTGAGGCTGGCAGACATTTCGAAGAGTATAAGAGCATTGATTTTCTTCCGGATATTTCCGGTAAGCGTATGCTGACCACAGGTGGGCATTTTGCATATCTGAAAATTGCAGAGGGCTGTGATAAGCATTGTACTTACTGCATTATTCCAAAGCTGCGGGGCAGTTACAGAAGTGTTCCCATGGAACAGCTTTTAAAGGAAGCACAGTCACTGGCAGAGCAAGGCGTAAAAGAGCTGATTCTGGTTGCCCAGGAGACGACTGTATATGGTAAGGATATTTATGGTAAAAAATCCCTCCACATTCTTTTGAAAGAGCTGTGCAAAATAAGTGGAATCCGCTGGATCCGTATTCTGTACTGTTATCCGGAGGAAATTTATGATGAACTGATTCAGACTATGAAGGAAGAGAAGAAAATCTGTCATTATCTGGATCTTCCTATCCAGCATGCAAGCGACCGTGTGCTGAAGCGCATGGGACGCCGCACCACAAAGCAGGAACTGATAGAGATTATCGGTAAGCTGCGCCGGGAGATTCCGGATATTTTCCTTCGCACCAGTCTGATCAGCGGATTTCCTGGTGAGACACAGGAGGATCACGAGGAACTGATGGGGTTTGTGGATGAGATTGAGTTTGACCGCCTTGGCGTTTTCACATATTCTGCTGAGGAAGATACCCCGGCAGCAATTATGGAGCCTCAGATTCCTGAAGAAATCAAGGAAGCAAGACGTGACGAGATCATGGAGCTTCAGCAGGAGATTTCTCTTGAAAAGGGAGAGAAGCGTATAGGTCAGGTGCTGACCGTTATGATCGAGGGCAAGGTGTCCGGCGAAAGTGCGTATATCGGACGTACTTACGGAGATGCGCCTAAGGTTGACGGATATATTTTCGTGCAGACCGGCGAGCTTCTTATGACGGGGGATTTTGCGAGAGTCCGGGTTACCGGCGCTCTGGAATATGATTTGATAGGAGAACTGGAAGATGAATACACCGAATAAACTGACTATAGCCAGAATGATTCTGGTACCGTTTTTTGTTTTATTTATTCTGACAGGATGGGGCCAGGAGGCAAATCGCTATATCTGTCTTGCCATTTTTGTAGTGGCAAGCATCACAGACTGGTTTGATGGTCATCTGGCACGTAAAAATAATCTGGTTACCAATTTTGGTAAATTTATGGATCCTCTTGCTGACAAGCTGCTTGTGTGTTCTGCCCTGATCTGCATGATCGAGCTGGGGCGTCTGCCGGCATGGTTTGTCATCATTATCATTGCAAGAGAATTCATCATCAGTGGGTTCAGACTGATCGCAGCTGAGAATGGTGTCGTTATTGCCGCCAACTACTGGGGAAAATTCAAAACGGTTTCCCAGATGATCATGATCATTCTCCTGATCCTGAATTTCGGGGGATTCTTTGAAATATTGACACAGATATTTGTATGGTTATCATTGGCTCTGACAGTGATTTCTCTGATCACTTATATTGTTCAGAACAAAAATGTGATTTCCATGCAGGAATAATAGGAAGCCTGTAAACCAGCCAGCCTCTTTTCTGAATGGGAAGATGCTGGCTGAATTAGAAAAGAGGTATACGTATGATCGCAGAGCTTGTAGCTGTAGGAACTGAAATTTTACTTGGAAATATTGTAAATACCAACAGTGCATATCTTTCTGAGAAATGTGCACAGCTTGGTCTTTCCGTTTATTATGAAACAGTTGTGGGAGATAACCATGACAGGATGAAGGCGGTGATCGCATCTGCACTTGACAGATCAGATGTGGTGATCCTTACCGGTGGTCTTGGACCAACGGAGGACGATCTGACCAAAGAGGTCTGTGCAGAGGTGATGGGGCTTCCGCTTCATGAAGATTCTCATTCCAGAAAGCGTATTGAACGCTATATGAAGGAATACATGAAAAATCATCCGGACAGACGCGTAACCTCAAATAACTATAAACAGGCACAGGTGCCGGAGGGAGCCATTGTAATGGATAATCACAATGGTACTGCGCCCGGCCTGATCCTTGAGAAAAACGGCAAGACAGCCATTCTTCTCCCAGGACCGCCTAATGAACTGATTCCAATGTTTGAGGAAGCTGTTTATCCTTATCTTCAGAAGAAGCAGCCGGAGATCATTTATTCTCAGGTGGTGAAGATCTGCGGAATCGGAGAAAGTCAGGTGGCTGCAGATATTCAGGATATGATCGAAGCGCAGACGAATCCCACTCTTGCGCCTTATGCAAAGACCGGAGAGGTTCATCTTCGTATCACTGCAAAAGGGGAAGACGAAAAGACCTGTAAAAAGCTGATCAAGCCTGTGGTAAAAGAATTGAAGAAGCGTTTCGGCACGAATGTATTTGCTCTGGATGCAGATACCACACTGGAGGAAGCTGTTGTGGATCTTCTGAAAGAGAAAAACATGATGCTGGCTCTTGCAGAGTCCTGCACAGGCGGTGCTATTGCAGCACGTATTGTAAATGTACCAGGTGCATCCCAGGTGTTTACCCATGGCTTTGTTACATACAGCAATCGTGCAAAGAGAGAATGCCTTGGGGTGAAAAAATCCACTCTGAAGACGGTTGGTGCAGTTTCTTCCAAATGTGCCAAGCAGATGGCCAAGGGCGGCTGCGCTGCGTCAGGAGCAGATATCTGTCTTTCTGTTACAGGCCTTGCAGGTCCGGACGGGGGAACGAAAGAGACTCCGGTTGGTACTGTATTTATGGGCTGCTGCTGTAATGGCAATACTGTTACACAGGAGTATCATTTCACAGGAAACCGGACAAAGATCCGTCAGCAGGCAGTTGCAAGTGCGCTGGTGCTTCTTAGGGAATGTATGATGGGAATATTATAAACCATAGAGTTATTTTATCATTCTCATCAGTTGAACCACCTTATCCAGCTTTGCCTGTTCCTGCGGGCTTTTTCCCGTTTTCAACACTTCAATGATGGTATTGATCTCGTTACTGTTAAAACTCAGTCCGGCATTTTTTCCCTGAGAGGCTGCATTCATAAGAAATGGCAGCAGGTCTGAAGGAGATTTTCCTGCTCCCTGCTGCGCCATTTGCCGGAGCAGTTCAAGCTTGCTTTTGTCCATACCTGCAAGCTTTGGATGATCCTGCCAGTTTTCAGTCATATAAGATCACTCCTTTTCTGAATCTTTTTCTGAATCTTCGCAAGTTCCTTCCGGAGAAGCCGCATTCATCACCTTTATCATTTCAGCCATTGTCATCATATTGGCAATCTGATCCAGCATTTTTCCTGTATTCCCAAAACAGTACCGACGCAGATCGTTCAAAATATCGAGAGGCTGGGCGGGTACTGACATGGCCTGTATGTGCATGGTGGCCGGAGCCCCGGAAAAAAGAGCTACCGTATTTGAAAGCTCCTTCGCTTTTGCAAATACAGAAAGAAGCTGCTGCTGTCTGGGGGAAAAATAGGGGATCAGTGCTTTTAAAAGCTGCTGCTGGTCAGTGCTTACCATCTGGTCAAGCGGGGTTTGTGCAATATATTCCTGCTCCATAAGAATCCCTTTTTAAATCTATGTTTTTACTAATAAAATATGACGAGAATGAGTGATTTGACATATTGTATATTATGATACCAGCGCAGCTGCGTAGCAATCCGGGTATCAAATGAGTGTCAAAAGACCTTTTGACACTCATATCATATAATCTGTCTGAAAAACGGAGGGGTAAGATGGAAAGAAAAAATGAAAAGCTGATTATAGATGGCACTGCAATTTATGAACTGGATCTGGAATGTGTGCGGAAAAAGCAAAAGAGACAGGAAAATAATACAGGTGCTGCGCCAGAAGAAGAGTATTGTCAGAAGTGCAGAAGAAATGAGACGAACTGTAAAACTGAAAAATAATAATGTTATTTGTACCGGAAAAAAGCCTGGCAGTGCAGGCTTTTTTTCGGTTTGAGATTTTTACATCAGCATCCGCAGCCGTTTCCACATCCACCGCAGAGAAGGAGAAGGATGATGATGATCCAGCAGCTGTCACCAGTTCCGTTTCCACAGCTGTTACCGCATCCGATTCCATTACCGTTGCCGCAGCAGCAAAGGAGAATGATGATCCAGAGAATGTTGCATCCGCAGGTGTTGTTTCCAAAGGAAAGCCCACATCCATTGTCACATCCGCAATTATTGCTGCAACCACAGTTACCGCAACCACAACCGGTTCTGTCGTCACCGCATCCACAATTTGTAGCAGCTAAGTCACTCATGCTGTTACCTCCAGAAAATGTTTACAGTTCATCATATGGATGGGACAGGGCTGGTGTGACAAAGCAGTTGACAGAAAAGAGCAATTTCGATATAATAAACTAAAATGTAATAATTCTGTAATCTTTGAAACTAATTCGACATATTTTTTGACAAAACAAGGACGGTTTTTCTGGGGGTGCCAGGGCTATGTTCCTTTTGGAAAGGGAAAATGTATGAAAAGAGAAATAAGAAGAGAACGCAGAGTATTTTGTCTGGGACTGCTTATTGTGCTGGCTTTGCTGTTTACACCTGTGCTGACGAAGGATGTTCAGGCTGCGAAGGCAGGGTTCAGAACCATAAATGGCAAGACTTACTACATAACATCCAGCGGTGCTAAGAAGAAAGGCTGGCTGACTCTGAATGGTAAGAAATACTATTTTAACAAAAAGACCGGAGTTCAGCTTAAAGGCTGGCAAAAGGACAGCAAAGGCAAAAATATCCGCTACTTTACAAAGGGAAAAGGTGTGATGGTTACCGGCTTTTTGAAAAGCAAAACTGTTACCAGATACTTTAAACCATCGAATGGTAAAATGGTCCGTGGCTGGCTGACATTAAAAGGCAAGAAGTATTATTTTACCAGCGGATCCGGAGCTATGGTGAAGGGCTGGCTTAAGAACAGCAAAGGGGAGAAGCGGTATTTTAAGAGTAATGGTGTTATGCTGACCGGATGGTTTACAGATTCCAAGAAAAATACCCGCTATTTTGATCCTGGTACCGGATATATGGCTACGGGACTTAAGACAGTGGGCGGAAGCATTTATTACTTTACAAAGAGCAGCGGAATACGATACCAGAAGGGCTTCGGAACAGTTGGGTCGAAGCATTATTATTTCAGTCCTTCCGATGGTAAGGCACATACCGGCTGGCTGAAGCTGGATGGAAAAAGCTATTATTTCAGTTCCAGCGGTGTTATGTATATGAATACCACAGCAACTCTTGGTGGAAAAACTTACACCTTTGATGCAAAGGGAGTTGCATCGGAGAAAACAAACAGCAGCAACGGAAATAACAGCAGTACTGTTTTCACCTGGTTTGATGGAAAGCATGGACGCAATTTTACTATTATGAATCAGTTTAAAACCCATCCGGGCGTAGCAGATGGAACCAAATCAGATCTGGATATTCTGGCTGCATTGTGTGAATCAGAGGCTGGAGATCAGGGGATTGAAGGGATGAAGGCAGTCGCACTTTGCATTCTAAACCGTACTCTTGATGAGGATTTCCCATCCAGTGTCCGTTACGTGATTTATGAAGGCTCCACGAAGTTTGCCCAGTATTCTGTTGTAACAAATGGTTCTCTTCAGAAGCGCCTTAATGGTGTGTTCGAAGACAGGGAAAGTGCTTATGCGGCAGCACAGCAGGCTCTTAACAGTTTTTCGGCATATCTGGCAAACGGTACTCCACGAACTGTCAGCGGCATGAAAACAAAGGATTTCAAATACAAATATTTTATGATGACTTCTGCATTCTGGAATCAGTCACTGAACTTTAAGAAAGTTGTATATGAGACTTATAAGGGACATACCTTTTTTGTAGACTGGGTGTAAACCATAAGTGGGAATGAAGACTGGAACAGGGAAAACTTTATTACGGTAAGTTGTTGAATTATAAAGCTAAATTCCTTGACAAAAACAGGATGACTTTGTATACTTGCAAGTATTAAATGAGAAAGGCGTTGAAGGGAACAAGTAGCCTTGGGAAGAGCACACAGAGAGTTGCCGGCAGGTGAGAGGCGCATGCAGAATCCATTGTGAATACATCCCGGAGCTTTACACCGAACGATTCTTCAGGATTTAGTAGGCTGTAACGGAGTGGCATACGTTATCATGCCGGGGTGATAGTTTCGGAGCATTATTTCGGGATGGTCACTTATCGAGGCAGGAAGTGCGAGCTTTCTGTGAATTTAGGTGGTAACGCGGGACCCGGTTCTCGTCCTAAAGGGACATGAGAACCGGGCTTTTTTTGGAACTGGCGCGCAAAGCGCAACAAGTCCCTCAAAGCTTGAGGGATTTAAGGAGTTTGAAGCGGACTTGTCCGCTTTGTTCTATTTACTTATTTACAGGAGGAATTCAAAATGACAGTTTGGGAAGAACTGAAAGCCAGAGGTCTGATCGCCCAGGTGACAGATGAAGATGAGATTAAAGAGATGGTAAATAACGGAAAGGCTACTTTCTATATCGGATTTGATCCTACTGCAGACAGCCTTCATGTAGGACATTTCATGGCACTTTGCCTGATGAAACGTCTGCAGATGGCGGGAAACAGACCAATCGCTCTTCTTGGCGGTGGAACCGGTATGATCGGTGACCCTTCAGGAAGAACCGATATGCGCCAGATGCTGACGAAGGAGACCATTCAGCACAATATCGACTGCTTTAAGAAACAGATGGAGCGTTTTATTGATTTTTCCGATGATAAAGCACTTATGGTAAATAATGCAGAGTGGCTGATGAACCTGAATTATGTGGAACTTTTACGTGAGGTTGGAGCTCACTTTTCCGTTAACCGTATGCTTACAGCAGAGTGCTACAAGCAGCGTATGGAGAGAGGCTTAAGCTTCCTGGAGTTTAACTACATGATCATGCAGAGCTATGACTTCTACATGCTGTACCAGAAATACGGCTGCAACATGCAGTTCGGCGGCGATGACCAGTGGAGCAACATGCTTGGCGGTACTGAGCTGATCCGTCGTAAGCTTGGAAAAGATGCTTACGCTATGACCATCACCCTTCTTCTTAACTCTGAGGGCAAGAAAATGGGTAAAACACAGTCTGGAGCTGTATGGCTGGATCCGAATAAGACCTCTCCATTTGATTTCTACCAGTACTGGAGAAATGTAGACGATGCAGATGTTATCAAATGTATGAAGCTTCTCACATTCCTTCCTCTTGAAGAGATTGAAGAGATGGAGAAATGGGAGGGCAGCCAGCTGAACAAGGCAAAAGAGATTCTTGCATTCCATTTGACTGAGCTTGTTCATGGAACAGAGGAAGCAAAGAAAGCAGAGGCAGGTGCCAAGGCTCTTTTTGCAGGCGGAGCAGATACAGAGCATATGCCGACTACAGAGCTTACAGCAGAGGATTTTGACGGAGAAGGCAACATCGACCTGATCAGCCTTCTTGTTAAATCAGCTCTTGTAACTACCCGTTCCGAGGGAAGAAGAGCAATTGAGCAGGGCGGCGTTTCCGTTGACGGTGAGAAAGTGATGGATATTAAACATGTACTTTCCAAAGATGCTCTTACAGGTGACGGTGTTGTCCTTAAAAGAGGAAAGAAGAAATTTAATAAAGTATTTGCAAAATAATTTTGACCGTAATAAAGATATATGCTATCATATAACACATGCAAGTATTCCTTCTGGGAATGCACTTCTTTATTGCGTAGGAGGAGAATTGAAATGAAGAAATACGGAGTAAATGAACTTCGAAAAATGTTTCTGGATTTCATGGAAAGCAAAGGACATCTTGTTCTGAAAAGCTTTCCATTGGTGCCGCAGGGCGATAAAAGTGTCCTGCTGATCAATGCAGGAATGACACCACTGAAACCATATTTTACAGGAGCAGAGAAACCACCGCGTACAAGAGTGAGTACATGTCAGAAATGTATTCGTACAGGTGATATTGAGAATGTAGGTAAGACTGCGCGTCACGGTACATTTTTTGAAATGCTTGGAAACTTTTCTTTTGGAGATTACTTTAAAAGAGAGGCTATTCACTGGTCCTGGGAATTCCTGACAGAGGTAGTTGGTCTGGATGCAGAGCGTCTCTATCCGTCTGTATATCTGGAGGATGATGAGGCTTTTGATATCTGGAATAAAGAGATCGGAATTCCGGCAGAGCGTATTTTTAAATTCGGTAAAGAGGATAACTTCTGGGAGCATGGCGCAGGTCCTTGTGGTCCATGTTCTGAGATTTACTACGACCGTGGCGAGAAGTATGGCTGCGGCAAGCCTGGCTGTACTGTAGGCTGTGACTGTGACCGTTATATGGAAGTATGGAATAACGTATTTACTCAGTTTGAGAATGACGGGAACGGCAATTACACAACCCTGAAGCAGAAGAATATTGATACCGGTATGGGACTTGAGCGTCTGGCAGTTGTTGTTCAGGATGTAGATTCCATTTTTGATGTAGATACCATCTGCTCACTTCGTAATCTGGTAAGTAAGATTTCCGGCAAGGAGTACGGTGTGCATCATGAGGACGATGTTTCCATTCGTCTGATCACAGATCATATTCGTTCTGCTACATTTATGATTTCCGATGGTATCATGCCTACAAACGAGGGACGTGGCTATGTACTTCGCCGTCTGATCCGTCGTGCGGCAAGACATGGAAGACTTCTGGGAATCCAGGGCAACTTCCTTGCTACTTTAAGTGCGGAAGTAATTGACGGTTCCAAAGATGGATATCCGGAGCTGGAAGAGAAGAAAGAATTTATTTTCAACGTTCTCACCAACGAGGAGAACCAGTTTGGTAAGACCATTGACCAGGGACTTCGTATCCTGGCTGATATGGAAGAGGCTATGAATGCAGCCGGAGAGAAGACTCTTTCCGGAGAGAATGCATTTAAATTATATGATACTTATGGATTCCCTCTTGATCTGACAAAAGAGATCCTTGAGGAAAAAGGTTACGAGATTGATGAGGAAGGCTTTAAGGCTGCTATGGATGAGCAGAGAGAGAAAGCACGTTCTTCCCGTGAAGTAACCAACTATATGGGAGCTGACGCCACTGTATATGACCAGATCGACACCTCTGTTACTACAGAGTTTGTTGGATATGATCATCTTTCCTTTGAGTCCCCGATCACCGTTCTTACCACAGAGACTGAGATTGTGGATTCCCTGATGGAAGGACAGAAGGGTACTATTTTCGTAGAGGAAACACCTTTCTACGCAACCATGGGTGGTCAGGTTGGAGACACCGGTGTGATCGAGACTGCAAATGGTAAATTTGTTGTAGAAGACACCATTAAGCTTCGCGGCGGCAAATTCGGCCATGTAGGACATATGGAATCCGGAATGATCTCCAAAGGTGAGACTGTATCTCTGAAGGTAAATACAGCAGCAAGAAAAGATATTGAGAAGAACCACAGTGCAACACATCTTCTTCAGAAAGCTCTGAAAGAGGTTCTTGGTTCCCATGTTGAGCAGAAAGGTTCTCTTGTAACTGCTGACAGACTTCGCTTTGACTTTGCTCATTTCACAGCTATGACAGCTGAGGAGATCGAGAAAGTTGAGAAGATTGTAAATGAGCAGATCCAGGCTGGTCTTGAGGTCCATACAGATATTATGGATGTTGAGGAAGCTAAGAAATCCGGCGCTATGGCACTGTTTGGTGAGAAATATTCCCAGAAGGTTCGTGTAGTATCCATGGGCGATTTCTCCAAGGAGCTTTGCGGTGGTACTCATGTGGCAAATACAAGCTCCATCATGCTGTTTAAGATCGTATCTGAATCCGGTATCGCTGCAGGTGTCCGTCGTATTGAGGCGCTGACAGGAAACGGCGTTCTGGAATACTATAAGAAACAGGAGGCACTTCTTCACGAGGCTGCCAAGGCACTTAAGACAAATCCTTCTGAGATGGTTGAGAAGATCGCACATCTTCAGGGTGAGGTGAAGACTCTCGCAAGTGAGAATGAATCCCTGAAGAGCAAGCTGGCTCAGGGCGCTCTTGGTGATGTTATGAACCAGGTTGTGGAAGTGAAGGGTGTGAAACTCCTTGCTGCTAAAGTAGAAGGCGTTGACATGAACGGACTTCGTGATCTTGGTGACCAGCTGAAAGAAAAGCTTGGTGAGGGTGTTGTTGTCCTTGCAGCAGTAAACGAAGGCAAGGTAAACCTTCTTGCGATGGCTACTGATTCTGCTCAGAAAGCAGGAGCACATGCAGGTAACCTGATCAAAGCTGTTGCTGCAATCGTTGGTGGCGGTGGCGGTGGACGTCCGAACATGGCTCAGGCAGGCGGAAAGAATCCGGAGAAGGCAGGCGAAGCAATCGAAGCAGCAGCCGGAATCCTGGAAGGACAGCTCCACTAGAGCGTGTTTGAAAAAGGCTCTAGAAGTTTTGTTTTATTTTACACTCCTGCGGGAGAAAAATTCGTCAAAATTTTTTGTAAAATTAAACCAAAAGATGTTGACGAACCCCGAGTGTATGATATATAATAATGTTCGTGCAAGAAAAATACCCAGACAGTTGTATTTTAGCACAATCTACAACTGGAGGGAGGTTAGGTGTGAGTCTATGTCAAACGTTATCGTAAAAGAAAACGAGACTTTAGATAGCGCTCTTCGCAGATTCAAGAGAAGCTGTGCAAAAGCAGGTATCCAGCAGGAAATCCGCAAAAGAGAGCATTACGAGAAACCAAGCGTTCGTCGTAAGAAAAAATCTGAAGCCGCAAGAAAACGTAAATATAATTAATTGTGCGCAAAAATCCCTGGCTGCATTCAGTCAGGGATTTTTAAATCTATTGGAAGTTGTGTGTGAAGGAGGGGAAAAGAAAAAGTTATGATGATTCTGAAGAAAATTGCCCAGCTTTTGTTTAACAGGGTTTTCTACGTGGTATTTGCCATGGCGATTCAGCTTGGCTGGGTGCTGACTATTTTTTTTCGTCTTGCAGGGTATTCCAGATACATATCTTTTATTCTGGATGTGATCAGCATTCTGGTAGTGCTGAAAATTGTGAACAGAAAACTAAACCCCTCGTATAAATTAGCCTGGACGATGCTGATCCTGTGTCTGCCTATTTTTGGCCTTGTACTGTATCTTGTCTTTGGGCATTCCAGAATTGCCAATTATATGCAGGAGCGTTTCAATGAGATGCTGAAAAAATCTGCGAACCTTCTGCAGACAGATCCGGCAGTCCATGAACGGCTGAAGACAGAAGATATATCTGCCTGTATTCAGTCGGATTATATATATCGGAATTCAGGATATCCGCTCCACGGAAATACCACAGCAGAGTATTTTCAGGTGGGAGATGATATGTTCCCCGTTCTGGTGAAGGAACTGGAACAGGCAGAACATTATATTTTTATTGAATACTTTATTATCCATGATGGTGTAATGTGGAGAACCATTCTGGATATTTTGGAAAAGAAAGTTAAGGAAGGAGTGGACGTGCGCCTGATCTATGATGATATGGGCTGTCTTACCACACTTCCTCATAAATATTATCTTACACTGAGGGAAAAGGGGATTAAGTGTCAGGTATTTAATCCGTTCCGTCCTATTCTGAACATTATCCAGAATAACCGTGATCACCGCAAATTCTGTATTATCGACGGATATGTGGGATTCACCGGAGGTGTAAATCTGGCAGATGAGTACATCAATCAGAAGGAGCGCTTTGGCCACTGGAAGGATACGGCTGTTATGCTGAAGGGAGAGGCTGTCTGGAATATGACTGCCATGTTTCTGCATATGTGGAATGTAGTCACCAATAACCGACAGGATTGCAGTCTTGAAGAATACCTTCCCCATGTGTGGCATCCGAAGCCGTTTGAAGGGGATGGGTATATTCAGCCATTTTGCGATTCCCCTCTTGATGACGAGACGGTAGGAGAGAATGTTTATCTGAATATTATTAACCGTGCGAAAAAATATGTGTATATTTGCACCCCATATCTTGTAATTGACAATGAAATGATGACAGCCCTCTGTCTTGCGGCAAAAAGCGGTGTGGATGTACGTCTGATGACGCCGGGTATTCCGGACAAGAAGCTGGTATTTCTTCTTACACAATCCTATTATGCGCAGCTGCTTGAGGCTGGGGTAAAGATTTATGAGTATCTGCCAGGATTTCTTCATGCCAAGTCTTTTGTCTGCGATGATGAGATCAGTGTGGTGGGAACTATTAATCTGGATTACCGGAGTCTGTATCTGCATTTTGAGGATGGTGTATGGATCTGCCAGAATAAGGTAATATATGATATTAAACAGGATTTCACCGATACCCTGGAATACTGTAATCCGGTATCTCTGGAATTCTGCCGTGGAAGAAATATTGCAATACGTGCAATGCAGAGCATTTTAAGGTTATTTGCACCGATGTTATAGGAGGCCGGACATGAGAGAAGAGACAAAGAAACAGCTTTGGCAGATAATGAACCAGGCAGTTGAGAACAACCAGATTGCCGGTATGAATATGATGGTTGTGAAGGATGGTCAGGAGGAAGTGTATCTTGAATGCGGTTATGCAGATAAAGCCGCAGAAAAGAAGCTTAAACGTGATACCATTTTCCGGCTTTTTTCCATGACCAAACCTGTTACGGCAGCTGCGGTCATGCTTTTATTTGAGAGAGGCATTATTGATCTGGCGGATCCTGTGTCCAAATACATTCCAGGATTTGCAGATCAGATGGTTTCTGTTCCGGGCGGTCTGGAGCCAGTGTGGCATAATGTGACAGTCTATCATCTGCTGTCCATGACCGGAGGCCTGACCTACGGGGGAAACAGCAGTGCAGCAGAATATGCTGCCGGAAATGTGTTTGAAGAAGTTCATAAACGTCTGGATACAGAGCATCCGGTGACCACACTGGAATTTGCAGACAGGATTGGAAAATGCCCACTGGAATTTCAGCCGGGTGAACGGTGGAAATACGGTGTGTCTGCAGATATTCTGGCAGCAGTTGTGGAGAAGGCTTCTGGTTTGAAATATGGTGAATTCCTGAAAAAAGAGTTTTTCGAACCTCTTGGAATGAAGGATACCGGATTTTTTGTTCCAGGTGAGAAGCTGGACAGACTGGCTGTGACCTATGAACAGACTGACGGAGAAATAAAAGAGTACCGGGAGAACAGTCTTGGAATCCGTTTTGCAATGGATGTGCCTCCGGCATATGAAGCCGGCGGTGCTGGTCTTGTATCTACTATTGATGATTATTCCAGATTTGCAGTCATGCTTTTGAATAAAGGAAATTTCCATGGAAAACAGATCTTAAAGCCCGGTACAGTGGAATATATGACATCTCACAGGCTTACAGGCTGTCAGCAGGACTGGTTTGACAAATGGTGGGAAATGAATGGATATTCTTACGGAAACCTGATGCGTGTGATGACAGATTCATGGAAAGCACCTTTTGCAGCAAGTGAGGGAGAATATGGCTGGGATGGCTGGCTTGGCTGTTATTTTGCCAATCTGCCTAAAGAGAATATGACCATTCTCATGATGATGCAGAAAAAAGACGCAGGTACATTTGATCTCACAAGAAAGCTGAGAAATGTAATGCTGCTTGGAATGTAATGTTAAAATGGCAATAAAGAGGTTTTTCAGGTATGTTCAGAATTTATGCAGATAATGCAGCAACTACAAAAATAAGTCAGACAGCGAAGAATGCCATGATTTCTGCGATGGAAGATATTTATGGAAACCCTTCCAGTATTCACCAGGTTGGAATGGAGGCAAATAATGCCCTTCAGACAGCAAGAGAGCAGATTGCCCGGTGTCTTGGCTGTATGCCGAAGGAGATTTTTTTTACATCCGGTGGAACAGAATCGGATAATCAGGCAATTCTGTCTGCCGTCATGCTTGGAGCAAAGCAGAACAAAAAGCATATAATTTCCACTGCTTTTGAGCATCATGCAGTGCTTCATACATTAAGGCGTCTGCAAGAACAGGGGTTTGAGGTTCAGCTTCTGGATGTAGGACCCGAAGGGAATATTACGGCAGCACAGGTGGAAGAAGCTGTTCGGCCTGACACCTGTCTTGTCACAGCTATGTTTGCCAATAATGAGATCGGTTCCATTCTGCCTGTGGAAGAAATCGGGAAGGTCTGCCGTGACCATGGCATTCTTTTTCATACAGATGCTGTGCAGGCGGTTGGTCATATTCCGGTAAATGTAAAAAAACAGAATATTGATCTGTTATCCCTTTCTGCCCACAAATTCCACGGACCGAAAGGAATTGGAGTTTTGTATGCAAAAAAAGGTATTGAACTGACCACTATCATGGAAGGCGGCGGACAGGAACGGGGAAAACGTCCTGGTACGGAAAATGTTCCTGCCATTATGGGAATGGCAGCGGCATTGGAAGAAGAGTGTGGATCAATGAAAGAACAGGCAGTGAAAATTACTGCCATGCGGGATCGGCTGATTCAGGGACTTTTCAGGATTCCCAACAGCATTTTAAATGGTTCTGTCAGGAATCGTCTTCCGGGAAATGTGAGTTTCTGTTTTGAAGGCGTTTCAGGAGAAAGCCTTCTTCTTTTGCTGGATGGCAAGGGGATTTGTGCCTCCTCAGGTTCAGCCTGTGCTTCCGGGGCTTTGGATCCGAGTCATGTTCTTCTGGCTTTGGGACGCACTCCTGAAGCTGCGCAGGGATCTCTTCGGATCAGCCTTGACAGTACGAACACAGAAGAGGAAATTGATTATATGCTGGAAGTAATTCCCCAGGTGGTAGAACAGCTCACTTCTGTTCCAGTATAAAATTTTCACATGAGTTAAACATTAAGCTTTTGATATTGCGAGGTATAAAAAGTATGGAATCAGACAACATGAAAAAAGCATTGATCGCCATGAGCGGCGGCGTAGATTCTTCGGTAGCCGCTTATCTGATGAAAGAACATGGATACGACTGCATCGGTGTTACCATGAAGCTTTTTCAGAATGAAGACGCAGGGGTCAGCCGCAAAAAAAGCTGCTGTTCTCTGGATGACGTAGAGGATGCAAGAAGTGTGGCACATCGTCTTGGCATTCCCTATTATGTGTTTAATTTCACAGCAGATTTTAAAAAACAGGTTATGGATCGTTTTGTATCAGCATATGAAAACGGCGCTACGCCCAATCCCTGTATTGATTGTAACCGTTATCTGAAATTTGACAGCCTTTATCATCGTGCCAAAGAGCTGGGCTGCCATTACGTAGTAACCGGTCATTATGCCAGAATTGAGCAGCGTGACGATGGCAGATATCTTCTGAAAAAAGCGGCAGATCCAGGAAAAGACCAGAGCTATGTCCTCTATTCCCTTACCCAGGAGCAGCTGGCACATACCATGTTTCCTCTTGGGAATATGAATAAGAATCAGACACGTATGATCGCAGATGAGCAGAGCTTTTATAATGCGGATAAACCTGACAGCCAGGATATCTGCTTTGTTCCGGATGGAGATTATGCCGGTTTTATCCGTCGTTTTACAGGAAAGGATTATCCTGCCGGTGATTTCACGGACAAAGACGGAAATATCCTTGGTCAGCATAAAGGGATTATCAGTTATACCGTAGGCCAGCGAAAGGGCCTGGGCATTGCAGCAGGCAAGCCGGTTTATGTTACGAAGATCTGCCCGGAAGAAAACCGTGTGATTCTTGGTGATAATGAAGATCTGTTCCACCGGGAACTGGATGTAGAGGATTTCAACTTTATCTCCTTTGAGAATCCTCCGGCAGAATTCCGTGCAAAAGCAAAAGTGCGCTATCGTCAGAAAGAGCAGTGGGCAACTGTAAAGGTTACAGGAGAGCGCAGCGTGCACATTATCTTTGACGAGCCCCAGCGTGCCATCACAAAAGGTCAGGCAGCCGTATTATATGACGGTGATGTTGTTATCGGCGGTGGTGTGATCAAAGGGTGATGGGAGAAAACCACAATCAGTTTACAAAAAATTAAGAATATATCTTCGTTTTATAGATGACTAACCCTATGGGAAAATGTTACAATAATCCATATCAGGAAACAGATTGGAGCGTACAGACTACAGAATGCTTGTATAGTGCGCTCCAGAGTAACTACAGTGAAATATTCTGAAATGGAGGTATATGTGGAAAAAAGAAAACTGATTAAAGACATTCAATCTCATCGTTCTGTTTTGAAAGAAAATGCAGAAGAAAAAGCAAGAGAATCTGTCAGTGCAGTCCTTCCTATTGTGCTGATCGTACTGATACTCGGCTTTACCGTGGCTGCTTTGTCCCCAGGTATCCTGGTGGAATTTCTGGTAGGGTCCGTGCTTGTGATCCTTGGAATGATCTTTTTCTCTATGGGAGCGGAATTGTCCATGACACCCATGGGAGAACATGTGGGAGGCAGCATGCTTCGCACGAAAAAATTAGGCTTTATTGTAATTATCGGTTTTATTCTGGGTTTTATTATCACAATATCTGAACCGGATCTGCAGGTTCTTGCAGAACAGGTTTCTTCTGTGCCCAATCTTGTGCTGATCTTATCCGTAGCACTTGGTGTTGGCGCGTTTCTTGTTGTGGCATTAATGCGTATTCTTTTTGGGATTGCGCTGCCGCCATTGTTATTCAGCTTTTATATTTTTGTATTTGTATTAGCCATGTTCGTTCCGGAGAATTTCCTGGCTGTGGCATTTGATTCCGGCGGTGTGACCACAGGACCTATGACAGTACCCTTTATTATGGCATTGGGTGTTGGTATTGCATCCATTCGTAATGATAAACATGCAGGAGACGACAGTTTCGGTCTTGTTGCCCTGTGTTCCATTGGACCTATTTTAGCAGTCCTGATATTGGGACTTATGTATCACACGGAAGGCAATGCTGCGTTGGAAGTAGTTTCCGAAGTGGAAAATTCTATAGAACTGGGCAGATTATTTGCGGTTGCACTGCCGAAATACTTCAAAGAGATTGCAATCTCTCTTTTTCCGATTGTGGCATTCTTTGGAATTTTCCAGATTGTTTCATTAAAATTGAATAAAAATATGCTGATTAAAATCTGTATCGGCTTATTTTATACATACATAGGACTTGTGCTGTTTCTTACCGGGGCAAATGTAGGGTTTATTCCTGCTGGAAATTATCTGGGAATGGTACTGGGACAACTGACCTACAAATGGATTCTTGTGCCGCTTGGAATGGTGATCGGTTACTTTATCGTAAAAGCCGAGCCAGCGGTATATGTGCTGATGAAGCAGGTTGAGGAACTGACTGACGGAGCAATTTCCGGGAAATCTATTCAGATTGGTCTGTCTGTGGGCGTGGCAGTCTCTGTTGGAATTTCCATGCTCAGGGTGCTGACCGGAATCTCCATTTTCTATTTTCTGGTGCCAGGTTATGCCATTGCTTTAATTCTCAGCCTGTTTGTGCCCAAAATTTTTACCGCTATTGCATTTGACTCTGGCGGTGTTGCCTCCGGACCTATGACAGCAACCTTTCTCCTTCCTCTTGCTCAGGGAGCATGCGAAGCAGTGGGAGGAAATATTGTGACAGATGCTTTTGGTGTAGTAGCAATGGTTGCTATGACACCGCTTATCACCCTGCAGGTGCTGGGACTTGTTTACCGGGTAAAAGGAGGCGAGCTTGGCAGCAGGGAGAAGGATTTGTCTGCGGACAAAATACCGGTGGAAGCCATTTCAGTGGCAGAATTATTTGAAGAACTGGGAGATACAGAAATTATAGAGCTATAAAGAGGAAGGCAGGAATGGAATTATGACGCATCTCTTGCGAAAAAAGAGTGGTTAACATTCTGGGAAGATTATGGACAGCAGCGAACTTTATAAAGAAAGGAATCATCTATGAGCGAACTATACATGATGGTTACCATCACCAACCGAAAATACATGTCGAAATTTGCAACGCTTTACAGGGAAAACAGGGTGGATGTAGGGACAGTTTCCCTTGGCATGGGAACTGCCGCAAGTTCCATTCTTGATTATATAGGACTGGAAGATGATGAGAAAAGTATTTGTTTTCAATTTGTGACGGCGTCCACCTGGAAAAAACTGAAAAAAGGTTTACAGAATCAGCTTCGGATCGACGTGCCCGGAACCGGGATTGTGTTTACGATTCCTATGAGCAGTATTGGAGGAAAACGGGAACTGGGTTTTCTCATTCAGGGACAGGAGCTTGTAAGAGAGGAGGAAAGTACATTGAAAGAGACAAAGCATGAACTGATTGTGGCCATTGCCAATTACGGATATAATACCCAGGTAATGAAAGCAGCAGAGGAGGGCGGTGCAACCGGCGGAACTGTTCTTCATGGAAAAGGAGTAGGAATGAAACGGGCAGAGCAGTTCCTTGGAGTTTCCCTGGTTTCAGAAAAAGAGGTGCTCTTTATTGTGGCAAAAACCGAGCAAAAAAATGCCATTATGAGTGCCATCATGGAAAAGGCCGGGATTACTTCCAAGGCCGGAACCATCGTATTTTCCCTTCCTGTAACGGATACCGCAGGATTGCGAATTCTGGAAGATGAGGAAGAAAATTCATAATCTCCATATAAACTCCATATAGACGTGGTATACTGCGAATAATGTGTCAAGGTCCGCAATGGTAAATCAGATTTTTTTGCACGCCCCAAGTATTATGAAATCTATTGCGCAACTGTTTATAGGAAAATAAAAGAAATAGGGCTTGGGGAAATTTGCCAGATATGGGGAGAGAAAATGAGTTATATTTTTGTGGTGGAAGATGAATTTGATATACAGGAATTGTTAAAAAATTATCTGGAAGAGGCAGGATATCAGGTGTTTTGTGCCTCTGATGGGGTGGAAGCTATTAATCTGTACGAGGAGGAAAAAGAGAAAATTGATTTGGTTCTTCTGGACGTGATGTTGCCTAAAATCGATGGCTTTGGGGTGTTGGAGTTGATTCGGAAATCTTCGTTGGTGCCGGTGATCATGCTCACCGCCCTGGATGATGAGTCCTACCAGATAAAAGGGTACGATCTTCAGGTGGATGAGTATGTGACAAAACCTTTTTCAACGCAGGTACTATTGCGGAAAATAGGGGCAGTGCTGCGACGCAGTGGGAAACATTTATCAGATGAGAAGAACCCTGAGATATTACAGTATGGAGATTTAAAGCTGGATCCTTCCGGTTACCAGGTGTGGGAGGAAGAGCGAAAAGTGGAGCTTACCCAGAAAGAGTTTGAACTTTTGCGAGAGTTCCTTTTGAACAAGGGGCGTGTACTAACCAGGAATCAGCTTTTGGATGCTGTGTGGGGTGCTGATTATTTTGGAGAAGACCGGATTGTGGATACACACATTAAGAATCTTCGGAAAAAGCTGGCTGGGGATTACATTGATACCATCAGAGGGGTAGGATATCGCATTGATAAAATACATAAAAAGCAGAATTAGTGTAAAAATATTTCTTTTAACCATGGTGATCCTTATGGCTGTATCCGGGGGTTCCTATGGCTTCGTGGCCGCTTTTATGCCGCGCAGCTATTCCGATTCCCTGAACCGGACGCTGGCAGCAAGGGCGAAGCAGCTGGCAGAATCTTTGTCCGGATATACTTTGGAAAATGCATTATCTGTTATGGAAGAATTCAGCAGTGCGAATCAGTCTAGAGTGGTTCTTCTTGATGAAAATGGTGGAATTGTCAGGGAGTGGAATGGACTTGGGGATGCGCTGATGATAACTTCAGAGATAGAAGAAAGCAGTGAAGGGGTGTCAGAAGAATTTGCCAGTACAGTAGAAACTATGGAAGCAGATAATATCCAGACAGAAGAAGGTGTTTCCATGGTGGAGCAGATGGAACAGCAGGCTATGGGACGTTATGAGGTTGCTTTTAAAGGAACAGATCATAAGTATACCCTTTTTGTGTTTGGCTCTACCCAGCTTGTGAATCAGGCAGTGGAAGCATTGGGGCAGATCCTTCCGTGGATGCTGCTTACTGTTTTTGCGGTATCTTTGCTGATCGCTCTTTTTTATTCCAGATATTTGTCAAAGCCAGTGCAGAAGTTGGGCGCGGCTTCTGACAAAATGGCGAATCTGGATTTCTCGGTGCGCACTGATATGAAGCGTATAGATGAAATTGGGGTTTTATCCAGAAGTCTTGACACAATGGCGGAAAGCCTGGATCAGGCTTTGTCCAGCCTTTGGGAAGCCAATGCCAAACTGAAAGATGAGATGGAACAGGAGCGGGAACTGGAACAGCAACGTATGGAATTTTTTGCAGCAGCGTCCCATGAGCTGAAAACGCCTGTGACCATACTAAAAGGGCAGATTGAAGGCATGGAACAGAATGTGGGAGTCTACAAGGATCGGGACAAATATCTTGCCCGGGCAAGAGAAGTGACGGTTACTTTGCAGAATATGGTTCAGGAAATCCTGGTGATTTCCAGAATGGAATCCTGTGGTTTCTCATTAAAGAAAAAAGAGATGGATATGGCAGAGCTGGTGAGGCTTCAGCTGGCAGACCTGAACGAGCTTTTTGAGCAGAAGAATATGGAACTGGAAATCTTTCTGCCAGAGAAGTGTCCCTGCATGGCAGATTCTGGACTGATGGAGATTGCAGTCCGGAATATTCTGGTAAATGCAGTACGGTATTCACCTGCTGGTGAGAGAATAAGTGTGAAATTATCCACGGATTATAATGTGGATTCTTCCACATCTAACTCTTTTCTACTAAAAGAAGTTTCAGGGTGCCAAAATTCAAGAGAATTGAAAAGTATGAAAAATACAGCGAAGATACTTCTGGAAGTGGAAAACACAGGTGTGCACATAAGCCAACAGGATCTTCCCCGTTTGTTTGATGCCTTTTACCGCGTAGATTTCTCCCGTAACCGCGAAAACGGCGGCAGCGGTCTGGGACTTTATATTGTACGGGAGATTCTGGAACAGCATGGGGCAGAGTATGAGATGAGAAATACAGAGGCGGGTGTGTGTTTCCAAATGGAATTGTTGCCAGAGATCGTATCCCTCCAATGATTCTCCATATTCGCATGTTTCAGACACGCTCTAAGTTGAAACTTCACAGAAATCACAAATTACTTACATATGGAATACAAGAAAATGCTCTATTCTTCTTAATGTAATCAAAAAGAAGAAAGGAGCATTTTTTATGAAAACAATGCAGAAAAACAAAGGGCTGAAAAAAAGAGGAAAAGGGCTGGCACTGGGAATCTGTGCAGCAATTCTGGGTACTGTTGGTGTGGCATGGATACCGCAGACAGTGGCATGGGCGTATGCAGAGAGTTATATGGATGCAGACGGAAAGATGGTAACCAAGGTTTTTCAAAATGGGGACACAGATACTGTGACAGATGAGACCGACGAAGTGACAGCGGCTGAAGCAGAAAATGCTGGAAAATCCGCCACAGAATCAGCAACAGAGGATTTTTCCGTGACAGTTGTGCAGGATGGACAGAATCCGGATGATAAGGCGGATATAGAGATAGCGCAGGATTCAGCTGCAGACCAGGTTGGGTATATGGCAGACGGGAATAGTTATATTTATAAGGCATTAGGGCTGGAATATGATGAAGAGCAGAAAGCCTGGATGTGGAAAGAAAAACCAGTTTATGCAATCTGGTTTGGAGATGCGGGAATGACCATTTACGGAGATGTAAAGCCGGAAGGTGAGAATTGTCTGCATATTACATGGGAAAGCGGAGATGGAACTGCTACATTTAAGGTGCAGGAAATGACGAAAGACGAGTTGAAGAAGGCGTATTTAGCAGGTTAAATTGCTATTTAGTGTGTTGAAAGTTCGTCGAGGAGGGACGCATCTGGACAATGGGTATTAATCACTCACCGGCGCAACGCTACGATGAACTAATCGCTAACTGCGACTAAGGAGTTCCGGAGAGCCGTCACTCCTAAGTCTTTGTAAGCGCTGGATTTCATCTACGCTAAGAACGCGCCTGAAATGGTTCGCTAGAGTAATATACATTGTGAAATCGCGTCCGGAATAATGACCAACCAATTAAATAGCAATCTGCGGTGGCAAAGAGGAAGTTCCCTTGGCCGCCGCTTTTTACATTTGAGATTAGAGGAATAAAATAGAAGCACGAGTTTTACAATAGAATAGAACCTGTTTTTGAGGAGACATCCTATGCTTGGAAAGGCAATAAGAAAGGCGGTTTTACTAATTTTGCTTGCCAGCCTCATAATGGGACCTGGCTGTCGGATTACATATGCGGAGGAACAGCAGCAAACCACGGAGTCAGAAGCAGCTACCGATGACACTCTTGTACAGGCGCCTTCAGCCCTTCTGATGGAAGCCGGTACCGGTACTGTGATTTACGAAAAAGATCCGGACACAAGACGAAGTCCGGCAAGTATTACGAAGATCATGACACTGATTCTGATTTTTGATGCGTTGGAGAATGGTACACTGAAAATGGATGACCTTGTAACCACCAGTGCCTATGCGAAATCTATGGGCGGCTCCCAGGTGTTTTTGGAAGAAGGGGAAACCCAGGACGTGGAGACTATGATCAAGTGCATCGTGATCGCCTCTGGAAATGATGCCAGTGTAGCGATGGCAGAGCATATCGGGGGCAGTGAGCAGGAATTTGTGCGGCAGATGAATGAGCGGGCGGCTGGTCTTGGAATGAAAAATACCCATTTTGTGGACTGCTGTGGGCTGACAGACTCTGCAGATCACTACACAACAGCCCGTGACATTGCCCTCATGAGCAGGGAACTGATTACCAAATATCCGAAGATACTGGAATATTCCTCTATCTGGATGGAAAATATCACCCATGTAACCAGACAAGGTTCCAAAGTGTTCGGATTAACAAACACCAACAAGCTTCTTCGCAGCTACGATGGCTGTGTAGGATTAAAAACAGGAAGCACCAGTCTGGCAAAATATTGTGTGTCTGCAGTAGCGTCCCGAAATAACATTACCTTGATTTCCGTGGTTATGGCAGCACCTGATTACAAAGTCCGTTTTAAAGACGCAGCAGCCATGTTGAACTATGGCTTTTCCAAATGCAGTCTTTTTACAGATGAAAATCCCGAAAAGCTTCCCCAGATAGAGGTTCGAAAAGGAACCAAGCCAACCGCAGAAGTAAAATACGAAAAGAATTTCCAGTATCTCAGCACCGATGGAAAACCCATAGGCGAAGTGGAACGAAAACTGAATCTGGAAACCCAGGTGCAGGCTCCGGTGAAAAAAGGCGAAACTGCAGGTATTCTGGAATACTACAGAGATGGGCAAAAGCTTGGCGAGATCAACATTCTTTTTACGGAAACCATAGAAAAAGCAACCTATAAAAACTGTCTGGAGAAAATAATTGCAGAAGCATTTTGACAAAACAGTCCTTGTCGGTTTATAATAAACTCTGTATGAAAATTTTTGCTGATGTCTTACAAAAATATAGCAGCAAAAGCGGAGGAGAATCACATGAAACAAGAGAAAAAACAGCCTGGCAGATTAAAGATGCTTGCAGGCTATTATAAACCATATAAGGGACTGTTTTTTGCAGATCTGTTTTTTGCATTCCTTGGGGCGGCAGTGACACTTGTCATTCCACTGATGGTTCGTTATATTATGAATTCCATAAGTGAAATGTCAGCTGATGAAGCGAAGACCATGATTTTGAAAATCGGGGTGGAAATGCTGGTACTGATCCTGGTGCAGCTTGGAAGCCGTTATTTTATTACCTATTATGGACATATGATGGGTGCTTATATTGAGCATGATATGCGAAATGAGATATTCAGCCATTATCAGAAGCTCTCTTTTGCGTTTTATGATAATCAGAAGGTTGGTCAGCTTCTTTCCAGGATCACAAGTGATCTTTTTGATATTACAGAGCTTCTCCACCATGGACCGGAGGATATTCTGATTTCAGTGATCAAACTGTTTGGTGCGCTGATCATTCTTGTGAACGTGAAGCCGCAGATGGCGCTGCTTTGTCTGGCAGTTGTAATCATCATGCTGGTCTATGCATTGATCTATAATAAAAAGATGAAAAGCGCATTTAAAGAAAATCGTGTGCGCATGGGTGAGATCAACAGCCAGATCGAGGACAGTCTTTCCGGTATCCGTGTAGTAAAGTCTTTTGGAAATGAGAAGCGTGAGATTGAGAAATTCCGTAAAGGAAATGAGCGTTTTGTGGATTCCAAGCGTGTGACTTACCGCTATATGGCAGGTTATCATGCAGGTATGGATGCGTTTACCACGCTGATCACAGTTACTGCACTGGTTTCCGGAGCCATGTTCCTGGCATCCGGAAATTTAAGCGCCACAGACCTTGTGACATTCCTTTTGTATATTAATAATTTTACAGAGCCGGTTACAAAACTGGTAAACTTTACAGAACAGTTCCAGAATGGATACAGTGGTTATGACCGTTTCCTGGAAATGATGTCCATTGCACCGGACATTGAGGATGCGCCAGACGCAGTATCCCTGGAACAGGTGGACGGTGATATCCGTTTTGAAAATGTGTCTTTCCATTATGAGGATCATGAAGAAAAAGTGCTTTCCAATGTAAACCTTGAGGTAAAACCAGGGGATTACGTTGCTCTTGTAGGTACTTCAGGAGCTGGAAAGACGACTCTTTGCAGTCTGATACCAAGATTTTATGATGTAACAGAGGGTACTATTTATCTGGATGGCAAGGATATCCGTAAGATCAAGCTGAAGGATCTGCGTGATCACATTGGAATTGTACAGCAGGATGTGTATCTGTTTGCCGGAAATATTATGGAAAATATCCGCTATGGCCGGCCGGATGCTACGGACGAAGAGGTTGTCCGCGCAGCACAGCTTGCAAATGCCCATGATTTTATTATGGAAATGCCGGATAATTATGGTACAGATATTGGGCAGAGGGGTGTGAAGCTCTCCGGAGGTCAGAAGCAGCGTCTTTCCATTGCAAGGGCTTTCCTGAAAAACCCGCCGATTCTGATTTTCGATGAGGCAACCTCTGCGCTGGATAATGAGAGCGAGAAGGTGGTTCAGGATTCTCTGGAGCGTCTTGCGAAGGACAGAACTACATTTGTGATCGCTCACAGGCTTTCTACCATTCGAAATGCCAGAAGAATTCTCGTTCTCACAGAGGATGGAATTGCAGAAGAAGGAACACATCAGGAGCTGATGGAGAAGGATGGCGTTTATGCCAAACTTTGTAAAGCAGGGTTATAAAAGATAAAATGGGGATTAACAGAATGAAAGAAATAAGAACAGAAGAGGCAGTAGGGCATATCCTCTGCCATGATATTACACAGATTATCAAAGATGAGAAAAAAGGAGTTCTGTTTTCCAAAGGCCATGTTGTGAAAGAAGAAGATATTCCCCTTCTTCTTTCCGTAGGAAAAGAGCATCTTTTTGTGTGGGAAAAGAAAGAGGGTATTCTTCATGAAAATGAAGGCGCTGCTATTTTATATAATATATGTGCAGGTGCTTCTATGCATGGAACCGATGTGAAAGAGGGCAAAATTGAACTGGTTGCAGATGAAGACGGTGTGCTGAAAATCCGCAGGGACGCTCTTTTGGCTGTAAATTCCCTTGGAGAGATGATGATTGCCTCCCGCCATGGGGATTTCCCTGTGAAAAAGGGTGATAAGCTGGCAGGTACCAGGATCATTCCCCTTGTGATCGAAAAAGAGAAAATGGACAGGGCTGTGGAAGCTGCCGGCCCGGAACCGATTTTTTCCATACTTCCCTATCACTTTAAGAAGGTTGGAATTGTCACAACCGGAAGTGAGGTGAAGAAGGGGCTGATTCAGGATACCTTTACTCCTGTACTGAAAGAAAAGCTTGCCAAGTATCCTACAGAGATACTGGGACAGACTACCCCGGGAGATGACAAGGCACAGATCACAGCTGACATTATGGAGTTTATTGACCAGGGCGCAGACATGGTGGTATGCAGCGGAGGCATGAGTGTAGATCCGGATGACCGTACTCCAGGCGGAATCCGTGACACAGGAGCCCGGGTGGTAACTTACGGCGCTCCGGTGCTTCCAGGTGCCATGCTTCTCATCGCTTACTATGAAAAAGGGGAAAAACGTGTTCCTATTCTTGGTCTGCCTGGTTGTGTTATGTATGCGAAGCGCACGGTATTTGATCTGGTCCTTCCGAGAATCATGGCAGATGATGAAATTTTTGCTGAAGAAGTGGCCGCATACGGAGAGGGTGGTCTTTGTCTGAACTGTGAAGTCTGCACCTTCCCTAACTGCGGTTTTGGAAAATAAAGGAGAATTATGGAAACATTCCGGACAGTAACCTATGAAGTCCACAACCCTAAAATCAGAAATAACGTACGTTTTGCCGTTCTCGCAGACCTTCATGGAAACTGTTTCGGGGAAAATAATGGTGTTCTGCTTGAAAAGATCCGGGAATATGCCCCCGACGCAATTCTTCTTGCCGGAGACATGGTGGTTCGGATGGAGCCGTCCACCCTGGAAACTGCCGGGAAATTGCTTTGTACACTGGCGAAGAATTTCCCCATTTTTTACGCCATGGGAAACCATGAAACCAAAATGAAGGCCAAAGAGCATATTTATCGGAATGAGTATCTGGAATATCAGGAAGAATTAAAACAAAAAGGAATCTGTTTTCTGGCAAACGAGAAGGTGAAGACTTCTTTATCCGGCAATCCTTTTGCGATAAGCGGTCTGGAGCTTCCGCTGGAATACTATCATAAGCCCTTTTCCCCGGAACTCACTTCCAAAAAAATGGAAGAACTGATAGGAAAACCGGATCCGGGAGCTGTGAATATTCTCCTTGCCCATAATCCCAAATACGGTAAAACTTATTTCAACTGGGGTGCAGATCTTATTTTGTCCGGGCATTACCACGGCGGAGTGATGCGTCTGTCCAGACATGTGGGGGTGCTCAGTTCCCAGTTTATACCATTTCCCAAATACTGCTGCGGTGATTTTTACAAAAATGGCAAGTGCATGATCGTAAGTGCAGGGCTTGGAGAACACACAGTTCCTATTCGGATACACAATCCAAGAGAACTGATTTTTATTGAAATGAAACCATAAGGAGAGGAAAGCTCATGGCAATTCCCGTAAAACTGAATGTTTTTGAAGGACCCCTTGATCTGCTCCTTCACCTTATAGATAAGAATAAAATTGATATTTATGATATACCGATTGTGGAAATCACAGACCAGTACATGGAATACATTCATGCCATGGAAAAAGAAGACCTTGGTGTGATGAGTGAGTTTATGGTCATGGCCGCCACCCTTCTGGATATCAAATGCCGGATGCTTCTTCCAAAAGAAGTAAATGAGGAAGGAGAAGAGGAAGATCCGAGAGCCGAGCTGGTTCAGAAGCTTTTGGAATATAAGATGTACAAGTATATGTCCTATGAGCTGAAGGACAAAATGGATGATGCCAGTGGCGTCTATTTCCGTGGACCGGATGTGCCAAAGGAAGTGCTTCAGTACCGGGAGCCAGTAGATCCTTCCGAGCTTCTGGCAGGTCTTACTTTGGAGAAATTAAATGCCATTTATCAGTCTATTATGCGTCGGCAGGATGACAGACGGGATCCGATCCGAAGTCAGTTTGGTAAGATCGAGAAGGAAGAGGTCAGTCTTTCAGATAAAATGCTGGAGATGAAAGAATTTGCAAAAACCCATAGAAAATTCAGCTTCCGCGAACTTCTTAAGAAACAGTGCTCGAAGGTACAGGTGATCGTTACCTTCCTTTCTGTGCTGGAATTGATCAAGATGGGACATATCCATGTGGTTCAGGAAGAGATTTTTGATGATATTCAGATCGATGTTGTAACAGAGCCGGAAACATGGAAGAATCTGACGGAATTTGCAGAGGAAGAAGGATAATATATGGAAATAAAACGATTAGAAGGTGCTATTGAGGCCATTCTTTTTGCAATGGGAGAATCTGTGGAGCTTGGGCAGATTGCCAAAGCAATCCAGCAGGATAAGCCGACTACAGAGAAGCTGCTCCACAATCTGATGGATAAATATGAAGATGAAGGCAGGGGGATCCAGATCATTGAGCTGGAGGACTCTTACCAGCTTTGCACCAAACGGGATTATTATGGCTGCCTGATCCGCATTGCCATGCAGCCTAAGAAACCGGCTCTTACCGATGTTATGCTTGAGACTTTATCCATCATTGCATACAAGCAGCCGGTTACAAAAGCAGAGATTGAGAAAATCCGTGGTGTAAAAAGTGATCATGCGGTAAATAAACTGGTTGAGTATAATCTGGTCCGCGAGCTTGGAAGACTGGATGCACCGGGAAGACCGATCCTTTTTGGAACAACGGAGGAATTTCTGCGGACCTTTGGCGTACAGGGGCTGGAAGAGCTTCCGGCTGTTGATCCGGTGAAGCTGGCAGATTTCAAGGCTGAAGCAGAAGAGGAAGTACAGTTAAAACTGGATGTATAATAATACAGGACAGGAGAGGATAAAAATGCCAACAACATATGCACATGATTTGTTTGGGCAGAAGGTATACAGACAGATGCCGGATGAGGTAAAGAAGATCATCCGGGAAAATGGAGAACTGTATCGCATTGGTCTTCACGGACCGGATATTTTCTTCTATTATTTTATTTTTAAAAATCACGTAAGTGGGGTAGGATACCGGATGCATAAGGAAAAAGCCCGGGCTTTTTTTGCCCAGGGCATGGCGCAGATCAGGGAGACTGGCGATGAGGCACTTCTTGCCTATCTTTTAGGCTTTGGCTGCCATTATCTTCTGGATTCAGCATGCCATCCTTTTGTAAATGAAATGAGTGATAAAGGCAGGATTTCCCACAGCCTTCTGGAAATTGAATTTGATCGCTTTCTTATGGAGGAAAACGGGAAAAATCCTTATGCCTATTATCCATCTGACTGTATTAAAGCAACGAAGAAAAATGCAGAAGAAATCCACAAAGTATTTCCGCTTGTAAAAACAGGAAATATTCTGCTCAGTCTGAAGTTGATGAAATTTATGACTAATCAGCTGGTCTGCGATGACGGCGGTACAAGACGTGCCCGTCTGTCCAGAATTTCCAGCTTGGGAGGGCGAAAAGCCCAGTCTGCTCTGATCGATCATTACATGATGGCTCAGCCGGCTGGCGGAAGCAGGGAAATGGTGGAAGAATTGAATGTATTATTCGAAAAAACAGTGAAGGAGGCTCCTGCAAAATTGATGGAGCTGTATCAGCTTTCCCAAACAGACAGAGAGCTGTCTGAACGTTGGAATCTGACATATAACGGTTAATAACATGTCATAATAGGGACAGGTCAGCGTAAAATAGTAATAAAAACAGCGAAAGCGAGGTGGATCATGAAAAATCGATTTAAGCTTTTTGCTTTTACGCTGGCTGTTTTGCTGATTTGTCCAGGAGCAGTTTTTGCAGCTGGTGATGACCAGGCAAACAGTACCAAGGCTGTCAGTTCTGTTGTGCAGATGATACCGGCAGCAGTTGAGATGAAAGAAACAGATGGGCCGGGAAATCTTTATGCCTTATCCGCAGTTCTCATGGATGGGGATTCCGGCAGAGTACTCTATGAGAAAGCAGGTTACACAGCGCGCCCAAATGCCAGCACTACCAAGGTAATGACCTGTATCCTGGCTCTGGAAAACGGTGCAGGAGACGACTATGTGGAAGTGTCAAAAAATGCCGCCTCCCAGCCAGAGGTAAAGCTGAACCTGAAAGAGGGAGAGCAGTACTATTTAGAAGATCTTCTTTATTCTTTAATGCTGAAAAGCCATAACGACACAGCAGTGGCGATTGCTGAGCATATTGGAGGTTCTGTGGAAGGCTTTGCGCAGATGATGAACGAAAAGGCGAAGGAGATAGGCTGTACAAACACTCATTTTGTCACGCCAAACGGCCTTGACAGTGCAGATGCGGGAGGTGTTCATCAGACAACAGCCCGTGACCTTGCGCTGATCATGAGCTATGCAGTAAAGAATAAAACATTTCTTCACATTACACAGACCAGGGATTATTCTTTTACGGATATTTCAGGGAAAAGACAGTTTTCCGTGCACAATGCAAATGCATTTCTGGATATGACGCCTGATGCCGTTTCCGGGAAAACAGGCTTTACGGGAAATGCAGGCTACTGCTATGTGGCTGCCTGTGAAAACGAGGGCAGAATGTTTATTATTTCACTTCTGGGTTGTGGATGGCCCAATAATAAAAATTATAAGTGGAAGGATACAAGCAGGCTTCTGGAATATGGAAAGGAGAACTTCCATAAAGAAGCATACTGGCAGGAATTGCAGATTCCGCAGATTTCTGTAAGTGGTGGAATTGACGAAAACGAAATGGGAGCCTGTATAAGAGGTAAGGTACAGGTGTCTGAGTCTGATAAAAAGAAAGAAATCCTGCTGAAAGATAATGAAAAAGTTTCCTGTTATCTGCGCCTTGAGAAAAAAATGACAGCTCCGGTGAAAAAAGGACAGCAGATCGGCGAGGTTACATTCTGTCTTGGAGAACTTGTGCTGGACCGCTATTTTGTGACTGCAGACCGCAATATCGGCAAAATCACCTATTTATGGTGCGTAAATAAGGTATTTCATAACTTTTTTCACTAAAAATCAGGATAGAATATGTATGATATATCAAAAAATCCCCCGAAAATCGAGGGATTTTTTTGCATAAAAACACGGAAAACTATTGAAAAGTTTTGTGAAAAAATGTACAATTAGAATCGGCAGAATTTTTGGTTATACTTTTAAATTATTATAAAATGGAGGGCAAGAAAGAATGAGTAACGCAACACAAAGCTTAGCGGGCACAAGAATCACTTCTTTGCTTGACGCGAACAGTTTTGTTGAAATCGGACAAAGTGTAACAGCCAGAAATACTGATTTCAATATGACTGAGAAAAAAGCACCTTCAGACGGTGTTATTACCGGATATGGTGTGATCGATGGAAATCTGGTGTATGTGTACAGCCAGGATGTTTCCGTACTGAACGGAACAGTTGGAGAAATGCATGCCAAGAAGATTACCAGACTTTATGATATGGCTATGAAGACCGGTGCTCCGGTGATCGGCCTGATCGACTGCGCAGGTCTCCGTCTTCAGGAGGCAACTGACGCACTGGAGGCATTCGGAGAAATCTATATGAAGCAGACTCTGGCATCCGGACTGATTCCACAGATTACAGGTATTTTCGGTACCTGCGGCGGTGGTATGGCACTTGTACCGGCACTGACAGATTTTACTTTTGTTGAAGAGAAGAAAGGTAAACTGTTTGTAAATACACCGAACGCCCTTGCAGGCAATAATATTTCCAAATGTGATACATCCGCTGCCAAATTCCAGAGTGAAGAGACAGGTCTTGTAGACGGAGTTGGTACTGAGGACGAGATCCTTGGCAAAATCCGTGAACTGGTAACCTATCTGCCATCCAACTGTGAAGATACTGACTGCTACATGGAGTGCACAGATGACCTGAACCGTGTATGCGAGGATATTGAGAACTGCACAGGCGATACCGCTATTGCACTTTCCAGAATCGCAGATAACGGACAGTTCTTTGAAGTGAAGGCTGACTACGGCAAGAATGTTGCTGTTGGATTTATCAGACTGAATGGCGCTACTGTTGGTGCTGTTGCAAACAGAAGCGAGAGCTATGATGCTGAAGGCAATAAGACATGGGAGTCTGATGGAAGTCTTTCCGCAAGAGGTGCAAGAAAAGCAGCAGATTTCGTTAAATTCTGTGATGCATTTGAGATTCCGGTACTTACCCTTACAAATGTTAACGGTTTTGAGGCTACTGTATGCAGCGAGAAGATGATGGCCAAATCTGTGGGACAGCTTGTACATGCATTTGCAGATGCTACTGTTCCGAAGGTTAACGTTATCATTGGCAAGGCATTTGGAACAGCTTACACAGCTATGAACAGCAAGGCAATCGGTGCAGATATGGTATACGCATGGGAGAACGCAGAAATCGGTATGATGGATGCTGATCTTGCAGCCAAGATCATGTATGCAGGCGATGACGCAGCAGCTCTTACTGAGAAGGCAGCCCAGTACAGAGAACTTCAGAATTCCGTAGCTTCTGCAGCTGCAAGAGGATATGTTGACACCATTATCAGCCCGGCTGATACAAGAAAATATGTGATCGGTGCATTTGAAATGCTGTTCACAAAAAGGGAAGAACGTCCGTCCAAGAAACATGGCACGGTCTAAGCGAGGTGGAGCATATGAAACAGATTTTTAAGAAAGTATCCTCCATTTGCACAGTGCTTCTCATGATGGCAGTGCTTATACTCACCTGTGCTTCTTCTGTATGGGCTGAGGAAGTTGATGACACTGTAAAGCAGACACTTGTTACAACTGCTGAGGGACTTACTGATACAATCGTTGCACTTGCCGATGAGGATATTGAAAATTATTCCCAGTCATCGGATGCATTTACAGTCAGTGCAATGTCTGCATGGGCTGGTTCCAAGTCAGAACTGGGCGCGCTTAAAGAGAGAACCGGGGAGACAGAGGTGAAGGCTTCTGACGATGGATATACCGTTACCGTACCGGCTTCCTTCGAGAAAGCAGATGCAAATTTCGTTTATGTTTTCGATGCTTCTACAGGAGCACCTACATCCCTTACTGTTGATGTACAGTACTCCATGGCTGAGACTTTAAGAAGAGCTGTTATGAATACCATTATGGGTATTGCAATCGTATTCATCGTTCTTATTTTCCTGAGCTTCCTGATCTATCTGTTCAGATTCATCCCGAATCCGGAAGCAAAGAAAAAAGCTCAGGCAGCAGCAGCCCCTGTACCTGCTCCGGTAGCAGCACCAGTAGAAGTTGCAGAAGCAGACGATACAGAACTGATCGCGGTTATCGCAGCAGCAATTGCAGCAGCTGAGGGAACCACTACAGATGGATTCGTTGTTCGTTCCATCCGCAAAATCAATCGTAAAAAGAGATAAATACAGGAGGATCCTAAAATGAAAAGTTATACAATTACCGTTAACGGAACAGCATATGAAGTAACTGTTGAAGAGACAGGAAGCGTTTCTGCACCAGCAGCAGCTCCTGCAGCAGCTCCGAAGGCAGCACCGGCACCGAAGGCAGCTCCTAAGGCAGCAGCAGGAGCAGGCGCAGTTAAGGTTGCAGCTTCCGTACCTGGAAAGGTTCTGAAAATCGCAGCAAGCGTTGGACAGGCTGTAAAAGCCGGTGACAACATTGTAATCCTGGAATCCATGAAGATGGAGATCCCGGTTGTAGCTCCTCAGGACGGAACCGTTGCAAGCATTGATGTTGCAGAAGGTGCCTCTGTAGAAAATGGAGATACCCTGGCAACAATGAACTAAGTCGGGAGGTAATAGGATGTCTTACGTAGCAGACACTTTGTCCAACCTGATCCATCAGACTGCATTTTTTAACCTGACATGGGGTAACTACCTGATGATCGTGGTTGCTTGTGTATTCTTATATCTTGCCATTGCAAAGGGATTTGAGCCTCTTCTGCTTGTTCCCATTGCATTTGGTATGCTCCTTGTTAATATTTATCCGGACATTATGGCAAATCCGGAAGACATGTCCAACGGTGTTGGTGGTCTTCTTCATTACTTCTACATCCTTGATGAGTGGAGTATTCTTCCTTCCCTTATCTTTATGGGTGTAGGTGCCATGACAGACTTTGGTCCGCTGATCGCGAACCCGAAGAGCTTCCTGATGGGTGCTGCAGCACAGCTCGGTATCTATATGGCTTACTTCCTTGCAATCTTCCTTGGATTCAACGGAAAAGCAGCAGCAGCAATCTCCATCATCGGTGGTGCAGATGGCCCGACCTCCATTTTCCTTGCTGGTAAGCTTGGCCAGACTGCTCTTATGGGACCGATCGCTGTGGCGGCATATTCCTATATGTCCCTTGTTCCGATCATCCAGCCTCCGATCATGAAACTGTTTACAACTGAGAAAGAGCGTAAGATCAAGATGGAGCAGCTTCGTCCTGTATCCAAGCTTGAGAAGATCCTCTTCCCAATCGTGATCACAATCGTTGTCTGCATGATCCTTCCTACAACAGCTCCTCTGGTTGGTATGCTTATGCTTGGTAACCTTTTCAGAGAGTGCGGCGTTGTAAAACAGCTTACAGAGACAGCTTCCAATGCACTTATGTACATCGTAGTTATCCTTCTTGGTACATCTGTTGGTGCTTCCACAAGTGCAGAGGCATTCCTGAATGTGGATACTCTGAAGATCGTTGTATTAGGTCTTGTGGCATTTGCATGTGGTACCTTCGGCGGCGTTATGCTTGGAAAGCTTATGTGCAAGCTTACAGGCGGCAAGATCAATCCGCTTATCGGTTCCGCCGGTGTATCTGCGGTACCTATGGCAGCCCGTGTTTCCCAGAAGGTTGGTGCTGAGGCAGATCCTACCAACTTCCTTCTGATGCATGCAATGGGACCAAACGTTGCCGGTGTTATCGGTACAGCCGTTGCTGCCGGAGCATTTATGGCTATTTACGGAATCTAATAATGTCAGGGTTGCGGGAGCTGCGAAGCAGCAGAGCAATCCGTGGACATTGGTTAGTGTCAAAAGGAATTTTTGGCACTAACTTCATTTATAAAATAAATAAGGAGAACAATTATGGCAGAAATTGAAAAAAAACCTGTTAAAATTGTGGAAACCATTCTGCGTGATGCACATCAGTCCCTGATTGCAACCCGTATGACAACAGAGCAGATGCTTCCAATCGTTGATAAACTTGATAAAGTAGGCTACCATGCAGTTGAGTGTTGGGGCGGTGCTACCTTCGATGCAAGCCTTCGTTTCCTTCATGAGGATCCGTGGGAAAGACTTCGTAAATTACGTGCAGGATTCAAGAACACCAAGCTGCAGATGCTTTTCCGTGGCCAGAACATTCTTGGATATCGTCCATACGCTGATGATGTTGTTGAGTATTTTGTTCAGAAATCTCTGGCAAACGGTATCGATATCATCCGTATTTTCGACTGTATGAATGACCTTCGTAACCTTCAGACTGCTGTACATGCTGCAAATAAGGAGCATGGCCATGCACAGGTTGCTCTTTCCTATACACTTGGTGATGCTTATACTCTTGAGTACTGGACAAGCATTGCAAAACGTATCGAGGAAATGGGTGCAGATTCCATCTGTATCAAAGATATGGCAGGACTTCTTCTTCCATATAAAGCAACTGAGCTTGTTACAGCCCTGAAAGAGACTGTTAAGATCCCGATCGATCTTCATACACATTACACCTCCGGTGTAGCTTCCATGACTTACTTAAAAGCTGTTGAAGCTGGTGTTGATATTATCGATACTGCAATGTCTCCATTTGCACTGGGTACATCCCAGCCTGCAACTGAGGTTATGGTTGAGACCTTCAAAGGTACACCATATGATACAGGATTTGATCAGCAGCTTCTTGCTGAGATCGCAGATTACTTCCGTCCAATGCGTGACGAAGCTCTTGAGAGCGGTCTGTTAAATCCGAAGAACCTTGGCGTAAACATCAAGACTCTTCTGTATCAGGTACCAGGTGGTATGTTATCCAACCTTACTTCCCAGCTGAAAGAGCAGCACGCAGAAGACAAGTTCTATGATGTTCTTGAGGAAGTTCCGCGTGTGCGTAAAGACCTTGGTGAGCCGCCGCTTGTTACTCCGTCTTCCCAGATCGTTGGTACACAGGCTGTATTTAACGTTCTCATGGGCGAGAGATACAAGATGGTTACCAAAGAGACAAAAGATGTTCTCAGCGGAAAATACGGCGCAACAGCGAAACCGTTTAATGCAGAAGTTCAGAAGAAATGTATCGGTGATACACAGCCGATCACATGCCGTCCGGCAGATCTTCTTGAGAATGAGCTTGGCAAACTTGAGGGTGAGATGGCTCAGTACAAAGAGCAGGATGAGGATGTTCTGTCCTATGCACTGTTCCCACAGGTTGCAACTGACTTCTTCAAGTATCGTCAGGCACAGCAGACAAAGGTTGATGAGACTGCTGCTGATACCAAGAACGGAGCATATCCGGTTTAATCAGTTATGAATATTTGCCATGGCGTAGTCTGAGACTGTGATATGGTAAAAATATAAAAGACACGTGCAGATGATTTTTTGCACGTGTCTTTTTGAAAAAAGTTGAGAAAGGTTTTTAAATGAGTAAAATACTGATCGTAGGCGGCGGAGCTGCCGGAATGATGGCAGGTGTTTATGCGGCAAGAGCCGGACATGAGGTCCATATCCTGGAGAAAAACGAGAAACTGGGAAAAAAAGTGTATATTACAGGAAAAGGCAGATGTAATGTTACAAATAACTGTGATACAGAAGAACTGTTTCGGGCAGTTATGTCTAATCCTAAATTTCTTTACAGTGCTTTTTATTCTTTTACACCGCAGGATGTGATGGAGTTTTTTGAGGAAGCGCAGGTTCCGCTGAAGACAGAGCGGGGAAACCGGGTTTTTCCGGTATCTGATCATTCCTCAGACATTATTCGTGGTCTTGAACGGGAACTTAAGAAGGCTGGCGCATATATCCATCTCCGCACAGAGGTGAAAACTGTGAAGGTCAGTCCCTATGAGGAATCGGACGTGAATGAGAAAAAGGCACATCACAGCAGAGTAACAGGTGTAGAACTGGCAGACGGAAGCTTTATGGAAGGTGATCAGGTTCTGGTTGCTACCGGAGGTCTTTCCTATCAGTCTACTGGCTCCACCGGGGACGGTTACCGTTTTGCCCAGGAGACCGGACATAAAGTGACAGAGCTTTTCCCATCTCTTGTTCCTCTTCGCACAAAAGAGGATTACATCCCCAGACTTCAGGGGCTTTCTTTGAAAAATACAGAGCTTACTGTTAAATCTGGGAAGAAAGTGCTTTTTCAGGACTTTGGAGAGATGATGTTTACCCACTTTGGAGTGACAGGCCCTATGATTCTGTCTGCAAGCGCCCACATTGGCAGGCAGTTAGAGAAATCCGGTGAGCTGGATGCCTATCTGGATCTGAAGCCGGCTCTTACCATGGAACAGCTGGATGCCAGAATCCTCCGGGAATTTGAGACTGGTCAGAATAAACAGTTTAAAAATGTGATAGGGGTACTTTTCCCGTCATCCCTCACTCCGGTTATGCTGGAGCTGGGAGGGATTTCTCCTGAGAAAAAGATTCACGACATTTCCAGGGAAGAACGCATTCATTTCGAAGAACTGGTGAAGGCTTTTCCGTTTACCATTAATGGAATGGGAGAGTATAAGGAGGCTGTCATTACAAGAGGCGGTGTTTCAGTGAAGGATATTCAGCCGGGAACTATGGAATCCCGAAAGGTGAAAAATCTCTATTTTATTGGAGAAGTGCTTGACCTGGATGCGGTAACCGGTGGCTATAATCTTCAGATTGCCTGGTCAACTGCGTATCTGGCAGCCATGGCATTGAAAAATGGATGAAAATCTGTTATAAATGTAAGAAGTGAAAAAACTGCGATTTAAGAGGAGGTAATAGAGAAAATGGGATGTAACATTGCCATTGACGGGCCGGCAGGAGCAGGCAAAAGCACCATTGCAAAAAGAGTGGCGAAGGAGCTGTCCTTTATCTATGTAGATACAGGCGCTATGTACCGCGCCGTTGCACTTTATCTGCTGAGAAATGAAATTGACGGAACAGATGCGGAAGCAGTTGCAGGTAACTGTCAGAGCGCTGAGGTTTCCATTCGATATGAAAATGGAGAGCAAGTTGTAATTCTTAACGGTGAGAATGTAAATCAGTATATTCGTACGGAAGAGGTTGGAAACATGGCATCCAAGACATCTGCAAACCCGGCGGTAAGGGCACATCTTCTCAATCTTCAGAGAAATCTGGCAGCAAAGAACGATGTGGTAATGGATGGCAGGGATATTGGAACTGTAGTTCTTCCGGATGCACAGGTGAAGATTTATCTTACTGCCAGCGTGGAGACCAGAGCTAAGAGGCGTTATGATGAATATCTTGCCAAGGACGAGAGTGCTGATCTTGAAGAAATCAAGAAAGACATTGAGAAACGTGATCATCAGGATATGACAAGAGAGATTTCTCCGCTCCGGCAGGCTGAAGATGCCGTGCTTGTAGATTCCTCTTTTATGAATATTGATGAAGTGGTAGCTGCAATTCTCGGAATCTACAAAGATAAGGTGGAATAACCATGGAAGTGAAGGTTGCGAAAACAGCAGGCTTTTGTTTTGGAGTACAGCGTGCAGTAGACAAGGTTTACGAGCTGATCGGCAGTTGTCCGGACAGGCTTTTTACCCTGGGTCCTATCATTCATAATGAAGAAGTAGTGAATGATCTGGAAAAGAAAGGGGTCAGAGTGGCATCTGAGGATGATCTGAGAACGCTTCCTGAGGGCAGCACGGTTGTGATCCGCTCACATGGTGTGGGAAAAGAGGTTTATGACCATCTGGAAGAATGCGGACTTTCCTATGTGGATGTAACCTGTCCCTTTGTTCTGAAAATTCACCGGATCGTAGAGAAAGAGAGCAGGGCAGGCGCCCATATTGTGATCATAGGGGACCCGGATCATCCGGAAGTTGTGGGAATCTGTGGCTGGTGCATGGGACCTTACACGGTAATCCGGACCGAGCAGGATGCACTGGATTTTGTGTTTCCGGCTGACAAAAACATATGTATTGTGTCTCAGACAACATTTAATTATAATAAATTTAAAGATTTAGTTGAAATTCTTTCAAAAAAGAGGTATGATAATACTGTTTTAAATATTCTTAATATTTTAAACACTATTTGTAATGCTACCGAAGAACGGCA
>NZ_CAKRNY010000010.1 GCF_934371575.1 uncultured Blautia sp. | reverse complement strand
ATTCCGTACGATCAGAAAGTGGCTGTGGATTGCAGTTCTCATGACAAGGGCAAACAGGTCATGGCCGCCTGTGAGATAGGCTGTATCGGCTGTAAGAAGTGCGAAAAAACATGTCCAAACGGTGCGATTACCGTTGAAGATTTCTGTGCACATATTGACTATGAGAAGTGTACAGGATGCGGAGCCTGCAAGGAAGCTTGTCCGAGAGGGGTTATCCGGGAGGCATAAAATAAAAATGAAAAGCCTGTATTTTCAGACTGTTGGTATGGAATGTAAATTTTATGAGAACCAGCAGCTGGAATACAGGCTTTTTTTCTTAGGGGTAATGTGCTATGATGTTTTAATCGGGTTTTCCCGGAAGGCTTTTATATTTCGACAAACAAAAGAGGAGACATGCATATGATCTGGAAATTACTTTGGCTGTTTCTCATCTATTCCTTTGCAGGATGGGTTCTTGAGACAGTTCTTGCTTCCCTGAAACAGAAAAAATTTGCAAACAGAGGTATTATCAATGGCCCATTCTGTCTGATCTATGGATTTGGCGGATTTTTCATTACCGCATTTACAAGAGAACTGACCGGCATCTGGCTATTTCTTGGCTGTGCCATTGTAGCCTCCCTGCTTGAGTGGATCGCCGGACATTTAATTGAAATGTGGTACCACGAAAGATGGTGGGATTACCGGAAGATCAAGTGGAATCTGGATGGATATGTCAGTGTTCCAACCTCCTGTGTCTGGGGTCTTCTTGGCGTATTTGTGATCAAAATTGGAAACGGGCTTTGTATGTCCTTATATGGCATGCTTCCAGGTCTTATAAGCAGAATTATCATACTGGTTCTTCTGGGCTTCCTTGCAGTGGATGCCATTGCAACACTGACCATTCTTTTTGGACACAGCAAGAATCCTGAAAGATGGATCGCTGCTGACCGGGATATTGACTCTGTAACAAAGAAGCTTGGGGCAAAAATTGATGATGTTGTAAATCGCCGAATTAACAAAGCCTATCCTCAGAAGCAGCACACGGAGAAGGAAGAGGCGCACCCGGAGATTTTTGCCTATGGCTGCAGCTTTTATAAAATCGTGCTGCTGTTTTTTATCGGCGCATTTCTTGGAGACATTACAGAGACTATTTTCTGCAGGATCACAGCCGGATATTGGATGAGCCGCAGCAGTGTGGTATGGGGAGATTTCAGTATTGTGTGGGGACTTGCCATTGCAGCGGTTACAGCCCTTCTTTATAAATACAGAAACCGCTCTCAGCAGTTCCTTTTCTGGATGGGTACATTTCTTGGCGGTGCCTATGAATATATCTGCAGTGTTTTCACAGAAATCGTGTTTGGAACTGTATTCTGGGATTACAGCGATATCCCGTTTAACCTTGGTGGAAGAATTAATCTTCTGTACTGTTTCTTCTGGGGATTTGCAGCTGTGGCATGGTTTAAAATATTCTATCCGCCTGTTTCCAGAATGATCGAGAGGGTTCCGGTAAAAATTGGAAAAATCATTACCTGGCTTCTGATCGTATTTATGCTTGCAGACGGAATTGTATCCAGCGCTGCACTGGCGCGTTATAACGCCAGAAGTAATGGCATGGAAGCGGCAAATGGTTTTGAAAGCTGGGTGGACGAACACTTTGATGATGGACGGATGGCACAGGTATATCCGAAAGCGAAAAAAGTGGATTAGAACCTTTTTGAAACACGTGCTAAATCCAAATAAAAGTATAAACTGTAAAAACAATGTAAACTGTGTAAAGAATTAAAAAAAGAACAGAATGCACATGTGATAATACTGTTAAATATGCGTCAAAAGACAGAAAACACTATTGTTTTCTGAAAATTAGAATGTTATACTCCTTTCGGACAAGGAAATAAGGGCCCGCAAGTTTCCTTCCTACATCTGAAAGGAGTATTTTATTATTATGAAAAGAAAATATATCGCCGCAATTTTAACTGTTTTTGCAATGACAACTGTTTGTTCCACAGCCTTTGGTGCTACTGAACATTATACCGACAGCAGTGTAGTTGGCGCTGAAAATGGCTGGGACGAATGGGTGGCAAACTGGGATGCAACTGCCACGGATTTTACTAAGGTTTCTCTTACCCCAGGAAAAGATGACACTGAACTGAACTTTGCATGGTACAGTGAAAAAACAGATGCAGCTGCTACACCGGTTGTTCATTTTGGAACAGACAAAGAGAATCTGGATACCTTCGAGGGCGAGGCTGGAGATGTGGACCAGGATCTTACCGGCGATAAAGCATATGAATACAATCATGTAACCGTTACAGGTCTTGAGCCAAACACCACATATTACTACACAGTTGAGAAAAATGGTGAGCAGAGCGAGCCTGTTGAATATACAACAAAGGGCACTGATACAGTAAAAATGATCTATGTTGGTGACCCGCAGGTAGGCGCTTCCAAAGGTCAGACACAGGATGGTGCTGAACTGGTTCCAGATGATGGGGCAGCAAACACAGCAGCCAGAAATGACGGATTTTCCTGGAATCGTACCTTAAATACTGCACTTGCAGAAAACCCGGACGTAAACTTTGTAATCTCTGCCGGTGACCAGGTAAACAAAACCGGTGCTGCAAAAGAGGAAGAGTATGCTTCTTATCTTAGCGCAGATGCACTTGCAAGCCTTCCGGTAGCAACTACCATTGGAAACCATGATTCCCTGAATCCAGACTACGCATATCATTTCAATAACCCGAACAACACAGAAAATGGAAAAACAGCAGCTGGCGGAGACTATTATTACAGCTATGGTGAGGGACTTTTCATTGTTCTGAATACCAACAATTACAATGTTGCAGAGCATCAGAACACCATTGAAGAGGCTGTAAAGGCTTATCCGGATGCAAAATGGCGTATTGTAACCATCCATCAGGATATTTACGGATCAGGACTTGACCATTCTGACACAGACGGAATGATCCTTCGTACACAGCTGACTCCTGTATTTGATGCAAATGACATTGATGTAGTACTTCAGGGACATGACCATACATACAGCCGTTCCAAACTTCTCTATGGTGACGGACAGACTCACCAGAGCTATGAGTTCCAGTTAAATGCAGATGGAACTGATTATGACTGGGATCACGCTGCAAATGTTGAGACTGGCGAGCAGATCACTTTAAATCCGGAGGACGGCGACGAGGAAGCGAAGGCTGCACTTGACGCATTCAAAGAGGACAACCAGTGCTACACCATTGAAGATGTAGACGGAAATACCGTAACAGATCCACAGGGAACTCTTTACATGACTGCAAACTCTGCTTCCGGTTCCAAATACTATGAGCTTGTTTCCACACAGCAGGATTACATTGCAGCCCGCAGCCAGAACTGGCTTCCAAGCTATTCCATTATCACAATGGATGCAGAGAAATTTACCATTGATACTTATCAGATCACAGATGACGGAAGTGTAGAGGCAATTGATGATACCTTTACAATTGAGAAAACTGCGAAATAAATTTGGAGCAAAAATGAATCAGATGCAAAATAAAAACAACGCCGGACTTCGCTTTTCCAAAAAAGCAGTCTGGCGCTGTATCTTAGGCGTAATAATTGTATTATTTGGAGTTTTTGTTTACCAACTGAACCAGGTGGACAAAACAGAACTGGTTGTTCGTACAGGGCAGACCTTTGAAAAAGCAGAAGTGACAGAAATTCTTCAGGATAATCTGGAGGACAACGGAACCCGTGTGGGAGAGCAAAAGGTTCGTGTGCGTATGCTGACCGGTGTCCGAAAAGGAGAGGAACTTGAAATAACCAGCAGCTCCGGTTACCTGTTCGGCGCTACATGTAAAGTTGGAATGAAAGTGATCGTGATGCAAAGTGTGGCAGGAAATACCACCATCGCCAGTGTGTACACCCAGGACCGGGAATGGGTGATCTACATTTTTGCAGCACTTTATCTCCTGGCACTGTGCGCTATAGGCGGACGCCAGGGTATAAAAGGATGTATCGGACTTGTGTTTACCTTTTTCTGTGTGATTTTCGTTTACCTGCCTATGATTTACCGAAATATTTCACCTTTCGGGTCAGCGGTGTTTGTGTGCTTTATCACCACTTTGGTGACGATGTACATGATCGGCGGAGCCACCAGGAAAACCGTAGCAGCCACGGCAGGAACTGTGGCTGGTGTAGTGATCGCCGGAATTTCCGCCTGGCTTTTCAGTATGGCATCCGGAATCACAGGCTACAATGTTTCCGATATTGAGACGCTGATGACCTTATGGAACACAAATGGAATCCAGGTGGGCGGTCTCCTTTTCTCAGGACTTCTTATTTCCTGTCTGGGCGCCGTGATGGATGTGGCAATGTCTGTCTGCAGCTCCATGTACGAAATCTATAATCAAAACCTGGCCATGAGCCGCACCGACCTGTTCAAAGCCGGAATGCATGTAGCCCGTGACATGATGGGTACAGACAGCAATACTCTGATTCTGGCTTTTGCAGGAAGCAGTGTAAGCATGCTGCTCCTGGATTATGCTTACGATCTTCCTTACCAGCAGATCATTAACTCCAATAATATTGGAATTGCCATTATGCAAGGACTGGCCGGAAGCTTCGGAATTGTGCTCTCAGTTCCGTTGACGGTTCTTATTTGTACGGTTCTTTATCATGGGAAAATTGTGAAAAAGGACAGTTGATTATTTTATGACTGTTCAGGAAAAGATTAGTTTTCATCGACTAACAGTGTTGGGGCTGGTCATATTCCACGCGGAGCGCCAGGGCGTGCCGCGTGGAATATGATCAGCCCCAACGCGTCCCTTTTGAAAAAATACCCGAATGAATGTTTGCTTTTTTCAGTAGGATATGGTATGATGACAAAGAATTTTGAATATAACTCTTTACAATAGATAAAACAGGAGGTCCTCCCCATGATCTCGTTCATCAGAGGAACAGTAGCAGACCTTACCGAGAGTTCTGCAATCATAGAATCAAATTGTATCGGATTTGAAATAAATATGACAGGGAACGCCCTGGCGCAGCTTCATATTGGACAGGAAGTGAAGCTTCACACCTATTTTCAGGTAAGAGAGGACGCTATGGTTCTCTATGGCTTTTTTAATAAAGATGACCTGCAGGTGTTCAGGCTTCTTCTTGGCGTCAATGGAGTTGGACCGAAGGCAGCTCTTGGCGTGCTTGCAGGAATTACTGCGGACGAGCTTCGTTTTGCGGTTCTTTCTGATGATGTGAAAACTTTATCAAAGGCTCCTGGAATCGGGAAGAAGACCGCCCAGAAGCTGATCCTGGAACTGAAAGATAAGCTGAGCCTGGAAGAAGCTTTCGAACAGAAGCTTGCCAATGAACAGGCGCAGGCTGTTGTGACAGCAGCCGGAGTGGGAATGACAGATGCCAGACAGGAAGCAGTAGAAGCATTGGTAGCACTTGGCTACAGCAGTACAGATGCCCTGCGCGCTGTACGGAAGGTGACAGATGTGGATCCGATAGATGTGGAGGGAATTCTGAAGGCTGCATTGAAGAATTTCTAGATTCTATTAATTTTTCGAAAAGGGTGCCATCGTGAATGGAATGCATCCCGGTATATAAATGCAAACATTAATTTCAAGAGGTAAAAAATGGACAATCGTATCATAACCACAGAAGTTATGGAAGAGGATTTTTCCATAGAGGGAAATCTTCGCCCCCAGACACTGGACGAATACATCGGTCAGGAAAAGACCAAGAATACGTTAAAGGTATATATTGAAGCTGCCAGACAACGCCATGATTCTCTGGATCATGTGCTTTTTTATGGTCCTCCTGGCCTTGGAAAGACTACTTTGTCAGGAATCATTGCCAATGAAATGGGAGTACACATGAAGGTAACTTCAGGTCCGGCAATTGAGAAGCCGGGAGAAATGGCAGCAATCCTGAACAATCTTCAGGAAGGAGATATTCTTTTTGTAGATGAGATTCACCGTTTGAACCGTCAGGTGGAAGAGGTGCTTTACCCCGCTATGGAGGATTTTGCCATAGATATTATGATTGGAAAAGGCGCTTCTGCCAGGTCCATTCGACTGGATCTGCCAAGGTTTACCCTGGTGGGAGCGACTACAAGGGCAGGACTTCTCTCCGCACCTTTACGTGACCGTTTTGGCGTGATCCATCATCTGGAATTTTACAGTAAGAAAGAATTGACCACTATTATCATGCGTTCCGCTCAGGTGCTTGGAGTGGAAATCGACGTAAAGGGTGCCGGTGAGATTGCCATGCGCTCCCGTGGAACTCCTCGTCTTGCCAATCGCCTTTTGAAACGTGTACGTGATTTTGCCCAGGTAAAATACGATGGAAAAATCACCTATGACGTGGCCTGTTTTGCACTGAATCTTCTGGAGGTGGATCAGTATGGTCTGGATAAACTGGACCGTCAGATTCTGACTACATTGATCGTAAACTTCAAAGGAGGCCCGGTGGGACTTGATACTCTGGCAGCTGCCATCGGTGAAGATTCCGGTACATTGGAAGACGTTTATGAGCCATATCTTCTGAAAAACGGGTTCCTGAACCGCACTCCAAGAGGCAGGATGGCTTCTGCACTTGCCTATGAACATCTTGGCTTTCCTGTGCCTGAAATATAAACATAGAAGTATGGAAAATTTATAATTTTAAAAAAAGCTATACTTTTACTTTGCACGTATTATCAAGGCTTATCTGGGTGTGTCATTCGCCGTTCTGAAAACCCGGGAAGCCTTGATTTTGCTAGGGAAATTTATAATTATGGTTTTATCTTTGCTCATTATGTTACATTATGTGTCAGTGGGGTAAAATCTGTTTTGTGGGGTAAAAATTGGGGTAAAATGTGGGGTATAAAAGGCGAAGATAAAACAATCTGGATGTCTTGCCAAGAGATGCGTATTACAACTGTTCATGTCGACTAGGAGGTGAGAGAGTTGATTGAATTATATGAAAAATACAGACTCAAGGATGGCCGAACGGGAAGAGTCGTGGAGCTTCCTGGAAATGGGGAAGCTTGCATATTCAAAGTAGAGAAAAAAGGCTTTGATGAAAAGGTGATAACTGTTTTAGAAGATGAAATTGAAGAAAAAGTTGTAAATAAGATGTGAGATACCACCAACCAGAAATGGCCGGTGGTATTTTTGCGTAAGAAAATTAATTGTCTGGAACATCATTTAAGTAGCTTTCTAAAAGTCTGTCGTACATTTCTTGATTAAGATTGCCCCTTTCTTTCATATCTGATATTTCATTTAATCTGGAGAGAAATGTATTTATACATATCATCCGAGGTAGATCATTTCCAGTTTGACTAATTATCTCATATTCTGTTTCATCAAGTTTATTTGTACTACACCATTCAGAAAAATATAAGGCTGGATAGGTGTTGTTTTTTTTGACATGGTCAGTTCCGTGTCCCTCAGGATCTGGCATGAAACATTCCTCATTTACAGATATCTGTCCAAATAAGAAACCGGAATATGGTGCATTGTAAATGGTTAATAGCATTTTACAGATATCTCGTAATGAAAGTTTTTCACTGTATTGGAAGTTTGGATTGGAACGACCAACCAACCAATCTATAGAAATATTGAAATACTGGGCAAGATTATAAAGCATTTCAACTGTTGGAAAATCCTTTTTCTGTGGGTTTAGATATTTTGACATGGTACCTTCTGTACATCCCATAATTCTTGCAATTTCCTTTTGCTTCATTCCTGGTGCAATTTCGGAAAGATTTTTGATAAAACTTTCTTTTAATTCCATAACAACCTCTATAACTTTCTTGTTTTTAAAATTAAATGATAAAATTGTTGCTTCTTTTGAAATGGAAATTTCTTTCTTATACTGCTATGATTATACCATGAAGAGAAACAATAAACAATGTTGAATTGAAGAAAGGATTGATTTTATGCAAAAAAGAGCAATGAGTAATGAAAATCACACTGAGGTAAAAGCTGGACGTATTGAACAGGCATGTGCAAGATACGGACTTGGAAAAAATACCATGCGTAAGGTAGCAGGCGAAGCTGGTGCAGAAATTAAGATTGGTAAATGTTATCTGATTAACTTTTCAAAAGTGGATGCTTACATGGACAGCCTGGCAAACTAAAAACGGTATCGCGAAATGACAGTACAAGAAGAAGTAAACGCGGTTGTGAAAGCTGCAAAAGAATATCGGTGGGGATCAGAACTTTATGAGCGGATGAGAAACCTAATCATTCAGGCAAATGTGAATATATTTAATATTCTCAGAAATAACCTGCTGCCAGAGGAATATGAGCAATTAGATCTGGAATATTGTGAGTATTTCCGCCCAGGACAAAAGGAGCTGAGCAAATGGATAAGATCCGAAAGAAAGAGAGGTGAGCACGAAGAGTGGAAGGAAAAAAGAAGACGGCTTCTGGAAAAGAAAAAGAAGCTGCTCTTGCAGAGCTTGACAGAGTAGAAAGGGAACTTGCAGAGCTTGGCCCGGATCCAGCTCTGGAGGCAGAAAAGAAAAGCAATGCAGTCCTGGATAAGGGAAAGGCCCGACCATTGAAATCTCACAGCCTAGATATGGTAACAATGGATACGGCAGAAGAAAAAGAACCAAGTTGGCTTGTTGCGGATTACATACCAAGATATCAGATAACTTCTCTTGCTGGAGATGGCGGAAGCGGAAAGACGACCGTTTGGTGCGCCCTGGCAGCAGCAATTAGCAGTGGTGAAGTTCCGTTTTTATTAAAAGGGACAATCCCTTTTAAGGGAAATCCGGAAAAAGTTATGTTCTTTTCGGCGGAAGATTCTTTTGAATATACTTTGAAAAGGCGTTTAAGAAAAAATGGAGCCAAATTAGAGAATATACTTTCAATAGATATTGCAGATGAGCGTTTCCAGGATGTGAAATTTGATAGCCCATTCTTGGAACAGCTGTTAGAGCATTATAGACCTGCGTTGTGTATATTCGATCCAATTCAGGCATTTGTACCGCCTGATATTAGAATGGGGGACAGAAACGCAATGAGGGCTTGTCTATCACCTCTGATTGGATATGGTGAAAAATATGGTACTACTTTTCTGATAGTAGAACATGCAAATAAGCAATCCGGGGTATGGGGAAGAAAAAGAATTGCTGACAGTGCAGATATATGGGACATAAGCAGATCGGTAATTATGGCAGGTGAAACAAATGAAAATGGTATAAGATACTTATCACATGAAAAGTCAAATTACGGTATAACTAGCGGAAGTGTACTTTATAGCATTGTGGATGAGACAATTCAGTTTAAAGGATATACAACCAAAAAAGATAAGGATTTTGTTACTGCTATTGATTATTCAACACGTCAGGCACCACAACGAGAAGAAGCCAAGGAGTTTATTATTGATTTCCTAAAGGAAGGCGATAAAACCGTTGCAGAATTGGATGAAGCAGCAGCGGCTATGAGCATTAGTAAATCTGCCCTAAAGAGAGCAAAAGCAGACCTAAAACAGGAGGGAAAGATAAAGTACTGGTCAGTTGGCTATGGTGAAGAGAAGAAATATCTAATACGTTTGCTAGACCACCCTTCCTTATAGCCATTTTTTAAATGGTCTAGTAAATGAAAAAGTCAGTATTTATAAGGGTTCTATTTACTAGAGGGGGGTGGTCTAGCAAAGGAAAGTATTAACTAGCAAGAAAAGTCTTTGTTAGACCACCTGGTCCAGTAAAGAGAAGCCGCATAAATAAAGGGTTTGCGCTTTGCTAGACCATTTTCTCTGTGTATATAGGAATGGTGCTACAGTAAAGAGATGAGAAAATGAAAGTTTAATGCTACTAATGCTACTGATGATACTAATAATACCAATGCTACTAATGCTATTGGGGAATATGGGGAGCGATAGGTAGCGTTGTAGCATGGTAGCATGTGTTTTTTACACAGACAAAATGAGGTGGTGAAAGTGAGAGATTATCTTGGGAATTATATAAAATAATTTAAAATAAAAATGAATTTACAGAATCTTATATAGAAGATTGACAAAAAGAAAAACAATAGAAAGGAAAAAGGTAGCATGACATTGGATATTAAAGCTTTAAGAGAACAGTTAAATAAAACCAGGCGTGATATTGATCGGAATGTTTATCTTATAAAATCGGCTGAAGCTAAGATGTTGAGAGTGGATCCGGGTGGCGGAGAATTTTACGGTCTGATTGATACAGTAGAAAATGCCAAGAGTGAAATTGAAAAGTTGAAATGTAGTGAAGTACAGTTGATGAAAAAAGCATGGGACTTAGAGCAAAAGGAGCGGTCTGATGAAAGAACAGCAAATATGGATTAAGACAATGGATTCGGCAGCAGAGGTTGGAAACCTTATTCTTGCACTGTTTGAAGAGGATGAGGATTATAGCGGAGAAATGCGTGTTCTGGTTGGAAAGCCAGAGAGTGGGGGATATGAAAAGCTGAGCCACATATATGACTTGTCAAGTATGGCTGTGAATGTTATGAAAGAGCATTATGGAGACAGAAATGTGGAAGTTATCACCAAAGAAAACGGCTATGGTCTGCTGCCAGATTATGAAAAGGGAAGTATGGAAGCGATAGAGGAACAGCTGAAGAATATTGATCATCATTTAGAATCTATCAGTGGTTCTTTGAAAAAGCTTTCTCGCTGTGTAACGGAAGCTCCGGAAAGAGATGTCTTTACTATTTGCGGAGATGTTTCAACCTCGGAGTACTAGTGAGAAAGGAGAACAATGGTAGAAGAAGTTTTGAAAACAGGTCAGCGCAATGCTCTTTCACCGGAATATCTGGCAAAGAGGTTGAACCTTGGAACAGTCAGGGCATTACAGAAACAGGTAGAGAAAGAACGCCGGGAAGGTGCTGTTATTCTTTCTACGTCCATTCCTCCGGGCGGTTACTATCTGCCAGAGAATGAAAGAGAGGTAAGGCAGTTTATCAGAACCTTGGAGAACAGAGCTGATAATACCCTGGGAGCGCTGAAAAGTGCCAGGGAATACCTGGAAAAAGTAAAATAGCCCACTGCACAAGGCAGCAGGCAACCGGAATGTATGCAGTTATTGTAAAGGGGGTGTTGCCTTGTGTCAAGCCAGAAGATGAGCAATGAGCAGCTTGTGTTGAGAATCAAAGCCGGTGAGAACGTTGCTGATAACATGCTGCAGCTCTGGCAGCAGAACCAAGGATTTATCAGATCTATTGCAAAGAAATATGCAGCTTATGAGGAAATTGAGGATTTGATCCAGCAGGGATATTTTGGAATGTGCAATGCAGTAAATGGGTATGATCCAGAAAACGGTGTTTCTTTTCTGCACTATGCTTCTTTTTGGATCCGGCAGAGTATACATGGCTACATAGAAGATTGCGGAAAAATTGTGAGATTGCCAAGACATTTCCGGGGGAAGTTGACGAAATACAAGCAATTCACTGCTGCCATGTATGCGGAGCTTAACCGGAGACCGACTGATCAGGAACTCTGCTATTATCTGGATGTCGGATATGAGAAGCTGGAAAAACTGAAGCGGGCAGCAGTCTTGGATAAAATGGGGAGTCTTGATGTACCAGTAGGAGAAAACGAAGAAAGTACTCTGTGTGACGTCGTAGCGTGTCCAGATTGCTCCGAAAATGAGATCCTGGATAAAATACAGGCTGAACAGTTAAAAACGGTTATTTGGACTCTTGTGGATGATCTGCCGGGAATAGCTCCAGAAGTTCTCCGGGCAAGATTCCAGGAAGATCTGACACTGAAAGAAACTGCTGCAAGGGTAGGGACCACAATAGAAGCAGTCAGGCAATGGCAGAGCAAGGGACTTAGAGAACTGCGGAAACCTTCCAGGAGCAATGAACTCAAACCCTTTATCTGGGATGATTATGTATACAATCAGGCTCTTCGCGGTAATGGTGCAGAGCACTTCAATCGGACTTGGACAAGCAGTACGGAAAGGATTGCCCTGGAAGAATGGTAGGATGGAAATTCCAAAACGAAACGAATCTTTCCTATACGCGCGTAGAATGTCAGGTTTTCTCAGGTTTAGGCTGTAATGTCCATAGGTTTTAAAACGACGAAACAACACGAATCAGGCTTTTTAAAAACAAACACGAATGTTTTTAAAATCGACGAATCTGTGGCATGTAAAGGGCGGAATGTCCTGTAAATACTGGATGGAACGCTTCATAAAATAGCGAGCGTTCGGAAAAGAAAAGCGAACGTTCGGAAAGAAATTATATTGCAACGTTGCAATAAAAATACGCAACGTTGCGATTCCAGGATGTTAAGAAATGTCAAGGTTTTGCGGAGGTTATTCCGGGAATACTCAAGAAAACTCCAGTTTTTAACGCAGTAGTTACTGAAACTGCCGGCGCAGTTAGGAGAAGCCAAAATTGGATTCACCGATTTCTTTAAGGAAGCAACTTATACAACAGAGCAGAATAAGAAAGGCGCAGGGAATTTTCCCTTGGGGTGGAACTAAGAAGAAGCAGCTCAACGCAAAATTGCGTTCACCGCTCAGAGGCATCTGATCAGAAGGAACAAAATGGTGGAATCCACTGCCAATAGAGTGCTGGTGTAACGTTGCTCAAAATTGAGCGGTGAGATTCCAGTGCTGAAAACTCAGCAGTGGAGAAGGGAGAAAAAGAATGAATGAACTTGTTTATTTAAAGAACAATGCAGCAGTATGTGACAGTCTGCAGGTGGCTGAGAAATTTGGTAAAAGACATGACAAACTTATTTTTGAAATAGAGAGAATGTACTCCGGTCTGATTGGAAAGGGGTGTCCTTAAAATGGTGGAGCCCCCCTGTTTATAAAAAACAACTATATACATCCTCAAAATAAACAGAAATACCCCATGTATCTGATGAATCGGGACGGCTTTTCCCTTCTGGTAATGGGATTTACCGGGAAGAATGCCCTTGAATGGAAATTGCAGTACATAAAGGCTTTCAACCAGATGGAAAAACTTATCCAGGAAAAGGGAACCGTTGCCTACAGGATCTCTGATCAGGAAGAGAGAATGACCAGGAGGGCAGAAACAGATGCTATCAAAGAATTTGTGGAATATGCCAAAGAGCAGGGAAGTACTCATGCAGATCATTATTACAGCAATTGTACCAGGCTTGCATATAAGACCGTGGGGATCACAGATAAGGCAACTGCTGCCGGCTCACAGTTGGATGATTTGTCCCTGGTGGAGCATCTGATAGCACACACTTTAAGAACTGGTATGGCAGCAGGACACAACTACAAAGAAATCTACCAGGACTGCAAGGAGCGGCTGAAAGCAATGCAGTATTTGCAGTGTACGGCGTGATAGGTGCGCAATGATGTGGATTAAATGGTAAAACGGGGCAAAAACGGCTTAAGGGTATATTTATAGGGTAAAGGGAAATAAACGAAAATAGCCGCTTATTACAAAGGCAATAAACGGCTAGAGATAGGATCCTGAAATGGGATTCCACTGATTTATACATTAAGTTGGCTGAAGTCAATAAACAGATCTTCATAAATGCCTGCTTTGATGGTATCAGCAAAGGTGTATTGTTCGGAATCGCTGGTATCAAAATTGTAGACCAGGATTAGATTTTTTGCTGGATCCACAATCCAGTATTCACGGACACCTGCAGTCCGGTACTTAAACAGCTTGGTAAAGTAATCCATTCGTCTGCTGCCGGGAGAAACAATTTCAATGATCCAGTCCGGAGCACCAGTGCACCCTTTATCGTTGAGCTTGCTGTGATCACAGATCACGGAGATGTCCGGCTCTACATAGTTTTTATCATTCTCGTTCAGAAATACGGCAAATGGAGAGACATAGGTTTTACAGGATCCTCTCTTGGAATCAATGTAATCTGCAATCTTCCGGTACAGTGCGCCAACAATATCCTGGTGTCTTCTGGTTGGCGGCGCCATGTAGTAGATCTGACCATCGATCAGCTCCGCCCTGGTTCCTTCTGGTAAAGCATAAATATCTTCGATAGTGTAATCTTCACGCTGTGGTAATGGCATAGTAACACATCCTTTCTTGATAGAGTGTTGACAGAGTTATAAAAGTTATGCATTGTCACGTTCCATTCGTTGATCTACTGCTTTCTTGATGTAGCCGTTTACGGATTCACCGGCAGCAGTGGCAGCAGTCTTGATTTCCTCATACTTTTCTTTCTGGACGTCCAGGGGAATACGTTTCAAACTTTTTTTTGCATAATTATAACGCGCCTGTTTTTGGCTTTCGGATAATGGCATAATACACCTTCTTTCTGTTGACTAATACGAGGAGCGGCCAGATATGGATTGACCTTCTCCACCTTACTGTAAGTATAACACAAATAACAATGTATGTACATGTACAAAATAAATCAAAATATATGTACATGTTTGTGCATTATGTGAATTGAATATACATGTACATGTGCTATAATATAATCATCAAAGGAAAGGAGGCAAGGAAAACATGAAGCAGATAACCAGTATCAGGAAAGCGGTTTGTACAATGGGAAATGAACTGAGAAAGGAAGGGTATTCTTTATCCCAGGCATTCCGGAAAGCATGGAAACGGGTCAAGGAATCTATGATAATTCGTGCAGCTGGTACCACATTTGGAAATATCCAGGAAAGACTTGGATTCATGAAGCAGTTTCCAGTTGAGACCATGCAGGCAGAGCTTGTGAGAGATCCTGAAAATCGTTTTGATAAGAATGCAATCCAGATCATAATCCATTTACGAGCTATTAATCGCAAGACTGTTATTGGTTATGTTCCAAGAGGACTTGCGGCAGGCTTGGCAGCAGTCATGGATGCAGGCATTCAGGTCAAAGCGGAATTACTGCAGATACTGGGCGGCTACAGCTACAAGGAAAGTTATGGTTGCTTATTGGATATCAAAATATAAATGTTTGATTTTTCAAGGAGATACATATTTTCAGTAAATAGCCGAGGGCAGGCACTTGCTACCTCCTTCGGGGAAAAGAAAGGAGAGAAATACATGAGATTCAACACAAAGAAATACCAGGAGCTTATGGTTGATCAGAAGCTGACACAGGAGAGCATCTGCAGAAGTACTGGATTGGGAGAAAGAGCTTTCCAGTGGATTATGACAAATGGTTTTGCTTCTGAGGATGCAATGGAGAGATTGGCAGAGGCAGCAGGAGTGAAACTTGGGGAGGTAATTCTTCCAGATTTCAATGGAACAGCAGAAAATTGCATTGAGTTTCTAAAAGACCAGAAGCGTACAACTGTTACATTCTCACAGGGGCGTTACATTACAAGGATTAAAAAGCTTGCAGAGAAGTATCCTGAAGAATGTGAGATTGTGGCAATTAACAAGATTCCAGGTGAAGGAGAGGTTATCTGCGCACATGTTCCTACTGCATGGATCAAGATTCAACCAGGAATGGATTTAACAGAAGAGCAGAGAAAAACGATTGGTGAGAAACTGTTAGCTAGTCGCAAGAATAACAAGAAACATTGTAATAGCAATGATAAAACAGACTAAAAACCGTCGAAAACCACTTCAAGGCACAATTTATAGCCTAAAGGGGAATAAAGCAAAATTAAAAGGGAAAATATCTGGTAATCATAGAAGGTGCGAAGATGAAAGGGGCAGTAGGGAATGACAGCGCATAGAAAAGAGCTGATGACCTATGAACAGTGGAAAGTGATTTTCAAGAAGCATATCAAGAAGCTGATCAGACAGAAAGCAATGAACTGCCTGTACTGGCTGGTTACGATTGTAATTTCTGTTGGACTGCCATTTGGAATGTTCTTTCACTGGTTATTTATTGGATATTGAGAGAGGTACAGACATGGACCAAATAAAAATGCCCTTGCCAGCGCTACCAACACTGACAGGGGCGAGTAACCCGGCAACCACGAATTAACCAGATCTCTGTCATTATACAGGAATCTGGTCTTCAAAATCAAGAGAAAAAGAGGGTAAGACCATTGGAAAATTTAAAAAGTATTAAAAAAATCCTGTTTGATATGGATAACAATTTGACTGAAGCTGAATGCGCCATAGAGAAAGGTAAATTTCAGAGTGTTCAGTTATATAATGATTTTTCAACAGAGAAAACAGAATTTCAGAAAGTGTATGACTGGAAGAACGGTCGTATTATGTCAGAAATTTTACTCGATTATATGGTTGAAACGGAAAAGAAGCTAAGAGCGGTAAGAAATGCTTTTAACACATTATGGGAACAGGAAGTAAAGAAGGCTCCAGAAGCAATTAAGGAAGCGCCAGGAGGGCAGGAGCAATGACAACGCAGATCACCCGACTGGCAGCAGAGTTTATTCTTGAATTGTCAAAGGCAACCCCAGAAGATTATCTGCAGATAAAATTGATGATGTTGTCAGCTATGCGGCATCCACAGGTAGAAATTTTTTTGCAGAAGGTGTTTCTCCTGGCGGAAGAGAAAAGACCGCAGCTGCTTGAAATGAAATAAAAATGTGATATCCGTTTTGCAAAAAAAGAGAAATGATGGCCCAACCCAAAAGTGGGGGTCAGGTATCACTTCTCTCATTGGATAAATTTTACAATAATATCTGCAAAAGTGCAATACTTTCACGAAAACCGAAGTTGATACATATTTTCAGCAAATTGCGCCGGCGCAACTCCTGGAAACGGAATCCAGGAGTCGGTGCGGTCCTGCTGCCGATTTCTGAAATGCTACGCCAACAGTCTGATCAGGAACAGCAGAGGGATAAAGATACTAAAAGAGCGTGGAGAAATACCCTGGTGAGTTACTAGATCGCCGGGAAGGAGTGATGTATAATGGCAAGAATTCCGTCGGGAATGCGAAAAAAGGAAAACGGCCTATTTGAGAAGCGTTTTACTGTGAATGGAAAGCGATACAGCGCCTATGGCCATACCGTAAAAGAATGTGCAGAGAATGAAACAGAGCTGCGTGAGACAATAAAGGCAGGCCTGTATAACGAAAATAAAAACCTTACTCTGGATGCTTATTTTGATGAATGGGAAAAATCCAGGGGCGGGGTGGTGAAGAATAGCAGCATTAAAGAAATACGGTCAAGATATGACAATCATATCAAACCGGTACTGGGAAAGACAAAAGTGCAGAAAATTGAAAAGCGTGCAGTGGTGAAGCTTCAACAGGAATTGTCTGGGAAGCTTTGCGCTTCAACAGTAAATGGGATTCTGGTTGTGCTGAAATCCGTGTTGAATGAAGCTGTCAGAGATGAGATTATTATCAAGAATCCTGTTGCCGGTATAAAGCCACTTCGGACAGACGACAGGCCAGATGCAAGTGAGACCATTCACCGGGCATTGACCAGGGAAGAGCAGCAGACGTTTCTACAGGGCGCAAGGAATGAATGGCTGTATGAGTTCTTTTGCTTTTCCCTTTGTACCGGTATGAGAATTAACGAGATTAATGCTTTGAAGTGGGGAGATATAGATTACATAAACAACGTGATCCACGTCACTAAGACAGTTTCCCGGAAGAAAGGCGGAGGAATCGAGGAAACAACACCAAAATCCGGGACCAGCAAGCGAGATATTCCCATGAATGATACAATAAAAAAGATTCTGCAAATGCAAAAGGATAAGATTGCGATTTTCTACGGGGACATTTTCTCAAGAAAACTGAGCAATAACATCTTCCTGGGGAGCAATGGATCCAAGGCGATTGCATCCCACACAGTGAGTTATTCCATAGACAAAGTTCTGGGACAGCTCCGGCAGCAGGGAACGGAGATTGAGAGATTTACTCATCATGCTTTCCGGGATACATTTGCAACCCGGTACATAGAAGAGGGTGGAAACATGAAGACTCTGCAGATGATTCTGGGGCATAGTTCCCTTGCCATGACTGCGGATCTGTATGCTCATGTTCTTCCCAATACGAAACAGCAGGAAATGAAACAGATAGAGGGTGCATTTCATGAGGTGGCAGTTTTATAACTGCTGCCTTTTTCCATAAAATAAACGGATTGGGGTAAAAAGTGGGGTAAATAATAAACCAAAGTCCGGGAACCCCTGTAAAACAGGTACTTTTCATAATTTTGTAAAAAATCCTATACTTTTCTACAATTTTCGATTATAATAGGAGTGCTTACATAATTATGATACGAAAATAAAACAGGAACAGCCCGGATTTTGTCAGACTGCTGGCAGCGGAGAATACGGGATTGTACAGTATAAGATACAGGAGGCTTGAACGAATGGCGGTCAAGAATACAGCACAGGTGATCATCGGGGGTAAGATCATTACTCTTGGAGGATATGAATCAGAGGAATATTTCCAGCAGGTAGCGTCATATATGAATAAGAAGATAGGAGAGCTGGAGACTGTGCCAGGATACGGCAGACAGCCTATGGAGACCAAGCATATGCTTCTCAGCCTGAATATTACAGACGATTATTTCAAGGCGAAGAAGCAGGTTGAGACTTACGAGCTTGATCTGCAGCAGAAGGATCAGGAGATGTACGACCTGAAGCATGAGCTTATTTCCCTTCGTATGCAGATAGAAGAAGCACAGAAGAATGAGCAGGAGGCTCTGGACGAGAAGAATCTTCTGGATGGTAAAGTAAAGGAACTGGAAAAAGAACTGGATGAAATGCTGAAATAAAAGCAGGAGGGATTGCCTAGGTGATTCCTCTTTTCATTTCCAGGAGTTTATCGAATGAATTTGGAGGACATACTTTGAAGCGGAACAATATAGAACTGCTGGCACCGGCCGGCTCTTACGAGGGCTTTGAAGCAGCCCTTGGAGCTGGGGCAGATGCCGTGTATGTAGGTGGTGCAATGTTCGGAGCCAGGGCATACGCACGGAATTTTGATGAAGAAGAGCTTCTTCGGGCTATTGATGTGGCACATATTTATGGGAAAAAGCTGTATCTTACAGTCAACACCCTGCTGAAAAACAGAGAATTGAAGGACAATCTGATTTCCTATCTGGAACCTTATTATAATGCAGGCCTGGATGCAGTGATTGTTCAGGATATGGGAGTATTTTCCCTTTTGAAAAAGGAATTTCCGGGGCTTCACCTTCATGCCAGTACACAGATGACCGTGACTGGTCCGGAAGGGATGAAATTTCTGGCAGATCAGGGCGCTTCCCGTGTAGTTGCTGCAAGAGAACTCTCTCTGGAAGAGTTTTCCCGTATGCATGAAGCCTGTCCTATTGAGATAGAAGCATTTGTACACGGTGCCCTTTGCTACAGCTATTCCGGGCAGTGTCTGATGAGCAGCCTCATTGGAGGAAGAAGCGGAAACAGAGGACGCTGCGCACAGCCTTGCCGGCTTCCTTATCAGGTGAAGAATTTCAAGACCAAAGAATATGGAAAAGGGGATTTTTGCCCATTAAGTCTGAAGGATATCTGTACCATTGAGATTTTGCCGGAGATTATCGCGGCAGGAGTTACTTCCCTGAAAATTGAAGGCAGGATGAAACAGCCGGCTTATACTGCAGGTGTTACAGGCATGTATCGGAAATATCTGGATCTTTTATTTGAAAAAGGTCCGGAGAATTACTGTGTCACAGAAAAAGATAAAAAATATCTTCTGGATCTGTTTAACAGAGGTGGTTCCTGTACAGGCTATTATCAGATGGGAAACGGACCTGAGATGATGGCGTTTTCCAATGAGAAGAAAACAGGTGAGGTTTCTCTGGAACCGAAGCCTTTGAAGGTGCCAATAAAAGGGGAATTAAGTCTTACGTCTGGCCTTCCTGCCCTTCTCCATGTATCCTGCAAGGGTGCAGAAGCGATGGCTTACGCCGGTGAAGTGCAGTGTGCAAAGAATCAGCCTGTAACGAAGGAACGTGTGCTTTCGCAGATGGACAAGCTTGGAAATACTGTTTTTACATGGGAAAATCTGGATATTCAGATGAATGATGATGTTTTTGTCCCGATGAAGATCTTGAATGAGGTGCGTCATCAGGCAATAAAGGAGCTGACAGAAAACCTTGTAAAGAAATACAGAAGAGATGCAAAAGGGGAATGGATCCGACGAATTGCATTTGACCCTCAGCCAAAAATCGGCGACACCCTGCTCTGTGACAATGTTTCTCTTGGAAAAGAGGACTATATTCCGGTTTATGCATCCTGTGAAAATGAGGAAGCGGCAGAAGTTCTCTGTCGAAAGGCAGGAATCTATGGCGTTTACCTGCCATATGCATTAATGGAAAAATATCTGCAGACAGGTCTTGCCAATGGAAAGGAAATGTATCTTTCCCTGCCTCATATTACGAGAGGAAATCCACCGGAAGGCTTTGCAGAACAGGCCGAGAAATGGCTGGAAGCCGGCATGACAGGATTTCTTGTGCGGAATCTGGAATCCTACAGTGCGCTGGCACAGTTGGGACTGGCTGATAAATGTGTGCTGGATCATTCCTTATATACATGGAATGATGAAGCAATTCATTTCTGGAAAGACCAGAAAATCCTTCGAAATACAGTTCCATTGGAGCTGAATGAGAAGGAGCTTCGTCACAGGGAAAATACAGGCAGTGAAATGGTTGTTTACGGATTGCTGCCGCTGATGCACAGCGCCCAGTGCGTTCGCAAAAATACCTTCGGCTGTAATCACAGAGAGGACAGACTTGTTTTACGCGACCGTTATGATAAAGAATTTCCGGCAGTCTGCTATTGTGATCCATGGAAAACGGGAAATACAAAGGCAGCAGGTCCTTGTTATAATATCATTTACAACAGTCTTCCGTATGGTCTTCTGAAGGAGGCTGCCAGGGTGAAGAGTCTTGGAGTTTCGTCTGTGCGGCTGTCTTTTACTGTTGAAAGTGGAGAAAAGACGGCTGAGATTGCAGAGAATTTTGTGGCTGCCTATCATAAAGGCAGGATGTCCGGCGAATATGAGTTTACAAAAGGTCATTTTAAAAGAGGAGCCGAGTAAGGGCGTATGATTAATATTGTTGTTGAATTATCCAAATATGTGATCCTGACACTGATGCTCATATATACAGCTCTGTGCTACTATCTGGTGTCTGGAAAAAATACCTCAAACAGGAAGGGGCTTCTCAGAAGCCAGATCACATTAACCTTTTTCCTGGATTTTACAGCGTTTCTTGTAATATTTTTAAAAACCTTTGATTTTAAAGCGGTTATTTTTTATGCGGAGATGATGGTATACTTTGCTGTTATCCTGATTCTGTACCGCAGGATTTATAAGAACGCCTCCATGCTGCTTTTAAATAACATGTGTATGCTGCTCAGCGTTGGGTTTATCATGCTCTGCAGACTGGATATCGCTTCTGCAAATAAACAGCTTCTGATCGTAGCCTGCGGAAGTATAGTGGCGCTTGTGATTCCGGTTATGATCCGGAAAATGAAATTCCTTAAGGATCTGACCTGGGTTTACGCAGGACTTGGAGTAGTTCTTCTGGGAGCAGTTCTCGTTCTCGCACAGACCAGTTATGGTGCCAAGCTTTCCCTGATGGGAATACAGCCGTCAGAGGTGATCAAGCTTACCTTTGTATTTTTTATGGCGTCCCTTCTTGCAAGAGAAGTGACTTTTAAGAAGGTTGTGCTGGCTACGGTTGTGGCAGGTCTTCATGTTGGGATTCTGGTACTTTCCAGGGATTTAGGAAGTGCCGTGATCTTTTTTGTGGCATATCTGGTACTGATCTATGTATCCACCAGGAAACCGGCATATCTTGGCATTGGTCTTGCTGGTGGTGCAGCAGGTGCGGTAGTGGCATATCATCTGTTTGGTCATGTAAGGCAGCGTGTCAGTGCGTGGAAGAATCCGATGGCTGTTTATCAGAATGAGGGGTATCAGATCGTGCAGTCCCTGTTTGCCATCGGTACAGGCGGGTGGTTTGGAATGGGGATTTGCCAGGGATCACCGGAGAAGATTCCGGTTGTTAAGAATGACTTTATTTTCAGCGCTATCTGTGAGGAACTGGGTGGCATTTTTGCAATTTGCCTGATCCTTGTGTGCATGAGTTTTTTCCTTACTATTGTGGAGATCGCGCTGCAGATCAAGAATCCGTTTTATAAACTGATCGCCATTGGTCTTGGCACAGAATATGCATTTCAGGTATTCCTTACTGTTGGAGGTGCTACCAAATTCATACCTATGACAGGTGTAACCCTTCCCCTTGTAAGCTATGGAGGAAGTTCCATTATGTGTATGATTCTGATGATCGCCATTATTCAGGGCTTGTATATTTATAGAGAGGACGAGGACGAAGAAATTGAGAGACATCGACGAGAGGCGGCAAAGAGAGCGAGACAGAGAGCTGTTGAGGCAGCGTCAGAAAGAGATTACTAAAAAGCGCAAAGCCAGAAATAAAGAATATACCTTTGTTTCCATTTTCTTTGGAATCATTTTCATCAGTATGATCGGGTATCTGATTTATTTTGATGGCTTTAAAAGTGATGATTTTATTAACAGTCCTTACAATACCAGACAGGATTCTTTTTCTGACCGCGTGGTACGAGGTAAGATCCTGTCTTCAGATGGTCAGGTTCTGGCGCAGACGAATGTAAGTGAGGATGGGGTTGAGACACGCAATTATCCTTATTCCAACATGTTTTCTCATGTTGTGGGATATGATTCCAATGGAAAAAGCGGTCTGGAATCAGAGGCGAATTTTACTCTTCTGACATCCCATTCCTTTTTCCTTACTCAGATGAAGAATCAGTTCCGCAGTGAGAAAAATACAGGAGATACTGTGATCTCTACCTTAAATGCCAATCTTCAGAGCGTTGCCTACAATGCACTGGGGGACAGAAGAGGTGCTGTTGTGGTAATTGAACCTTCTACAGGCAAACGGCTTGTGGAAGTAAGCAAGCCGGATTTTGATCCGAATACCATTGCGGATAACTGGCAGTATCTTGTAAATGATGAGAATGACAGCAGTCTTCTGAACAGAGCTACCAATGGTGCATATCCGCCTGGTTCTACATTTAAGGTAGTGACTGCGCTGGATTATTTCCGCAAAAAGGGAACTTTTGAAGGTTATAATTATCAGTGTGAGGGAAGTATTACCCTGGAGGATCACACAATCCATTGTTATCACAATACAGTTCATGGACAGGAGAATTTCTATTCCGCTTTTGCCAATTCCTGTAACTGTGCATTTGCAAATATTGGAGTTGATCTTGGGGGAGCATCGCTTCGGGAGACGGCTGAGGATCTTCTGTTTAACAGAAATCTTCCGCTTAATTCCTATCGGACCAGCAGTTTTTCTCTGGATAAAAATTCCGGAATTCCGCTGACCATGCAGACATCTATTGGTCAGGGAAATACTCTGGTTTCCCCTATGCATATGGCACTTATTACCTGTGCAGTTGCAAATGACGGAGTACTGATGAAGCCTTATCTGATCGATAAGGTGGTTAATGACAACGGTGATACTGTGAAGACTACAGAACCTGTAGCTTATAAAAGGCTGATGAGCTCGAATGAGGCAAATCTTCTTGGCAAGCTTATGAAGCAGGTCGTAGATTCCGGTACAGCCTCCGCACTTTCCGGCAGAAGCTATACTGTGGCGGGCAAAACAGGTTCTGCAGAGTTTGATGAGGAAGGACACAGCCATTCCTGGTTTATCGGTTATTCCAATGTGGACGATCCGGATCTGGTGGTTGCGGTAATTGTTGAGAATGGAGGCTCGGGAAGTGAGTCAGCTGTTCCTATTGCAGGGCAGATTTTTGATGCGTATTATTCTAATTAAGCAGATTCCCTGTTGCGAGTTTTCTGAAAAAGAGGTATACTATACACAGTTTAGAAAACACACGCATTACAGGAGGATTGCAGCATGATAGAAGCAACGAGCTGTGGCGGTGTGGTAATTCATCGAGGTAAGATTCTTGCATTATATAAATCTTACAAAAACCGTTACGAAGGCTGGGTTTTACCGAAGGGAACCGTAGAGCCTGGAGAGACTCATGAGCAGACCGCATTGCGGGAAGTGAAGGAGGAAGCTGATGTGAGAGCCTCCATTGTGAAGTATGTTGGGAAAAGCCAGTATAATTTCACAGTGCCGGAGGATATGGTCAACAAAGAGGTACATTGGTATCTGATGACGGCGGATAATTATCATAGCAAGCCTCAAAGAGAGGAATTTTTCGTGGATTCCGGATATTACAAGTTCCACGAGGTCTATCATCTGCTTCGTTTTGCCAACGAGAAGCAGATTGTTGAGAAAGCGTACCAGGAATATCTGGAACTGCGAAGTGCCGGATTATGGGACAGGCAGCAGAAGCATTTCTGATTCATGTGGAAAGGATAAGGGCTGCGTAGCTGATTTGCGCAGCCTTTATTTAGTATTAAGGTAAATTCAAAGGAGTGTTGTGCCGAATATGCTGAAATGGCGGGAAGATTATTATGTAGGTGAGGGGATCAGGGACGCAGCAAAAGCACGGAAGCGAATTGATGCGGGCAGGATAGCGTTTGGAGTGTATCTTGTTACTTTGTCTGAGAATCCGGGAAATCTTCTGGAAATCGTACCTTCTTATATGCTGGTTCAGAAGAGCTATTATACCAGATGTCCGGAGATCATCGGAATGGCCAAGGGGAAAGAGGAAGCCATTGATATGGCTGTGGATATTGTGAAGAATATTTACGGTGAGACTGGAGCTTTTCAAGTAAAAGAATATTTTAAGAACAGGTGAGCGCATGTTACAAATACTGTGGATCCTCATAAAGTTTATATTGATCATACTGGGAATTCTGCTGGGACTTGCGCTTTTGGCGGTGCTTCTTCTGCTTTTTTGCCCGGTGCGCTATCGGGCGCTGGCTGTTAAAGAAAATGACAGCTTTAAGGATGTAAAGCTGGAAGCCAGAGCCACCTGGCTGTTTCACGCAGTTGGTGCAGGAATATCTGTTCATAATGGTGAAAGAAAGCTGGCGATTACACTTTTTGGAGTTTCGTTGGAGACTATTAAAGGCTGGTTTAAGAAAAAAGACAGCAGAAAGAAAAAAGTTCAGAAGGAAGAACTGCCGGATCGTGTAAAGGAAACCGTACAGAAAAAGGATATTGTACCAGAGAAGGAAACTGTTCATAAGGAATCAGTACAGGAAGAGAAAACAGTACAGAAGGATGAAAGACCAGTCATAACACCGAAGACAGAAGAAGTTTCCGGGGAGAAGAAGGCACATAAGAAGCCTGCGGCCAAGGGCAGTTTATTTGTCCGCATTCGGGGAATACTATATAAAATAATCAGGCTTCCGGGAAATCTCTGGAATAAGATTATTTCACTTATAAAAGGTACTGTTAAAAAAATTAAGAATATAAAGAAAACAGTTTCTGAGATTACAGACAGGATTGGCTGGTGGAAGGAGTTTCTCACGAACCAGCGGACGAAGGCGGCACTTTCCCTTCTATGGAAGGATGGAAAGGGACTGATACGTCATATGTTTCCGACGAAAGTGGAAGGGCAGGTCACCTTTGGATGTGAAGATCCCTCTGTTACAGGTGCGGCTCTGGCAGTTCTGGGAATGACATTTCCATTTCATAAGAACCGGATTCAGGTTACTCCGCTTTTTGACGGAGAGAACCAGCTTACAGGAAATGTATTTCTGAAAGGCCGTATTTACGGTGTCGTGTTTGTGAAGGCAGCAATAGAGATTTATTTTAATAAAAATATAAAATACGTTATCAACCGATGGAAGCATAAGGAGGACTAAAAATGGAAAACGAAAATAACTTCAAAGAAACCGTAAGCTCCCTGTTTAAGGGGATGGATGGCTTTGTATCTGCCAAGACAGTAGTGGGAGACGCAATTCATGTAGGAGATACCATTATACTTCCACTGGTAGATGTATCTTTTGGCGTAGGTGCAGGTGCATTTGCAGGTGAGAAGAAGAACAATGGAGGCGGCGGTCTTGCCGGAAAGATGACTCCATGTGCAGTTCTTGTGATTCAGAACGGCACTACCAAGCTTGTTAATGTGAAGAATCAGGATGGTCTGACGAAAGTTCTGGACATGGTTCCGGATTTCGTGAACCGCTTTGCACCAGGTGGAAAAGATACAGAAGAGGAGACCGTGGATTCCGAAGAATGATTTTAGAGATTCTGCATAAACTATATTAAACCAAAGAGGCAAGGCTGTAAGCATTATGGGAAAAGCTCTTGGTTTTATGTTGTTTTTCATCGGAGTTGGGATGGTGATCGGACTTCTGGTCACGGAGACCATGGCGCTGCTGATCGCAGCTGCCCTGTGCATGATGTGCGGATATCATTTATTTTGCAAATAAGATGGGTATGAGAGGGTCAGGACGATCTTTTCATACCTATTTTTGTTTGGGGAACAGATTTTCATCACGCAGATGTGACTTTTTTATTGTGACTTTCTTATAGAAAAGCAAAAAAATAGCCCTCACATAGCTGTGAGGGCAGGTGTTTCTTAGGCTCTTTCAACGTTTCCGGATCTTAAGCAGGAAGTACATACGTACATTTTCTTAGCTCCGCCTTCAGTTTTAACTTTAACGGATTTCACGTTTGATTTCCACATCTTATTGGATCTTCTATGGGAATGACTCACATTGTTTCCGAAATGAGCACCTTTTTCACAAATTGCGCATTTAGCCATGATAGCACCTCCTTGACGCTTTTTTTCAACAGTCATATTCTAACAGATGAAATTACATTTTGCAAGCAAAAAAAGGAAAATTTTAAAACAATTTCAAAATAAATTTGCTATTTGCTTAAATGCATGCTAAAATTGGACATTGTGTTATGAGAAAAAAAAGGGTATAATATGGTATATACATTTTGAAAAACAGATTAATGGAGGTAAACCATATGAAGGGACGTATAGATTCCGGCCTTGGTCAGATCATTATTGATACAGATGTAATTGCGACCTATGCAGGAAGCGTTGCAGTAGAATGTTTTGGTATTATCGGTATGGCTGCCGTAAGTATGAAGGACGGTCTTGTAAAGCTGCTCAGGAGAGATTCTCTGCAGCATGGTATAAATGTCAAGATTACAGAGGATAATAAAATCCGCCTTGATTTCCACGTGATCGTGGCATATGGGGTGAACATCAGCACGATTGCAGATAATCTTGTTAATAATGTGAAATATAAAGTCGAGGCTTTTACAGGAATGGAGATTGAGAAGATCAACATTTATGTAGAAGGTGTTCGTGCAATAGATTAGGAATAGAGGAGGAAACTTGTGGTGGATAGACAGACCATAGACGCCAAGATACTTTCCAGAATGTTTCTGGCAGGAGCCAAGAATCTGGAAGCGAAGAAAGAATGGATCAACGAGCTGAATGTATTCCCGGTTCCGGATGGGGATACCGGTACGAATATGACTATGACGATCATGTCAGCTGCATCAGAAGTAAGCAGTCTTGCAGACCCGGATATGGAGACACTTGCCAGAGCTATTTCTTCCGGTTCTCTGCGTGGAGCCAGAGGAAATTCAGGTGTTATCCTTTCCCAGCTTCTCAGAGGCTTTACCAAGGGAACCAAAGGACATAAAGAGATGGATGCTGTTGTGATCGCAGCTGCTATGGAGAAAGGTGTGGAGACGGCATACAAGGCTGTTATGAAGCCGAAGGAGGGAACAATCCTCACTGTGGCTCGTGAAGCTGCGGTGAAGGCTGCCGAGATTGCAGAGGAGTCAGCGAATCTGGAACTTTTCTTCCGTGCTGTTTTCGAGCATGCAGAGAAGACACTTGCCCGTACACCTGAGATGCTTCCTGTTCTGAAAGAAGCAGGAGTGGTAGACTCCGGCGGACAGGGCCTTCTGGAGGTTTTCCGCGGAGCATTCGACGGATACCTTGGTAAGGAGATCGACTATTCTGCATTTGAGAAGACCTCCCAAGCGCCTGCTGTTACGAAGATTTCTCCGCAGGCTGAGGCAGATATTAAATTCGGATACTGTACAGAGTTTATTATTCTTCTGGACAAGCCGCTTCCGGATGAAGAGGTACACAGCTTTAAGGAATTCCTGATGTCTATTGGTGATTCCGTTGTTCTGGTAGCAGATGACGAGATCGTTAAGGTTCATGTACACACCAATCATCCTGGCCAGGCGTTTGAGAAGGCACTTACCTACGGTGCTCTTTCCCGTATGAAAATCGATAACATGCGTGAAGAACACCAGGAGAAACTGATCAAGGATGCGCAGAAGCTTGCCATGGAGCAGGAAGAGCAGGAGAAGAAGGAAGCTGCAGCCAGAGCATCCAGAGAGCGTAAGAAATACGGCTTTATCAGTGTTTCCGTGGGAGAAGGGCTTTCTGCACTGTTTAAAGAACTGAATGTAGATTATATTATCGAAGGCGGTCAGACCATGAATCCAAGTACTGAGGACATGCTTAACGCTATCGATGAGGTAAATGCAGATACAATTTACATTTTCCCGAATAATAAGAATATTGTACTTGCTGCAAATCAGGCAAGGGATCTTACAGAGGAAAAAGAGATTGTGGTGGTTCCGACCAAGACAATTCCGCAGGGAATTACAGCACTTATAAGTTTCCAGCCGGAGATGAACGGAGAAGAGAATCTGGAAGCCATGATGGAGGCTGTATCCATGGTGAAGACCGGACAGGTTACTTACGCAGTGCGTGATACCAGACTGGATGAGAAAGAAATCCACGAAGGCGATATCATGGGAATCGGTGACCATGGAATTCTTGCAGTAGGCAAAGGCTGTGAGAACGTTGCCAAAGAAATGGTGGCAGCTATGGTTGACGAGGATTCAGAAGTGATCAGTATCTATTATGGTGCTGAGACATCTGAGGAAGATGCCGAAAAACTTGCAGAAGAACTGGAAGAAGCATATCCGGACTGCGAGGTAGAGGTGAACATGGGCGGACAGCCGATCTATTACTATATTATTTCTGTTGAATAATCATAAGATGAAATGAGGGCGGGAGTTTCCTGCCCTTTTTCTGATTGGAAAGAGGAGAAAAACAGTGACAAAACTGCTTCGGGAACTAAAGGGTGTTGGAGAGAAAACAGAAAAGCTGTTTCAGAAAATCGGCATTACCGCCACAGACGATCTTTTGCACTATTATCCGAGAAATTATGACGAATATGAGGCACCGGAGGAAATCAGTGCTCTGAAGGAGAATACTGTGGCAGCTGTTCGTGGAACGGTTGCCACAGGAGTCTATGTAAACAGGGTTCGCAATCTGCAGATCATTTCCATCACTGTCGCAGATGCCACTGGCAGACTGCCTGTGGTGTGGTTCAATGCGCCCTATCTGAAAAATACTTTGAAAAAAGGCAGCTGTTTCATTCTCCGCGGTAAAATATCCAGAAAAAAAGGCCGGCTGGAAATGGAGCATCCGGAAATCTTTACGCCGGCGGCATATGAGGAAGTTCTTCACAGTATGCAGCCAATCTATGGACTTACAGCCGGAATTACCAATAAGCTGATCACCAGGCTGATGCATCAGGTTCTGGATGAACAGGGTCTGCAGACAGAATTCCTGCCGGATGAAATAAAAGAATTCTACCACCTTGCAGATGATAATTACGCAATCTCCACCATACATTTTCCTGCAAACATGCAGGAGCTTCTTGTGGCAAGAAAGCGTCTTGTGTTTGATGAATTTCTGCTGTTTATTCTGGCTGTACAGATATTAAAGGGGAAAACAGAAGAGGCTCCGGATGCGTTTCCCATGAAGCCTGTATGGACTACAGAGCAGATCATGGAAGGCCTTCCTTACCGCCTTACAGGGGCACAGCTAAATGCATGGCACGAGATAGAACGGGATCTTTGCGGACACACACTTATGTCCAGGCTGGTTCAGGGTGATGTGGGAAGCGGAAAAACCATTCTTGCTTTTCTGGCCATGGTTCTCACTGCGGAAAACGGCTATCAGGCAGCCCTGATGGTGCCGACAGAGGTTCTTGCCAATCAGCATTTTGAAGCTTTTACAAAGCTGTTGGAGGAGCAGAAAGTCCATTCCTGTCATCCTGTTCTTCTTACAGGATCCACCACACAGAAGGAGAAAAGAAGAATTTACGGGGAGATTGCTGCCGGGGAGGCAAATGTTATCATCGGTACCCATGCACTGATCCAGGAAAAGGTAGTGTATGAAAATCTTGGTCTTGTTATCACAGATGAGCAGCATCGTTTTGGTGTGAAACAAAGAGAAGCCCTGACAACCAGGGGAAATGTGCCTCATGTGCTGGTTATGAGCGCGACACCTATTCCCCGGACTCTTGCGATCATTATATATGGGGATCTTGATATTTCCATTATTGATGAGCTTCCGGCAACGCGTCTTCCCATCCGGAACTGCGTGGTTGGCACATCTTATCGCCCAAAGGCCTATTCCTTTATTGAAAAACAGGTGCGGGAAGGACGACAGGCATATATTATCTGTCCGATGGTAGAAGAAAGTGAAGGTGCGGATGGAGAGAATGTGACCGATTATACAGCACGGCTGAAGGAGATTTTTCCATCTGATATTGCCGTTGGAATGCTTCATGGAAAAATGAAGCCCAGGGAAAAAAATGAGATTATGGAGCAGTTTGCAAGGGGCGAACTTCAGGTGCTGGTATCCACCACAGTAGTGGAGGTAGGCGTGAATGTGCCAAATGCCACCGTTATGATGGTGGAAAATGCAGAACGGTTCGGGCTGGCACAGCTTCATCAGCTAAGAGGCCGCGTGGGACGTGGAGAACACCAGTCTTATTGTATTTTTATGCAGGGAAATGAAGAGGAAGAGACTTCCAAACGTCTGGAGATTTTGAATAAATCCAATGACGGATTTTTTATTGCAGGGGAGGATCTGAAGCTTCGCGGTCCCGGAGATCTGTTTGGAATCCGTCAGAGTGGTCAGCTGGAGTTTCGGATTGGCGATATTTATCAGGATTCAGATGTGCTGAAGGCTGCAAGCGATGCGGCAGGAGGACTTCTGGAGCTTGACCGGGAGCTGACACTGCCGCAGCACGAAAAGTTGCGGGAAAGATTAAATGCTTATATGAAATATGACCTTGAGAACCTGGGACTATAGTGTTGTGCAGGGAAATAAATAACGAAAAACACTGAAAAAATCAGGAAAAATTTGGCAATAACTGTGGCAGCGAACTAAAATTATCAGGTTTTTTAGAATTGCATCTGTGGATTTTATGAAATTAAAAGGCTTTGTTTGTGTATTTTTACCTATGAAGCTGCGAAAAAAGCTTGTCAAGCGCTGATTTGTCAAAACTTGCAAAAAAATTCAATTCGTAGTATTCTATCATAGAAGCGAAATCGAAGAATATTTTCACCGTCAAGGAGGCTATTATAATGGCTACAAAGAGAACTACAAAAAAGGCAGAAACAATGGCAGCCAAGAAGGCAGCTAAGAGTGCAGCAGAGGTAAAGGCTGAGCCATCCAAGGCAGAAGCTGTTAAAGCTGCTGTTGTTGAGACTGTAAAAGCTGCTACAGAGACAGTTAAGGCAGCTACTGAGACCGTTAAAGAGACAGCTAAGGAAGCCGCTAAAGAGACTGTTAAGGCTCCGGCTAAAGCTGCTGCTCCGAAAGCAGAGGCTAAGAAACCTGCTACAAGAAGAACAAGAAAAGCTGTAGTAACTGAGGAAGTTTTCCTTCAGTATGCAGGTAAGGAATTCACAACAAAGGATCTGGTATCTGAGGTAAAGAAAGCTTGGACAGAGATGACAGGCAAGAAAGAAGAAGATATCCAGGATATTAAAGTTTACGTTAAGACAGAAGAGAATAAGGCATATTATGTAGTAAACGGTGAAGCTGAGGGACATTACATCGAGCTGTAATTTCCCCTATATAAAGGGCTTCGGGAATCTGTGCGAACAGGTTTCCGGAGTCCTTTTTTAACCGAATCAAGTAAGTCACCTGGGTCGGTTGTGAAAAGCAGTCTGAGAAAATAAATTGCTGGACAAAAGATAGCAAATACGATAAAATATTTAAATCAGGATAACCCCACAATTCAGGGGTTCTTTTTATGAAAGGGAAAAGCTATGTTTAATGAAATTGATTTCAGTAAAATAGATACCAGCATCACACCGCCCCAGGACGACACAGACCGCCAGTACTATTATATGGCGAAGCTCGCCACTATGACAGCGCTGAAGAAGCAGGAGCTGGGACGACCTGTCACCTATTGTCTTCAGACATTTGGATGCCAGATGAACGAGAAGCAGTCTGAGGTAGTGGCAGGAATTATGGATGAGATCGGATTTGAGAGACAGGAGACTGAGGATGCGGATGTTGTGATCTACAATACCTGTACAGTCCGCGAGAATGCCAATCTGAAGGTGTACGGACGCCTTGGCAAGCTGCACAGTCTGAAGAAATCCAATCCGGAAATGCGAATCGTCCTGTTTGGCTGCATGATGCAGGAGAAACAGGTGGTGGAAAAAATTCAGAAGGATTATCCTTTTGTTAATCTGGTGTTTGGAACCCATAATATTTTCAAGTTTGCAGAGCTGTTTTATGAAATGGAGAACCGCGACAGCCAGCTGATCGACATCTGGGATGGGACTGACAAGATTGTGGAGGAGCTTCCTACAGAACGCAGCTATTCTTTTAAGTCCGGTGTAAATATCATGTTTGGCTGTAATAATTTCTGCAGCTATTGTATCGTGCCTTATGTAAGAGGACGTGAGAGAAGCCGTGAGCCGGAGGCAATTGTGAAGGAAATTGAGGCTCTGGTGGCAGACGGTGTCACAGAGGTTATGCTTCTTGGACAGAATGTAAACTCTTACGGAAAGACGCTGAAGAATCCGGTGACATTTGCAGAATTGCTTGAGAAAGTGGAACAGATCCAGGGGTTAAAGAGAATCCGCTTTATGACCTCCCATCCCAAGGATCTTTCTGATGAGCTGATCGCATATATGGGTAAAAGCAAGAAGGTATGCCATCACCTGCATCTTCCAATGCAGTCCGGCAGCAGCCGTATCCTGAAGATTATGAATCGTCATTATGACAAAGAGCAGTATCTTGAACTGGTTGCGAAAATCCGAAAGGCAGTGCCGGATATCTCTCTGACAACAGATATTATTGTCGGTTTTCCGGGAGAGACAGAAGAGGATTTCCAGGAGACTCTGGATGTAGTTGAGAAATGTGGCTTTGATACTGCTTTTACATTCATCTATTCCAGAAGAAGCGGTACTCCGGCAGCGAAGATGGAGGATCAGGTTCCGGAGGATGTGGTGAAGGATCGTTTTGACCGTCTTTTAAAGCTGGTTCAGGATAAAGGAAGAGCTGCTTCCTCCAGATTTCAGGGAGAGGTTCAGGAAGTACTTGTTGAGACAGAAAGCAAAGAGAAGGGGATTTTTACAGGAAGAACCCAGTATAATCTTCTGGTTCATTTCTCCGGTACAAAGGAGCTTCTTGGAAAATATATAAATGTGCGCCTGGATACCTGCAAGGGCTTTTATTACATGGGTACAAGAGTCTGATTATTTATTGAAAAATCATATAAAAAGGTTGCAATTTTCTCGAAAATAGTGCACAATTAATACATTGAACGCTCGTGGGAAAGGCGGCATTTGTATGTGTGGAGGAATATGGAAGAAGTTTCTCTCATTATTAAAAAAAGAAGCAATTCATGAGAATGAGCCCCAGAGTATCCTGTTTCTTCTCAGAGTTATTTTACTGATTCTCGGGGCTTATTTTCTGCTCATTCCGTTTGTGCTGTATCTGGTAGGACAGGAGAGGCAGGTATGGACAGGGGATATATTTGCGTTACTGGCGGTCGCTGCATTTTGCGCAACCTATCGCACGAAAGTGCATACCAGTGTACTTATATGTACCGGTCTGCAGCTTTTGTGGGTAATTGCTTTTGTCGTTTTGTATGGATGGGATTGTGGTATTCAGCATCTGATGTTTGAAATGATGGTGCTGGTATATTTTGCAGTTTATAATTCAGTGGGATATAAAATTATATACACAGTATTTCTGTTTGCAGTGCGGTTTAGTCTCTTTATATACTGCAGGATGAACGTATCCGTACTTGAACTGTCAGAGACAGCCACAGTTGTTCTGCAGATCATTAATACGATCATTACATTTGTTCTTATGGCTGTAGCCTGCAGCATGTTCAGCTCCAATGTGGAATCTGCTGAGAAGAAGCTGGTGCTCTATAATGAGAAGCTGAAGAAGCAGGCAGGGACAGATCCACTGACCGGTCTCTGGAACAGGCGTCAGATGCTGCAGTACATTACAGAGCAGCGTGACAGGTACCCGGATGTGGCTTTTACTATTGGTATGGGCGATATCGATTTTTTCAAAAAAATTAATGACCACTGGGGGCATGACTGCGGAGATGCCGTTCTGGTATGGCTTACCAGGTTTATGAGCAGAGAATTGTCTGAGTATGCCAGGCTATGCCGCTGGGGCGGAGAAGAGTTTATTTTCTTTTTCCCAAGAATGAATGGGGATGAGGTTTGCCTTATTTTTAACGATCTTCGGATAAAGCTGAGTAATGATCTCTTTGACTGGAGGGGCGAATGGATTCCCATTACCATGACCTTTGGCGTGGAAGAGAATGATTTCAAATCCAGTATGGATACGCTTTTGAAGAATGTGGATCATAAACTTTATATAGGAAAAGAACAGGGAAGAGATCGGGTGATATATTAAATTCACCTGGTCTTTTGTCGAATATCTGGTGTGAAAGCGATTGAATAACAGTGATGAGCAGGAGAGTCGGACTTGTATGTATAAGCTAGAGGAAATGAGAGAGAGAATAAAAGCAGGAACATGGACAAAAGAGGATACAGCGGGCTGCATCAGGGAATGGAAGCAGATGCAGGATCTTACGGCATATACAGAAGAAATCTATGTAGTATGTTACGGTGTTTTTGCCTACAATTTCCAGGAATACGCAGATTCGCTGATTGAAATCTGCCGTGAAACAGGGTTTCGCCTGGAGCGTTCCAAAGAAAAGGCAAGGATGTATCTTGCACTGGTAAGACTGTATTTCTGCCTTGGATTTCCGCCGAAAATCGTGGAATACGGACTGAAATATGCGAATTCCGGTTTTTTCGTAAGAAATTCGCTGAAATCGGTTTACAATACCATTTCTGCAGCTTTTACAGATTGTGGACTGTTTCAGGAGGCAGATATTTATCTGGAAAAAATGATGGATATTTCCAGAATGGATCCCTGTGACAGTGATGTGAATTTCTGGGATTCGGACAGGCTGAATGAGCTTGTTTATTATGACAGCAAGATTTACGTGAGTCTGGGAATGGGAGATGTTGCAGGGGCAGAGCAGGCTGCCCGGGATATGCAGACTGTTCTCGAACAGAAGGAAATTCCGGAGGATGGACGGGCTTTTTTTCTGCTTCAGAAGGAGTTTTCCGAGCTGTATCTTAGGCTTCATCAGTATAAGGACAAGGCAGCAATTGCGGAAGAATTTAATGCTTATATGAAGAAAATAGAGGCAGGGGAAGGCGCCAGGGATACGTTAAGCTACTGTGTCAACCATTTTGCGGAATTCCTTCAGGTGATGGCAGAGGAAGAGCGTTGGGATGATATTATACGAATTGGAGACTATATCAGAAATGCCAGAAATTTCAGCGGAAGCTTTTGTCCTGTTTACAGGCTGATGAGAACGGCTGCCAGCAGAAGCGATAAGGAAGAAATCCGTGGAAAAGTACCGGAATATGAGAAATTGTATCTGGAGACACTGGAGAAAGAGAAGGAAAACTACACTCAGATGGTGCGTCTCCTTGCGAAAGAAGAGCTTCGGATCGAGCGGATGAAGAATGACATGGAGAAGGATACGCTTACTGACTGTCTGAACCGTGCGGCATTTGACCGTAACAGCAGGCGGTTCATCCGGAACCATCAGAAGGGCAGCCTTGTATTTATTGACCTGGATTATCTCAAAGAGATCAATGACAGTTACGGACACGAAAACGGTGATCAGTATCTGATTCATTTTTCATCAAATGTGAAACGTGTCATTGATAAGCATGACATTTTATATCGATATGCAGGAGATGAGTTCCTAATTCTGTCTACTCTTGGAGCAGAGGAGATAGGAAAGCAGCTAAATGAAATTCTGGAGACGAAACCGATTCGTTTTCAGATTAATGGAGAGACACGCCGCATCAGCTTTTCCTATGGTGTTGTAGCATTTGAGGAAAAAGACGGGGAAATCACAGAACTGGTAAAGGAAGCTGACCACAGAATGTATCTGTGTAAGAGCCGGAATCACAGGCGTATTTCTGAGAGGGGCACAGCTGAATGATCACAGAAGAAAATATTATTCATTTTTATACCAAATATAAAGAAAATCTGAATCTGGAAGACCGTATTCAGGAAAATCTTTTAAAGGCAGATGACCAGGAAGCATGGATCGAGAATCTGAAGAATAAATCCAGGGTGATGCGTCGTCTTTATATTGAAAATGAGGCTCTTCTGAATCTGTATATCCGTCCTTTTCTGGAGGGGGAAGCGAAACTGAGCCATACCCTTGCGAAAGAATTCCTTCACCAGATCCGGCTGGCTGATGACGAGGGATATGAGGATACCCTTGCCATGAGAGAGGTTTTGGAGCTTCTGGATCAGTATTTTCAGGAAAGCGATGATCTGGACTCTTATATCTGGACGCTGAACCTTCTGGGGAATTTTTATAACCGGCCGTTCAGTGTGGAGGATGGAAAGAAAGGGGCAGCATATTTTAACAGAATCCGTGGGCTTTCTTCCCATTATTTTGAAATTGAGGATTTTGATGTAAGAAAACGTATTCTTTATTCTTATTATAATTTTCCAATAGTAATCGCCAATTTTAATCTCTGTACTGCAAAGGAGCTTTTGCAGTATATAGACGAGGCACTGGAATTTTACCGCAATGAGAAGATCAGGGAGCTGGATGGAGACAGGTTTGATTTTGAAGAGCTGATCGAAGAGCTGAATTATGATCTGCTTGGAAATTCCATTCTGAGATTTTCAGTGCAGGAAATTGATCAGACACTTCTTTCCAGGGCATCTGAGGTATTGGGGGAATATTATCAGCGCGAGCTTGAGAAAAAACCTGATCTATATGAAATGCGGGATGAAATATACTGCAATTATAAATCCTGCCTGTTTTATCAGGGGAAGATTACCTGTACAGAGTTTCTTGAGGATTACAGGAGATTCTGTGAGTACACCATGGAGCATGATGATCTGGACAGTCAGGAAGGGGTATTTTTTTCCGACAGCCGTTATTTTCAGGTGGCAGTCAATCACCTGCCTACCATTCTGGAACTGCTGGAGAAATATCAGGAGCAGTATCATGGGGCGCCGGATCTTCTGGATTTTTGTGTATCCAATTATGTCCATGCCATTCGCCGTCTGTCCAGGACGGAAAACGATACGTTTGTAAATGACGTAGTGTGGCGTTCACTTGGGGACGTTCTGAAGTATCTTACAGGAGATGAGGTAAATACACTGGTTCTTACCCAGATCATGGTAAGCCGTGATGAGAGTACTGCCATGCACAGTGCAATGGTGGAGCAGATTGCCAGACGCATTTTAAAGACTGTATTTGAGAAATGTCCGCAGCTTCTTGTTGGGACCTTTGGATATGAAAACGTGGTGGAAGTGCTGGAAAACCGCGAAGCCATTCTGGATTTTGTTTCTCAGTCCGCTCAGCTTCTGGATATTGGCATGATAAGAATGGCTTCTATTGTGAATAAGCAGTCCAGACAGCTGACCAAAAAGGAGCGGGATGATATTCTCAGTCATTCCACCGATGGGGCGAAATTTATCGAGGGAATCCCTTCCCTTTGTAAATATAAGGATGCAGTTTTGGGGCATCATAAATCCTGGAATGGGAAAATGGGATATCCATCTGATTTTGACAATACAAAATCTGATGTACGTGTTCTTATTGAAATTTTACATATCAGTGACTGCCTGGATGCAGCCACTGATTTTATAGGACGAAGCTACAAGACTGCAAAGAAGCTGGATCAGGTGCTTGAAGAGCTTGTGCGTGGAAAAGGCTCTGTCTACTGTCCGGAGCTTGTAGAGCTTCTGAAAAAAGAGCCGGAGCTGCAGGCGGATCTGACTTATCTTATGGGAGCCGGACGGATCCGTACCTGCTATTCCATTTATGGAAAAGCAGTGGATCCAAAAGAGAAAGAGGGAAAAAGCCTTTCCATAGATCTGTCAAACTGGGAGGTTATCAGCGAAAAGCAAAGGGAAGATGATGAAGATCAGATCCTTGATTTTCTCCACAAAAGTGACAGTGAGAGCCGTCAGCTTCTTCGCGCTGTAGCAAGAAATTCTCAGATTATTTTGCTGGTGGATATGATGTCCGGGAAATATAAAGTGTCTTATCGTGGAAATCAGAAGCTTCTGGACAAAAAAATTCCGGATGGATATTATTCGGAATTTCTGAAGGAGTATCTGGCTCCAAACTGCGAGCCCTCAGACTGGGAAAAGGTGCGTTTGAAAATCAGGCTGTCAGAGCTTTCCCATATTTTTCTGGAGCAGGAGGGCAGCTATGAATGTGAGGCCAGGATCCGGGCGAAGAATACTTATCGCTGGGTTCGTTTCCAGTTTATCCGCATGGATGAGGAAAGTGTTATGCCAAGCATGATGACTATGATCGCCACGGATGTACAGGAGAGCCACAGCAGGAATGAACAGCTGATGAACAGTCTGAAAGCTGCCTATAAGTCAGCAGAGGAGGCGAACAAGGCGAAAAGTGTTTTCCTGAGCAGTATGTCTCATGATATCCGCACGCCTATGAATGGAATTCTTGGAATGACACAGATTGCAATGCAGCATCTGAATGATCCGGAGCGTATCCGGTACTGTCTTCAGAGAATAGACGATTCCTCCAGGCATCTTCTGGAGCTGATCAATGAGGTTCTGGATATGTCCAAAATCGAAAGCGGAGATACAGCGCTTCATAAGGAGCCTTTGTCTCTTATACGGACGATGGAACTGGTTGACGGTGTATGCCGCCTGGCTGCCGAGGAGAAGAACCAGAGCTTTGAGGTGGATACACAGGAAATTCGGGATGATCATGTGTTGGCAGATCCGGTACGGCTTCGTCAGGTTCTGATCAATCTGGTCTCCAATGCGGTAAAATATACTCCGGAGTATGGCCGGATCCAGGTACAGGTGGTGCAAGAGCGCAGCTTGAAGCCAGGCAGAGCCGGATATACATTTGTGGTGAAGGATAATGGAATCGGCATGTCCGAAGAATTTCAGAAGAAATTATTTGAGCCTTTTTCCCGTGAGGATAACAGCCTGACAAATGCCACTCAGGGAACAGGACTTGGACTTTCCATTGCCAGGTCTATCGTCACTCAGATGGGTGGAAATATTGAGGTGGTAAGCCGTCAGGGTGAGGGGACGACCTTTGTTGTGCGGCTGGAGCTGACGCTGTCAGATGACGGAAAAAACACAGAAGAGGCTGTTGGGGCAGGTATCGCTGAAAGAAGTAAAAAGGATTTCACCTTCCTGAAGGGGCACAGAATCATGCTGGTGGAGGATAATGAGCTGAATCGGGAGATTGCTTATGAGCTTCTGGCTGAGGCAGGACTGATCGTGGATGTGGCAGAGAATGGACAGGCCGCCATCAGGCTTCTGGAAAGCCAGCCGGAGAACTATTATGAGCTGATTTTTATGGATATCCAGATGCCGGTGATGAATGGTTATGAGGCTACAGAACGCATTCGCGGAGGAGAAAGTGAATACTGGAAAAATATTCCTGTGATCGCCATGACCGCAAATGTGTTCCAGGAGGATGAAAGCCGCGCTGCAGAGTGTGGAATGAGCGGTTATATTACGAAGCCTATTGATATGAAAGTGATTTATTCCGTGCTTGAAAAGTGGCTTTCGGGGAATTATAATCAATTGACGCATTTTCAGAAGTGACTGTCGGTTGCGTTGGAATAGGGATGAGGGAGCGATAGAGTTGAGTAAGAATAAGTACGAAATTGATATGTGTAACGGAACCATTATGGACAAGCTGGTTTCTTTTGCTGTTCCGCTGATGGTTTCCGGAATTCTGCAGCTGATGTTCAATGCTGTGGATATTATTGTGGTGGGACGGTTTTCCGGCAGCCAGGCGCTGGCAGCAGTTGGTTCCACTACCGCTTTGATCAATGTGTTTACTAATCTTTTTATTGGTGTTTCACTGGGGGCCAATGTTCTGGCTGCCAGATTCTATGCGGCAGGTAAGGCGAAGGAAATGTCTGAAACGGTACACACGTCTGTTACACTGGCTTTGATCAGTGGCGTGGTGATGGCTGCTGTGGGGCTTGTTTTTTCAAGATGGGCACTGGAGGTTATGGGAACACCTGCTGATGTTATTGACCAGTCCACTTTGTATATGAGGATTTATTTCCTGGGAATGCCTTTCTTTATGCTTTATAACTATGGTGCCGCTATCCTGCGTGCTGTAGGGGATACCAAGCGTCCGCTGATGTTCCTGATCGTGGCAGGTGTGATCAACGCGTTGCTGAATATGATTCTGGTGATCGTGTTCCATCTGGGTGTTGCAGGTGTCGCTGTTGCAACCATCATTTCCCAGCTGATTTCCTGTATTCTGGTTCTTCGATGTCTGTATATGACGGACAGCAGTTATCAGCTTCGGTTTTCCAGATTGTGTATGAAGAAATTTTATCTGGTGCAGATTTTCCAGGTGGGGATTCCGGCGGGAGTGCAGAGTACTGTTATTAACTTTTCCAATGCACTTTTGCAGTCTTCTGTAAATTCCTTCGGCTCCACTGCCATGGCAGGTTATACAGCTGCCAACAACATTCTGGGATTTCTGTACGCCTCTGTAAATGCAGTTACCCAGGCATGTATGAGCTTTACCAGCCAGAACTATGGTGTGGGAAAATATAAGCGAATGGACAGTGTACTGTTGGACTGCGGAATTCTGTCCTTTGTGATTGCTCTTGTGCTGGGCTGCGGTTCTTATCTGTTTGGCGGTGAGATTTTGAAAATCTATACAGAAGACAGTGAAGTTATCCGCTGCGGCGTGGAGATTCTCTCTATCACAACCGTGCCTTATTTCCTTTGCGGAATTATGGATCTTTTTCCGGGAGCACTTCGTGGAATGGGACATTCCGGTGTGCCGATGATCCTTTCCATTATCGGTACTGTGGGAACCAGAATTGTGTGGATATTTTTAATATTTCCACAGTACAGATCGCTGTATACGCTGTTTATTTCCTATCCGGCTTCCTGGGCAATCACCATTGTGATGCAGGTGATCTGCTTTGTGTTTGTAAGACGGAAGGTGCATGGACGGCTGAAGGGGACAGCAAAAGCCAGGGAAATGTGATAGGGTTTCCCTGGCTTTTCTTCTCTGGTTTTCAGACCTTAGTCAAAAATGACGATATAATTGAGTGTGATATGATTTGTTTAAATTGCCTCGAACTGGGTGGCTGGGTAGGGCTGGCAGTTCGGGGTTATTTGTGTGGACATTTTGGATAGTTAACGGTTCCGATTAATTCTTGAAGAACAATGTGGTTACACTTTTTGCAACGTTTGGCATTATATGTTTTTACAATACAGCCACCATCACTTTTTGAGGTGTGGGTATCTGCATAACCGCTTTCAAACACATGTGTACACAGAATCGCTCTGGTTTCAATGGATGCATTATCAATTAGTAGGATTGTTCCGTCTGGATATTTGAAACGAATCTGAGAATCGTTCCATATATTATGATCTGCACTGTTGGTACTAAAACCTAAAGAATCAATGGATTCAGTTGATGCCTGAGTTTGAGTTTCTGTTGTCTGAGCAGGTGCATATGCAAACACAGTGCTTCCACTCAGAATCACAGAACCAAGAACTGCCGCAACAGTTCCAATCTTAGACACCTTTCTCTTCTTAATCATAATCAGTTCCACTCTCCTTCTTATAACTTTTTTCTCTCCCCAAAAATTGTTTCTCCAGACTACAGGGACCTGTCTGGTTTTGCCGGAATGAGTGACGAGTGCAGATGCATAAGCTTTGCGTTCTTCCAGGGTATAACCCATGGTAGCGGTTTCATCTGCAATGTATTCGGAAAACCTCTTGTAAAGTAAAAGTGTAAGAACTGTTAACGGGTTATAAAAATGAAGGCAAATGGTTAACAGGCAAAGCAATTTTACAAGGGAGTCATGGCAGTGAAGGTGGGAGTATTCATGCCGCAGGATCATTTCTGACAGCCTGGAATGCTCAAGACTTTTCGGAACCACGATAAAAGGCTTTATGAAACCTATGGTATACGGAGAGCCGATCTGTGGGGAAATGCGGTATTCCACATTTCCAATTCCAGGCAGGAAGCAGGATTTCTTTTCGGTAATTCTTTTAAGCTTTCGCGTGAGCTGAAGGTATTTTATGAACTGATAAATACTGAAGCCTGTTACAAAGAACAGCCAGCAGAGCATAATTATAAAAGCCCAGTCAGACATCCAAACAGAGATTCCGTGGTAAGAAACAGCTTCTTTATTGTCGAAATTGACAAAGTCTGCAATGGCATTCAGAGAATTTGTATTCTCCAATACCTGTAATGGCAGGTAATACTTCACCATCTGAAAGGGTATCAAATACCCGGCCAGACTCACAAATATCAATACTCGGCCAAGCCGGTATGAAAAGTTTTTCCGTTTTACAATCATAAGCAGAACACAGAGCACAAGTGGCAGAGTGCCTGCTATACTCATACAGATTAAAAGCATGCAAATTCCCCTCTTAAAACTTGTTACTGTGCATTTCGTGTCCAGTAACTAAAATTTGTCTATAAAATCTAGCAAGTCTTTTTGCTCATCCGCGCTGAGATTTCCATCCTCAGCAAAGGCACAAAACAGACAGGTAAGAGAATTTTTGAACTCCTTGGAAGCTTCCAGAGAGTCCCTGCAGCTGGATTTCTGGTATGCCACAACGCTATTCCTGAAATCCCGGATCAGCTGGTTCTTCTTTTCTAATTTTTTACGCAAGTATAAGGTGTTTGCGAAGAAACCAAAAGCAATTGCCGGAAAACCAAAGGACAGAATTATAGCTTTTGCCAGATAAAAGGTTGCAGCTGGCTGCTCAAAAGTCGGAATTCCGCTCATCATACAGATCAGCAGCGAGCATCCGGTAAATATCACAAAGACAATACCGAACAGTGTTAAAATTATTCTTTTCATTAAGGACCTCCTCATTCTACGTAGAAGTGGGATGCAAAATAATTTTATTTCTTGCTCCCTTCACTATATATACGAAAACCAGAGGCAGAAATAACACGAAATTTGAAACTTTTTTTAATTTTATTCAGATTTGTTGAAAATATATGGTATAATGATCTGAGTATATGAAAAAAGGAGAATTGTAATGCCGAAATTTCTGATCATAGATGGTTCTTCCATGTTGTCTACATCCTACTATGGAAACCTGCCGAAATCCATCCTTTTCGCAAAGACAGACGAAGAGAAGGAGAGACATTACCCGGAGATCCTGCATACCTCCGATGGGAAATATACCAATGCCATGTTTACCATGCTTCGCACCCTTCTGGCAGTCTATAAGAAAGTAAAGCCGGAATATGTGGCATTTACTTTCGATATGTCAAGAGATACCTTCCGCCGTACCCAGCTTGGCGCTGATTTCTATAAGGCGAATCGGAAGGAGACGGCGCAGCCCTTGAAGGAGCAGTTTGTGCAGATGGAAGAATTTCTGAAGGTGATAGGCTGCCCTGTATTTATGAGCCCTAATTATGAAGCAGACGACTATGCTGCCTCCCTTGTGGAGAAGTTTCAGGGACCGGAGCTGCAGACCTATGTGCTTACCAAGGATCACGATTATTTTCAGCTTGTAAGCCCCTACACCCGTATGTGGAGAGTGGTTACGAAAGACAGGCTGGAGGTTTTAAAGGACGCGTATGGTCTTTTTGGAAAGGATGCCTATGAGGCTCTTCCGCCCAATGTGTTTGAATATACCCCGGAGATCGTATATTCCGAAGAAGGCGTCTATCCGGAGCAGATTCCGGCCCTTCTTGCCATCACAGGGGACCCGGGAGACGGTATTCCCGGATGCAAGGGTGTTTCATCTGCTGCAGCACCGCTGGTAGAAGAGTATAAGACGTTGGATGAAATCTATGGAGTGATCGAAGATTGTGAGGGAGTTGCCAAGAAAGAAAAAGAACTGAGCACATTCTGGAAGGAAAGCCTTGGAATTGGCAGAAGCCCATTGAAGGCGCTGAAAACCAATAAAGAGATGGTTTATTTAAGTGAACAGCTTGCCACCATGAAGCGAGATATCGAAATCAGGGAAAGCCTGGAGGATATGCGGCTGAACATTAATATGGAGGAACTGGTGAAGCAGCTGAAGGCATATGAAATGAACAGTATTTTGTCAGAGGTGGAGAAATTGAGAAGCCAGCCCTGAAAATAAAATAAAGGAGAACCAGTTCCCTTGAGGGGCACCATATGGTGGCTGGTTCTCCTTTGTTTTTTAATGAAATTATAATCCTTCTTTTACAAGCTTTCCATTCTTAAGCTGCAGGATCCTCTGGTTGCTGCTTCCGCGAAACTGAAGGGAAATATCCTTTAATTCCTGGATAAACTCGCCATCTACCAGAATGTCAATGCAGGAGAGCATGCGCTCTGTGAAAGGGGTATAAACCTTACCGCCCGGCACCATATCCTGATCAAAAAGGTATCCGGAATAACACCAGATGGATTTTTCGGGGTAGGTACGCCGGATCTCTTCCAGAAGCTCTGCCAGTACCGGCTGGTTCTCCGGCTCGAAGGGCTCCCCTCCAAGGAGAGAGAAGCCTTCAATATAAGAGGGAGAGAGCAGTTCCAGAATCTGATCCTGGGTTTCCCTGGTGAATGGTTTGCCATAGTTAAAATCCCAGGTAGTGGCATTAAAACAGCCTTTACAGTGATGTCTGCAGCCGGATACGAACAGGCTTACACGAACCCCTGTCCCGTCTGCAATATCATAGGATTTAATGTTTCCATAATTCATAGCTGATTTCCTCGCCGGATTTATTCTGTATTACAGATGTAACACGCGGTCCTTGATCTCCTGGGTACGTCCCTGATTCCAGAACTGGGTACCGATGTAGCCGCAGGTTCTTCTGGCAACACTCATTTTGTCCTGATTACGGTTGCCGCAGTTTGGGCATTCCCAGATCAGCTTGCCGTTCTCGTCCTCTTTGATCTGAATTTCACCGTCATATCCGCATACATCACAGAAATCACTCTTTGTATTCAGCTCTGCATACATAATATTGTCATAGATAAATTTCATAACAGAGAGAACTGCCGGAATGTTCTGCTTCATGTTTGGAACCTCTACGTAGCTGATGGCTCCACCTGGAGAAAGCTTCTGGAATTCAGATTCGAATTTCAGCTTGGAGAATGCATCGATCTCCTCTGTAACGTGAACATGGTAGCTGTTTGTAATATAGTTCTTATCGGTAACTCCCGGAATAATGCCAAAACGCTTCTGAAGACACTTGGAAAATCTGTATGTGGTGGACTCCATGGGAGTGCCGTATACAGAATAGCTGATGTTCTCAGCTGCCTTCCACTGTGCACATTTGTCATTGAGGCGCTGCATTACCTGCAGTGCAAATGGACGAACCTCAGGATCTGTATGAGGCTTACCGTACATTCTCATGCACATTTCGTGAAGTCCTGCATATCCAAGTGAGATAGTGGAATATCCGTCATAGAGAAGCTTGTCAATGGTTTCGCCTTTCTTAAGACGGGCAAGAGCACCATACTGCCACAGGATCGGGGCCACATCGGAAACAGTGCCGAGAAGGCGCTCATGTCTGCAGCGAAGGGCTCTGTGGCAAAGCTCCAGACGCTCTTCCAGAATCTCCCAGAATTTATCGAAATTACCCTCTGAAGAGCATGCTACATCAACAAGGTTGATGGTAACAACACCCTGGTTGAAACGGCCGTAGAACTTGTAAGAACCGTCAGGGTTCTTCTGTTTCTCCTCAACGGTAAGGAAGGAACGGCATCCCATACAGGTGTAAACATTGCCATTCTTTAACTGACGCATGATCTTGGCGGAGATGTAATCCGGAACCATACGTTTGGCAGTACATTTGGCAGCAAGCTCAGTAAGATACCAGTACTTGGAATCCTCGTGGATATTATCCTCATCCAGAACATAGATCAGTTTCGGGAATGCCGGTGTGATCCAAGCGCCGCGCTCGTTCTTAACACCCTGCATACGCTGCTTCATAACTTCCTCAATGATCAGTGCCAGGTCATCACGGGTACGTCCCTCCGGAACTTCATCAAGGTACATGAAAATAGTTACGAACGGAGCCTGACCGTTACAGGTCATAAGAGTGATCAGCTGGTACTGGATGGTCTGGATACCACTCTGGATCTCATCCATCAGTCTGCGCTCGGATACCTTACGGATGATCTCTTCGTCAAGTGGTTCGCCGCAGGCTTTACGCTCCTCAATTACCTTATTACGGATCTTCTGACGGCTGATGTCCACAAAAGGAGCCAGGTGGGCAAGAGAGAAGGACTGGCCTCCGTACTGATTGCTGGCTACCTGTGCAACGATCTGTGTGGTGACGTTACATGCGGTAAAGAAGCTGTGTGGCTTCTCGATCAGTGTCTGGCTGATAACAGTGCCATTCTGAAGCATATCCTGCAGGTTGATCAGATCACAGTTGTGCTCACGCTGTGCATAGTAATCGGAATCGTGGAAGTGAATGATTCCTTCGTCATGAGCTCTTACGATCTCTTCAGGAAGAAGAACACGCATGGTCAGATCCTTGCTGACCTCGCCTGCCATGTAGTCACGCTGGGTGGAGTTGATGGTAGGGTTCTTATTGGAGTTCTCCTGCTTGGCATTCTCATTGATCTGATCAAGAAGAGCAAGGATACTGTCGTCTGTGGTATTGGACTTGCGGGTAAGCTCTCTCTTGTAGCGGTAGCGCACATATTTCTGTGCTACCTCATATCCGCGCATCTCCATAATGCCGGTCTCAACCATATCCTGAATGTCTTCTACATTTACGGCATGGGAGGATTCAAGGGCACGGTTGGCAATTGTATCAGCCAGTGCCGTGATCTGGTAATGACTCAGCCTGTGAAGCTTGGAAACCTCCTCATTCGCTTTTTCTACGGCGTTGATGATCTTCGCCTTATCAAATATAACTTCCACGCCATTTCGTTTAATGACGTTTGCATTGACCTCAGTGCTCATATTTCAAAATCCCTCCATATATTGTGTTTATTATCTTAAATACATACTAGATATTGTGCACTTACAATATTACAGTATTTCACAGAAAAGTCAAGGTGAAAAACTGTGAATTTAAAAAACTGTGAAATGTGCTGAAATTTTTTCTATGTAAAAAATACTTGCAATATGTTTTTGGCTGAAGTGCAGAAACTGAGTATAGTTTTGCCCTGTATTTCGTAAGAGGGCATGAACAAAGGGCTGCCATGGGCAACCCTTTAATATGTCCGCATCTTTTTCTATTATACTTTGAAAAAAATAAAAATCAACCCTTGACACCACCGGAAGTCAGTCCGCCAACCAGATTTTTTTCGATTCCAACGAACAGAATAACAACCGGAACAATTGCATAGAGGGAAGCAGCAAACAGATACTGCCACTCGATCATGTTGTAGCCGTTGAAAATATTGATACCAACTGTCAGAGGCTTGAAGGTATCTGTGGAGATCAGTGTGAGTGCCACGGTATATTCGTTCCATGCGTTGATAAATACGAAAATAAGCGCTGTAACGATACCAGGTGCGGCAACAGGCAGAAGAATCTTTAAAAGGGCGTGTACTCGGTTGCAGCCGTCAATTGTGGCAGCCTGCTCCATCTCCGGGGAAATGCTCAGGAAGGTACCACGGAGCAGCCAGATGGCGAATGCCTGGTTAAATGCTGCATTGATAAAGATCAGGCCGATAATGCTGTTGGTCAGGTGGAATGCCATCATGACCTTATAAATACCGATGAGAAGTACAACCGGCGCAAACATCTGGGAAACAATAACAAATCCCAGAAATGCAGTCTGACCTTTGAATTTCATTCTGGACAGGGCATAAGCAGCAGGGATACCGCAGAGCATGGCCAGAAGAGTGGAGCCTCCTGCGATCACAATGGAGTTCAGCATATAGCTGCTCATAGGTGCCAGCTTCCATACGTCTGTAAAGTTGGACCAGATTGCCTTAATGGGGAAAATAGTTCCGTTCATGGAGAAGATTTCCGCACGGCTTTTAAGAGCAGTACATACAGTTACAAAATACGGGTACAAAGTTATCAGACAGATGGCGATGATTACTACATAGAGCAATACACGCAAAACTGTGTTTTTGGTATTCTTTTTCTTAGCTGAAACGTTGGTGCTTGCCATATCAGTCGTCTCCTTTCTTCAGTACGGAAACCATGTACAGGCTGGCGCAGAAAAGAAGGATCAGGAAGCCGATAACAGATACGGCTGCTGCCTGTCCCTGTTTTCCGTTATAGAAAGCCAGTTTGTACAGATAGGTAACCAGGGTGTCGGTACGGTTAGCAGGGTCACCCTTGGTAATGGTCCATATGATCGGAAAAGAGTTAAATACGTAGATAATGTTCAAAATGGTGCTGATAGTAAGGTTGGGACGTACCAGCGGGATAGTGATCTGGAACATTTTCTGCCAGTATGTGGCACCGTCCACAGCTGCGGCCTCATAGTAGCTGGCATCAATGCTCTGCAGACCGGAAAGTACAGTAAAGGTTACAAATGGAATGGTAACGAAAATACCGCAGGCAATCTCCCATGCGAAATAGGCTCCGGCAGTAGGAGTCCAGTTGACAGCATGATCGATAATACCAAGCTTCATCAGCAGGGTATTTAAAGTACCGTAATCTGTGTCAATGATGAATTTCCAGATGCTCGCCTGAACGATCAGGGTTGTGGCCCATGGGAAAACAATAACGGCACGAGCCAGCTTACGTCCTTTAAACTCATTGTTGAGAAGGATTGCAAGGATGAAGCCGAGCAGAGTGGAGATACCAACAACGGCAACGGTCCATACAAGTGTGTTCTTCAGGACCATACCAAAAACAGGAGTGCTTGTTACCTTGCGGAAGTTTTCCAGACCGGCGAAGCCTTTGATCAGACCAGCTTTGCTGACGTCGCTTAAGGCCATACGGAATACAAAGATAATAGGAACCAGAATGAAAATTGCCATGAGAAGGACACTTGGCAGGATCCATACATATGGTTCCACTTTTTTGAATTTTTTCTTCACAGGGATACCTCTCTTTTTTGTAAAGTGGCGCTTGCTTCGCAAACTTAAAAATGGACCGGACCTGTAAGTCCGGCCCATTATCTTCCTCGTAATGGGAATCCTTTGGATTAAAATTAGCCGGCGATTTCTGCCTGAAGGTCATCCAGTAATTGCTGAACGTCGCCGCCAAGAAGAGCGTTCTGCTCAACATTGATAACACCCTGTTTTACATCTGCCCATTCAGCCTTTGCTGTCGGATAGAATTTACAGCTGTCTAAAATGTCGATCCAGCTTGCCATATCTTCGTTTGCTGCTGCAAGAGCCTCGCCGCCAGTCTTTGTTGCAGGAAGGAAGCCTTCCATGTCAACCCACTCTGTATAACGGGCATCATCATAGAAATAATCAAAGAATGTAGAGATAGCAGCCTTCTCATCATCTGAGTAATCATTGTCGAAGCACATGAAACGGTCCATAACACCAGCAGAAACAGACTCGCCTGTGTTAGAAGGAATAGAAGCTACACCATAGTTAACTTCATTTCCGCCTGTAGCGATATAAGTCGGTAAGCTGTTCGGTGCGATCAGCATAGCTACTTTGCCAGCGCCGAACATATCCTGCAGGTCGTAACGGGTATCGTTAGCAGGATCGGTGTTTGTGTAACCGGAATTTACAAGATCAATTGCGTACTGGATTGCTTCCACGTTCTTATCGCTGTTCAGTGTCCAGTTTCCTTCGTCGTCAACGAAGCCGCCGCCATTATTCCAGGTATAGTATGCGAAAGCTGCCTGACCTTCGTCAGTTGTCATATCGATGCCCCATGGATAAATGCTGTCGTCATAAGCCTTGAGAGCTTCACATGCAGCTTTCAGTTCCTCCCATGTAGTAGGAACTTCAACGCCTGCTGCATCAAGGATATCTTTGTTATAGTACATAGCACGTGCGGATGCAAGGTCCGGGATTGCCCATACAGTTCCATCTACTTCAGACTGTGCAAGGAAGGCATCATACATTTTACTGTATGTCTCTTCTGATACAACGTCCTGAATCGGAAGGAGAAGATCATCTGCCTGATAATCAGCGAATACATCGATATTCAGTACATCTGGTGCCTCGCCGTTAGCGATACGGGTGTTTACTACGGTATAGATGTCGTTCCAGGAAACAACTTCTACGTTCAGGTTAATGTCCGGGTTTGCCTCATTAAATTCTGTCACGAAGTTCGCCCACCAGTCAGCGGTCTGCTGACCGTACTGTGCAGCGATGACATTAATGTCAACCTTGTCTGCGGCGGATACGGTGACCGGAGCCATGGAGAGAGCCATTGATAAAGCTACACCTGCAGTTAAAACCTGTTTCATTTTCATATAAAATACCTCCCTTTAGATACGAGCTGGGCATTCTGCAATCTGCATATAAAGATCTGGCGGAATGCCTCTCTATGGAAAATAGCATACAATAAAAACAACAGAATGTCAACATGAATTAGTCAAAAAAACAACTAATATCATAAAAAAAGAGAAATAAACTAACATAATGCACAAAGCTAAAGTGTAAAACCACAAAAACAAAAAATAAAAATGTTGTTTTTTGAACGCAGATAAGTTATGAAGAGAGCGTTTAGTTGTAAAACGTGGTTTGACATACTATATGCAGATATTATACAATTACAATCAAATAACAAAAGAAGGGAGTGTGCAGCTGATGGACGAATTATATGCTGCTATTGAGAAAAAAATAAAGGAATCCGGATATCCCCGTAAAATTTCCGGGGCAGATGTGTATGATGATATCTGCGACCAGATCGAGGGGAAAGAAAATGGAAGCTATATTCTGCTTTCCAAGTTTGAGGATGATGTGATCTTTGAGTATCATATCACCATAATGGAGGATGACTTTAATCTTGGTGTGCTTACTATGCGTACACCGGAAGGCGTGTTTGAGACTGATTTTGACAGTTGAGAAAAACACATTTAATAGGAAAATACTGAAAATGGGAAGGAGGAATATGGAGTATGGAAGTAAGAAAATGGGCATTTCGCATTGTCGGAACGATTGTGGCGCTGTTTGGAGGATATGTGCTGCTTAGAGGATATGAATCCACAATCCTGATCACAATTGCTACAATTCTTATTATTGCTGGCGTTTCAATCTGGGTAACTTCTACTCCGGAAAGCTACAATTCGGTATCTTCAGATGCCGTGATGATGATTGGCATGGGACAGCCGAAAAAAATCGAAGACATTTATGAAGCCTATAAAAATGTGGAAACACCGCTGGGCTCTGCATGGCTTGGAAAATTCTATACAATGAGGCAGAAAGCCATGGTATTCGGACCAAATGCCCAGGGAGAGTATTTATATTTCTGGCTGACAAAAAATGGCAAGATTGGTTATCTTGGGTATTCCAATCTGGATAATTTCATCCGTAAGCAGCTTACCAGTCCTGTAATCCCGGCAAAGGAGAATGCGGTAAACCAGGAAGAAAATTCCTTCTGGATCACAGATCTTCAGAAAGAAATGAAGGGGAATATTGAGTATTATATCAAGACAGGCAAAGTACTTCCTTTTTCCGGGAAATTTGTAAAGGAGAAGTGACGTGAAAAAAGCAGTAAAAGGAATCACACTTTTTTTCTTTGCCGGAACCTTTTGGCTTTCCGGCTGCGTCAAAGCGCCACAAATGGAATTTGACAACGCAGATGAGGCAAAGGAAGCCTTAAATTCAGCTGAAACCATTGTCATCTATTCGGATCTGTATTCCGGCAGCCGCAAAACAGAAATTCTGGCAGATGGAAAAGTGGCAGGATATATGCAGGGGAACACAGTCTATCTGGATAACGAGGAATGGTTTCATATAGATTATGTGACAGATGCTCCTGTCAATGATGTGGAAGAATTTGCCACCGGTACTATATACGGCTACTATGATAAGGATGACAATTGCCTTGGATATGCCCAGCAACGCTATGTGGGTAAGGAGGATGATCCAGATGGATATTTTGTTTTTATGGATACAGACGGATCAGAGCTTCCCTATTTCATTTCCGATAATGGAAGAGTGTTGTACGATGGAGACGGGAATCCGATAGGAACGGGATATACAGACCGAAAGAGTATTAGCTTTATTGAAAAGCTGTATACTGATGTGTATCGAACTGTTTTTGAAACAGATCAGACAGAATCGCAGATGATAGATTTTATGGACCGGATAATCATGTATGAATGTCTCCGGGAAAGCATGCGCACATTTTATGAGGAACCGGTGCATACAGGATTAAAGATTTTTGAGACTCTGGTGATCATAATACCGGCATTGGGGGTATCTGTTCTCGTGTTGGCAGATAAGTTAAAAAACAAGTTAAAAGAAAAGCAAGATTTCTAAAAACCATAGCAAAAACCCGGTTGAAAAACAGTCTCCAAAAACGTATTCTTATACTACAGGTAAAAGAATCAGGAAAACTGCAAAGACGAACATTATAAAAGATAAAGTGAGGTCGCAAAATGGAGCAGACAAAAGGAAGAGTTACTATCCCTACCAATCTTGATGTAGTAAAGGAAACTCTGGATATTATGAAAGAGTGGGGAGCAGATGCGATCCGTGACTGTGATGGAACTGAGTTTCCTCAGGAACTGAAGGATACCGGAGCAAAAATCTACGCTACTTATTACACCACCAGAAAAGACAATGAATGGGCAAAGGCAAACCCGGATGAGATTCAGCAGATGTACATTATGAGTTCTTTCCATACCGCAACATCGGACAAGCTTGAAATCCATCTTATGGATCATCTGTACCCGGATATGCTGAAGGTGAATACCCGTGACGATATCACCAGATGGTGGGAGGTTATTGACCGTACGACCGGTGAGGTGGTTCCGGTCAGCCAGTGGTCATATGAGGAAGAGAGTGGAAATGTGGTGATCACATCTGCGAAGCTTTTTCATGAATATACGGTCAGCTTTCTGGCATATATCATGTGGGACCCGGTACATATGTATAATGCAGTGGTTAATGAATGGAAGGATGTGGAGCCGCAGATCACCTTTGATGTGCGTCAGCCGAAGACAAGAGCACATTCCATGGAACGTCTCCGCAGGTTCCTTGACACCCATCCGTATGTGAATGTGGTTCGTTTTACCACATTTTTCCATCAGTTTACTCTGATCTTTGATGAACTTGCAAGAGAAAAATATGTAGACTGGTTTGGCTATTCTGCTTCTGTAAGCCCGTATATACTGGAGCAGTTTGAAAAAGAGGTGGGCTATCCATTCCGTCCGGAATATATTATTGATCAGGGATATATGAACAATACCTATCGCATCCCTTCTAAAGAATTTAAGGATTTCCAGGCATTCCAGCGCCGTGAGGTTGCCAGACTTGCAAAAGAAATGGTAGATATTGTCCATGAATATGGCAAAGAAGCCATGATGTTCATGGGAGATCACTGGATTGGTATGGAGCCGTTTATGGATGAGTTCGCATCCATCGGACTGGATGCAGTTGTTGGAAGTGTTGGAAATGGTGCTACATTACGTCTTTTTAGTGATATTAAGAATGTAAAATACACAGAGGGACGTTTCCTTCCTTACTTTTTCCCGGATACCTTCCATGAAGGCGGAGATCCGGTGAAAGAGGCAAAGGTAAACTGGGTGACTGCAAGACGTGCCATTCTGAGAAGCCCAATCCAGAGAATCGGTTATGGCGGATATTTGAAGCTGGCACTTCAGTTCCCGGATTTTGTACAGTACATCAAGGAAGTCTGCCAGGAGTTCCGTACACTGTACGACAATATTCAGGGTGTAACACCATATTGTGTGAAACGTGTTGCCGTATTAAACTGCTGGGGACGGATGCGCTCCTGGGGAAATCATATGGTACATCATGCAATTTACCATAAACAGAACTATTCCTATTTCGGAATTATCGAGGCGTTAAGCGGTGCGCCATTTGATGTTTCATTTATCAGCTTTGATGATATTCTGGAAGACAGAGATCTGCTGAAGAAATTTGACGTTGTGATCAATGTGGGAGATGCAGACACAGCACAGAGCGGCGGTGAGTACTGGGTAAATGAGACAATTATCACTGCTGTTAAAGAGTTTGTTTATAATGGCGGCGGCTTTATCGGAGTTGGTGAGCCGGCAGCCCATCAGTGGCAGGGAAAATTCTTCCAGCTGGATGATGTGCTCGGTGTAGAGGAAGAAAGAGGATTTAATTTAAATACTGACAAATATAACTGGGAAGAGCATAAGGATCACTTTATTCTTGCGGATGCAGACGGTGAAGTGGACTTTGGAGAAGGAAAGAAAAACATCTTTGCCCTCCCGGATACCTGCATCCTGATCCAGAATGATCAGGAGGTACAGATGGCTGTAAAAACCTTTGGAAAAGGCCGTGGCGTTTATATCAGCGGACTTCCATACAGCTTTAAGAACAGTCGTGTACTTTACCGTGCAGTTCTCTGGTCCGCTTCTGCTGAAGAGGAGCTGAACCGCTGGTATTCTTCCAACTACAATGTAGAGGTTCACGCTTATGTGAAGAACGGAAAGTACTGTGTCGTAAATAACACCTATGAGCCCCAGGATACTGTGGTATACAAAGGTGACGGCAGCAGCTTTGAATTACATATGGAAGCAAATGAGATCAGGTGGTATCAGATCTGACGGAAACTGTCTGTAAAAGCAGAATGCATCTGATGCGCAAAGCGTAACAAGTCCCTCAAAGCCTGAGAATTCAGGGTGGTTGAAGCGGGCTTGTTCGCTTTGTTTAAATTTTCTTTTTAAGAAATGAAACAAATTAATAGACATTTATGCATAATAAATGTATAATATATGTAACGTTCAGGATGCATTGTCTGAAAAGACAGTGCTTTTTCTTTTGGATAAATGTTGGATGATATTTCATAACTGTGTGAGTGACAGGTTTGATGATAAGGGGCGGCAGTAGAATAAATGGATAAAAATAGTAATATAGCTAAAGAAATAAGAAAATACTGTTTTGTTGCCGGATTTCTTTCTTTTCTGGGAGCACTTTTATTTGGATGGATAATTATTGGTTATACGGAAAAGGAAGAAAAAATAAGCGCAGCTTACACAGCACATAATGCTGCGAAAAGAATTAAATCACAGTTGGATAAATATGTAATGATCTCGGATCTTATTGAAAATGTGATTGATGAAGGATACGATTTTTCTGAGGATGAATTTTCAGAATTTGTGAAAATGATTCCTAATGAGATGGAAGTGGTAAAGGCTTTTGAGCTGGCACCAGAGGGCGTTATCACCACTGTTTTTCCAGAACAGGGGAATGAAGCGGCTGTGGGCCTTAATATGCTGTCAGAGCATGAACGTAAATATGATGCGAATCTTGCAAAAGAAACCGGGAAATATACGCTGGGTGGACCTTATCAGTTAAAGCAGGGAGGTACAGGTGCCTTACTGTTAAATCCGGTTTATCAGACAGATGATGACGGGAACAGTAAATTCTGGGGCTTTGTGATCCTTGTTATCGACTGGGATAAATTTATAGAGGAAATAGGAATTGATAAGCTAAGTGAAGCATCTTATTGCTATGAGATCTGGACAAAGGACAACAAAACCGATGAACGTATTGTTCTTGCAAAAGGTCAGGAAAGTATGCCGAAGGACAGTCTGACTGTAGAATTTGAGATTCCCAATTGTACATGGTACGTTGATATTATACCTTCCGGCGGTTGGATTCTTCTATCCGGGTGGCTTGTTTACATTGCCGGTTCTTATATTTTTTCACTCATGATAGCTATAATATTCTATCAGATATTCAGTAAAAAATATCGGGAGAAGCAATATGCCGAAGAATTGCAGAGGTCAGCAGAACAGGCAAAAAGCGCAAATGAAGCAAAGACAAGATTTCTGTTTAACATGAGTCATGATATTCGTACTCCTATGAATGCTATAATGGGATTTTCCTATCTGTTGGAGAAGAATTTAAAAAATGAGAAGAAAGCCAAAGAATATTTAGAAAAAATCCAGTCCTCCGGGAACTTACTGATGACAATCATCAATCAGGTTCTGGAGATGGCACGTATTGAAAGCGGTGCTGCTGTATTGAATCAGAAAGCGGAAGATCTGGGAGAATTGTTTCATTCTGTGAATACAGTGTTTGAATCAGATGTCAGAAACAAAGGAATTCAGTTTTTCGTAAATACGAAGGTTCAGCATAAATATGCAGTATGTGACAAAACCAAGCTTCAGGAAATTTACCTGAATATTGTGAGCAATGCAATTAAATATACACCTGCCGGTCATTCTGTTCACGTATCGATCAACGAAACGATATCTGATGAAGCGGGTAAAGCGCAGTATATTTTTATCTGTGAAGATACAGGAATAGGTATGAGTAAAGAGTATCTTCCCCATTTGTTTGATGAATTTTCCAGAGAACACACAACCACGGAGAATAAAGTGGTCGGTACCGGACTTGGGCTTTCAATCGTAAAAACTCTGATCGAACTGATGGGAGGTAAAATTCAGGTGGAAAGCGACCAGGGAGTGGGAACTAAATTTACAGTCGTACTTTCTCTTGAAATTGCATCTGAGGAAGATGTGTATGAAAAACAGGAACTGCAGCTGCCGAGTTCTGAGAAGGCAGAAGGTATGCGTATTCTTCTTGCAGAGGATAATGAGCTGAATGCTGAAATTGCGAAGGAACTGCTTCAGGAGAAAGGATTTCTGGTGGAGCATGCAGCTGACGGTTTAATTTGCTGTCATATGCTGACGAAAGCTGAGGCTGGTTATTATGATCTGATTCTTATGGATATTCAGATGCCCGGCCTGGATGGCTATGAGACAGCTGCGAAAATAAGAAAGATGAAGGATCAGAAAAAAGCAAACATTCCAATCATTGCCATGACAGCCAATGCTTTTTCAGAGGATAAGCAGGCTGCTCTGGATGCGGGGATGAATGACCACGTTGCCAAGCCCATTGATATGAAGGTGTTGATGGCGGTGATTGCGAAAGTAATGAATACAGAGAGGTAAAAAAGGAGGAACTATATGAGCAGTAAATCTAACACACAGGCCATGGAAACGGAAAAAATTCCACGTCTTTTGGCGCAGCTTGCAATTCCTGCTGTTGTGGCTCAGATTATCAATCTTTTGTATAACATTGTAGACCGTATTTATATTGGACATATTCCCGGTGTTGGAGCGGCAGCGTTAACCGGCGTGGGATTATTCACGCCAATTCTTATGCTGATCAATGCCTTTGCCATGCTTGCTGGATCAGGAGGTGCTCCCCGTGCAGCAATCTCCATGGGAAAAAAAGACAATACGACGGCTGAAAAGATTCTGGGAAACTGCTTCTCACTTCTCATTCTTATGGCCGTAGTCCTTACGGTGATTTTTTTCGCTTTTGCTCCACAGCTTCTGACACTGTTTGGCGCCAGTGAAAAGACCCTTCCTTATGGAGTGGCATACGCAAGAATCTACATACTGGGAAGTATTTTTGTCCTGATCGTAATGGGAATGAATCCCTTTATCACTACACAGGGATTTGCAAAGATCAGTATGATGACTACTGTGATCGGTGCAGTGATCAATATTATTCTGGATCCCATTTTTATTTTTGTATTTGATCTGGGAGTAAGCGGTGCAGCGATTGCCACTGTTTTGAGTCAGGCTGTTGGCGCAATCTGGATTCTTCGTTTTCTGTCAGGGAAAAAGACCATTCTCCATCTCAGAAAAGAAAATTTCAAATTGCAAAAAGATATTATTTTACCCTGTCTAGGGCTTGGAATCTCTACTTTTGTTATGTTGTCCACAGAAAGTATTCTGTCCATCAGTTTTACTTCCAGTCTTTCAAGATATGGCGGGGATCTTGCTGTTGGAGCCATGACTATTATCACAAGTGTCAGCCAGCTTGCAACCTTACCGCTGCAGGGAATCTGTCAGGGCGGTCAGCCGATTATGAGTTACAATTTCGGTGCCGGCAATAAAGAGCGTGTAAAAAAAGCATTTTTCACACAGTTTACAGTCTGTACGATCTTTACCGGCTGCTTCTGGCTGATCATGCTTCTGTTTCCAAAGCTTTTTGCAGGTATTTTCTCCAATGATACAGATCTGATCACGTATACCGCATGGGCACTGAGAATCTATATGGCTGGTATCTTTTCACTGGGATTCCAGGTTTCCTGCCAGCAGAGCTTTATGGCATTGGGACAGGCGAAGGTCAGTCTGCTCCTTGCCTGTTTAAGAAAACTGATCCTGTTGATTCCGCTGATTTTTATTCTGCCGCTTTTCATTCAGAATAAGGTATTTGCCGTCTTTCTGGCTGAGCCAATCAGCGATATCGTTGCAGCAATCATTACAACTTCAACTTTCTTCAGAAGGTTTGATAAAATCCTGGATAGAAGATAAGAATAAAAGCCATTTGGTTGGATATGTTTCTAACTGAATGGCTTATTTTTATATTTTATTATTGACAGATTATTTTTAACATGGTATTATGAACCCGATTTTGAAAGACGAAGATGCAGAGTAACAGACAGAGTCTTTTCAAAGCAATTGTTTTGGACCACCCGTCAGGGTTAAGGCCATACGGACAGCCGGGTCCACTGCCGATTATGGTAACTTTGGTTACCTTATTGATTGAGTTAAAAGCTCAAATTTTATAAGTAGGTTCCTTTGATAACCGCGATGCGCCAGAAGCGCAGACTTGTGAAACGGTCAATAAGAGTAGTAAAAGTATGATTGCTATATAGACTCTGACACGCATGATCCAGAAGTTTTGTTTTTGTTCCTGAGAGAAAGTAACGTATTCTCTTTTAGGGTTGGAAACAGAGCAGATAAATACAGATCGAAACGCAGGTTTGTGGCTAAGTGTGCCCTTATCTGCGTTTTTTTGCGTGTAATAGAAAATTACTGATTGAGGGTTGAAGCAAAGGAAACTGGAAATGGAGGAATGATGAAAGGAAGTCGTTTTAAGTTAAACCAGAATCATGCACCCATACATGAAGCTCTGGAGACTTTCCGTCGAATGAGAGTTGTACCATTTGATGTCCCTGGACATAAACGAGGAAGAGGCAATCCTGAACTGACAGAATTTTTGGGACAAAAATGTGTCGGGGTGGATGTCAACAGCATGAAACCACTGGACAACCTCTGTCATCCGGTATCTGTAATACAGGAAGCAGAAGAACTGGCGGCAGATGCTTTTGGGGCGGCACATGCATTTCTGATGGTAGGTGGTACAACAAGCTCTGTTCAGACAATGGTATTGACTGCCTGTAAGCGCGGAGATGAAATCATATTGCCCCGTAATGTCCACAGGAGTGTTTTAAATGCACTTGTTTTGTGCGGCGCAATTCCTGTTTATGTAAATCCGGAAGTAGACCGGAAACTTGGAATTTCTCTGGGAATGCGCAGGGAACAGGTTGAAAAAGCCATAAAAGAACATCCGAAAGCAGTTGCGGTACTGGTAAATAATCCGACCTATTATGGAATATGCAGTGATTTACGTGCGATTGTCAAAATGGCACATGATGCAGGAATGCTGTGTCTGGCAGATGAAGCCCATGGAACCCATTTTTATTTTGGCGGGGGACTGCCGGTTTCTGCCATGGCGGCAGGTGCAGATATGGCAGCTGTATCCATGCATAAAAGCGGCGGAAGCCTTACACAGTCAAGCCTTCTCCTTACAGGTCCGGCTGTACATGCAGGTTATGTGCGCCAGATTATTAATCTGACACAGACCACCTCGGGAAGCTACCTTCTGATGTCCAGTCTTGATATTTCAAGAAGAAATCTTGCGCAGCGTGGACGCCAGATCTTTCATCAGGTAGCAGATATGGCAGAATATGCCCGGGAGGAAATCAATGCCATCGGCGGCTATTATGCATTTGGAAAAGAACTGGTAAATGGAAACTCTGTTTTTGATTTTGATATTACAAAATTAAGTGTACATACGCTGGACATCGGATTGGCAGGAATCGAAGTTTATGATATTCTGCGGGATGAATACGATATCCAGATTGAATTCGGTGATATTGGGAATATTCTTGCCTATCTTTCCATTGGTGACCGTGCCCAGGAAGTGGAACGGCTTGTGAGCGCACTTGCAGAAATCCGCAGACGCTTTCAGACAGATGGATCCGGGCTTTTGAGCCAGGAATATATTGACCCTCAGGTGGTGACCAGTCCACAGGAAGCTTTTTATGCGGATAAATGCAGCCTGCCTCTTCGGGAAACAGAAGGGAAAGTCTGCAGTGAATTTGTAATGTGTTATCCGCCAGGAATTCCCATTCTGGCACCAGGAGAGCGGATTACGGCAGAAATCCTGGATTATATTGAATATGCCAAGGCAAAGGGCTGTAATATGACAGGACCTGAGGATCCGGATATTTTGAAACTGAATGTTCTGACAGGGAGGTAAAAGCAATGGAAATGTGGTTTTCAGAATTTCATACACCGGATGTGAAGCACAGTATCCGTGTGAACCGTCAGCTTTATTCGAAACAAAGTGATTATCAGAGAATTGATATTTTTGAGACACCTGAATTTGGCCGTGTGCTGACTTTGGATGGAAATGTAATGCTGACAGAGAGAGACGAATTTATTTATGATGAAATGATCACTCACGTACCCATGGCGATCCATAAAGAGGCAAAAGATATTCTTGTGATTGGTGCCGGAGATGGCGGTGTTGTCCGTGAACTGACCAGATATGACAGGGTCAGACGTATTGATCTGGTAGAAATGGACCCCATGGTTGTGGAAGCCTGCCGCGCATATCTCCCGGAAAATGCCTGCCGGCTGGATGACAGAAGAGTACATCTTCATTACGAAAATGCACTGAAATTTATCCGACGGTGCGAGGGAAAATATGACCTTATCATTGTAGACTCTTCGGATCCCTTCGGTCCTTCTGAAGGACTGTTTACCCGTGAATTTTATGGAAACTGTTATAACGCACTGAAGGATGACGGAATTATGGTCAATCAGCAGGGAAGTCCATTTTATACCGAAGATGCACATGCCATGCAGCGCAGCCATAAGAAAATTGCAAGTACATTCCAGATCAGCCGTGTTTATCAGGCACATATCCCGACATTCGCTGCAGGATACTGGTTATTTGGATTTGCAAGTAAAAAATATCATCCTGTTGATGATCTGGATTCGGAAGCCTGGACAGCATTAAATCTTCGGACACGTTACTATACAACAAGACTTCATAAAGGGGCCTTTTATCTTCCGGCATTTCTGGAAGAGATGCTGAAAGAAGTGGAGGAATAATTCATGCTTTTACCGAATGTAGAGACTTTTATTGGATGCGAAAGCAGTTTTGAGGAAGCATCTGTTGTTCTTTATGGTGCGCCCTTTGATTCCACTACAAGCTTTCGTCCAGGTGCCAGGTTTGGTCCTGCTGCCATGCGTCATGAGAGCTTTGGACTGGAGACCTACAGCCCGTATCAGGACAGAGATCTTATGGATATCAGGGTGTTTGACAGCGGAGATCTGGAGCTTTGCTTTGGAAGCAGTGAAATGGCTCTTTTGGATATTGAAAAAAGAGCGAAAGAAATATTAAATGCAGGCAAATTCCCACTGCTGTTAGGTGGAGAACATCTTGTAACATTAGCTGCGGTACGTGCGGTTTTTCATAAATATCCGGATCTTCATATTATTCATTTTGATGCTCATGCAGATTTAAGGGATGATTATCTTGGAGCAAAATTGAGCCATGCCTGTGTACTGCGCAGATGCCATGAGCTTTTGGGAGATAATCGTATTCATCAGTTTTGTATCAGAAGCGGTGAGAGAGAGGAATTTCAGTTTGCCGCACAGCATACAGATTTTTATCCATTTACTTTTGAGGGGCTGAAAGAGACTGTAAGAGAATTGAAAGAGAAACAGGTTCCTGTATATTTTACAATTGATCTGGACTGTCTGGATCCATCTGTATTTCCGGGAACAGGAACCCCGGAAGCTGGAGGTGTGAGCTTTCTGGAACTCCTTGATGCAATCCGCACTGTTTCTCAGGCAAATGTAGTAGGGGCAGACGTCAATGAACTGGCACCTATGCTGGATGCAAGCGGTGTTTCAACTGCAACTGCATGTAAGGTTCTTCGAGAACTGCTTCTGGCGATTGCAAAATAACTAAAAAAATTAAAAATCAACATAAAAAGGAGAAGAATCATGAGCAGAGTACTTGTAATCGGCTGCGGAGGTGTAGCCAGTGTAGCAATTCAGAAATGTTGTCAGGCAGATGAGGTATTTACAGAACTGTGTATCGCAAGCCGCACAAAGGAAAAATGTGATGCACTCGCAGAAAAATTAAAGGGAAAGACAAAGACTGTTATTACCACAGCCAAGGTTGATGCGGACGATGTGAATCAGCTGATCGATCTGATCAATAACTACAAACCAGATCTTGTAATGAACATTGCCCTTCCTTATCAGGATCTGACAATCATGGATGCATGTCTGGCCTGTGGTGTAAATTATATGGATACTGCAAACTATGAGCCGGAGGATACTGATGATCCGAAGTGGCGTGCTATTTATGAAAAACGCTGCAAAGAAGAGGGCTTTTCCGCTTACTTTGATTATTCCTGGCAGTGGGCATATCGTAAAAAATTTGAAGATGCAGGACTTACAGCACTGCTTGGATGCGGATTCGATCCAGGTGTTACACAGGCATACTGTGCCTATGCATTAAAGCACGAATTTGACCAGATTGATACCATTGACATTCTGGACTGCAATGGCGGAGACCATGGATATGCATTTGCCACAAACTTTAATCCGGAAATCAATCTCCGTGAGGTAAGTGCACCGGGAAGCTACTGGGAAAACGGACATTGGGTGGAAATCCCTCCGATGACCATTAAGAGAGAATATAACTTTGATAAGGTAGGAGATAAGGATATGTACCTGCTTCACCATGAGGAGATCGAGTCTCTTGCAAACACAATCCCAGGAGTAAAACGGATTCGCTTCTTTATGACATTTGGACAGAGCTATCTGGATCATATGCGTTGTCTTGAGGATGTGGGAATGCTTTCCACAACACCAATCCAGTACAATGGACAGGAGATTGTCCCAATCCAGTTCCTGAAGGCACTGCTTCCGGATCCTGCAAGCCTTGGACCACGTACAAAAGGTAAAACAAACATTGGCTGTATCTTTACAGGCGTGAAGGACGGAAAAGAAAAGACATATTATATTTACAACGTGTGCGATCATCAGGAATGCTATCATGAGGTTGGAAGTCAGGCAATCAGCTACACAACAGGTGTTCCGGCAATGTGCGGTGCACTTATGATGCTCACCGGAAAATGGATCAAACCAGGTGTATACACTGTAGAAGAATTTGATCCGGATCCGTTCCTGAATGCCCTTGACCAGTATGGCCTGCCACGCAGCGAAAGCCATGATCCGAAGCTGGTAGACTGATGGAAGGATTGGATAAAAGAGCCCCATTTACAGCAACCGGCGGAATCATTCCGCCGGAATTCCGGAATATAAAGACACCCTGCTATATTCTGGATGAAAAAGCTCTTATTAAAAATGCAAAACTGCTCGGTGAGGTATCCAGGCGAACAGGATGCAAGATGCTCCTGGCGCAGAAAGCCTTCAGTAACTATGACTGCTATGGATTTTTCGAGCCGTACCTTGCAGGTACAGAAGCCAGTGGACTGTTTGAGGCAAGACTGGGTGCAGAGGAAATGCCGGGAAAAGAGGTTCATGTATTCTGCGCCGGTTATCGAACCGATGAATTTGAAGAACTGCTTCAGTATGCAGATCATATAGTGTTTAATTCGCCGTCTCAGCTCCTTCGTTTTGGCGCGAAAGCAAAGAACGCAGGAAAGAGTGTGGGACTGCGGATCAACCCGGAATGTTCTACCCAGGACGGACATGAGATTTATGATCCCTGTGCACCAGGAAGCCGTATGGGTACCACAAGAGTTCAGTGGGAGGAAGCATGTGAAAAGAATCCGGAGCTAATAGATTTACTGGATGGTATTCATTTCCATACACTCTGCGAGCAGGATTCGGATGATCTGGAGACAACCCTTGTATCTGTTAAGAAAAATTTTGGTGATCTGGTTTCCAAGGTAAAGTGGATCAATTTTGGCGGCGGTCATCATATTACAAAACCAGGTTATGATATTGAGCGGCTGGAACGGTGCATTCAGATGGCAAAAGCGGAATGGAAGGTAGACGTTTATCTGGAGCCGGGAGAAGCATGGGCATTAAATGCAGGCTTTCTTCTGACCAGTGTGCTGGATGTTTTGAAAAATGGAGAGACTCAGATTGCAATCGTAGATGCCAGTGCTGCCTGTCATATGCCGGATGTGTTGGAAATGCCTTATATTCCGCCGCTTCTTGGAGCAGATGAAACGGAAGAGAATGGGTTTACAGTACGGCTTGGAGGGCCAACCTGCCTGTCAGGAGATGTGATCGGAGATTATAAATTTCCACAGATTCCAAGGTTTGGAGATCTTCTTATGTTTGGCGATATGGCCATTTATACTACATGCAAGAATAATACCTTTAATGGAATGCCTCTTCCTGATATATGGCTTAGGCGTGATGACAATACCATGTTACGGCTTACTAATTTTGGATACGCAGATTTTAAAGAAAGACTTGGAAGGCGCAGATAGCGCCTTCTTTATTTTTTACACATCTTTATACAATCTTAATACGGAATCAGATACTCTTATGCCATCTTTAAAGGCAATTATATATAATAAGCTCCAGCAAAAAAGTAATCATTCGTAAGGAGTTCTGATCATTTATGCCGAAAAAATCATATAAGAAAAAACATCTGACATCTTTTCAGCTGATAATTCTGGGATTTGCAGGAGTGATCCTCTTGGGAAGCGTTCTTTTAATGCTTCCCTTTTCATCTGTAGATAAAATACCGACGCCGTTTCATGAGGCTCTTTTTACAGCCACTTCGGCGGTATGTGTAACCGGGCTTGTGGTAAAGGATACCGGAAGCTACTGGTCTCTGGCAGGGCAGACGATTATTCTTGTACTCATACAAATAGGCGGACTAGGAGTGGTAACGGTGGCTGCATCTGTTTCCCTTCTCTCCGGTAAAAAAATATCCCTCATGCAGAGAAGCACCCTGCAGGATGCGATTTCCGCGCCTAAGGTTGGCGGAATTGTCAGATTGACAAGATTTATTTTAAAGGGGACATTTTTGATTGAAGCAGCAGGGGCATTGTTACTGCTGCCGGTTTTTTTAGTGGATTACAGGGGTAAGGGAATCTGGCTGTCCGTCTTTCATTCTATTTCCGCCTTTTGTAATGCAGGATTTGATATTCTGGGAACATCCGCCAGTCCTTTTCCTTCTCTAACCGGATATTCTGCAAATGTTCTTGTAAATGTGGTGATTATGTTTCTGATCGTCATAGGGGGAATCGGTTTTCTCACCTGGGATGATATTTATACGAACAAACTGAAGTTTAAACGTTATCGCATGCAAAGTAAAATTATTCTTGTGACTACCGCATGCCTGATTTTATTTCCGATCATTTTTTTCTTCGCCTGTGACCTGAAAAATCTATCCACAGGGAATCGTTTATTAGCTGCGGCGTTCCAATCGGTAACTACAAGAACAGCCGGATTTAACACGATTGATATTTCAAAGATGGGTGAAGCCTCAAAAGCAGTTATGATATTGTTAATGCTGATTGGTGGTTCACCTGGTTCTACAGCTGGTGGAATGAAAACCACAACTTTTACAGTTCTTGTGTTAAATGCAATTGCCACATTCCGAAGCCAGGAAAATGCAGGGGCTTTTGGCAGGAGACTGGAATATCATGTGATAAAAAATGCAGCGACAATAGCCATGCTTTATTTTGTGTTATTTTTTTGCGGCGGGCTTGCAGTCAGTATCTATGAAGAGCTTCCTCTTTTAGACTGCCTGTTTGAGTCTGCTTCAGCTGTGGGAACAGTAGGACTTACGCTGGGAATCACACCGAAGCTTCATATGTTTTCGCAAATTGTGCTGATCATACTAATGTATCTGGGGCGTGTAGGAGGTCTGACCCTGATTTACGCCGTATTTTCAGGAAGAAACAAGGGAAATGCAAAGCTTCCTTTGGAAAAGATTACAGTTGGATAAGAAGGAGAAAATAATATTATGAAAAATGTATTGATTATTGGAGTTGGAAGATTTGGAAGACATATTGCCAGGCAGCTAAATCAGCTTGGACATGAAATTATGGCAGTTGACTGGAAAGAAGAAAGAGTTGACAAAGTACTGCCATTTGTGACCAACGCACAGATTGGTGACAGTACCAATGCGGAATTTTTACAATCTCTTGGTATTGGAAATTATGATATCTGTTTTGTGACCATTGGAGGAAGCTTTCAGAATTCCCTTGAAACAACTTCTCTTCTGAAAGAGTTGGGAGCGAAACTGGTGATATCCAGAGCTGAGCGTGATGTTCAGGAAAAGTTCCTTTTACGCAATGGTGCAGATAAAGTGGTTTACCCGGAAAAGCAGGTTGCAAAATGGGCCTCGATCCGTTACACAGACGATCACATCCTCGACTATATGGAGGTGGATGCATCCCATGCGATTTTTGAGGTGGAAGTGCCGGAAGAATGGGTTGGAAAAACAGTAGGAGAGCTGGATATCAGAAAACGCTACAACATTAATATCCTGGCAGTAAAAAATGAAGGAGAGTTCGGTATTGCAATTTCGCCAGATACGTATTTTGAAGAGAATCACAAATTACTGGTGTTAGGGGAATACAGGGCACTGCAAAAGTGCTTCCGGATATAGTTCATTTACAGCGAAAAGACTGGTAAAGAGGTGAGGGTAATGGCAGAAGGAATGCTGATGGTTACTGTGGTTTGTATGTTTGGACTTGGGTTTTATATTGCAAATAAAGCAGATCAATTTTGGGGCAAAATCCAGGAAAATGTGGAAGAGAAACAGCATTCATCAAAGATATTGTTCTTAAATTCTCTTTCAGATGAAGAATTGTTAAGAGAACTTCATGCGTGTAAAAGCAAATATAAGGAAGCTGAGATTATAGTTTTTGATGGACAGGCCGAAAACGAAAAAAAGAGTTTTGACCATAATATAGTCGCATGATATAATTGCAAAAACGGCAGAAAAAGGGGACTGGCAGGATGAGGTTAAAAACAGAGAGGAATAATATAAATTCAGATGAACATATCCTTGTTTGTCTGTCAGCAGCACCCTCCAATAAAAAAATAATAGAAACCGCGGCAAAAATGGCGAATGCGCTGCGGGCACGTTTTACAGCATTGTACGTTCGGACTGGCGCAAAATCAGAAGACTTATATAAAGAAAAGCTGGAAGAACATATTCGGTATGCAGAAAAGCTGGGAGCAGAAATCGTGATGACTCACGGAGAAAACATACCGGTACAGATCGCAGAATATGTCAGGCTGTCCAGTGTTACCAAAATTGTGATCGGACAAAGCAATGCCAGACGAAATCACTTTTTCAGTAAAGTGACTCTGACAGAAAAACTGATTGAACTTGTGCCGGACATTGATATCCATATTATCCCGGATACGGTCAAAATAGGAAACTACCAGAAACAGTCATTTACATGGTATTTGGAAAAACCGTCTGTAAAGGATTATTTCCTGACGGTTTTTATATTTGCAGTATGTACTTTGATTGGCTTGCTGTTTCAGAAGCTGGATTTCAGGGATACGAATATTGTAACCATATACATTCTGGGGGTTTTGCTTACTTCCATTGTGACAGATGGTTATCTTTGCAGTGTGGCCGGCTCTTTCTTAAGCGTCTTTTTATTTTGCTTTTTTCTGACAGAACCAAGGATGTCTTTTCAGACCTATGCGGTGGGTTATCCGGTGACCCTACTCATAATGCTTATTTCATCCGTACTTACGGGGGCGCTCGCGGCAAAGCTGAAAACACATGCAAAGCTTTCTGCGCAGCTTGCCTTTCGCACACAGATTTTGTTTGATACAGACCGTTTGCTGCAAAAGGCTAAAGGCGAGATAGAGATTCTTGATGTTACCTGTACACAGCTCCTTCGCCTGCTAAAACGTAATATCACAGCATATGTAGTAGAAAATGGAGCTTTATCAGAGGGAAAGCTTTTTTCCGGTGAGGAGAGAGAGGACGCGGAAGATTTTTTAACACCTGAAGAACAGAAAATAGCCAGATGGACCTATGAAAACAGACAGCGTGCCGGTGCATCCACACATCATTTTCCACAGGCAAAATGCTTATATCTGGCAATCCGGAGTGGGAACAATGTTTATGGAGTAATAGGAATACCGCTGCAGAAAGAAACACTGGACTCTTTTGAATACAGTATCCTGCTGTCCGTGATAAATGAATGTGCACTTGCAATGGAAAACGCACAAAATGCCATGGAAAAAGAAAAAAATGCAGTGATAGCCAAAAATGAACAGCTGCGGGCAGATCTTCTTCGGGCAATTTCCCATGATCTTCGAACTCCCCTTTGCTCCATTTCAGGCAATGCAGATATGCTTCTTAGCAACAGCGAACGGCTGGATGAAGCTACAAAGCATCAGATCTATACGGACATCTATGATGATTCTGAATGGCTGATCGGAGTTGTGGAGAATCTGCTTTCCATTACCAGACTGAATGACGGAAGACTGAAATTCAAATTTACAGATCAGCTGTTAGATGAGGTGATCGCAGAATCCTTGCGTCATATCAGCCGGAAGCATGATGATTATAAAATCGTAACTGACTGTGAAGAGCTTGTTCTTGCACGTATGGATGTCCGTCTTATTATACAGGTTCTGGTAAATTTAATTGACAATGCCATAAAATATACGCCGCCAGGTACTGTGATCAGCGTCCGGGGAACTAAAGCAGATGGAAAAGCGCAGATAAGCGTGGAGGATAATGGTCCTGGGATTCCGGAAGAAATGAAGCCGCATATTTTCCAGATGTTTTATACCGGCAAAACAACAGTTGCGGATAGTCACCGAAGTTTGGGACTGGGGCTGGCGCTTTGTCACTCTATTATTGAAGCCCATGACGGAACCCTGATTTTGACGGATCATGATCCCCATGGATGTAATTTTACTTTTACTTTACCCTTAAGTGAGGTGACATTAAATGAATAAAACATTAATTCTGGTGGTTGAGGATGACAGACCTATAAGAAATCTGATCATTACGACACTAAAGACACATGATTATAAATATCTGGCAGCAGAAAATGGCTCGTCGGCCATTTTGGAAGCTTCCTCCCACCATCCTGATATTGTTCTTTTGGATCTTGGACTACCTGATATGGAAGGAGTAGAAGTAATAAAGAAAATCCGTACCTGGTCGAACATGCCGATTATTGTGATCAGTGCAAGAAGTGAGGATATGGATAAAATTGAAGCACTGGATGCTGGTGCGGATGATTATATTACGAAACCATTTTCCGTGGAGGAATTGCTTGCGCGTATTCGTGTTACACAAAGAAGACTTGCAATAACGCAGACTGGTGACCAGCAGGAAACCTCTGTTTTTGAAAATGGTGAATTAAAGATAGAGTATTCAGCTGGCTGCGCATATCTGAAGGGCGAAGAATTACATCTGACTCCCATTGAGTATAAGCTGCTCTGCCTTTTATCCCGTAATGTGGGAAAAGTATTGACACATACATATATTACCCAACAGATCTGGGGACGGTGTTCGGAAAATGATATTGCTTCCCTTCGTGTTTTTATGGCAACACTGCGGAAAAAACTGGAACCAGAAAAAAATGGTGTGCAATACATCCAGACGCATATTGGAATTGGATATCGTATGATCAGAATTGAAAAAGTGGTATAGTTAATGCAAAAGCCATCCAGCTGGGATTGTTTCTGACTGAATGGCTTTAAAGATTGACAAGATACAAAAAGGAAAGTGATTTATATGAAATATGCGATTATTACCGAAGATATTCAGAGTTTACGTAGCATACAATCAATTATAGAAAAAAAAGAAAAAACAGCCGATATTTTTATGGAATGTAATCTTATAAGGGCAATAAAAGATAAACGTTTCAGTGAAATTGATATACTGATAGTAGAAGCTGGTAATAAAATGAATTCTCAAATTGGACATTCTTTGAAAGGAAGGAATTAAAAGATGTCAGCATAATCTTCCATCATATCCAGATCATTTAATCGATCCATATATCCATAATGTAGAAGATTTGTACGGTATTGGAATAAGTCGTTATGACAAGGGAAAACATCATATTTATAATTTTACAAATTATAATCTGCGTGAAGAAAAAATTACAGTAAAGCTAGAAGAATCTAAACAAGCAGAACTTTGGAATCCTGAAAACGGAGAGCAAACACCTTTAGAAGGAGAAATAGTTTCCTTTACTATTCCACGAAATCGTACCAGATATCTTATTGTTGGTCCACAGTAGTAAAAAAGCCATCCAGCCGGGATTGTTTCTGACTGAATGGCTTTTTATATTTCTAACCTGAAATTGTTTTCTATCTGAAACTGATACCAATACCTACTGCACCGGGACCGGTATGAACGCTGATACTGGCAGAAAGTGGGCTGTAAAAAACATCCGCTTCCGGAAATTTATTACGAAGGAGAGCCAGCCATTCTTCCTGCTGTGTTGTCGTAAGTCCGGCGCCGGCTGCTCCAATATGTAATTTTGTCATATCCTGTTGGACAAATCTTTTTTCAAGATCAGACTGAATTGCAAAAATCATTTTTTCTTCAGCCCTTCTCATGGAGCCGCGTGTTTTAGCATAAGGTTCCAGCCGTTCTCCCCGTATTGTTAAAACAGGTTTTATGGACAGTACTGTTCCAATCAAAGCTGCCGCAGGTGTGATGCGTCCGCCCCTTTTTAAATATTCTAATGTATTTACTGCAATGTAGATACTTGAGTTGTAGGCATCAGATTCTAATGCAGCTTTAATTTCTTTTGCAGAAGCTCCATTCAGGGACATTTCTCTTGCGTGAAGTACAGACTCGTACATAGTAACGGAAATTCGATGGTTATCAACAACTTCAACCTTTCCATCATAATCCTGGGAATACCCTGTAGCAGCAGCGCAGGAGTTAGATAGTCCGCTTGACATTGGAATGTATACCAGCTCATCGTAGCCTTCGTCTAAAATCTGATTCCACAAATCCATTACATCAGCAGGGGAAGGCTGGGAAGTTGTAATATGTTTGTCACTGGAAAGAGCACAGAAGAATTCTTCTTCTGTAATAGTATCATTTTCATAAAAAGTTGTTTCATTAATAATTACAGGCATATGTATCACATATATCCCAAGTTTTTCAGCAGTATTTTTAGTAATACCGCTGTTTGTGTCAGTCATAATGGCTGTTCTCATAGTGATTTTCTCCTCGGTTATAAAAATGCTGATAGTGAAATATTAGATTGTAAAAAAAAGCAAAATGCTTTATAATAATGTTACAAATTGTAACATTAAATGAAGGATATTTCAATATTTTCAGGAAGGAAATTTTATCAGATTGGAGTGATAACTATGGATAAAAGAATAAGTCAGACAAATATTCAAGTGAAGAACGATATGTATAAAGCTTTACTTCATTTGATAGGAGAGAAACCATTTTCTTCTATTTCCATTTCAGATATTACATCAGAAGCTGGCGTATCGAGAATGGCATTTTATAGAAACTATGATACGATTGAAGGGATTCTGACAGAGCATTTAGAGCAGATTGTGGAAAAATATAAGAATGAAGATCTGGAAGAAAATGATGCATCCAGTGAGAGAGTATTTTATGACAAAAAATATATGATTCACTGTTTTAGCTTTTTCTATGCACATCATAAGTTTATTGATGCTTTGATCACTGCTGGAATGGGAGATCTGTTTCTGGCAAAAATTACAGAATACCTTATACAGAAGTGGATTGCTCCGGATACGGAGACAAGCGAAGAAATCCTGATGGTCAGTGCGTATGCGGGTTCTATTTATAATATGTACAGGGTATGGAGCAAAAATGGTTTCGTTGAGTTGTCGGAGGATGTTGCAGAAATTTTATATAATTTCAGAAAGTAGAAAGAAAAGGAACCTGATATGAAAGAAAAAACAGCTAAAATAATTCGGATTATAACAATTCCTCCAGTGGAAGCATTGTTCATGCTTTTGATATTGTATGAATCAAAAAGAACGGCTTTCGGGAACATATGGAATCTGTTTATGTCTATATTGTTCCTGACAGTCATACCAGTTTGCTCGTATCCCATTGCGTCAAAGGGAAAGAACAAAGAGGACAGTCGTAAAAATCAGAGAAAAATGGCTTTTATTTTTAATTTCCTGTCATATCTGGCTGCAATGCTTACAGGTTATATAAATGGTTGTTCCGGAATGCTGCAGTGGATCCTGAATGGATATTTTGGAGCAGTTCTGATACTTACAATCATAAATAAAGTGTTTAAGATAAGAGCCAGTGGGCATGCATGCAGCTGTACGCTGCCATATCTTTTTATAAGTTATTATCTGGGCTGGATAGCAGCAATAGTATGTGTACTTCTTTATATAGCCGAATTCTGGGCATCAGTTAAATTGAAGAGGCATACAGTGAAAGAATTTATCCTGGGAAGTGCTGTAGCCTGTCTGGTGTTTTTTGTAACTATGTGCATGTAAGACAATTGATTCGGAGGGAAAATGATTCAGACAAAGGATACACTTAAAGATACTTTCTGGGATATTCTGGAAGAAAAGCCCTATAATAGAATTACAGTACAGGATATTGTGAACCGTTGCTGCGTAAACCGCAATACATTTTATTATCACTTTCAGGATATTCCTACATTAATGATAGATTCCATTGAAGACTGGATGGAGGAAGTCATTCAAAACTATGGAACTTTTACGTCTCCTGTGGATTGTCTTACCTATATGGCAGAAGAATGTATGAAAAGAAAAAGAGCTTTTTTACATTTATTTCGTTCTGTTCAGAAAGACACATTTTTAGCAGGTCTGAATAAGATGGGATATGATATTATTCAGAAGTACGTAAACAAAATTGGAGAGTATAAAAAAATTTCACAAAAAGAAAAAGAACTCTTTATCAAATGTTATAAATGTGTATTTGTCGGGAGTCTGTTGGATTGGATGGAAGAAGGGGCTTCCTATGATTTGAAGGAATTTTATGAAGAACTTTGTAAAATGTTTGCCGGTTCAGGCGAACGCGTAGTCTCCGGATATGAGAGTCAATAAAGCATTGTGGCTAAAAAAGAGGAGTTCTGCAAGTGACAGGACTCCTCTTGGTTTTTAATTCTGAGAGTGTTTTTCGTTATATTTTCTGCGATTTTCCTCCCAAAGCTTATCTGCTACCGGTTTCCAATGCTCTGCAAAATGATCGCATTTGGAACAGAGATGTTCAGCACTTTCCGGTGACTGCAGATCTGTGGAATGTGCACCTGCGGTAGAAACCATTTCGCGAAGCTTCGTAGGATTTTCCAGCATTGGACATGGACGGAGCATATTTTCGTTAAATGGCTGATTTCTGTGATAAGCCATCATCATTGGAGAACGCAAAGCTTCCAACAGAGTTTTTTCGCGGATATTGGAATCAGAATAATGAATGAATACACAAGGATCAATATCACCATTGGCATTGATATGCAAGTAGCGGTAGCCTCCGGCAATGCATCCACCGACATATTCAGCATCGTTCTGGAAATCCATTGCAAACAATGGTTTTGTTGCACGGTAATGACGTATTTTCTCGTAAACGCCGGTTCGCTGCTCCGGGGAGGGGAGAAGTTCCGGTGCAGCGTCATTTCCTACCGGCATATAATGGAAATACCAAACGAAATATGCGCCCAGATCAATCAGGGAATCATAGAATTCTTCTGAAGTAATGGATTCATAATTTGCACTGGTATAACAACAGGAAATGCCGTAAATCAGTTTCTTTTCTCTAAGAAGAGCCATTGCTTTTGTTACTTTCTGGTAAACACCATTTCCACGGCGTCCATCAGTTGCTTCCTCAAAGCCTTCCAGAGAAATGGCAGGAACAAAATTGCCAACCCGAAGCATTTCATCTGCAAATTCCTCATCAATCAGAGTGGCATTTGTAAAACATAAGAATACACAGTCAGAATGTTTTTCGCAGAGACGGATCAGATCTTTTTTACGGACAAGTGGTTCACCGCCAGTATAGATGTACATATATACGCCGAGCTCTTTGCCCTGAGTAATGATATCATCAATTTCGTCATAAGTCAGATTAAGCTTGTGACCGTATTCAGCAGCCCAGCATCCGGTACAGTGCAGGTTGCAGGCAGAGGTAGGGTCAAGAAGAATTGCCCATGGAATATTGCAGTCGTATTTTTCGCGAAGTTCTTCTTCTTTTGGCCATCCAATTAGTGCTGCATTTATAAAAAGGTTAACAGCAAGTGTTTTTGCAACATTAGGATCCACTTCTTTAAAAATTTTACGGACATAGGAATAATAGGGATGTTCCGGATTTTCAATTGCTTCGCGGATTGCTTTTCGCTGAGACGGAAAACCGCCTTTGGAAAATTTATCTGCCCAGTCCATCAGCTTTCCCATATTTTTGTCCGGGTCTTTGTAGATGTAGTTGAAAGTCTGTTCAATTCCCAGTTTTTTCAGTGTATTTGATGCGTTCACGATAGCATCCTCCTTTGTATATATCTGTTATTTTGATGGTTCGTTATCATTAAGAAAATGATAATCAGGTAATCGTGCAGTATTCTGGACAATATAATGCCGCATAGCGCCTTCTGCAAGAAGTGCACAGCCTGCAAAGGTAATTGTGTTTTCTGAAATTGTGAGAACTCCAAAAGTACCAGTAATCAAGGAAAGTATCAGAATATACTTCCATGAAGATAATCCGAATTTTCTTGAATCAAGTGCTGTCTGGATACTCAGCAGACTGTCAAGTAAAACCAGTATTCCCAACGCAGCCAAAAGAGAAGAGTCTTTGAATCTGGCACTCATACATAAAGCAACAATACCAAGCACGATTAAAAAAATGCCACAGGCAAAATCATATTGGAACGCCAGGCAATACAAATCCTTTGAAAAGTAGCCAATAATTTTGATGATCCCGTATGCGATTAGAATGATCCCGGCTAAAGTTCCGCTGTGTGCTTGTATTAACCTAGGATCAACGATACACAATAATCCTGTGATGTAAAATACAATGGAGATCAGAATATAGCCGGTACATGCAATTTTTATCTGTTTCAGATTTATCACCTCGGTTGTTTTGGTATGTGGATATATTAGATGAAAACCAATGGTTTCACAATGGACAAAAGCAGGTATGATATCTAAAAAACAGACACATAGGTGGTGTTTGTCTAATTTTCGCTGTACCAGCTTTGAAGTAAAGAAAGACATTGTGAAAACTTTTTATATACAGTCCAGGTAGACTGTTTTTAAAATACATTCTTGAATTACCTTCCTGTTTGTGATAAAATGCCTATTTACATAAAAACGGGAGGTGTTATATGACATTTTATCAGGAACTTCAGTTGAATCAGGCAGGTTCAAAAGACCTGCTGAAAAAAAGTGAGACCGCAAAAGAAAAAATATATCATCTGTTTGTATATATGGCGAAGGTAGCGGTCACAATGGCGTTTTGTTTTTTATTTGTTACTATTTTCAGCATTCTGCTTGGAAATGAGAACAGTATTGTAGGAGTCGTAGTCTTATTATGTCTTATGGTATTTCGAAATGCCGATCTCGGAATCCATACCGGACAGTCTACCATACTTCTGGCTTTGTTTTTCGCAGTTATGACAGTGTGTCCACATCTGGCAAATCAGCTTTCCCCAGTACCGGGAATGCTGTTAAATATTGCTGCATTGGCAGTGCTGATTCTGTTCGGCTGTCATAATCCATTTATGTTTAATCAGTCCACACTTGTTCTTGGATATCTGTTGCTGTATGGATATGACGTAACAGGGAAAAGTTATGAGATGAGACTGGTGGGAATGGCAGCAGGAGCTGTACTTACCTGCTTAGTATTTTATCGGAATCACAGAAACCGGGTTTATAAAAGAAAGATACAGGATGTACTACAGGAATTTGACCTCTCTTCTTCCAGGACAAAATGGCAGTTATGCCAGATTTTGTGCGTACCGGCTGTGCTTTGTATTGCAGAGCTTTTTAAAATGCCACGTGCAATGTGGGCAGGCATTGCAGCTATGTCAGCAATCTTGCCGTTTATGGAAGACATGCAGTACAGAGTGAGGAAAAGAATTGTGGGAAATATTGCAGGAGTTCTTTGTTTTACAGTATTATATTTCCTGCTTCCATCATCTATCTATGCATATATAGGAATCCTTGGTGGAATCGGTGTGGGATTTTCCGCAAAATATGGCTGGCAGGCTGTGTTTAATACATTTGGCGCTTTGGCTATCGCTGCAGAGAGTTATGGATTAAAGGGTGCAGTCAGTCTCAGGGTGATTCAAAATGTATTTGGTGTTGTGTTTGCCCTGGTATTTTGTGCTATGTTTTATTGGGTTATGTCAAAAAAACTGGCAGGAGAAAACTGATATAAGTAGCCATTTGGTTGGATGAGTTTCTAACTGAATGGCTTATTTTTATGCAATAGAAAATATAAAATTTTAAAAACCAGGGATATTTTCGTTTTTTATCCGTCTAATCTATGTAAATAAAAAAGCTGGCCAGCACGAAAGGTGGTAACGAATTGACAAAAGAAGAACTTGGGCAGTTGATTCTTTCTTCAGAACGACAGCTATATGTAACTGCAAAAACAATCCTGGCGAATGATCAGGATTGTGCAGATGCAATACAGGAATCAATTGTAAAAGCATTTTCAAAAATACATACGTTGAAGAATGATCGTTACGCAAAGACATGGCTGATACGAATACTGATCAACGAGTGCTATAACATTACAAGACAAAGTGGAATGAAGGAACAGTGGGATGAGTCCTATGCGGAAGCTATGATTTTGCATGAGGAACACCACGATTACAGCGAACTCTATAAAGCAGTGAATAACCTTAAGGAAGATCTGAGAGTGCCAGTTGTTTTGTACTATATGGAAGAATTTAGCGTAAAAGAGGTTGCACGGATTCTTGACATATCGGAAGGTGCGGTACAAAAGAGGCTTGCAAGAGCCAGGGCAAAATTAAAAAAAGTTGTTCATTTAGAGGAGATTTTCATATGAGATTAGAAGGCTTAAAAAATGACCTGCCGGAAACACCGGATTTTATTCATAACATAATACAGGAAGAAGTCGCCAGGCAGACCAAAACAACAAATATTATTCCTATGAAAGCACCAAACAAATTAAAATGGAAAATAGGACGTGTTGCAGCTGTTGCGCTGATCGGTATAATGGGAACATCTGTGGCTGCTTATGCAGGAACAAAGCTTTATTACATGTATCTGGAGCATAGAGGACAATATAGTGTGGCGACAGGAATTAATGTTGACGAAGGTGCTAAGAAGATACAGCTTCCTGAAGAAATCCATACTATCGAAATTTCAGCCGGATATATTCCTGACGGTATGGAATGGATGGATGACTACAAGCTGAATTATTCTGACACACCATATCAGGGAGGCATTTCCATATCCTGGGTGCTGATGAATCAGGATGATCTGGGCAAGGCATGGATTGATAAAGGTGTCATTGAAAGTGAAGAACTGACTTTTGGTGAACATGAGGGAGTGTATGTTAAATTATTGGATTTAAAACAGGATAAATCCTTTGATAAGCGGATATATCTGTTTTGTCAGGAAGAATATCGGGTATTTACTATTTATTTTGGTGATGATGTCACGAAGGAAGATGCGATTAAATTTGTTGAAAATATGACTATTACAGAGAAAGACGATTTGATTGAAACAAAAGGAGCCGCAACCTGGAGTGAGCTGGTAAATCCAGAGGCAGATACAGATGACCTTAGAAACAAAGTTTCTGAAGATTAAATCAAAGTAAATAAGATTGGTGATACCATAAGCCTGGAGTCCATGTATGAAGATGCTGCGGGTAATACTGACATTTCTGATGGAATTTCGGTTTGTGTAGATAACGTTCAAATTCTGGATGACCTTCGTGTACTTGATGGGGCAGACCTTCCAGAAGAATGGGAAGCTGCAGTTGCGGGTGATGGCACACTCAAACAGAACCATTTGTCTTATGTGAAATCCGGTGACGGAGAAAATACATTAGATAAAGTCGTAAATGAAGCAGCTGTAAGCCAGAAACTGGTCTATGCACAGGTTACATATACCAATAATACGGATGCTGAATTGAGAAATATTTTATATTATGGTAGCCTGATCACAATGAAACATGAAAATGGTTCGTACAGGATTTATCTTCCTTCCGAAGAGCCTGGTGATGACTACGATTATTACATGGAAGATGGCGTGGCAAAAACAGGTTCCATGATCTATTATAGTGCAGTGGAAGATTATGGAAACGGGGGTAATTATATTGGAGCCTTGGCTCCGGGCGAATCCGTTCAGATTGTAATGGCATGGATTGTTGATGAAACGGATCTGGATAATATGTATCTGAATCTGAATTCAGATGGCGGTATTATTGAATTTACAGATTCCATGTTAAAGCAAGGATGATTTTTCTTGCGTACAGGGGAAATGCAGGTGTACAATACAATTAATTTTTTATAACGGTTCGGTATTTCCATTATATGAAAGTCGGCTGTTCCGTGCCTGTGGCGCTCCCATCGTTGCTGGACGTGTTCGTAATCTGCACGAATCAGGAATGGACATATAACATATCTGCTGTGCTATGTCAGGAAAACAGAGTATCGTAAAAAAAGAGTGGTTAAAACAGCGCTTTGAAAACGAGTCGGGATTATTAAGGAGAGAAAAAATATGGTAAAAATTATTTCAGACAGTACCTGCGACCTTTCGCAGGAGTTATTGAGAAAATATGAGATTGACATTCTTCCGCTTCATATTCTTCTGGGTGATAAGGAATATGAGGATGGAAAAAACATTACTTCGGATCAGATTTATACCTGGTCTGACGCAAATAAGACAACGCCTAAAACTTCTGCTCCTGCCCTGGCAGATGCCATGGAGCTTTTTCGCCCATATGTAGAGGCTGGAAGGGAAATTGTCTGCTTTTCTATTTCAGCAGGTATGTCCACCTCTGGAAATGTGATGCGCCTTGCTGCTGAAGAGCTGGGGGCTTCTGACAGGATAAAGGTAATCGATTCTGCAAACCTTTCTACAGGCATCGGTCTTCTTGTAATAGAGGCTGCAATTATGGCAAAGAATAACCGGACAGCTTCCCAGATTGTTTCTGAGATAGAGAGATTAAAACCAAATGTGCGAGCAAGTTTTGTGGTTGATACTCTCACCTATTTATACCGCGGTGGACGTTGCAATGCAGTAGCGGCTATGGCCGGAGGTGTTTTAAAACTGCACCCCAGGATTGTAGTAGAAAATGGCGCTATGAATGCTTCTAAGAAATACCGGGGAAAAATTGATTCTGTTATCATGGACTATGTTAAAGATATGGAAAATGATTTAAAAAATGCGAGACCAGAACGTGTATTTATAACACATTCCGGCTGTAAACGGGAAACTGTAGAGAAAGTGCGGGCTTATCTGGAAGAACTAGGCGTTTTTGATGAGATATTGGAAACCAGGGCAGGTGGTGTTATATCAAGTCATTGTGGACCTGGTACATTAGGTGTTTTGTATATTGCAAAATAAGGAATGTGCTGCAATTTCACCTTTGAATCCTGGTAATATGCTATCTTCTTTTTTGTATGTTTATTGGAGGGGGTGTCTGCATGGAGTATATAGCACATAAAGATGGTGAAAGAGTACAGACAGTAAAAGAACACTTATATGGTACGGCAGAATTAGCTGGATTTTTTGCGGAAAAATTTGGAAAAAAAGAGTGGGGTTATTGTTGCGGAATGCTACATGATCTTGGAAAATATTCCAAAGAGTTTCAAAGAAAAATTCAAAATGATACAGGTGAAAGAGTAGACCATTCAACTGCAGGTGCAAAAGTCTGCAATGAAAAAGGCGGTTACTATTCTATTTTGAGCTATTGTATTGCTGGACATCATGCTGGACTTCCGGATTATGGAAACACTGCGATCAGCAACAGTTTATGTGGAAGATGCAAAAAAAGGATCTGTGATTTCGAAAATTATAAAAATGAAATACAAATTCCAATGCTTCATACAGATCCGGTTGTGTTTGATCCAACTAAAAATTTAGATTTTGCGTTAAGCGTTTTTGTAAGGATGCTGTATTCGTGTTTAGTAGATGCGGATTTTCTGGATACAGAATCTTTTATGAAAAATGAAAATACTGGTCGTGTTTCGGGAGAAACGATGCAAGTTCTGGAAAAAAAACTAGAACAACATGTTGCACCTTGGTTAAGTAATACTGAACTGGAAAGTATTAATGGAAGAAGAACGGAGATTTTAGCTCATTGTATGGAAATGGGAGAACAAGAAAAAGGAATTTACCGGCTGACAGTTCCAACCGGTGGAGGAAAAACGATTGCTTCTCTTGCCTTTTCATTAAAACATGCAGTAAAACATCAGATGGATCGGATTATTTATGTGATTCCCTATACGAGTATAATCGAACAGAATGCGCAGGTGTTTCGAGAGATTCTTGGTGCAGAAAATGTATTGGAAAATCATTGCAACGTAGAATATAAAGATTCAGAAGAGCTTTATCCGATGCAGCTTGCAAGTGAAAATTGGGATAAACCTGTAGTTGTGACAACAAATGTACAGTTTTTCGAATCTTTGTTTGGAAACAAATCATCAAAATGCAGAAAAATCCATAACATTGCAAATAGTGTTGTGATTTTTGATGAAGCGCAAATGCTCCCAATGGATTACTTAAAACCTTGTGTTTCTGTTTTACAGGAGTTGTTTGATAATTATGCTTCAAGTATTGTTTTATGTACTGCAACACAGCCTGCGCTTGAAATGTTTTTCTCGTCGAAGGATGAAATGATAGAATTATGCCCGCGTATGGAAGAGCAGTTCCGCTTCTTCGAGCGGGTTGCTTATGAAAAAATAGGAAAAATCTCTCAAGAGGAATTGATCATGCGAATACAGGGAGATCAAAGTGTACTTTGCATTGTGAATACGAAAAAAACTGCGCAGGAATTGTACAAAAAGCTGCAGAAAGAAGAGAAAAATATATATCATTTATCTACAAATATGTATCCCAAACATAGAAAAAGAGTATTGAAAATGATTCGGGAGCGACTGGATAAAAATGAAACGTGCATTGTAATTTCAACAAGTCTGGTGGAAGCAGGTGTGGATCTGGATTTTGACATTGTTTACAGGCAGATTGCAGGAGTAGATTCTATAATTCAGGCAGCCGGAAGATGCAACAGGAACGGAAAGAAGGATGTAGCGAAAAGTAAAGTTTATATTTTTGATTTAGTTGACGAAAAAAAGGTGGCAAATCAGAAGTTGCAAATTGAAACAGCAACATCTGTTCTGCAAGACTATGAAAAAGTAGATGACTTAACAGGAATTTCAGACTATTTTAAACGTCTTTATCATTATCGTGGAACAAGCCTGGATAAGAAAAATATTATGGGTGAATTTAAACAGATGCGTTTTAATTTTTCCAAAGTAGCAAAAGAATTCAAGCTCATTGAAGAAAATACAAAGCTGATTTATATCAACAAGGAAACAAGGGCAGAAGAATTATTGAATGAATTAAAAATAAAAGGAGCATCAAAAGAAAGGCTGCGAGAAGCCGGTCAATATTGTGTTCAGATTTATGGAGATGAAAGAACGGAAAACAGTTTATTTGATAAGCTGTATAGTAACGGAATGCTTCGACCAATTTCAGAAGATATGCAGGATTTTTATGAACTGGTGTCACAAAAACAGTATTCTGATGAGTGGGGCTTGGATTTTTCAGTGGATGATATGTTGATAATGTAATATTAAATGTGGGTGTATGAAAAATTTTTTCATACACCCTGTTTGCATTAAAAATAACACTAATATTTCAATCCACTGGTTCCCCAGACGAATTTAAGTATATATGAATTAAATTGTTTTGACAATTGTAATTTTATATATTCATTAGTATTTTCTTTAACAAGTTCATTAGATGTATATTTAACAATTATAGAAAATCATTGATAAATATGTAGATGTGTAGTATAGTGGGGGTAAGAAATAGCAGTGAACCATAAAAATGGTTAAAAGCATACTCCTGGATCGATCAGTGTATATCAAATTATAATACAGATTTTTATTACCAGCCAAGAGATTATATAGCAGCCTGTTATAAGAAAGGAGAGGTATTATAGGATGGGAATTGGTGTAAAAGTAAAGGTATGGGGGGATTATGCCTTGTTTTCACGTCCCGAGCTCAAAGTGGAACGATGTTCTTATGATGTTATGACGCCGTCCGCAGCAAGAGGAATTCTGGAAGCAATTTATTGGCATCCCGGAATGCGTTGGATTATTGATAAGATTTATGTGAAAAATCCGATTCGTTTTACAAGTGTTCGAAGAAATGAAGTAAAAAGCAAAGTTTCCATGAATAAAGCTTTGCAGGCATATAACGGAGATGAAAAACCATTCTATATAAGTACAAAGGAAGACATTGTTCAGAGAGCATCTTTAATTTTATGTGATGTATGCTATGTGATAGAAGCCCATTTTGAAATGACTGATAAGGCAAATGAATCTGATAATGCAGGGAAATTTAAGGATATCATTATGCGAAGGCTGAAACGAGGCGAATGTTATCATATGCCATATTTTGGATGCAGAGAGTTCCCGGCACAGTTTTGTCTCTGTGAGGAAGAGGATATAACAACTTTTTACAGTGAAGTACTGGAAAAGGATTTAGGATTTATGTTATACGATATGGATTACAGTAATTTGGAGCATATTCAACCCATGTTTTTTAGAGCGGTTATGAAGAAAGGGGTTTTAAATCTTACGGATTGTGAGGTGTTTCGATGATTCTGCAGGCTCTGGTAGAGTATTATGAAAATCTCCTTGAACAAGGAAAAGCAGCGAAAGCAGGATGGTGTCAGGCTAAAGTATCACACATGATCGAGTTGAATGAAGATGGAACGATAAAAGGAATTATTCCTTTGAAGCAGGAAGAAGATAGGGGGAAAAAGAAAGTTTTAACTGCTCAACTCCGTTCTGTACCAGAAATGGTTATAAGATCCTCTGGGATTTCAGCAAATTTTCTGTGTGATAATGCGAAATATCTGCTTGGAATAGATGAGGATGGAACAAAACCAAGAATAATGGATTGCTTTCTGGCTACAAAGGATAAGCATCTTTCAATTTTAGCTAAAGGAAAAGATGTAATGGCAAAAGCTGTCTGTGATTATTTTAGAAACTGGAACCCGGAAAATGCAAAAGAGAATCCGATTTTAAGAGAATATTGGGAAGAGTTGAACGAGGGTGGGAACATTATTTTTTGTATGAGAGCTTTGGAGGCGCAAGACGACGATGAAATAAAATCCTTATGGGAAGAAGCAAGAAATGCAGAAAGCAACGAACAACAAGGAATTTGTCTGGTGACCGGACAGAGAACTGATATTTCACGTATTCATAAAGGCATAAAAGGAGTTCCGGGAGCACAGTCAAGTGGAGCTGCACTGGTTTCATTTAATGCACCGGCTTTCGAATCTTATGGCAAAGAACAAAGTTATAATGCGCCAGTCGGCAAATATGCAGAATTTGCATATACAACAGCACTTAATTACCTGCTTGGTCAAAGAGAGTACCGCTTTTCACTAGGCGATTCGATGGTTGTATTCTGGGCAGAATCCGGAAAAGAAGAATATCAGAAAACTTTTTTGTCATGGATGAATCCACAAGTGGATAATCAAGAGGAAATGAAAAAAATGTTCGGAAATCTGCAAAGAGGTATAAGGGTGGATGTGGAAGATATCCAGTTAAACATGGAGCAAAAATTCTATATTCTTTGTCTGGCACCAAATGCAGCAAGACTTTCCGTTCGCTTTTTTTATCAAAATTCATTTGGTAATATTATGGAGAATTTATCAAAGCACTATCAGAGAATAGAGATTGTAAAACCTGCCTGGGTGGAGTTGGACTATTTAGGCATTCAAAAAATGTTATTTGAAACGGTCAATCAAAAGTCAAAAGATAAAACTCCGATTCCAAGTATGGCGGCAATGGTGTTAAATGCAGTTCTTCAGAATAATAGATATCCGGAAACCTTATATACTGATACATTGATTCGAATCCGTTCAGAACAGGGAAATGTTACATGTGGAAGAGCGGCGATTATAAAAGCAGTTTTGATAAAAAATTACAATTGGAAGGAAGGCGAAAAATTCATGGGATTGAATGAGGATTGCAAAGAGAAAGCTTATGTTCTTGGAAGATTGTTCGCAGTATTGGAATTTATTCAAAGAGATGCGAATCCGGGAATTAATGCAACCATCAGAGATCGGTACTTTAATTCTGCCTGTGCAACACCAGCATCTGTATTTCCTATATTAATTAAATTAAAAAACAGTCATATGAAAAAGATAGAGAGAGAATCTGCAGGAACGAAAATGTATTATGAAAAGCTGTTAACTGAACTTATAGGTAAAATAGAATTGTCTGATAATATGCAGGGATTTCCAAGCCGTCTTTCGCTGGAAGAACAAGGAAAATTCATGCTGGGGTATTATCATCAGGTTCAGAAAAGATATGAGAAGAAGGAGGAAAAGTAAATGAGCGAAGTGATTAAAAACAGGTATGAGTTTGTAGTATTATTTGATGTGGAAAATGGAAATCCAAACGGAGATCCCGATGCGGGAAATATGCCAAGAATTGATCCGGAAAGTGGTCTTGGTCTTGTTACGGATGTTTGTATTAAGCGAAAAATCCGTAATTATATTGAAACGGTCAAAGAAGGAGAGAAAGGGTATAAAATATATATTAAAGAGGATGTACCGCTTAACAGAAGCGACAGGGAAGCCTGCAAAGAACTTGGGGTGGAGGAGAATGATGATAAAAAGGTACCGGAAGCACTCAAAAAACTTAAGAAAAATGATCCAGATGTAGATCTTAAGTTAAGAGATTACATGTGCGAAAACTTTTACGACATTCGTACATTTGGTGCGGTTATGACAACATTTGTTAAAGCTGCTTTGAATTGTGGACAAGTGAGAGGACCTGTGCAGATTGGTTTTGCCAGAAGTATTGATCCGATTATCAGTCAGGAAGTGACCATTACAAGAGTAGCAATCACAACAGAGAAAGATGCTGAAAATAAGAGCACAGAGATGGGAAGAAAATGTATAGTTCCATATGGATTATATCGAGTAGAAGGATATGTTTCTGCAAATCTGGCGAGAAAGGTAACAGGATTTTCAGAAGATGATCTGGAACTTTTATGGGATGCAATCATTAATATGTTTGAAAATGATCATTCAGCTGCAAGAGGAAAAATGGCAGTACGAGAACTGATTGTATTTAAGCACAGTAAGGAATTAGGAGATTGTCCGGCATATAAGTTGTTTGATGCAGTGGAAGTCTCAAAAAAGGAGGATGTGGAGTATCCGAGAAAATATCAGGATTATACAGTATGTGTTCATGAAGAAGCGATTCCGGATTCTGTTGAAGTGAAAAGGATGATTTGATGGAATATAAAGAAGATGACTATTTGATGTTGTCGGGAATACAACATTTTAAATTTTGTAGGAGACAGTGGGCATTAATTCATATTGAACAACAATGGGATGAAAATGTTCATACAGTTATTGGTGAGTTAATGCATAAAAAAGTGCATGATCCGATGAGTAAAGAAAAACGGAAAGATACCATTATTGTAAGAGCTCTTCCGATAGCATCCAGAAAAATGGGTATTTCAGGAGAGTGCGATGTTGTAGAATTTCATAAGTGTGAGGATGGTATTTCGTTATATGGACATCGGGGATCATATTCAGTATTTCCAGTAGAGTATAAAAAAGGAAAATCGAAAATTACAGGAGAAGATAAACTACAGCTTACAGCACAGGCAATGTGTTTGGAAGAAATGTTTTCGACTGAAATATCAGAAGGTGCGATTTTCTATGGAGAGACCAGAAGGCGGGAAAATGTACTGTTTTCACAAGAACTCAGGGAAGAAGTAAAAGAATTATTTGTTGAAATGCATCAATATTACAGCAGAGGATATACGCCGAAGGTGAAAAAAAGTAAATCATGTAATAATTGCTCATTAAAAGAATTATGTCTCCCTAAGTTAGAAAAGACAACTTCCGTGGCTGCTTATATAACGCAGTCACTAAAGGAGGATGTAGAGTGAAGAAATTATTAAATACTTTATATGTGACATCAGAAAATAGTTATTTGGGACTGGAAGGAGAAACGATTGTAGTATATGACAATCAAGCGGAAATCGGGCGGTTGCCATTGCATAATTTGGAAGGTATCGTATCATTTGGATATCGGGGAACAAGTCCGGCACTGATGGGTGCCTGCGCAGAACGGAATATTTCTATATGTTATCTAAGCCCACAAGGAAAGTTTCTGGCAAGGGTATCTGGAAAAACAAGAGGAAACGTTCTTTTGCGTGAACAACAATATAAGAGTTGTAAGGATGAAGATATTAGCCTGAAAATTGCGAAAAACTGTATTCTGGGTAAAGTATATAATGCAAGATGGGTTTTAGAAAGAGCCTTACGCGACCATGAAATGCAAATTAATTCAGAACGCGTAAAAAAAGCTTCTTTGCAACTAAAGGATGCGTTGGAACTAATACAAAATGCAGAATCAAAAGAGCAGTTACGAGGATATGAGGGTGAGGCTGCCAGCATTTATTTTGGTGTTTTTAATGAATTGATATTACAACAGAAAAAAGATTTTACTTTTAGCGGTCGTAATAAAAGACCGCCATTAGATAATGTAAATGCGATGCTTTCATTTGTTTATACCTTATTGACAAATCAAATTGCTTCAGCACTGGAGGCTGTTGGATTAGATCCATATGTTGGATATCTTCATACTGAGCGACCAGGCAGAGTGTCACTGGCTCTTGATTTGATAGAAGAATTTCGAGCTGTATATGCAGATCGCTTTGTATTGTCCCTGATCAATAAGAAAATCGTAAATGGTAAAAATTTTTCACGCAAAGAAAATGGAGCAGTTTTGATGGATGACGATCTACGTAAAAAAGTATTAGTAGAATGGCAAAATAAGAAGAAAGAAGTTATTACACATCCATTTTTAAAAGAAAAAGTTGAATGGGGAATGCTGCCATATGTTCAGGCTATGCTGCTTGCCAGATATTTGCGTGGTGATTTAGATGGATATCCAGTATTCCTTTGGAAATGAGGTAAGCTGTTATGCTTGTACTTATTACGTATGATGTTAATACAGAAACTGCATTAGGAAAAAAGCGATTAAGAAAAGTGGCAAAACAATGCGAAAACTATGGTAGACGTGTTCAGAATTCTGTGTTTGAGTGTATTTTAGACCAGGCACAAAGCATTATGTTAAAACAAAGCCTGGTTGATATTATTGATGAAAATGTAGACAGTTTGCGTTTTTATTATTTGGGAAATAAATATCAGACAAAAGTAGAACATGTCGGAGTTGAGCGTGGAATCGCAGTAGATCAGCCATTGATTCTATAAAATATTGGTGCGAATATGAAGCTCACATAAATTTATTGGGTGATTCGCACCAGAAAAAAGCAACTTAAAACACTGATTTTAATTTTATTAATATATTTTGCGTTAAAGTTTAAGGGATTAATTTGAGTGTTATTTGGTGGTGTTTCACAATAATTATTCAATATTTTGTGAAATATTGCTGTCGCTCCCTTCGTGGGAGCGTGGATTGAAATATTATGAATCAGTCAACATTCGATAACGGTATAGTCGCTCCCTTCGTGGGAGCGTGGATTGAAATTGGGATGTTTAAGTTATATGTAGATTATGGTGTATTGTCGCTCCCTTCGTGGGAGCGTGGATTGAAATTTTAATGTCTGCCATGACTGATTTCTTCGCCGCCTGTCGCTCCCTTCGTGGGAGCGTGGATTGAAATGTGATAATATGGAATATTGCCCGCCTATCGTCCCGTCGCTCCCTTCGTGGGAGCGTGGATTGAAATACATCTTCATCACAGGTCTTTGCATATACCATGGGTCGCTCCCTTCGTGGGAGCGTGGATTGAAATTACAATAACCGTATAAACACATTGTCTTTACTTCGTCGCTCCCTTCGTGGGAGCGTGGATTGAAATGTTTAAATATCAAAAGCCTGCAATCTGTCCGCATGTCGCTCCCTTCGTGGGAGCGTGGATTGAAATATTAGCCATGCCTTGTATAGCGTTTATTACAGTAGTCGCTCCCTTCGTGGGAGCGTGGATTGAAATATTTCCGGAATCCCATGTATCATAATATTTACCGTCGCTCCCTTCGTGGGAGCGTGGATTGAAATTTTAATATTTTCACCATCTACTTTTGCTGATTTAAGTCGCTCCCTTCGTGGGAGCGTGGATTGAAATTGGAAGAGTTTAACGTGCTCCTCAACCCCACACTGTCGCTCCCTTCGTGGGAGCGTGGATTGAAATTGTAAAGTCTCAAGTGCCGCCCTCAGGTAATCATGTCGCTCCCTTCGTGGGAGCGTGGATTGAAATTTCCTCTGTGTAAAGGGAAATATCCTCATCATGGTCGCTCCCTTCGTGGGAGCGTGGATTGAAATAATATCGTACAGCCAAGGTGTGAATCCGTTTGTAGTCGCTCCCTTCGTGGGAGCGTGGATTGAAATAGAAATTCTCCATCAGTTGTTATAAATCCTTGCTCAAGGTCGCTCCCTTCGTGGGAGCGTGGATTGAAATGCTAAAAGCCCCGGCAAAAAAATCTATTATCGCTGTCGCTCCCTTCGTGGGAGCGTGGATTGAAATTTGCCAATCCTGTATACGCCGGAATGATCCGCTGGGTCGCTCCCTTCGTGGGAGCGTGGATTGAAATCATTGAATAGCTGTTTTGATTTCTTTGTGTAATGCGTCGCTCCCTTCGTGGGAGCGTGGATTGAAATATCTTTGGATAACAGGAAAAATCTGTCCTGCGTAGTCGCTCCCTTCGTGGGAGCGTGGATTGAAATATCCTTTTTAACGTAAGTTCCCCATGTTGCGCCCGTCGTTCCCTTCGTGGGAGCGTGGATTGAAATTGATAAAGTCATCGGAAAGATCCGGACGATCTGCACCGTCGCTCCCTTCGTGGGAGCGTGGATTGAAATTCTATAGCTGCTGCATGAATCATTTTTTGACGCCCGTCGCTCCCTTCGTGGGAGCGTGGATTGAAATCAGCTACAGTAAACATTGATCAGAAAATCGACAATGTCGCTCCCTTCGTGGGAGCGCGGATTGAAATAGCTTTCCCTTACTTGCCCTAACCATGTAGAGCGTCGCTCCCTTCGTGGGAGCGCGGATTGAAATCGTGGAAATACTCTGGTGGAAGCATTATTTACCACCGTCGCTCCCTTTGTGGGAGCGTGGATTGAAATATATTGGCGCCACAGTTCTTGTATGCCTCGCCCAGCGTCGCTCCCTTCATGTGAGCGCGGATTGAAATAATGCGATCATCCATGCGGTGATAGCTCAGAATATGTCGCTCCCTTCATGGGAGCGCGGATTGAAATTACTGTTTTGTGCCACCCTCCAGAATGATCACAGTCGCTCCCTTCATGGGAGCGTGGATTGAAAAATGTAATATCCGTTCTTTAACCTCGACGGCTTTGTCGCTCCCTTCGCGGGAGCGTGGCTTGAAATAATCGAAGCACTCGACAGAGCAGTGCCACAGCGTCGCTTTCTTCGCGAGAGCGTGGATTGAAATATCTCGACGGTAATGCCGTCCGGATCCACCACCGTCGCTCCCTTTGTGGGAGCGCGGATTGAAAGGAAATAACGAGTTATTGAGAAATCGTAAACAGCGAGTAGAAGTACCCTTTCTTTGAAATCAACTCATCGAAAGTTCCGGTTTCAACAATCGAGCCGTTTTGCAAAGTGGTGATGCCATCGTATTGTTTTAGCATTCGCTCATCAAGGAAGTCCATAAATTGCTCAGCTCGTCTTTTTTCTGACTTTTGATAAACTCGTCAACTCCGATCATGGCAGTATCACCGAAATCATCAAAAGCACTTGAGGGAGCCTCGCAGTAAACAAATCGGATACTTGACACATCATAATTTGGTGATTCGTCGAAGTGCAGTGCAACATCCTTTGCCCGCTGGAGGCTGTTGATTGCTTCTTCTTTTCTACTTAGCGACAGCAGGATATCTGCTCGCATGGCCCAAAGAAATGCTTCGCTTTTGTCCATATATCCCTGTTTTTTTGGATTTTTTAGCCCGGGATAAAAGGCAAGCGCCCAGTCCACAAGAGCTAAAGCATTTGCGTAATCTTTTGTCTTGCAGAAAACATTCATATATCCTATCACGATTTCAAAGTGCATAACAGTTAAATCCAATAATGCCCTGGATAAAAACGGCAGCGCTCTCTCCGAATCATTGTATGAGGACGCAAGCGTCATTCCAATCAAAGAGTGATTCAGGCGACATGGATTATTCTCTTTCAGTAATGCTATGCCTTTGTCGTATTCACCAAGCGCAAAATGGATTTCAGCCATTTCCTTGTGAATAGAAACATCGCTTATCTCCGGATCTTTGTTTTGCCCGATCAGCATACATGCACGGTCGCAAAGGGAAAGCGCCCTCTTGGAGTAGGCTGCATTCTTTTGTGTCAGTCCTCTTAAACGGTAGATCCTGGCACTGTAATAAACAATATCGAAACAATTTGGATAACACTGTAATGCCTTTTCAACATCAGAAAAAACATCCTCATTATCTCTGTCGTGAGCATACTGCTTTAGTCTTGCAATCACAGATTCTCTGTTATTATTTCTAAACTCGTATCCGATAAGCGCATCGATAGACACCTCAAACATGTCTGCCATCTCCGCAATCAGGTTTAACTCTGGCGTTGCCACACCGCGCTCCCATTTTGAGACAGATGCAAAGGTAACGCCCAAGGCTTCTGCTAACTGCTCCTGTGTCATAGAGTGTTCTTTTCGCAATTTGCTTATATTTGCTGAAAGTAATAATTTCATCTTTGGTACCTCCGTTTTTTCTTTGTATCTATATTTTAACGCATATTTGTGAATAAAGAAGGTATCACAGGTATAATTAGTTTAGAAATGTTTGAACTGTTAGTTTAGTCAAAGGCATAGATATTTAGGACAATAAGCGGGAATCCTCGGCAATTCAATTACCGAGATGAAAGCGTAGGAGTGTGCATGTCTGCACATTGAAAATAATATAATAATCTCCCTACCATTAACTCCATTGACATTAATGCCGTAACCGGTATATAATTAATCGAAAGTATGTTCGATTGATTATTGCGCCTTTTCGCTCATTGTGTTATACTATATGTATGCAAGAAAATCTAATACATTATAGAACTTGCGTGTGTAATATCAACTACCATATGGTATGGTCGGTGAAATACCGACGGAAGATATTAAGCCCGGAAATTGAGGGATACCTAAAGGAACTGGTGCAGCAGATTGCTGAGGACAAGGGCTTTACTGTTCATTTATTTGAATGTGGTGAAGGAGACCATGTCCATTGCTTTGTAACAGCTCCACCAAAGCTGTCTATAACAGCAATCGTCAAGTATCTGAAGGGGATTACTGGCAGAAAGCTGTTCGAACGTTTTCCGGAAATAAGAAACCAGCTATGGAAGGGAGAGCTGTGGAACCATTCCTATTATGTGGAAACGATCGGATCTGTATCTGAGGAAAATATCCGCCGTTATATTGAACATCAGAGCAAGTCGTATTAATTTAAAGCGGACTGTAAATA
>NZ_CAKRNY010000009.1 GCF_934371575.1 uncultured Blautia sp. | reverse complement strand
CTGTACCAGCTGTGCAACGGGTCTGGCTTCAAGTCCTGTGGACAGGTGAATGGTGATTGGCTTTTTAATCATAATAATTCCTCCTTGTTTTCCCTCAGGTCATCCGCCATCAGACTCAGTTTACGAAGCCGATGATTTACTCCGGATTTTCCAACCTGTGGGTTCAACATCAATCCTAATTCTTTAAGTGTTGCTTCCGGATACTGCAGCCGCAATTTAGCAATCTCTTCCAGTCCCTCATTCAGGCTTTCCAGCCCCACCCTCTCTTCAAGAAGTCTGATATCCTCGATCTGCTTCACCGCCGCATTAACCGTTTTATTAATATTTGCAGTCTCACAATTGACCTTCCGGTTCACTGAATTACGCATCTCCTTCAGGATGCGGATATTCTCCAGATCCATAAGAGCAACGTTCGCTTCCATAATAGCCAGCATATCCACGATCTGTGCTCCTTCCTTCACATAAAGTACATATGACTTCTTGCGAAGCACAATCTTGGCATCTATATGAAAACTATGGATGATCTCCTGCAGCTGCCTGCCTATCTCCTCGCTGGGACATACAATTTCAAAATGATACCCTTTCTGTGGATCACTGATGGACCCCGCTGAGAGAAAAGCACCGCGTACAAATGCTCTTTTACAACAATCCCTCTGATATATGATGGAATCGGATATAAGAGGCATTTCTCCGCTCATTCCCGTATATTTCAGTTTGACAGAATCCAGTATTTCGCTGACCAGCATCTGATCTGATAGTGAAATACAAAAGAGATTCCCACGTCTGAAACAATTAATTCGGGAATTTGATACGTCTGTCTCTATATTAAATGTTTTTTGCAATAATGTAAAGCCTTTTCTTGAAAGTGCCTCATTTTCTGTCTGGATACGAAGGGAAATCCCTCCATCTGTTCCAGTATCCAGGCTGCCGCAAAATGTGAAAATCGCAGCCAGCTCCGCAATCCTGCAATGTCTTCCGGAGCCAACATGCCTGGAAAGTTCTTCTTTCACCATCCCTGAAAAAGACATTTCCGCTCTCCTCTTTCTATTTCTTCAGCAACCTGTCTTTGTCCACATCCCTGTGTTCCAGCCTGAAACCATATTCATTGTTTCTGGCAATACGACCGTATAACTCTCTTGCTATGGTAACAGAACGATGCTTGCCGCCTGTACATCCAACTGCGATCACCAGACTCGTTTTGCCCTCCTGCGCATATTTGGGGATAAGAAATTCAATCATATCTTCCAGCTTATTCGCAAAAATCCTGGCTGTTTCATTATCCATTACATAATTGAATACGCTTTCGTCCATGCCTGTAAGCGGCCGCAATTCGTCTTCATAATATGGATTCGGCAGAAAACGTACGTCAAATACCAGATCCGCGTCTGCCGGAATACCGTATTTGAATCCAAAGGACAGAACCGTTACCATCATGCTGCAGAATTTCTCATTCTTTACAAAAATCTTTTCGATTTCCAGTCGAAGTTCTCTTGTAAGCAAATGGCTGGTATCAATAATGTAATCCGCTCTTTTGCGAAGAAAATCCATTTTTTCACGTTCTAGTCGTATTCCGTCATCCACTCTGCCATTGCTCGCAAGAGGATGACTGCGTCTGGTTTCTTTATAACGCTTCACAAGCACAGAATCCTCTGCATCCATGAAAAGGATTTCAAATTCATATCCCGCCTCTTTCATATGATCCAGAACCTGGGCAAGCTCTTCCAGAGAGTGGCCACTTCTGGCATCAATACCAAGAGCTGCATTCTGAACACCTTCTTCATGTACTTCCAGCATCAGAGATGCAAATTTCTCTATCAGAGGAATAGGAAGATTGTCCACGCAAAAATAATGAGCATCCTCCAGCATTTTTAACACTGTGGATTTACCTGCGCCGGAAACACCTGTAACTATAACAAATCGCATAATTTATCTCCTGCCAGGCAGATGACCACACCTGCCTCTTTTGTATCTTAAAACGGACATGCCGCATAGCGGCGGCATCACCATATATACCTTTAAAATTCTCCTAAAAGCTTCACTTCAGGTTCCAGCTTCACACCGAATTTCTCCATAACGATCCGCTGAACATCAGCCATGAGTGTTGTCACATCCTTCGCAGTGGCATTACCTGCGTTGATCACAAAGCCACAATGCTTCTCAGAGACCTGGGCACCGCCAACCTGATAACCCCGAAGTCCGCTGTCCATGATCAGTTTACCGGCAAAATATCCTTCCGGTCTTTTGAATGTGCTTCCTGCACTTGGATAGGAAAGGGGCTGTTTGCTGCTTCTCATGGCAGCCAGTTCCTGCATGCGGTTTTTAATCTCCTCCGGATTTCCCTCCTTTAAGGAAATTACCGCTTCCAGAACAATATAACCGGCTTCCTTTACCACGCTGGTTCGATATCCCATCTGAAGCTCATCTGCCTGCAAAGTAACAATCTCTCCCTCTGGAGTCAGAACCGTCACTTCTTTCAGAACATCCTTCATTTCTCCGCCATAGGCTCCTGCATTCATTACTACCGCGCCGCCTAAGGTTCCAGGAATTCCTCCGGCAAATTCAAAGCCTGTCAGGGAAGCTTCCCTTGCCATGGCTGCAATCCCGGATAAAAGAGCGCCCGCCTGGGCATGGATTTCATTTTCCTTAAGAGTGATCTGTCCAAAGCTTCGGTACAGCTGCATGATAACACCACGATAACCTTTATCGCTTACAAGCAGATTGCTTCCATTCCCAAGAATGAAATAAGGTACTTCTTCCTCTTTGCAAATAGCTATAAGCTTCTTTATCTCATCTGTATTCTCTGGTGCTACAAATAAGTCAGCTGGTCCACCGATTCGGAATGTAGTATGCTTGCTCATCGGCTCAGCTTCCAGAACCCGGTCATTCCCCAGAATTTCCTGAAAGCGCTGTTTTATATTTACATTCACAGATTTACATCCTCAATCTTTCTATATTAAACTTTCTTTCATAACCATGCGGCAATCCTATTCTGTCCATTGCCGCATTGTTTTATTATACTATTTAACCGCACAAATGTACAGGAAAAACGCATATTTTTCAAGATTCTTTCCATACTAAAGCGAGACAAAACATGCATTTCTAATCGAAAGGAGTCCATATTCATGCTTCAGCAAATTTTCCTGTCCGTCATCGGTTTCTGCTCCGGAATCATTATCGCAGGCGGTGTAGTCGGTCTGCTTATTGGTCTTTCCATAGTGCCAAGATATGCAGGCGTTACCCACACCGGAAAACATATTTTATTATATGAAGATATTACACTTCTTGGCATTGTATGCGGTAATCTGTTCTTTCTCTATGACTGGCATATTCCAGGAGGCACCTTCGCCCTGATCCTCTACGGGCTTTTCTCCGGGATCTTCCTTGGAGGATGGATCATGGCTCTGGCTGAGATGGCAGATGTTTTCCCTATCTTTTCCAGAAGGATCAAGCTGGCCAACGGGATCCGCTGGGTTGTGATCACTGTCGCACTGGGAAAAACCTTAGGTTCCCTGTATTATTTTTATAAGCGGTGGTTCCCGTAATATCTCTTATAATAAATAAGAAGGAACATTTTTGCCAGACTTTCCTTTTTTTGCATTCTTTGCGCTCTTGGCACTTTCTTCCTTACTTTCCGTCCAGGCTACCGGGCATTCTTCTGACAATCCCCAGTACCATTTCCGATAATCTGCCGGGGAGCATCCCATCTCTTTGCGGAAGGTTTCAGAAAAATAGCTTGCCCCTGCAAAACCGTTTTCCACTGCAATATCTCCCATGGAGGCTGTTTTGTCCAGGACTGCGTCCATGCTGTTCCAGATTCTGCATTTCTGAAGATATTCAAACGGAGTCATCTTCATATGCTTCTTAAAGAAACGGCAGAAATCCCCGGTGCTCACCTGGCAGGCTTCTGCCATGGCAGCCAGCGTCAGTTTCTCATTGCAATGTTCCGTAAGATAACCAGTCATACGGTTCAGCTTGGCCCGTTCGCAGATCACCGCATTCTTGCACTCCGGTGCCAGCTGCACAAATTGCTTCCGGATTCTGATCTTATTCTTAGATTCCTCTGTGAGAAGCTGTACTCCTTTTCCTATAAAATAATTTCCCATAAAGTACCTCTCTTCTTTCGTTTATATTCAAAGCAGTTGCTGTTCACGGTCTCCCAGCATTCCATAAGATATTTCGGAAACGGAATCCATCCAACACATCCGTTTCTCATCGCAGCCTTCCCATGAATATGGCAAAGGCATTTGTCACTGGCGGTCTGATCTGTGTCCTCGGGCAGATTATAACAAATTTTGCAAAATCCAGAGGCTTAGACCAGGATATGGCCGGAACCTGGTGTTCTGTTACCCTGGTTTTCATCAGTGTGATTCTTACTGGATTCAATCTTTATCCCAAGATTGGAAAATTTGGTGGGGCAGGCAGCCTGGTTCCCATCACCGGCTTTGCCAATTCCGTAGCCGCACCAGCCATCGAATATAAAGCAGAAGGGCAGGTCTTCGGAATCGGCTGCAAAATTTTCACCATCGCAGGCCCTGTTATCCTCTACGGAATCATGAGTTCCTGGGCCGCCGGGGTGATCTACTATCTTCTGAAAATAATGGAGGTGATTTCATGAATCCACAGACACCAGCCAAGCTTACCGGCTCTGCCAGCATGAGCTTTCAAAATCCAGTTTATATTGCAAGCTGTACAGCTGTAGTTGGGAAAAAAGAAGGCGAAGGACCTCTTGGTGACAAATTTGATCTGGTCTGCGAAGAGCCTATGTTTGGGGAAGATACCTGGGAATCTCTTTCCCTTGGCGCCATGTCCATCGCAGCCGGATACGGAGAACATATTCTCTGCGCTACCTCCAGCCATTTTGCCAATGCGGAAAAAGAATTCCGCTTTCCTCTGGCTTACGGGAACCAGCGGCCACTCTCTGCCACCTGGACGGTTACCGGGAGCGGGGCCTGTGTTCTTTCCGGTTCCATGCCCGCGGCGGAAATCCCGGGAAAGACAGAACCTCTCGTAACGGAAAAAGGCGGTGTCCAAATAACGGGACTTACCACTGGAAAGCTGGTTGATTTTGGGCTTAAGGATTCTTTAAACATAGGAGAATGTATGGCACCCGCAGCCTGCGATACTCTTTACCAGAATTTTAGCGACTTTGACCGGACACCAGAAGACTATGACGCTATTTTTACCGGTGACCTGGGTGCTGTAGGAAAACGGATCCTGCTGGATCTGTTAAAAGAAAAAGGATATGACATAGAGTCTGTTTATCAGGACTGTGGACTTTTAATCTTCGATGGAGAAACACAGGATACACACTCCGGAGGAAACGGCTGCGGATGCAGCGCTTCTGTGCTGGCAGCCTATATTCTGCCAGAGCTGGCCAAAGGAACCTGGAAACGGGTGCTCTTTGTGCCCACAGGAGCATTGCTTTCTAAGACAAGCTTTAATGAGGGTGATTCCATTCCAGGGATTGCACATGCGGTGGTGCTGGAGCACTGCTCCCGAGGCCAGTAACCAAACGATGTTCCTCCAATATTTACTTTATGTAAACCTGTAATATTCAACCAATCATTACACATATTCGCAAGGAGATCTTATTATGGATTACTTCAACGCATTCTGGGTAGGCGGTCTGATCTGCGCCCTTGTCCAGATCTTACTGGATAAAACCAAGCTAATGCCAGGCCGCGTCATGGTGCTTCTGTACCACTGCTTGGTTTCGGAAATACCCTGTAGAAAGGGCTGAAAGAAGCCATCGACAAAGACGGTTTCATCGGTCTTTTCACCGGCGGCTTCACCGCCTGCGCAGCCGGGGTTGCTGCTGCCTTGATTTTTTCTTATCTGACCAGCTGGGTATTTAAGCCAAAGATGAAAGAATAAAAATACCTGGACGCGCGGCGGTGAATATACATTGTAAAAACGCGTCCTCCCAGCAGCAAACCCGGACAAGCCAGGCCGGTATGTGATTTCTGTTATGGATCTCATAAACGATATCCAGCCCAAAGAACCAGACCTGGATATTACTCACATGGGAGAACCAAATTTCATCATCACCTACCAGAAAGAAGGAACTGTCAATCTAGTTATAAGATGGTGTAAAATCATCTTCGTCTGCCTCGCCACCTTTTTCGGCGCAGGCTTTTCCATTATGACCTTTAACAACGACGTAGACATCCCCTCCCTTTTCGAGCAGCTCTACACCCAGGTCATCGGCCAGCCCACAACCGGCAATACCACCCTGGAAATCTCCTACTCCATCGGCATCGGTCTTGGCGTCCTGTTCTTCTTCAATCATTTTGGAAGAATAAAACTCACCGACGATCCTACGCCTATGCAGGTACAGATGCGTCTATATGAAGACGACGTAAATACTACCATTATAGAAGACAATTCACGAAAAAGGGAGTAACTATTTATAGCTGCTCCTTTTTCTACTTATCTTTTAGACATTTTCATCCGTCATTTTTACAATTTTCTCTATTTTCTCAGTATTGCTGCCCCGATCATTTTACCCAATCCACTCAAAATATGGCCATTCACAATTTTCACAAATCCATCCACCATTCCGTTTGTAAAAATTCCATGAGTTGTGTTTACAAGACCTCGAAATGGCATATTGTAGAAAAACAGAATATCAAGATTTGCTTCACCTTTCTTTTCACTGTCTTTCAGCATTTTATCAAGAATCCGGTAAATCAGACGTCCAACAGCTCCCTTAGCATAATATAACTGGCAAAACGCATCATTCTTCTCCAGTTCTCCCTTCCAAGTTCCATCCGGAATCCTGTGGCCAAGCAGTTTCTCATATGCTTCATCGGTAATTTTCTCAATATGACCTGTCTGGTACACATCTGGCAGTTCTTTATACGGATTCTCTGCCCCCGTTCCTTTCCTGTAAATTTCTCCCTGCAAAACTGTTTCTCTGGAATTTTTTGCTATCATAATCTTATAGTTTCCTTCTTCAGTCTCCCAGTTTCCTGTTTGAACATTAAAATATTTAAATGTTCTATTTTCAAATGGAATCTCAACTTCTCTTGTTTCACCTGGCTGAAGAAATAGTTTACAGAATCCCTTTAATTCGTGAACCGGTCTGAAAACCACCGGATTTTCTTTTTCAATATAAAGCTGAGCAATTTCAGCACCTGCTATTTTTCCCACATTGGTAATACAAAATCTAACACCGTTTTCAGATAGTTTAAGATTTGAGTAGGAAAAATCTGTATAGCTCAATCCGAATCCAAAAGGAAACAGAACTTCTTTTTTTATAGTATCATAGTAACGGTAGCCAACATACACGCCTTCCCGATACTCACTATTTCTCTCTTTTCCCGGATAATAAGCATAGGTCGGTGTATCTTCATAGCAAATCGGATAGGTTTCATTTAATTTCCCAGATGGATTTACTTTTCCTGTAATTACATCTAACATGGCGGAAGCTCCTGCCTGACCGCCAAGATAACCATGCAGTACTGCTTTTGCTTTTTTTATCCAGGGCATTTCCACTACACTTCCGGCGGATACCACCACAATAAGTTCTTTATTCATCTGGGCAACTGCATTTATAAGCTCCAGCTGATTTTGTGGCATTTTCATGTGGACACGATCCATCCCCTCAGACTCACTCGCTTCATCAAGCCCTGCAAACAACAGTACCACATCTGCTTCCACTGCAGCTTTTTTTGCCATTTCCACAAGTTGTTGATCTGTTTTCTGGTTTCTGTGATATCCTGGCTCATATGTTACTTTTCCAGGAAAATATTTCTCTGCCAAATCCAGGGCATTCTCTACTTTAGTAGGATTTACAAGAGAGGATCCAGCGCCTTGGTATCTTGCTTTCTCCGCAAATTCTCCTATTACTGCTATTTTCTTCTGGGAAGACAACGGTAAAATATGATCTTCATTTTTTAACAAAACAATGCTTTCTGCTGCGGCACGTCTGGCCAGCTTATGATGAGCTTCCACATCAAAGCTCTTTTTCCTCTGTTCCACCATTTTATGAACAGGAAGCATTACTGTCAGAATTTTATCAATGCGCTGATCCAATACTTTTTCATCCAGTTTTCCTGCTCTCACTGCTCTTACCAGTTCCTTTGCAGTTGTACCAGAGTTTCCTGGCATCTCAAGATTGCTTCCGCATCTTACCCCCTCTACATGATCGTTGCTTGCGCCCCAGTCTGAAACTACAATCCCCTGAAAGCCAAAGGCTTCTCTCAGTAATTTCTGCAATAAATACTGGTTTTCATTTGCATAAACTCCGTTTATCTGGTTATAAGAAGACATAATTGCTTTCGGAGCAGATTTTTCCACCATTGTTTCAAAGGCGGAAGTATAAATTTCTCTCAGCGTTCTTTCGTCTACTACTGAATTATTTGACATTCTTCGAAGTTCCTGGCTGTTGACAGCAAAATGCTTTGGACATGCAGCTGGCCCTTTGTCCTGAATTCCTTGTACATATGCAGCCCCCATTTCACCAGCCAGATAAGGATCCTCGCTGAAATATTCGAAATTTCTTCCACATAAAGGACTTCTTTTTATATTCATGCCTGGTCCCAGAATCATATCCACGCCCAAAGATACAGCTTCTTCTCCCAATGCACCAGCCACTTCCTCTGCCAGATTTCTGTCCCAGCTGTTTGCAATTGTTGCCGCAGTTGGAAAACAGGTGGCTGCTTTGCTTTTGTTAATCCCAAGCCAGTCTCCTGCGCCTTCCTGGGTACGCATCCCATGAGGTCCATCTGACAGAAAAAATTCCGGTATTCCGTATTTTTCAAAGCTGTATGTTTTCCACATACCTTTTCCGCTTAACATCAGTGTCTTCTCTTTTAAGGTCATTTTTTCAATTATGTTCTTATTTTTTAGCTCCACGCATTCTCATCCTTTTCTATTTATTTGCATACAAAAGGCCTGGCAAAGATAAATCCACACTTCCATTGCCAGGTCTTTTGATCATTCTCTGTTACTGTTTAATTTTCTTCCACAATTCCTGTAAAGCCTGCCACTGCATTTAAAATCACTGCAATTACCACGATCACCGCATAAATAATATAGGACCTAATCTGACTGAACTGATACAGGCCTGATACCACGTAGCCAAATGCATCCAGCATAAGGCTGCAGCTCATAATAGCCGTAAGTGCTGTGACCACTGCATTCACTGGTGCAGCCCAGTTAATCAGTTCCTTTGCCCCTGCAATTTTCACTCCAGCCATTACCATTACTACTACAATAGCTGGAATTACAGATAATCCATATACCATTCCAAGCTGACTAAGTACAGTACGGTAAACCAGCAGACTCACCAGAGAAAGGAAAGCCGCTGCAATAACCAGATAAAATCCAACCTTTTTTTCACCTGTTGTTTTTTTCATTCTGACTTCCCCTTTCTTATGCCTTCTTTAATTTTTTTGCATATAATACAATGAACAACAATGTAAGTAATGCCAGGAATGCATCCACACCATAGAAAGCCATCTGCCACCATGGAGTTACAGATTCCATAACACTTGTATTCGTGATTCCGTTCATTGCATTTGTTTTTACAAGGTTATAAAGCCAGTACTTAATATTTTGCTTCATAGCTTCCTGAAAAGCTGTATCTTTTGAAATATCTGTTTTCACATCTTCCATCAGGCCGATTTCAGAATCTGCATATGCTGCAGAAGTAAGTGCAATACCGCCACCATTAAACACAATATCTCTCCAGTTCATGTAATCGGCACCATTGATCATATCTGTGACATAGGCACCGGTATAGCCCCATTCATTTCTTGTAATCTGCTCTAAAAGATTCTTGCTGGCACCAGAATAATCCACTCCAACGCGATTGAATGCAGTCATGGCACCACCCGCAATATTCTCTGCCATTGCGCCCTGGAAGCCTCTCAGCTCATTTTCTCTTGCAGCCTGCTCTGTAAAGAACACAGACATTCCGGAACGGTTAGTTTCCTGATGGTTATATGCAAAATGCTTTACTGCTGCCATAAGACCTTTTGACTGGGCTCCCTGGCAGACTGCCTTTCCAAGAATGTTTGTAAGCATGGAATCTTCTGAATAATATTCAAAGTTTCTTGCACAATAAACAGCTCTGTGAAGATTTAAGCCAGGCGCATTGATAACACTGATATTGGACCACAGTCCATCTTCTCCAAGAAGTTCTCCTTCACGCTCAACAATATCTGTATTAAATGTTGCAGCCACTACAACCTCTGTTGGGAATGTTGCCATGGAAGTATCCGCATTTTCATCATCCTCTCCTACATATGTAGGCTCATCAGAAAGATCTTTTGACCATCTTGCATTGTAACCAGCTACCTGATCATAGGAAAATCCGATAGGACCATCCTGCTCATAGGTTCTTGGAAGAAATATGGAGTCAATATTCTCAATGTCATCACCGCCATACTCTATGAACTGAATGGCCTCATCCAGAGACATCTGTTCAATCAACTGATCCCACATAGGATCATTAATATCGATCACGCCTGAATAATTACCATTTTCATCTGTTATCATCATGTCGATCAATTTCAGGCCGTTTTCTTTTCCCCAGGTTGTTCCCTCACCATTTTCTGTAAGTTCTGTTCTGCTGTTTCTCAGCCCCTCTATCATATCCTCTGTGGGAGTAATACTTTCCACTGCAGTCCAGCCCTTGCTCCAGTCTGTTCTGGTAGTATACTCTACTGTATCTTCAATCAAATTGTTAATATCACATTCCTGCAATGCGTTCTGTACATTTGCAGAATATGTTTCTATATCCTTTGCAGCCAGATTCCATACTTGGACATTCTCCGGATTGACCACTGCATCCTCATTTACAGACACAAGTCCATCCTCAGATCCATTCTTCTTTGCAAGAACATTATTCAGGGCCTCATGTGCACCATTTCCAAGAGCAAAGTAATAGTCGCCTTCATCCAGGACCCATGCACCTGTGGTTTCATCAGCTTTCACTGCATTTTCATCATAGCTTGCGAAATATGCCGGATTGATTTCGATTTCCACAGTTTCAGATTCTCCGGGTTCAAGAAGCTGTGTTTTTGCGATTCCTACCAGCTGGATTGCAGACTTTTCTATGCCTCCTTCTGTGTAAGGTGCCTGTACATAAAGCTGTGCCACATCCTTTCCAGCAACATCTCCTGTATTCGTAACTGTTACCGTAGCCTTTCCCACTGTTCCAGGCTGTACCTCTACACTTTCCAGTTTCTGCTCAAATGTTGTATAAGACAGGCCATATCCAAATGGGTAACTTACCTCAGCTGCATAATCCCATGCATCCCCGGTAGAAGAGCCTTCTGTAGTATCTGCGTTTCCTCTCCCAAGAACACAATCCTCATAACGGGTTTCATAATACTTGTATCCATTGTAAATTCCTTCAGATTCTACTTCAAACCAGTCCCCTTTATTCGCTTCTGTAAGGCTGTCCTTTTCACCGGATGTGGAACTGTTAGAATAGGTATAAATTCCAAAATTCACCATGGAAGGAGCAGATGTGGAGTTTACTGCGTATGTATCGGAAATATGTCCGGATGGATTGGCCTCTCCGCTAAGTACATCTGCAACACCAAGAAAGCCATACATTCCTGGCAGTCCTGTCCAGAGAATAGAATCAATTTCCTCATCTTCTTTTAATTCTTCTATTTCAATTGGATTATCCGAATTTATCAGCACAATCACCTTTGTGCTATGCTCCTTTGCAAGAGCAATCATCTGGCGCTCATACTCAGACAATGCTAATGGACGTTCAAAACTGTCTCCAGAGGTTGTATTTACCATATCAGGTTCATAATCTGCTGCCTCTGAGCTGTCTCTTGAAATTACAACTACAGCCGCTGTATCATCTGCACTTTTTAACAGCTCATCAGAATATTCACTGGTTGGTATCTCTCCGATTGGATAATCCTTATTTTCTTCATACATCGGACCAAAGCCAGGTGTAAGACTGTGTCCAGGCTGTCCGAAACCGCCCATTCTCATGTATTTGGCTGCGGTATCACTGGAATAAAAATCGATCATATCCTGATTCACGTTGTACTCTTTTTCTGAAAAAGCTTCCTCTAATCCGTAGAAAACAGCGTCCTCAGGGCCTGCAACAGAAGAGCCGATCTCGCCGCCCAGAGTGGGGACATGAGAGTTCATTCCCCATAAGGTTACTTTCTCGCTTGTTTTATCAAGAGGAAGCGCTTCATTTGTATTTTTGAAAAGAACACTTCCTTCTTCACTGATTTCTTCTGCAAGCTGCTTTTTCGCATCAATCAGATCCTGGACAGAAGAAAATTCAGAGTCAAAGTAAATGGAATCGCCCGTTCCATCTCCTTTTTCAACCAGCTTAAAACTGGATGTTCCAAGCTTTGAGTTGATAAAATCTGTTCGCGTGGCTGCTACTGCAGTTGCGGCACTGCTCACCGCCAGAAGCGTAGCAGATAAGCCAGCCAGTCCACGCATCACATTTTTCTGTTTCATAGATGAATCCTCCTTTTTCTTATGTAAGAGGATTATAACATCCAGAAATCTGCAATATCTTTTTTTGACGTAAAACAGCATTTTTTTACGTAATCTGATACTTTATTCAATTATGCTTTTTCTTGCCGCTTCTTTTTTGTGCATTTTGTATATTGTTTAGTTTTATTTTTGTGTATATTTACTGTTGATACAAAAGTCATTGGCTTTACTATATTATTTTTTCACTCTCTGGTAACGGAATCAGAATGCGCAATTCAAACCATCCATCTTTTGCAGATACCGTCAAGGAACCTTTATACTTTTCAGCAACCGCTTTCATGCTCTTTACACCAAATCCATGATAACGCCGATCCGCTTTGGTTGTAACCGGCAATTGATTCTTTATTTTCAGCTCGCCCTGAAAACTGTTTTCTATTTTGATCCGAAGAAAGCTTTTTTCCTGGGAGACGGTAACATGAATCAGCCTTTTTTCCGGATTTTCCACTTTTTCCGCACTTGTAATCGCGTTATCAAGTGCATTTCCAAATATGGAGCAGATATCCATGGGATTTAGAAAATCAAGGGCTTTTCCATCTGCCACACAGGTCATCTGAATATTTTTTTCCTGACAGTTAAGACTTTTCGTGGTAAGAATGGTATCTAAAATATGGTTTCCTGTTTTATTCTCAGCTTCATATTGCTGAATTTCTTTTTCCATTTTATTCAGATATGCAATTTTTTCTTTCTCAGAAATTTTCATTTTTAAAAATTCTATCTGATGCTTCAGGTCATGATATTTCTGGTTGATCAAATCAATACTGGTTCTGGATACCTGATAATTGGCATACTGCATTCTATGTAATGCTGCCATCTGTGCCATTTCCACTTTTTCATGGGATTCTTTCAAAATAATATGATATGCGCTAAGAAGACTTACGCCAGCAATATCTACAATTGTCCGGATAATATAAATATCCCCCGGAACGTTGCTGGAAAAAGGCGTACTGGCACTTACATAGCTTAAATTGCTGGCCGCGATCATACAGACACACATAACCACAGAAATAACAACTTCCTTTCTCTCTACATGGAGGTGTTTCTGATCACGGTTTATATATTTTTCTACCATAAGAAAAAACACAAACAATGCTGCTAATGTACCAGCGGTAATCAGACACTGGACAGATACAGAATAGGAAACTCTGCGATTTTCAAATACATAAGACACTAGCTGCCATCCCAAAGCTCCTGCAAGTTCTCCAAACGCATAAGCGCGCACAGCATAATAAATTACATTCCGCCGGTTCATATCACAAACGGTATAGATCATAAGGGTGGTAAATATAAAAGCACCCATAATACTTGGAATAAACAAAACAGTGGAAATATCTCTGGTTAAAAAGTTGTAAATTAGATACATAAGCTCCAGAATAATCAGTTCCGCATAGCTCCATATATCCTTACGTCTTCTTGGATTGAACGATGTATATATAATAACTCCCAGGAAATTTGCCAGCACATAAATAAAACCTGGAGTTTTTGATAAATCATATTCAAAAAAATAATTATATATATTCTGAGCCATCCGTATCCCTCCTATTTTGAAACTTCATTCAGATAATCGTTGATTGCATCCATCAGCTGTTTTCTTCTTGCCCTGGAAACTGCAACCACATATTTTCCAAGAAATACATCATTATTCTGAACCCGTTCCACATGGGCGAGATTAATCAGGTAACATTTATTGCAACGAAAAAAACTAAAATTTTTCAAAGCTTCTTCTGCGTCTTTCATAGACCCCCGTGCCGCATAACTCTCACCTGTTGTATAATAAATCAGTTCATGGTCTCTAACTTCCACGTAAACCAGCTCCTGCACATCAATACGCTGTATTCCATTTCGAATTGCAATGGTTGTATACTGGCGTTTTCTCACTGCCATTCTTTCTATGGCATGATTGATTGTTTTGGAAAATGCGAAGTATGTAATAGGCTTCAAAATATAATCAAAAGCCTGAACCTTGTAGCCTTCCATCACATACTGTGGCATGTTGGTAATAAAAATAATCACCACTTCATGATCTAGCTTTCTGATTTCCTCTGCTGCTTCCATTCCATTGACAAAACTCATCTCAATATCCATCAGAATAATATCGAAGTCCGCTTTATAGGACTCCAAAATTCCGTCTCCATCTGTAAATTCCTTAATCTGGAAACTTTCCCCCAGCTGTGTCTCCATCTTTCCCAGATATTCCCTGTATTGCTGACGATATTCTTTGTCGTCTTCCACAATTGCAATTGTGATCATAATGCATTTCCCCTTTTACCTTTTCCATTGAAGTTATGATAACATGAAAAAATTTTTCCGTAAAGCTACAACGTCACTTCTTGTAATTCCATGGCAGGTATGGTACAATTTATCCGGTTAACGGAATGCAGTACCAGGGGGAGCGCCCTTGTGCTGCGGTCAGGATTTGTGATGACGAAAACCAGATTGCAAGGGAGCCCGTAGGTCCGGGTTGAGAGGATCCCGTCAGGATCGACCGAAACCTGTTCACCTGTTTTTTTGCAGGTGGATTGTCAGCATCTGCTCGAAAGTCATTTTCGATACATGCTGAGAGGCATGTATTTTTTTGTTTACGCAAATAAGAATAATGGGAAATCCTTTTCTAAACATGATATGGTGCGAAATTTGGCTTTTTCCTATTATAACCGACTTCCAGCAGAAATAAAGTGACTGCCTGTTTTATTCGCAGCGATCCACTTTGCGAAATATTTCAAATGTGCAGTAACACATTATATCACCCAACAAAAGCATGGAGGTATTTCACTATGAAGAAACACATTGTATCCGCACTTTCCCTGGCATTATGCCTAGGACTTACCGCAGGGAGCGCTATCACTGTTTTTGCAGAGGACACCAAGACGATTGATTCTCTGAAGATTGCGTTTTCCCCGTATGCGGATTCCGACACCATCACCACTGCTACAGAGCCGCTGGAAGATTTGCTGAAGGAAACATTGCTCACCAAGGGGTATGACGTGGAGAACGTGGACATGACAGTAGGTACAAGCTACACCGCTGTTGGCCAGGCTTTAAGTGCGGGAAGCGCAGATATCGGATTTATTTCCGGCGGAAATTACGTACTTTTCTCTGATGACTGTGACGTTCTTCTTACTGCACTCCGCTATGGAATCAACAAGGATTCCGATGATCCCAAGGACTGGAATGACGGTACCATCGAGGAGAATACGGATGAGATGTCTACCTATTACCGTTCTATCATTCTGGCTGGTCCAAGCGAAAAGGGACAGGCTTTGCTGGAAAAAGTAAATAACGGCGAGGAGCTTACCTGGGATGATCTGAACGACGCTACCTGGGCTGTTATGGGACCCACTTCTGCTTCCGGCTATATTTATCCAAGCTTATGGCTGAATGAAAAATATGGCAAAGGAATCAGTGATCTGGCAAATGCGGTGGAATCTGATTCTTATACCACTTCTCTTGCACGTCTGGCTTCCGGACAGGCTGATGTGATGGTTTCTTATGGACATATCCGTACCAAATATGCGCCGGAGTGGAAAGAGACTTTCGGCGGCACAGATGATATGGTGAATCAGACTGGCGTGATCGGGGTTACGGATAAGATTTTCAATGATATGATTGCATACAGCAAGACTTCTGAAGTTATGCAGGATGAAGATTTCCGCCAGGCGCTTGGAGATTCCTTTATTGAGATTGCGAATACGGACGAGGGAAAAGATATTATCAGCGTGTTCAGCCAGGTTGGATATGAATGGGGCGATGACTCTAATTACGATGGCGAGCGCGAAGCTCAGGAGCTCTTGAAATCTATGGAATAAAATGTTGCCGGGGCTTTTTGGTCCCGGCAATTGTTATTTAATGGGTTAAAAATATTTTAAGGCAGGATTATCTATGAATTTACAGATTCAGCATATCGCAAAAGAATTTCATAATGGCACAAAAGCCCTGATAGATGTGGATTTCCGCGTCTCGCAGGGGGAGTTTGTCTCAGTGATCGGGCCTTCGGGGGCGGGGAAGACAACGCTCTTTCGCATTCTCAATGGAATGATGGAGTGCACTGACGGACAGGTGCTTCTGGATGATAAGCGCTTTGATTCTCTAAAAGGAAGGAAAAAACGTGAACTGCAAAAATCCATTGCAACTATTTATCAGGACTTTTGTCTGGTGGAGAATTCTACCTGTCTGAAGAATGTGCTGACTGCCGGACTTCCTGATATGAGCTTTTTTCAGGGCGTGTTTGGACTTTATGGAAAAACACGTAAAGAAGAAGCTCTGAAACTGCTGGATCGGGTTGGACTTCTGGAAAAGGCAGAGGAACTGGTTAAAAATCTGTCTGGCGGACAGAAACAGCGTGTGGCGATTGCAAGGGCACTTATGCGGCATCCGGCGATCCTGCTGGCAGATGAACCGGTGGCGTCTCTTGATCCAGTTACCGGGAGACAGATTCTAGGGTTGCTAAAGAGTATTCATGAGACTGATGATGTCACCATTTTAATGAACAGCCATAATCTGGAATTCTCCCAGGAATTCTCCGACCGGCTTATTGGTCTGAAAGATGGTAAGGTTGTATTTGACGGTAAGACAGCTGATCTGACTGATTCTATCACCGCACAAATTTATAACAAAAACGATATACAGATAGAGAATAAGCGAGGTATCGCTTATGAATGATAACAAAACAAGCAAGAATTACATTGTAGCAAAATTTTCTGTTCCAATTTCTTTTCTGATTTTGTTTTTCCTTGCAGCAAATTTCACAGGCTGTGACCTTGTGACTTTCTGGACACGAAGGAGCCACCTCACCGACCTGGTCGTGGATATGATCCCGCCAGATTTTTCCTATATTCAGAAGATCCTGCTGCCGCTTTTTTATACGATTCAGATGTCTGTTACCGGAACGGTGCTTGGTACCTTTTTTGCCCTTGTACTCTCGCCTTTTGGCGCTGCAAACTTAGGATTTCCAGCTGTAATACGACGGATACTTAGAATAGCAATCCAGATTCTCCGTTCTTTTCCAGCCCTGATTCTGGCGCTTACTGCTACCTTTCTTTTCGGGCTTGGAACCTTTGCAGGTACTTTTGCCATTACCTTGTACACCTTTGCCATTATGACAAAGCTTACCTACGAGGATGCAAGTGCCGCCGATGTAAAAGCTTACCAGGCACTTCGGGCTATGGGTGTTTCAAAGTATGTGGCTTATGTCCATGGAATTTTACCAGAGATCATTCCTGGATTTCTCACCAATGCACTTTACCTGTTGGAAACCAATGTACGGCACAGCTCCATTTTAGGATATGTGGGAGCTGGCGGTATCGGACTGCTTCTCAATGAAAAGATTTCCTGGCTGGAGTATGACAAGGTTGGGGCCATTCTGCTGATGCTGTTTCTCACAGTGTGTGTGATCGAATATTTCAGCAGGTATCTGGCAGCTTTGATCCGCAAAGAACGCATGATAAAAAAAGAGCAGGCCAGACTGCTGATCCTGTTGCTGGCCGCCCTGTTTCTGATCTGCACGTTTACTCTTTCCCCGCCGGATTTTTCCCGAACCAGTCCACAGACTTTACGAAATATGTTCGGAGGTTTTCTGCATCCGGACTGGAGTTTCTTTTTTTCTGCTGGAAAAGACGGACTGGGGTATCTTTTGTTAGAGACAGTGTGTATTGCTTTTATTGGAACTGTGATCGGAGCCATTGTGTCTGCGCCGCTGGCCTTTCTGAATACGAAACGGTTCGTGCCAGCTTTTGTATCCTTTGTTTTTAACCTGGTGATCATGGCCATCCGCTCGGTGCCCTTTTTGGTGTATGGACTGATCTTCATCCGGGTATCCGGGCCGGGAGCTTTCACAGGAGTGCTGACATTGGCCATGTGCAGTATCGGACTTCTCACAAAAAGATTTACAGAAGCACTAGACGCCCTGGATCTTCGTCCCTATCATGCGCTGCTGGCCATGGGGGTCCGTCCTCTTCCCGCCATCTGCCACAGTGTTCTGCCACAGCTGAAGCCTGTTTTCACTTCTATCATCCTCTACCGGTTTGATGTGAACATCCGTGAAGCTTCCGTTCTCGGTCTGGTAGGCGCCGGCGGAATCGGAGCGCCCCTTATTTTTTCCATGAATCAATATGACTGGGAAAAGGCTGGTGCCATCATGCTGGGATTGATTCTGTTGGTGTGGGTTATCGATATGGTATCTGAAAAAATCGGAGCTGGAAATTGATGTCCAGTCCCGATTTTTTTTGCAAAATTTCTAAATATATCTCCCAGTCACGCTTTCCTTGTTTTCCCGAACCTCCTCCGGGATTCCGCAGGCGACGATTCTTCCACCGGCTTCTCCGCCGCCGGGGCCCATATCGATGATGTAGTCGGCGTTTCGGATCACATCAAGGTCATGTTCGATGACAACGACAGTGGCGCCGTTGTCTACAAGTGTCTGGAAAACCTGCAGGAGTGTCTGGACATCAAGGGGATGGAGGCCGATGGTGGGCTCATCAAAGATGAAGACGGAATCGGACTGTCCTTTCCCCATTTCGCTGGCAAGCTTCAGGCGCTGGGCTTCGCCGCCGGAGAGGCTGGGTGTTTCTTCCCCAAGAGTCAGGTAACCAAGGCCGAGGTTTTTCAAGACTTCTAATCTGCTGTGCACAGTCTTCATGTCCCTACATGCACCAAGCGCTGTATTTACATCCATTTCCATTAACTCAGGCAGCGTGTAACCCAGTTCTTCTCTATTCTTAGCGTCCTTGTTCGAAATCCCTTTTCCTTCCGTTTTCGTCACAGAAAACTCTTTCCCAAAAAGTTCCTTTCCATAACCTTTTTTCTCAGATTTTTCCAGTTCCGAAGCCTCTTTTTCGTGAATTTCTTTATCAGATGCACCTTTTACCTTGGCTTTCTTCTCCGCATAATGCACCTGCCCCGCCATTTTGCTGTATCTGGAACCGCCGCACTCCGGGCAGGGGATTTCCACATCTGGCAGGAACTGCACGTCCAGGCTGATCTGGCCTGTACCGTCACATACCGGGCAGCGGAGTTTTCCTGTGTTATAGGAAAAATCCCCTGCCTTATAGCCCAGTTCTTTTGCCTCCTTGGTCCGGGCAAAAATCTTTCGCAGTTCGTCGTGGACATTGGCATAGGTGGCCACTGTGGAACGCACATTGATTCCGATTGGCGTAGCATCAATTAATTTCACATGGGCGATTCCATCTGCTTCCACACTTTTTACATGGGATGGAAGCTTCGTTCCATTTATGAGCGCCTCCAAACCAGGAATCAAACTCTCCAAAATCAGAGTAGTCTTACCAGAACCGGAAACACCGGTAACTACAGTCAGTTGTCCTTTTGGGATCTGCACCTCCAACGGTTTCACAGTGTGGATTCTATCCGTCAAAAGATGAATCCGCCCATGCGCAAATATACTCTCTTCGCTCTCATTCAGTTCGGCAGATTCGTCTTCCTTTGTATCATTTACACTCAGATCAGCTGATAAAACATATTTTTTCTGCGTCGCTGTATCCTGCGCGGCTACAGTTATATCAGAGTTTTCCTGTGGTTTTTTCAGGCTCTTTCGCAGCCGGGTATCCACTTTCCCAGCTAGAAACGGCCCGATCATAGACACTGGATTCTTCTCGATCTCCTCCACCGTACCTTCCGCGATCACATACCCTCCGCCAGCTCCGGCTTCCGGTCCCATCTCAATGATCCAGTCCGCTTCGGACAAAATCTGGGTATCGTGATCCACCAGGATCACGGAGTTTCCATCTGCGATCAGATCATGCATTACCGCATTTAATCCCACAATATTCGATGGGTGCAAACCAATAGACGGCTCATCCAGCACATACATTACTCCCGTTGTCCGGTTTCGCACAGCCCTTGCAAGCTGCATTCTCTGCCGCTCTCCAGTTGATAAGGTGGAAGCTACACGATCCAATGTGAGATATCCAAGTCCCAGGTCCATCAGCCGCTTTGCCACAGTCTGGAAGGATTCACAGATGCTTTCCGCCATAGGACGCATTTCTTCCGGCAAAGACCCAGGCACCTCTGCCACCCATTTCACAAGCTCCACCAGCGTCATCTTGCAGGCCACATCCAGTCCGATGCCTCTCAGCCGTGGTGCTCTCGCTGCTTCTGAGAGTCTGCTGCCGCCGCACTCCGGGCAGATTTCCTCTTTCAAAAACTTTTCCACCCGCTTCATGCCCTTCTCATCTTTCACTTTCGAAAGCGCATTTTCCACGGTATAAACCGCATTAAAATAAGTGAAATCCATCTCCCCAGCCGCACCGCTGGTCTTATTCTGATAGATCATATGTTTCTTGATGGCAGGCCCGTTAAACACAATGTCCCGCTCTTTTTCCGTAAGCTCCCGGAACGGCACATCAGTACGAACCCCAAGATCACGGGCAATGTCCTTCATAAGAGACCACATGAGAGTCTGCCATGGACGGACAGCCCCCTCGTCAATACTAAGGGACTCATCCGGCACAAGAGACTCCCGGTCCACGGTCCGGATCATTCCCGTACCGCTGCATTCCGGGCAGGCTCCCTGGCTATTAAAGGCCAGCATTTCTGCACTTGGAGCCATCACCCTCGCTCCACACTCCGGACAAAGTATCTCCTGCTCTGCTGCCACGGCCAAGGTCGGCGGTACATAATGTCCATTAGGACACCTGTGGCTTGCAAGCCTAGAAAACATCAGACGAAGACTGTTCAGCAACTCCGTTCCCGTACCAAAAGTGCTCCGGATTCCCGGCACTGCCGGTCTCTGATGTAACGCCAGTGCAGCTGGAACATAGAGCACTTCATCCACCTGGGCTTTGGCTGCTCCAGTCATTCTTCTTCTGGTATAAGTGGAAAGAGACTCCAGATATCTTCTGGAGCCCTCCGCGTACAATACCCCCAGCGACAGGGAAGATTTTCCGGAACCTGACACACCTGCAATTCCCACAATCTGGTTCAGCGGCACATCCACATTCACATTCTTTAAATTATGCACACGGGCATTTCGCACCTGAATGGCTTTTGGCGCCATGTGGGGGAAATTCTTTTTCTCTTCTGATCTTTTATCTTCTATCATTTTCTCTCTGTCCTCAGCAAATAAAAAGAAACCTTTCCAACAAACATTTTAGCAAGCAGCTCCTTCAAAAATAAATTTCGAAATAAACTAAAAAAGGTCTCACAGTATCATAATCCAACACCAGAATATGATACCATGAAACCTCTTTTCCGTAAAGTCAGCCACTGCCCATTCCAAGCTCAGCCGCACGTGTTACAGTTTACGCTTTAAGTAGTAAACGCTTTGCGAAGTACAGCTTTCGTTAATTTGCACAGCGGCATAAACCACTCTCTTTTTACTTAACAATCATACCCGTCTTTCTGTCACTGAACAGTGCAACCTCGATCAGGAAAATAATTCCCAAAATCAGCTGCTGCAGCTGTGTAGGCATCATCAGCATAACCAGTCCGCTGGACAGAACCTTGTAAGTCATAACACCAAGGATAATGTTGTAGAATCTGACTTTTGAACCGCCGTTAACCGGCATTCCGCCAAGAACCAGAGCGATCATGATCTGTGTTTCCAGCTGGTTTCCAGCTGTGGAAGTAACAGAACCAACTTTGATGGCATTTACGAAAGCAGCCAGTCCAGTGATACATCCTGCTGCCCCAAAGATCAGGATCTTTGTACGCTCTACACGGATACCTGCAAATCTTGCAGCAGTTTCCCCGGCACCAATTGCTTTCAGTCTGGAACCAAGTCCTGTGTATGTAAATACCAGATATGCGACCACAAAAATGATCACGGTAAAGGTAAGCATAAATGGAAGTGTGTTATACTTGGAAATATCGCTTACCGCATAAACCGGAGAATTTGTGGTTGCATATGCACAAACACCACGGAAAAGGTACATGCTGCAGATGGTAACAATAAAACTTGTAATTTTTCTCTTAACATTGAAATAACCGTTCATAAGTCCGATGAGACCGCCGGTTACCACTCCGCCAATTGCTGCCAGCACCATATTGTAATGGGACAGATAGCAGACTACGATGGAAGCCACGCCCAACATAGAGCCCTGGGAAAAATCCAGGCCGCCCATGGTCATGACCATAAACACACCAATGGAAGAAATCAGAAGCATATAAGACTGACTCAGCAGAAGGGAAATATTCTTCGGCTGGAATAATCTTCCATTTGTAAGAATTTCAAACAACACGCAGATGAGCACAAAACCTGCGATTGGAAGGATCGTACGCACAATAGGACGTTCCAGAAATGGTACTTTATCAGGTGATTTTTTTGCTGTATCCATTTTTCTACCCCCTTAAATCATATTGTCAATCAGATCTGTATCTTTCAGATCCGGAGAGCGAAGGAATTCACCGTTGATCTTGCCGTCCTTCATGATCAGGATACGGTCAGCCATACCAAGAAGCTCCATGATCTCCTCAGAAATCATGATAATGGATTTTCCTCGTTTTCTCATATCGTCCATCATGGCGTAGATATCTGCTTTTACTTTGACATCAATACCACGGGTAGGGGAATCCAGAATGATCAGGTCAGAATCCTTTCCAACCCAGCGGGCAAGTACAACCTTCTGCTTATTTCCACCGGAAAGAGCAGATACGAACTGGTCAACACCTGTCATCTTTGTACTCATCTGTTTCGCATATTTATTTGCAAATTCTTTCATGCTCTTTGCCCTGAGGAATCCATGTGATTTCAGGTCTTCCAGGGAAGGCAGACAGATATTTGCACCAATGGTATCGTTGATGACCAGAGACTCATTGTCACGGTCTTTGGATGCATAAGCAATGCTGTGTTTGATGGCATCCGGAATGGAATTGATCAGAGTTCCGTCTCCAAGTGTTACCGTTCCCTCACGATAGTAAGAAGCACCAAACAATGCTTTTCCTACCTCATGCATACCACACTCCGAAAGTCCGCCGATACCAAGGATCTCGCCCTTGTGAAGTTCCAGGTTCAGATTCTCGATCTGACCTTTTACCGTCACATTCTTTGCGGAAAGAACCACTTCTTTGGAAACCTCTTCTCCGTAATCGGTACGGTAATAATTATCCCCGATCTCACGGCCAACCATAAGGGCTTTCAGACGGTCCGGAGTTGCCTCCTCTTTGGAAATGGTTCCAATCTTTACGCCGTCACGAAGAACACTGATACTGTCAGACTGCTCGATTACCTCCTCCAGATCATGGGAAATAAAGATGACGCAGTTTCCAGTATCACGAACCTTATGCATTACCTTGAAAAGTTCCTCACAGCCTTTCTGTCCAAGAGCGGTTGTGGTCTCATCTACAACCAGCACCTTCGGGTTAAAATAAGTTGCTTTTACGATTTCTACCAGCTTACGGTCCTCGAAGTTGTAATCGTCAATCACCTTGGTAGCGTCAATATAGTTAAACCCATAGCTGTCCAGATATTCCTGGGCTTTTTTATTCATGGCTGCTGCATTTTTGATGCCATGGTTGGTAAACATGTCCTCGTTTCCAAGGAAAATGTTCTCTGCAACCGTCAGACCGGAAAGTGTTCCGATCTCCTGTACGATAATTGCCACACCCTGATGATTTGCCTCTACCTGGTTAGTAGCTGTGATCTCTTTTCCATCCAGGACAAATTTACCGGAGTCTTTCTGGTAAATACCGGTCAGACAGGAGGTCAGTGTGGATTTACCGGAACCATTTTCACCGATCAGCGCGTGGATCTCGCCTTTTTCAAAGGTAAAGGAAACATGATCCAGGGCGTGTGTGATTCCAAAATGTTTGTCGATTTTTTCTGCTTTTAATAATACTTCACCCATAATCGTTCTCCTTATTTCACTACAAGACCTTTAACCGGCTTGGTTGTCAGTGCAACAATGATCAGCAGGGCTGCACCGGTTACCACGTTCTGGATAGTGGTCGGCGCACCAAGTGCAACGAATCCGTTGAACATCAGCTGAATGATCATTTCACCAATCACAATAGCAATAACCGGATGTCCGTATTTCTTAAACGCCAGTCCGAAGAAGGTTCCCATCAGAGGGGTAAAGTTACGGCTCATAGAGGAAAGGTTGGAAGCGGATGTCATGGAAGTACCAAAGCTGATGGTCAAAATTGCCTGAAGTCCGAAGAAAAATCCAGCAAGGGTAAATGCCACGATCTTATATTTTGAAACATTTACACCCATGTTTTTGGCAACTACTTCGTTACTTCCGATTGCGTATGTATAGGTACCAATCTTGGTGTATTTCAAAATAAATGCACAGAGAAGATATGCGATCAGGGCCAGGATCAGGTTCACCGGATAATCTCCAAATGCTCTGTAATCTGTGGAAAGAATTACGTTCTTTCCGTTTGTGGCGTATACACTAAGTGCCTCATAAATAAGAGACAGGGCACAGGTTACGATCAATGAGGAAATGTGCAGCTTGATGTATACGATTCCGTTGATCAGGCCAATGATGGTACCACAGATCAGCGGGGCAATGATAAGGCCAAGATAGCCGAATCTTTCACTTGCGTTGCAGGCGATAATGGATGAAAGCACGATATTGGCACCAACACTCATATCAAAAGGTCCCATTACGCAGATGAAGTAAAGTCCACAGCCGCCTACTGCATAGATCAGTGCTGATTTCATGTAGGTGGCCAGCTTGTCAGGGGAACCGAATGTGGCAGGAGCAAGTACTTTAAACACTGCCCAGAAAAGCACGAGCATAAGTACCAGGAGCCCGATTCCATAATACTGGCTTTGTTTGAGTTTTTTCATAACCATTCTCCTTATCCATTTCTTCGCCCGCCTAAAGCAGGGGACCAACATCGGCTTTGTTTGGCCTCTTGCTTTGGGCGGGCGCCAATAAAATCTTCCAAACTGCATTCCATAACCGGACTGCAATTTTTTATACACTGCCCCAGGATACCTGGGGCAGTGATTTTTTCTGAAAACAAAATGCATTAATTGCTGTGACGGGAAAGTACATCCTCGATGGAAAGTGAGGTAGCTGCTTTGTTCAGATCATCAAAGCTGTAATCTGCCATCTCAACGATCTCTTCGTCTGTGTATGGATCGTCATCTACAAAGTACTGCTGATAGTTTGCATAGTCATCTGGAGAAGATACATACAGGTATGGGAACTCGATCTCATATCCGAATGTGCCTGCTTCTTTTGTATAGTTGCCTTTTACTGCATTGTAGGTGATTAAGAATGCGAATAACGGGTCACAGAAATGTCCGCCTGACTCAGCAAACATACCGCCGGATTCCAGCTGCTCTTTCAGGTCATCCAGGAAGTCTGTGGAAACAACATCAATCTTACCGGTAAGTCCTTCGTTTGCCAGAGCACCGATAGAACCAACAAGCGGATCACCGCCGCCACCTGCAACGATCAGGGCGTCCATATCAGGATTGGAGTTGTAAAGGGAAAGGGCTGCTGCACCTTCTTCGGAAGATGTATTTGCATATACAGGCTCTGTCATAGTTGCCTGATCATCTGGGTTTGCCTCGTTCCACTCTTCTATTGCCTGTTTGTAACCAGCCCATCTCTGCTGGAAGGTAGCATCACCAACGGTCCATGCTTCAAGGCCAATGTTTCTGTCACCGTTCTCAAGAAGCAGATTTACAAGTGTATATCCGTTTGTAACCTCGTCTTCATGAACTGCGCCAAGATAATACTGGGAGTTGCATGCTGTCTGATAAACCTCCGGGCTGTTCTCTTCAGAGATAATACGGAAGAACTGTGTCAGATAAACCTGGTTTGCATCACAGGTCTGGATTGCAGATGTCATCTCAGAGTCTGCAGAGTTACAGATTACGATACCGTCGCATCCTGCTGCACAAAGCTGCTCAACAGAAGCGGTAACCTGCTCGGATACATGTCCCTGGTCAACGTACATTACGTTTACGCCAAGAGCATCTGCTGCTTTATCAATAATTTTCTTACACTGGCTTCCAAGTACGTCTGTGGAACTCCAGATAGAAACACCGATTGTAATGTCGTCTGCTGCGTAAGTGGTTACTGCGCTGATCGGTAAAGAACCAACCATTGCGGCTGTTGCTGCAAGAGCAACAAATTTTTTCATTCCTTTTCTCATTTTGAAAAACCCTCCTTGAAATAATTGTTTTTTGAAAAGCCGAAGTATGTTTTACGCTCTCTGGCTTCCTTGTGAGTTTATTAAAACATACTTCGGCTTTATTTGGTTAGGACATATTTGAATAGTTTCTTGTACTTTTTTGACTGGATTTTTCTGAACAAATTTGTACTACAAATCTGTCCAATTACAATTTCTCCTGCTTTTCTGCCATCTTGCTCCGGTAATCCCTGGGACTCATCCCCACCTTCTTACGGAACACCCTGCTGAAATAATTATAGTCATCATACCCTACCAGGAAAGAAATGGTCTCCAGCTTCTTTTCCTCATCCTTCATCAGCTCCATGGCCTGTTCCATACGGATCCTGGTCAGGTAGGTAATGATGGTCTCCCCATATGTCTGGCTAAACACACGGGAAAGATAACTGGCATCCATATGATACTCTTCCGCCAGTGAGGTTAGTGTAATATTCTCATGGTAGGCTTTCTCTATGTACTGGCGGATCTGCGCCACCTGACTGCCGGCAGAATCTGAATTTCCATCTGTCCTGGTGCTCCACAGTCCATCAATCAGGATCTGCAAAGAGGCCAGCATGGAAGTAGCATCCAGATTTTTCATATAGTAATCCATGTTATCCATGGACTCTTCTGCCAATGCCATAAACTCCGGCTGCTTTTCCCGTACATAGCTGTACAAAATCCCGGTGATCCTTCCCACATACTGCTTCACATCCAGGAACGACCATCTGCCGTCATCACAGTGCCGGAAATCACAGGTTCCAAAGATCAGCTTTTCCACATCAGATTTCTGACCGGCGTGAAGCAGACGGACAAGCTCCTTGTCAATCCCAAGAGTGGGGACCTTCCCTGATTCTGAACCTTTTCCTGATGAAAAAATCAGCCCGGAAGCATCTCTGTTCTCCGACAGGTTCACTCCTTTTCCTTCCCCTGTGGGGCAAAAAAGGACACAACGCTTTCTTCTAAATGGGCGCGTCACCAGCGTAGAAATCATTTCCCGGTAAACAGTTCCGATATCATCCAGGGAACTGGTCTGCTGGTGGATCACAATAGACAGCGGTCCATATGCTTCTTCCGGAAATTCCTTCTGAATACTCTCTGCCAGTCTGTTCATTCCCCTGGCATCTACCATTCCAATGACCAAAAACTCACTCATCTTGCTGCTGTTGTTAAAAATTATAACATTATTCACATTTTCCATCAGTTCTCGAAGCTTTGACTTAATGCTCCATGACATCTGAAGACTGTCATGGTCATAATGCTCCCCGATCTGTGCAATGTTATAGAACTTCACCATGAGAATGGATACCTCAGAAAAGGTTGCTGTACTGGAAACATGAGGCTGACTCATGGAATGACCGTACAGCTTGCCTGAAAGCAGTGCAGAATACTCGCTGTCTTCCAGAAAAGAAGACATTTTATATTCCTGCAGCAGATTATCCTCATCCTGCTTTCTGCCATTCTCCCGCTCTTCCAGAACATCCAGAGCTTTTTTCAACACCTGGATCAGTTCTTCTTTTCCCACGGGCTTCAGAAGATAATCAAGGCCTCCGGAAGTAAATACCCCTTTTACTTTTTCGAAATCGTCGTATCCGCTTACTGCAATGGTAATGATCTGTGGGTATTCTGTCTGAAGCTTCTGCAAAAGCTCAAGGCCGCTTAAAAATGGCATGTTGATATCCGTCAGAATGATATCCGGCTTCTCCTCTGGAATCCGCTCCAGCACCTCTTCTCCGTCACAGGCTGGTTCCAGAAATTCAAAAGAATATTCATCCCAGGAAATCAGATTCCGTATATTTTCCCGGCTCCAGTATTCATCATCTGCTGCCAGCACTTTATATTTCACGTTTTTCACTGTGATCCTCCCCCTTTTTGCAGCTTCTCCGCCTGTGCTGCCTTCCTCGCTTCTGCTTTTAGATTCTCCGCATTTTCCTGTTCTGCGTTTTCATTTTTCTCCATGATCGCAGGAACGGTAATGATTACTGTGGTTCCCTCTCCTGCCTGGCTTTCAATATGAATGCCATACTGCTCTCCAAATATCTTTTTCAGACGGGCATTTACATTGAGGATTCCAATGGAAACACCGCTCTCCACACGTTTTCTGTCATTTTTTTCCAGAAGCTCATTCATAGCCTGTGCATCCATTCCGATTCCGTTGTCGGCAATGGTCACCACCAGATTGTCTCCTATGTGTTCCGAACGGATGAGAAGCTTTTTGTCCTTTCGCCTGGTGTTTCGAAGACCATGGCTGATGGCATTTTCCACCACTGGCTGCAGACAGATCCTTGGCAGCCGGTCCTGCAAAGTCTCGCTGTCGATCTGATAATCGTAGGTGATGGTGGCTCCGTTTCGCACATCCATCACATACAGATAGTTGCGCACATGGCCCATTTCGTTCTGCATGGTAGACAGTTCATCTGTCATGTTCAGGCTGTAACGGAAAATGGCAGACAGGGAATGGCACATTCCGCTTACCAGTGTACAGTTCTGTGCATTGGCAATTCCGCTCATAGTGTCCAGAGTATTGTAAAGAAAATGCGGGTTGATCTGTGCCTGGAGCATTTTGTACTCGGTGCGCTCCACCAGCATTTTGTGCTGAAGCTCTTCCTCTGCCATAGCCTGGATCTTGTCCAGCATTTCATTAAATTCCGTTCCAAGAAGGCTCAGCTCCTCAGACCAGCCAACGGAACTGACGCGCAGCTGTGTCTCGCCGTTTTTGATCCTTACAATGGTGTTTCTCATCTCTTCCACTGGCTTGGTCATCCACCTGGACAATAGAAAGACCAAAACTATCAATCCGCAGATCATGCCTCCCATGATCACAAGCAGGGAACGGATCAGGGACTTCTGTGTGGCAGTCAGCAAGGACTGGGAAACCAGGCCAAAGGATTCCAGATTATAATTTTCCAAGGGCACCTGGATCAGATAATTTCCTTCGTATTCCTCCTGGATTTTCTCGGAATCATAGTAATTCTCTACCACCTTGGCCAGCTGCTTCTGGATCCGTTTCTGGGAATCGGAGGCCTGCCCAGTCATGGCAATTACCTGATCATCTATGGGCTGAAGCCACAGGCATACCTGGTCTACATCCACATATTTTTTCATTATGGTAGTAAGAGCTGCACTGTTAATGTCACAGACCAGATAACCAATACTGGTTCTTTCCTCATCATAATTGTGAAGCTTCAGAACAAAGCGGACGATGTCTTTTTTTGCATCTGGATTGTAATAGCCGGATATCATGAGATCAGTCCGGTCACTGTGGACGTAATCGTAAATACGCTCTGCGTTGGAATCGTAGTCCGTCTGATACAGATTTCTTGGAAAATTAACGGCATTGTAGCGATATGCACTTACCAGATTGTCCTGGGTATCGTAAAGATACATGGCCAGAAGCTGGTCATCCTTGGAAAATCTTTTCCGGGCAAAATACCAGCTTCTCCAGTAATAATCTTTCAGGGAGGTGCCGTTGAGCACCGCTGCCCGAAGTCCTGTTACCAGATCAGATTCACTGTATATGGTCAGCATTTCGCTTCTGATGTTATGTACAAAGGAACTGATATCCGTCTGCATTTTATTGAGCGATATCTCGTGGTCCGAAATACTCTCCACACGAATCTGCCGTCTCAGACTTTGATGAAAAAGAAAGGTTTGCAGACAAAGAGCAAGTACCACACTGCAGATGCAACATAACAAAAGCGCATTGCGCATGGTCCATTTTGTAGATTGCATATATTTCTCCTCAAAATTTTATAGTTTTTGTGCATAATTCAGTATAATACAATCAAGGAGGTTTTGCACTATAAAATTTTGCATAATAAAGACAGGCATCCAGCCATAGCCCAATAGTTGCAAAAAATCCCCCTTAAACAGACTTAGCATTGTGCCATATCTGTCTAAGTGGGATTCTGTCGCCTTAACATATTATAAAAGAATTTCTTTCCCTATTTTTTCAATTCTCTGTAATTCTCAGCCTTATCGTACTCCTTATGCACGCCATCATCCTCGTACAAAGTATAACTACTGCCTTCATATCCCAGCATAGTGAGTTTGGAAGTATCAATATCCTTCACGCATTCCGCAGCCTCTGCAACCGGAATACACTTACCGCTTCGAATAAACAGGGGAACTTCATTCAGCGCAACTTCCACATAATGAATACCCTTTTCCAGAACCTCCTCAGAGATGCTTCCGTCTGCCAGAAATTTCACAAACTTCATTTCTTCTGGCAGGTAAACATAGCGGCCTCTTGCATTCTGCTCATAGACCGGTGCGATCATGATCTCATTTCCAAGGATCAGCTGGTCTTCCACGCGGACAGCCATCTTATCCTCCGGGTAGACGAACCCAAGGGGCTTGAAATACATGTCATCATTTAAAGCAGCCTTCATGTATTCGCTGTACAGATAGGGCACAAGGCGGTACCTTGTATTTACCACATTTCGGAAATCTTCAACATTCTCAAACTGATAGCATTCCTGTTCCCTGGTTCCAATTGCGGAATGGTTGCGCATAAGAGGAGTAAACACTCCAAGTGCCATATGGCGAAGCACCAGGTCTCTTGTGGCATCCGCGCCAAATCCGCCAAGGTCCGCTCCTGTGTAAAGGAATCCGCACATATTCAGAGATGGCAGCATTTTCAGGTTCAGAAGAATGTGTGACCACCAGGATTTATTGTCTCCCATCCAGATTCCGCCATAACGGTGCATTCCAATGTAGGAAGAACGGGAAAACATCAGAAAACGCTTCTCCGGGTCAATGCGGTCAAAAGCCTCACCTGCCGCTCTTGTCATATTGTAGCCAAACAGGTTATGTACCTTGTCGTGCCGAATCTTTTTGCCATCTACGTTGTGATAAAATCTGCGGTAATCCTCCGGGTTGTTTGCAATATCATTTAGCTTACCCTGCATTTTCCAAACAGGAATCCTGCCTTCTTTGTCCTGGGAAAATTCACCGGCAAGCTTCTTTGCCTCTTCCACTCCCTCTGAAGAATAGAAAATGGCAGGCTCATTCATATCATTCCAGAAGCCTTCGATTCCCTGATCGATCAAGAAGCTGTATTTGTCTCCGAACCACTTTCTGGCATCTTTGTTCAGGAAATCCGGAAAATGAGTGTCTCCTGGCCATACGGCTGCCACAAAATTGCTTCCGTCCTCCCGCTGGCAGAAGTATCGTTTTTCCACACCTTCCTCATAAACATCGTAGCCGCTTTCCACTTTTACACCGGCATCAATAATGGGGATCAGGCGAAGCTCCTGGTCTTTCATCTCTTTTACAAAATCCGGGAAATCAGGGAAATTCTCCGGATTCAAAGTAAAGTCCTTATAGGAATCCATATAATCAATGTCCATGTAAATCATATCCAAAGGAATGTGATTCTCACGATATCCTGCTGCCACCTTGCGAAAATCCTCCTTGGTGGTATATCCCCATCTGCTCTGCCCAAAGCCAAATGCAAACTTCGGCGGAATATAGCTGCGTCCGATCACATGACGGAACTGCTTTACAATATCATAGGCAGATTCACCTTCAATCACATACACATCCAGATCTGCATCTGCGCATGTCACCTTCAGGGTATCCATTCTGGTGTACCCAATGTCAAAGGTCAGTTCAGACGGATAATCGAAAAATAGACCGAAGGTTGTCTTTCCACTTACGATAATAAGGTTGTGGGCACCATACAGGGAGCGCTTGTCCTCCGTGTGGTTTGGATCATCGGTACAATTGCTGATGTAGCAGTAACCTCTTTTGTTGATTCCACGGTTGGCCTCTCCAAGCCCGTAGACAATATCATCCTCATCCATCACATAGGTAAAATCAAAGCCACTCTCCAGGCTGATCTTCCCATACGGAAAAGCACCATCCGCTGTCTCAATCTCCTCTGTCAGCGCCTCCGTATTAAAAGGAGCGCCGTATCTGAACTTTCTGATCATAACATTCTTCCTCGTCTTTCATAAAAAGGGGCAGGAAATTTTGCCCCTTTCAGTCTGTTTATGCTGCTGTCTGCTTCGCGTCCAGTAACCTGTTTATTTATATAACACAAATGCCTCATAAGGTTTCAGCACGACCTTGCCCGCAAATACTTTTCGGCCAAGGTTTGTGATCAGGCACTTTGAACCTTCAAATTCTGCAGGAACTTCAAATTCTGCTGACTGCTCACTGAAATTGCAGACAGTAAGAAGCCTTTCCTCATCCAGCTTTCTTATATATGCAAAAATCTGGTCATCCTCACGGCAAAGCGGTTCAAACTCACCGTACACTATAATATCTTTCTCCTTGCGAAGAGCGATCAGCTTCTGATAATAATGGAAAATGGAATCCGGATCATCCAGCTGGCTGGCTGCATTGATCTCTTTACAATTCGGATTTATTTTAATCCACGGCTCTCCATCTGTAAAGCCTGCTTTTTCAGAACCATCCCACTGCATAGGTGTCCTTGCATTGTCACGACTTCGGAGCATCAGACATTTCATCATATACTCCGGCTCCATAAGCCCTGCATCTGTCAGCTCGGTATAATACTGAATGCTCTCAATGTCCTTATAATCTTCCAGCTTACAAAAATATGCGTTTGTCATGCCAAGCTCTTCGCCCTGGTATACATAAGGAGTACCCTGCATCATATGGAGGCAGGTTGCCAGCATTTTTGCAGAAGTCTCCCGGTATGCCGGATTGTCATTTCCAAATCTGGAAACGCTTCTTGGCTGGTCATGATTTCCCAGGAAAAGGCTGTTCCATGCTTTTCCCTGAAGTTCCTCCTGCCATTTGATCATCGTCTTTTTGAAAGCCTTAAAATCATATCTGTCAGTGGTCCATTTGCCAAACTCCGCATGTGGGGAAGCATCTTCTACATGTTCAAACTGGAACACCATATTCAGCTCGCCACTGTCTTCCCCTGCATATTTCTGTGCCTCTTCAATGGTAACACCGGAGGTTTCCCCAACTGTCATGATATCATATTTGGACAAAACTTCACGGTTCATTTCCTGTAAAAATTCATGGACCCGCGGACCGTGAACGCTGTACGGGCCAAAATCCCCATACAGGCCGCTTTTCACTTCTCCATCCGGGAAAGTCTGATCCTTTGAAATCATACTAATCACATCCATACGGAAGCCGTCGATTCCCTTGTCACACCAGAATTTCATCATATCGTAAACTTCCTGGCGCACTTTCTCATTTTCCCAGTTCAGATCCGGCTGTTTTTTGGAAAACAGGTGCAGGTAATACATCTGTGTCTCATTGTCGTATTCCCATGCAGAACCGCCGAATGCACCGCCCCAGTTATTTGGCTCTTTTCCGTTTACCGGATTTTTCCAGATGTAATAGTCACGGTACGGATTGTCCTTGGACTTTCTGCTCTCCAGGAACCACTGGTGCTCATCTGAAGTATGATTTACAACCAGGTCCATCAGCACCTTGATTCCACGCTCATGCGCCTGGGAAAGCAGCTCCCCGTAATCCTCCATGGTTCCATAATCTTTGTAGATTTTGCGATAATCTGAAATATCATAACCATTGTCATCCTGTGGGGACTCCAGCATAGGTGAGATCCACAGAACATTTACCCCAAGCTCTTTCAGATAATCAAGTTTCTCTATAATTCCTCTGATATCACCAATTCCATCCCCATTGCTGTCATTGAAGCTTTTTGGATAGATTTGATATACAATACTTTCTTTCCACCAGTTCTTCTTCATTTCCCGGCTGTCCTCCTGATATTTTATATTTGTTTTCTTTATTTAACCGCACCGGCAACTACGCCATTCATGATCCATTTCTGGCAGAAAATATACACGATCAGCACTGGAAGCAGAACTAGCAGATAAGAAGCAAATGCCAGATTATAATCAACAGAAAACTGTTTTTTAAATACATACTGGGCAAGCTGCAGTGTCTGCTGGCTTTCATCACTTAACAGTACCAATGGCATGGTAAAGTCATTCCATGTCCACATAAAGGAAAGGATTGCTACTGTAGCTGTGGTAGGCTTCAGAACCGGGAAAATAATCCTGGAAAAAATCTGAATCGGATTTGCCCCGTCAATCATAGCCGCTTCATCAAGTGCCTCCGGGATTGCCTTTACTGCACCTGTATAAAGGAACGTATTCATCGGCAGACCGAAAATAATGTACAAGAATGTAATTCCGAAAATGTTATCCAGGTGAAAAGCATTTGCCTGTACAACCAACGGAAGCATGATTACCTGGAACGGTATAAACATGGCACTGATAAAGTAATAATACATAATGGAAAAAAATTTGCTCTTTTTCCGGTTTCTTGTGATGGCATATGCTGCAAAAGAGTTTGTAATCAGTGTGAAAAACAGATTCACAACTGTGATAAACGCTGTATTAAAAAACTTTCTCGGAAAATTTGTCATTACCCAGGCGTCAGCAAAGTTCTGAAGTCTGATTTTTCTTGGCAGTGCCAGAATGCTGTTCATATCAGTGGGATCCTTGATGGCGATCATCAATGCCATATAAAGAGGCAGCAGGATGACAAGTACGATTCCAATGATCAAAAGGATCGTAACAGGCCAGTTGTAACGCTCTTTTACTTTCACTGTATTCTGTTTCATCCTAATTTTTCCTCCCTCTTCTCAAGTACACGCAGCTGGAATACGGAAACCAGTACCACTACCACAAAAAGCATAACTGCATTGGCTGACTGATAGGCGAACTGTCCGCCTCCGAAGCCTTTTTTGTAGATTAATACTGCAATAGATGTTGTACTGGTTCCCGGACCGCCTTCTGTCATAGCCATGATCTGATCATAAACCATCAGATAGCCTTTTGCGGAAAGTACCATATTGATAGTAAAAGATGGTGCCAGCAGAGGGAATGTGATCTTGCTGAATCTTTTGAAGCCGGTCGCCCCATCCAGGTCAGCAGCCTCATATACATCTGTGTCGATGGACTGAAGTCCTGCAATGTAGATCAGGGTGTTAAAAGCACATCCGATCCATAAGGATACCGCAACAATTCCCCAGATGGCATGATTGGTTCCAAGAATATTTACACTTAAAGCTTTGATTCCAAGGCCTTTTCCCAGCTGTGGAATCAGGTTTGCAAAAATATAATTAAAAATAAATCCTACGATCAGACTTCCCAGCATATATGGAAGGAAATAAAAAGCTTTGATCGTGTTTTTAAACTTGATCTTTGCATTTAATGCACAGGCCAGTATCAGACTGATCACGTTTACCAGTATGGTGGTGATCACCGCAAATTTGAATGTAAACAAATATGCATTTCCTGTATCCACATCAGAAAACATATGGATATAATTTCGAAGTCCTACAAAATTCCACTCTCCATATCCTCTCCAGTCCGTAAAGCTGTACAGAACACCTTTTAAGAATGGAATGGTGTGGAAAGTGAAAAACAGAACTGCAAGAATTCCTACATAAATGTAGTAAACCCGGTTAACAGCAGTTTTTTTCCGTGGGGCTTTATTCTTCATGGAATCCTCCCTTATTTTCTTACAAGGCTGCTGTTCACCCAGTGACCAGCAGCCTTACAATTTATACGGTTCAAAAGGTGACGGTTCACGTTCTTCACCCTTCGCCTGTATTTTCCATCCGTCACAAAGATCAGTCTACATTTGCAATGTCATATTTCTCATCGCACTGTGCAAGGAACTGATTTATGTTCTCCTCGTTGTCCATTCCGTTTGTATAGTTCAGACACATTTCGGTCAGAAGTGCGGACATGTCAAATCCGGATGGATAGTAATGATCTGGGAAGTTGGCAACCTTTCCAGCTGCAATATCTTCTTTCACACCTGCCACTGTCTCATTCTCCTGCTCTACACCTTTTACGGCTGAGAAAGCAAACTGATCATCAATGTACATTTTTGCATTTTCCGGTTCAAGCATAAAGGATACAAATTCTTTTGCCACTTCTTCATTTGCACTGTCTTTGCATACACCAAGAAGTACATCTACACCAGAAGTTACATAGTTCTGGGATTCATCATTGGAAGCCGGGAACGCAAACATATCCACATTGATATCTGTATTTGCATTTTTGTACTGGTTGACTGCCCAGTTTCCATTGATGATCATGGCAGCTTCTCCATTTGCAAAAGCTTTGTTTCCATCATCATAGGTAAGTCCCATAAAATCGTCCTGGGCATAATCAAGAAGCTTCAGATATTTTTCTGCAATTTCCTCGTGTGTTCCAACGAATGTGGTCTTACCGGCTTTACGGTCATCATTGAAGCTTTCCGGAGCAAGGTCAGATGCAATACTGTTCCATGGACAGTTACTTGTCCAGGCATCCTTGTATGTCATAAGAAGTGGCTGTTCACCTGCATCCTGAAGTTTCTCGAGCACATCAATGAATTCGTCCCACGTTTTTGGAATCTCAATGCCATATTCTTTGAATTTGTCAACGTTATAAATGACACCGGAAGCATTTGTTGCGTAAGGAACGCCGTATACTTTCTCTTCTTTGTCCTTATTTACATCATATACCATCTGAAGGTAGGATTCCTGGATGTTGGAAATGTAATCCTCATTGCTTAAGTCCACCAGCATTCCGGCACTTTCCACCTCTGTATAGTTGTTGTCACCGCCCATTGCAACAATATCCGGCATATCATTCTTCGCCATTCTGGTCTTCAATACAGTTCCTGCATCTGCCGGAGCTGTGATCTTGATTGTCACGTCCCCATGTGTCTCATTAAATTTGTCTACCAGCTTCTGAAGAATATCTTTGTTCTCTGCCTTACTGGAAAAAAGTTCCAGTTCTGTTCCTTTTGCAGAAGAATCTCCCTCTGAGGAACTGCCGCATCCGGTAACTGTACCAACCAGCAGTGTACCTGCCATTAATGTGCAAATAAGTTTCTTGTTCATCTTTCTTTCCTCCATTTTTTTTACTCAATGAAGGCTGCGCAGCACTTGTTTATTTGAAAGCTTTTCCGGACACGTCTGTCCTGCTTTCCCTTCGGTGGCTTCATGATATCGCAGCTTTCCTACAAAATCAACAGGTTTCTCGAGAAACTTAAATTGTAGACAAACTTTCATTTTGTCTTTTGTGCATATTGCATATTTTGATAGGAGTGACAAAAGGTCTTTTGCCACTCATTTGATCCCCGGATTGCGAACCAGCTACGCTGCTCCCACCCTATCTTATACTTTTTCCAGATGACAGGGATTTCATGCAAGCTGTTTTCCCTATGCAAAAGGGAATCCCAACAGAATTTCCTATCATATAAGAAAAGACAGGCAGGCTCTGGAGTCTGACTGTCTTCTCTTCAAATTCTTTTAAGTGATATGTTCATGTTTTCACAGAATCTCTTTTTACAAGGTATACCGGACTTTTTATATTAAACTCTTTCAGCTGCTCCCCTGCCACCATCCGAAGCAGACGGCTGAATGCCAGATGCGCTTTCTGGCTTACATCCTGATGAACCGTTGTAAGTCTTGGACGAACCATTCTGGCATAGATACTGTCATCGAAACCGGTAACAGATACCTGTTCCGGAACTTTAATCCCATGATCTAACAAAAAGTTCATGGCCTCAATTGCTGCATAATCCGAGGAAAATGCCACTGCTTTTACCTGCAGTAAACGCGGGAGAAGTTCTTTATATTTCTGGATACGCCGGTTTCTTTCTCCCGGGATCACGATCAGACGGGTGCGGCTGCAGAATTTTCCTTCTTTTTCCATAGCCTGCTTAAAGCCCATCCAGCGGCTGTAATCACTGTCAACGTCTGTTTCTGCAAGGAACAGCGCTTTGTCAAAGCCGCAGGAATAAAGGTAGCTTCCAATCTGGTAGCCGCCGGAATAATCATCCACTCCCACATTTTGAAAAAAATATTCCCCTGCTGGATAAGCATCGATAAGAACCATTTTCTTATTCAGCTTTCTGGACAGTTTCCGATATCTTTCATCATTATATCCCAGAATGATGAGTCCTTCTACATTCCATCTGGAAGCAATATCCACCACATTCTGAATGTTCTCCCCACCAATCAGCATAACATAGTATCCTTTCATTTCAGCTTCCATCTGAATGGTTCCTACAAGTTCTCCTACAAAGGAATCCTGCAGGGAGTGCATTCCATGGGCCTTGGCAAAACCAAGTACCACGCCTATGATCCTGGAACCATGTCCGGACAGCATAACAGATCCCATATGAGGAACATAATTCTGTTCTTTCAGGATTTCCGTTATTTTATCAATGGTTTCCTGGGAAACTCTTTTTGTATTGCCGTTTATTACGTTTGATACGGTAGTCCTGCTCACTCCCGCCATGTCCGCAATATCCTGAAGACGGATCATCTGATTTTCCTTCCCCTTTCCATAAAAGTAAAGCGGACATTCCAGATCCGCTTTGCTACTTGCTCATGAACGCAGCCGCTTCGCGACCTGTCAGTGGGAGCTGACGGCTCCAACGCATCATAATAAATAGGAAGGAACATTTTTACCCTTCTCCTCTTTCTTTCCCTTTTTCACATTTTCCTGAGACTGTGAGCTTTCTTTTTCCTTATTTTCAGAAGCAGCCACAGGACATTTTTCCTCCAGGCCGCGGTACCATTTTCTGTAATCTGCCGGGGAGCATCCCATCTCTTTTCGGAATGTTTCAGAAAAATAGCTTGCACCTGCAAATCCATTTGCTCCGGCAATTTCTCCCATAGATGCAGTTTTATCCAGAACAGCATCCATGCTGTTCCAGATACGGCATTTCTGTAAATATTCAAAAGGTGTCATTTCCATATGCTTCTTAAAGAATCTGCAGAAATCTCCTGTACTTACCTCACATGCTTCTGCCATAGCTGCAAGCGTCAGCTTCTCATTACAATGCTCTGCCAGATATCCTGTCATTCGATTCAGTTTTTTCCGCTCGCGGATCACTGCATTCTTGCATTCCACGGAAAGCTGTACGAATTTTTTATACAGGCTTCCCCATGCAGTAAGCATCCAGCTCTTCATATCCAGCTCATATGCCACATCTCTGCCTTTTGCTGTCTGTGCAGCTGCCAAAAGGGCCTGAAGAAGGATATCTTCATCTGTATCTTCCTCTGGCGAAGGCATAAATCTGCTGAAAGAAAAATTCTCAGATCCTTCTACCGGAGAAATATACTTCGCTCTCAGGCTTTCGTCACCTGCTGCCAGATACTCTCCTGTAATTTCTATTATATAAAAGCTGCTGCTTTCCTTTTCACTTCTCACCAGACGATAAGACTGTCCTGCATTAACAAACAGTGCTTCTCCGGCTTCAAGATCAGCTTTTTGCTGATTTACCTGACACTGCATTTCTCCTTCTTCCATCAGTATAAAGGTAAAAGCATTTCTCTTCATACATGGCATATGTCCAAACTCCGGCTGAAGCAAATCCAGCTTATGGATCCTGATCTTCTCCTCAGACTCTTCTGTGAGAAGCTGTGATCCCTTTCCAATAAAATATTCCCCCATAAGGCACCTCTCTTCTTTTGTTTATCATAAAGCTAACTATAACAATACTATCATAATATTATAAATTCGGTCAGAAATAAAGTATAATTTTATATATTTTTTCACATACTATTGTAAAGCGGACATTCCAGATCCGCTTCGCTACTTGCTCATGAACAGATATTTTTATTTTCCATAGCTGCAGGAGGCACTTATGAACAATTTCATGCAAAAAGAAAAACAAAAGCAATACGCAGACTATGTAAAAAGGATCACACCAACTCACAATCTTCCCATAAACATGGCAAAAGCCTTTGTCACCGGAGGAATAATCTGCACTGTAGGACAGGTTATAACAAACTTTGCAAAATCCCAAGGATTAGAGCAGGATGTGGCAGGAACCTGGTGTTCTGTAACTCTGGTTCTCATAAGCGTTATTCTGACCGGCTTTAACATTTATCCTAAAATCGGGAAATTCGGAGGCGCAGGAAGTCTGGTTCCCATTACAGGATTCGCCAATTCCGTAGCCGCACCTGCAATCGAGTATAAAGCAGAGGGACAGGTCTTTGGAATTGGCTGTAAAATTTTTACCATCGCAGGTCCTGTTATTCTCTACGGAATTATGAGTTCCTGGGCTTTAGGCGTAATCTACTATCTTTCGAAAATAATGGAGGTGATCTCATGAATTCACAGACTCCTGCCAGACTTGCCGGTTCTGCCAGTATCAGCTTTCAAAATCCGGTATATATTGCAGGCTTCGCATCTGCAGCAGGAAAAAAAGAAGGCGAAGGTCCCCTGGGTAACAGATTTGATCTTGTCTGTGAAGATCCCATGTTTGGGGAAGACACATGGGAAGCAGCAGAAAGCGCCATGCAAAAACAGACAGCTGCACTGGCTCTGAAAAAAGCCGGACTTACAAAAGAGGATATCAGGATGGCTTTCGCAGGAGATCTTCTGGCTCAGACTACCGCTTCTTCCTTTGGAATTGCAGAAATCGGTATCCCGTTTTACGGACTTTTCGGAGCATGTTCCACAATAGGCGAAGCCCTTTCCCTTGGTGCCATGTCCGTTTCCGCCGGATATGGGGACTACATCCTGTGTGCAGCTTCCAGTCATTTTGCAAGTGCTGAAAAAGAATTCCGTTTTCCCCTTGCTTACGGAAACCAGCGGCCCCTTAGTGCCACCTGGACCGTAACCGGAAGCGGTGCCTGTATTCTGTCCCCTAAAATACCTGCCAAAAAAATCTCAGGTAACCCTCAGATACATTGCTCACAGGAAGGATATGTCCAAATAACAGGACTTACAACCGGAAGGCTGGTTGATTATGGGCTGAAGGATTCTCTGAACATGGGAGGATGTATGGCCCCGGCTGCATGTGATACCATTTATCGGAATTTCTGCGATTTCAACAGAACGCCAGCAGATTACGATGCTATTTTCACAGGAGATCTTGGTGCTGTTGGAAAGCAGATCCTACTGGACCTTCTGAAAGAAAAAGGCTTCAATATTGAGTCCATTTATCAGGACTGTGGTCTTTTGATTTTTGACAACGAAACACAGGATACCCATTCCGGTGGAAGTGGATGTGGTTGCAGTGCTTCTGTTCTGACAGCGTATATTCTTCCGGAACTAAAAAAAGGGACATGGAAACGGATACTTTTCGTCCCCACCGGAGCACTGCTCTCCAAAACCAGCTTTAACGAGGGAGATTCCATCCCTGGAATTGCCCATGCAGTAGTAATTGAACATTGCCATATTCCCGGCTGATAAATCATTTCACAGATATTAAGGAGATTTCACAATGGATTATTTCAACGCATTCTGGGTAGGAGGCCTGATCTGTGCCCTTGTCCAGATTCTTCTGGACAAAACAAAACTGATGCCTGGCAGGGTAATGGTTCTTCTGGTATGTACCGGTGCCGTTCTTGGAGCAGTGGGAATCTACCAGCCTTTGATTGATTTTGCCGGTGCAGGTGCTTCTGTCCCACTTTTGGGATTTGGCAATACTCTTTGGAAAGGGCTGAAGAAGGCAATCGACTCCGACGGACTGATCGGGCTTTTCACCGGTGGATTCACAGCATGCGCCGCAGGTGTCTCTGCCGCACTGATTTTTTCCTATCTGGCAAGCTGGATATTTAAGCCCAAAATGAAAGAATAAATATTACCGGATATAATAATAAATGAGGTGATTAAATTGAGTGATACATTATATATTCAGACAGATAAAAACGTGGAGGTTCATCACCCCCACGTTTATCTTCAGGACATTGCAAAGCTTTCCTGCAGTAATTCAAAAATTTTAAACCGGCTGCGCGTCCTGTCAGTGGCAAACCTTAAACCAGACAAGCCCGGACGATACGTAATTTCTGTTATGGACCTGATCCATGAAATCCAGGAAAAAGAGCCGGATCTTGACATTTCTCATATTGGAGAACCAGCCTTCATCATCACATATGAAAAAGAAGGAACTGTTAATATTGTTATAAGATGGTGCAAAGTAATTTTCGTATGTCTGGCTACTTTTTTCGGTGCTGGTTTTTCTATTATGACTTTTAATAATGACGTGGACATTCCCGCTCTTTTTGAACAGATTTATACCCAGGTCACAGGACAGCCCACCACCGGTTTTACGGTTCTTGAAATCTCTTATTCCATTGGCATCGGATTAGGTGTCCTGTTCTTTTTTAATCATTTCGGAAGGATGAAAATTACAGATGATCCAACACCAATGCAGGTACAGATGCGGCTGTACGAAGATGACGTGAACACCACCATTATCGAAGATGATTCAAGGCAGTATTAGAAGGTACAGAACATCTGCTTTCACACTATTCGATATCTACAAGACAGGCCATGACACCGCTGATCATGGTATAATAGTAATCCTCTTCCTGCAAAATATCCAGTGCCAGATACAACACACTGTCCCCTGCATCCTCATCATACCGGTCATTGATTGCCTGTGCCAGTGTATTTCCATTATAACCTTTCGTTTCCTGACCCATTCCTTCCAGAACGTCCAGAATGGAAGAAGCCAGGGCAATTCTGCTGTCATCCGTCCTTTCTCCATACCATTCATCCTTGTACATTAATGTAAGTTCCGGAATCCCTCCGGCTTCCAGCAAAAGGAACTCTTCATCCAGATTTTTCAGAGCCTGACTTCGAAAAACCTTCTGCACTGCATCCTGGTAGCTTTGGGAATCCACTCCTACACTATCTGCAGCAATGCTGAAAACATCTTCGGAAATTCCAATTTCATAAGCGTACTCAATCAGGTCTTTTATCTCTTCCGGCTGTGTTTCTTCATCTGCTGCTCCTGTATTAATCAGAAACTCCAGCAGCATTTCAGAAATAATGTCTTTCAGATCCTCATATTTTTCCTCATCGTTCCAAATGGTTTTTCCAAAAAACAGTAATTCCAAAGTATCACCCTGATTCAGTTCTGCTATCAGACTTTCTTCTTCGGTCAATGGTTCAGAAGCAGCGACAGGCACTGCTGACTGTAACAGAAACAATCCCATCAGAATGAAGGATAACATCTTTCTTTTTTTCATCTGAGATTCCCTCCTCAACTTTTAATACTGACAAAGGCGTCCTTCCTCATCAATGTAAAACACATCATCCGGTCCCATATACAAGTCTTCCACACCGTCAAAATACATTACATTTCCTTCTCCATCGTACCAGTAATAGGGAGTTCCCGGGTAATCACCATCTCCCGGATCACTGTTCTCTACATAATCATCTCCCGCTGTCTGAGCTTCATAAGCAATCGAATCAGATTCTCTTGAAAAGGCAGCTTCTGCATAGATATTTCCATATCCTTCCTGAACCGGATAAATAAAAAGATCTCCATTTCCGTCAAGACTTACATCTGCCACATGACTTCCGTCCGAAGAAAAAAGCTGCAGTGCCGTAGTTCCGGAAGTTTCAAAAGTTCCACTGTCAAAAAGATATCCTCCGCTTCCATCTGTATTTCTGGAATTGTAAATTTCCCAGGTTCCTTCTCCATAAAGCCTGAGATTCATTGCATTAAGATCTCCATACTGATACCAGCTGTCAAAATACGCAATAAACATTTCCAGACTCTGCCCTTCTGCACTTGGATCATACTCTGTGCCAGTGCCCGTTCCTGCACCAGTTCCTGCTCCTGTGCCCGTTCCTGTGCCTGTGTTACTGCCTGTATTATCCATATTAAGAATTTCTGTCAATTCCAAAGAATTGATTGCATCTTTATACTCCTCCAGCATTTCGTCTGCCCAGTCTATATTCATCTTATATGCATAGCCATAGGTATTGTCGTCCGTCTGGATATAAACCATTTTCCACAGACAGGTATCTTCATTTGCACCAGTTTTAAAGCTCAGATTATACACCGGATAACTGAATTTTTTTGTAAGCTTTTTGTTTTTCTTTTCTTTATAACCTGATATCTCGCAGGCGCTGACAAGTTCTGCAAACTTCTTCCTGATTTCCTTCTCATCTTTACCTGAAACAGCATCATTTTTTGCACTGCAGTTGACAATTACAGTCATTCCGTCGGCAGTCATATCTGAGTAAAAATAACCGCCTTCCCAGTTGGAATCATTATAAAGCGGCTGCAGACCAGTATACCTTTTTGATGACATAAGCACATAAACAGAAGGATTTTCATATACATTTTCGCTTTCAGACTCAGCATCATCCGCATCTTCATTGGATTCTTTGTAAAAAATCGCTCCATCTACATTTCCCATATGAAGACTGGTTTCGGAATCAAGATAAAATCCAGCGATCCAGATACCAACCCTGTTAAACATATCATATCTGCCATTCCCGTCCCCATACTCATCTGTATACTTCAAATATCCCTGTACTGTGTCTTCTTCCAGCTGATATACAAACATTCCATCTTCTGTCAGCGTAAGGGTTTCTTCACCGGAATTATTTTCATTTCGCCATATGCCTGCAATTTTGGCAAAATCCACGTCATTCTCTTCCTGAGCATATTCTGTTTCTTCTGCAAATGTGAAATTGCATGGTATTACTCCAAAAGCAGTTCCGGTCAGTGTAAGGATCATAATTGATATAAATATTTTTCTCTTCATATGCGTTCCTCCTGTTCTTTTATTTTTCACAAATATAAAGAAATCCACCATATATAAAGTATATGATGGATTCCTGCAAACTCCAATTAACTAATGGTTAGTTTTTTCCTGAAGCAGTTCTAAAAGGCGCTGTCTCTTCAACCTGGTATCTCCGGTAATTTGTATCTTTGAATAAATCTGATTTATATACTGCTTCACAGTTCCCTCTGAAAGAAACAATCGCGATGCAATTTCTTTGTTGCTAAGGCGTTCACCTATGTATTGCACGATTTTCCGGTCACGTTCTGTCAGATTTGCAAAAATCTCCGGATAAGTATTCTCATTTCGAATACATGCGCACTTTTCTTCAAAGTCTTTTCCCATTTTTATAATCTTAGCTACAAACAATTCATCATTTTCCACGTTAATACGTTCCAAAAGATCCGCCAAATAGCGATAATTTTCCACAAAAGGCATGATCAGCTCATCAGCCATAGCTTCGCCAAGCAGTTTTATTAAAAGTGTTCGGGCTTCCACTCCCTTTCCCAGCTTTTCATAGGCTGCCACAGTCTGAAGCTGTATATATAAAGCCACCAGTCCATAATGCATATTCTCACATGTTGCAAGTATCTTTTCATTTCTACCTGCTATTCTGGAATACTTTCCCTGTTCCAGATAAACCTGATTCTCAATCATTTCCATCATAGGCTTTCCAGGCTCAAGGAAATTCACACCTGATAGCTTATGTTCCCGAAATAACACGGGAATTTTCTCATTCTCACCTGTCAGGGCATGGTAAAATGCACTGATACTGTCAAACATGTTTTTCCAGGAAGTATTATGTTTTCTTTGCAGTTCTTCCAGTCGTTCCTGAAAGCTCTTTTCCGGATTATGATCCATCACAAGAGAAAGCCGGTACATTAAAAAGTCACAGCAAAGAGCTATGTTTTCCTGTCCATTACCTGCAATATGGGCATAAGCATTTTCCAGGCTGATCTGTGCATCTACAAAACACCCCTGCAAATATCTTGCCTCTGCAAGCATAATACGCTCTGCCCCTTGTCCGTGCCCATTTGTAACTTTGTAATAATGAGGCATGCATTCCTGCATCTCTTCCAGCTCCCTTGCAAGACTGCCGGGGCTGCGATGAAACATCATAAGAACAGATGGAGAGCCAAAGGTCCAGCCGCCTTCCCGCTGGATGCTGATGGCAGTTCTGGTCATCTGTGCACTTGCGCTGCGATGAAACTGACTCATTTTGGAAATATCATTATACATAAGAAAGCTCATAATAAGGTCGCATTCCCCCAGAAGGTTTCCCTTTTCTTCCCGGGACCAGTCCGGATGCTCCTGAATCGACTGCATAAGCAATTCTTTTAGTTCCAGCATTTTGGGTATCTGTTTCCAGTTAAACATGCTTCGCATCAGAACCAGAATTGCCAGCGGATACTCTTTCAATACGGAAACAGGGCATTCCGCCAGACATTCAAGTACATCAGCCGGTTTCAGAGATGCCAGCAGTATTCCGGCATCTTTAATTATCACCCGAAACATTCCATCATAATTCCGGCACTTCCAATATACTGATAAAGCATGAATATACATCTTCTTTTTTTCATACCAGATGCCGTAACGATTATAGTACTTCTTCTGTTTCTCCCGGTCCATTTCTTCAAAAACACACTGGGCACATTCCTTCATCATATGATGAAAACGATAATATTTGCCGTTGCTCAGCCGTGTTACAAATGCATTCTGTTCAGTCAGCTTCAAAAGGATCTGTTCCGTATCGTCACGTTCTGTAATCATCCTCGCCATATCTGCCGTAAACTCATCTGCCAGCCCCATTGTGCTAAGAAATTCCTGCTGCTCCTTCGGAAGTGGCTTCAGCATGGAATCTGCAAACATTTCATATATATTGGCATTGCTATCCGGAAGCTCTCCATTTTTTTCATAAAAGCATAAATTCAGATATACTGCAGAAAACCATCCTTCACTGGTATGGAAAAGTGTTTCCTGCTGTCCGCTGCTCATTTCCCTGCCGCACTGCTGAATGTAAACAGATAATTCTTCCTTTGTTAAACGCAAAACATCTTCCTGAATCTGATAAAGTCTCCTTCCCAGACGCACAATTGCAGTTCCTGACAAAAAGCGGTTTCTACTGGCAACTATAAGATGCACATTACCAGGAAGGCGGCTTGCAAGAATATAGAGAAACTCGGAAGCACGATTGTCTTTCAGCAGATGAAAATCATCTATAAAAATATAACATTCCTGCTCTCCTGCCAGAAAATGACATAATGACTCTGTAAAATATACTGCAGACGCTTCGTCACAGGGACACTCATACTCTGACAGAAATTCAAACCCAGCAAAGGCAAACGCCTTTTGTACACTTCGCCAGAATATGGAAAGATTGTCTGAATAAATGCTTATTTTAATTACTGCAGCCTGGCCTGTTTTCTTTTTAGTTGCAAGCAGCCAGTTTACCGCAGTTGTTTTTCCATATCCCATTGGCGCAATAACAGTTGTCAACGCGCTTTTGGAAACAGGCTGCATATAACTTCTGAGACGTTCTGATATATAAATCGTATTCAGATTATCTTTTTCTGATTTAATTTTTTTACTCATTGAACTGACACACCCTTAACTGAAAAAATTGATTATAATACTATTTTACCATGCAAAAATCATATCAACAATAAAAACTGCTGGTTAATTATTGGATTGCCTTTTTTATACAAAAATGATACTATATTCTTATGTGACTACTTCCTGCGAACATCTGTCCACAGGAAGCTTATTTTACCAGATGAGGAGGCTATTATGAACGATTATAAAATGGGAACCAAATGTGTTCAGGCAGGTTACAAACCCGGCAACGGTGAGCCAAGACAGATTCCGATCATTCAGTCAACAACATTTAAATACGACACCAGCGAAGATATGGGAAAGCTTTTTGATCTTGAAGCGGAGGGCTACTTTTATTCCCGTCTTCAGAATCCTACCTGTGACCACGTAGCAGCCAAGCTTGCTGCCATGGAAGGCGGTACAGCCGCTATGCTTACTTCTTCCGGACAGGCTGCCAATTTCTTTGCCCTGTTTAACATCTGTGAATGTGGAGACCACATTGTAGCTTCTTCCTCCATTTACGGCGGAACCTTTAACCTGATTGCAGTTACCATGGCAAAAATGGGAATCACAGCAACCTTTGTTTCTCCGGACGCCACTGAGGAAGAATTAAATGCAGCCTTCAAACCAAATACAAAAGTCATGTTCGGTGAAACAATTGCCAACCCGGCACTTACTGTCCTTGACATTGAGCTTTTTGCAAAGGTTGCTCACGCACATGGCGTTCCTCTTATGGTAGACAACACATTCCCTACTCCTGTGAACTGCCGCCCGATTGAATGGGGTGCTGACATTGTCACTCACTCCACCACCAAATATATGGACGGACATGGAGCAGCACTGGGCGGTGCGATCATCGATGGAGGTAAATTTGACTGGATGGCTCACAAAGACCGTTATCCAGGACTTTGTACACCAGACGAAAGCTATCACGGAGTTACATATGCTGAGAAATTCGGAAAAGAGGGTGCTTTTATTACCAAATGCACTTCACAGCTTATGCGTGATTTTGGTTCCGTACAGTCTCCGAATAATGCATTTATCCTGAATCTGGGACTGGAATCCTTGCACGTTCGCATGCCGAAGCATGTGGAAAACGGACAGGCTGTTGCAGAATTTCTGGAAGCACATCCGAAGGTTGCTTATGTAAACTATCCGGGGCTTCCTTCCAATAAATATTACGAAAGAGCACAGAAGTATCTTCCAAACGGCGGATGCGGTGTTGTTTCCTTCGGTCTGAAGGGAGGCCGCACGGCAGCTTCCACCTTTATGCAGAACTTACAGCTGGGTGCCATCGAAACTCATGTAGCAGACGCAAGAACCTGCTGCCTGAACCCGGCAACCTCCACCCACAGACAGATGACTGACGAACAGCTGATCGAAGCAGGCGTACCAGCAGAGCTGATCCGCATCAGTCTTGGTCTTGAGGACAAAGAAGATCTGATCGCAGATATTTCCAACGCACTGGATGCAATCTAACTAAATCAAATGGCAAAGCGAACCTGGAATATCCGCTTGAGTCAAAAAAATCGGAGACCTTATTTATAAGGACTCCGATTTTTGTTTTATTCCATAACTTTTTTTCTGAGTTTTTCAAGATCCTTCTCATCTGGATGAGATAAAGCAAGATCAAAATTTGCGATCAGCATATCAAGATTTGGTTTCGGATCCGGCTGTTCTTTCATCTTCACATAGCGGTCTCTCACAGCCTGGGGCATTTTGCCCTGGCACATATATTCCCCGATAATCTGATTGCCTGGGTCAATGTTTGCTTTGATATTGCCAAGAATTTTCTTAAAATATTCCTCATCCACACCAAAGCCAGCAGTTCCAAACAGAAAGATCTTTTTGTTTCTAAGAGTTTTTAATAATTCCAGACTGGTTTTATCTGCATTTCCACGGTCCGTCCAGAAGCCAATATAGAGCATTTCAGATATTGGCTCATCTGCTTTGCAGGGTCCAAAATAATCACAATTTTCTTTCGGAAGAACTTCACGTATAGCATCCGCCAGCATTCTGGTATTACCGGTCAGACTGCTGAACATAATTGAATATCTTGTTTTATCCATGTTCATTACCTCGTTTCCTGAATCAAAAAATCCCGTTCTCATTTTCGTTTCAGATTTCTCTGCTCATATCATGCCATTCTTCCCCACCCCATGCGGAGCCGGAAATTCCGTTATCGATGTAGTTCATTTTTTTGTACATCTCCACCTTATTCTCCAGGCAGGTCAGATACAGGCATTTACGTCCTTTCGCCCGTTCCCGTTCTACATAACGTGTCATAATTTCCCTTGCAAGTCCCTGATGACGATACTCGGGAAGCACATCAAGACCAAGAAGCATAATATTTTTTCCATTTGGATCATGAAGTGTTATATCGGTAAAAAATTCATCACGAAAAACATTCTCATTTGTTGCAACTCCATTAAGGAAGCCTGCAATCCTGCCTGTTTCCTTATCCACAGCCACCAGAAAAGTTTCTGATGCCTTTGCTGCTCTCTCTGTCATACTTTTCTCGGAACAAGCCTCATTTGGCGGAAAACAGATCTGCTCAATTTTAACTGCCTGACTGACTTCGTCTGGCTGAATATTTCTGAATTCGTATTTTGTTGTCATTTTTTCTTATACCTTTCTTTTTCATTTTCAAAATTAACAGATTTCAGATATAATCCCAAAAACAGCGGCATGGCATAAGTAATGGGAAATGTATATCTTGGATGTCCATGTGCAGCCGGACCCACAAAGGTAATTGCCAAGGTCAAAAGCAACGGAAGAGCTACAACAAGAAGTCTTCCATTTTTATCAAACAAACAATACAGACATATGGCAAGGAGCAGAAAATCTATAATTCCCTGATTTACATAAAGTCCAAGCAAAGGAATATCGCAAAATCTTTTATAATATTCCTTGGTAAGATTTTTCAAAAAGCCCTTTGAATTATTCTGCTTATAAACATCTGAGAAATCAACCTTCTCAATCTCCAGCAGCGATTCTCTGGTACTGTCATAATATTTCACATTATCCTTAATAGGACTGAACAGACAGTAATTCTGATTCAATGTTGCATTGATATAAGTATCCGGATGCTTCATAAAGAGCTGAAACCATGTCTGAAAAAATGCTTTCATTTCTTCAGACGTAGCATCATCATTAAACCCCCACTTTATTCCATCCATGTTGTAGGGACGATATTTTTCTGCATATTCTTCCGGTGTGTACGTCATAACTGCCTGTATAGAAGCAATCTCCTCCTCTGTAAGGTCATCTCCGTTATTCAATACATATCTTCCAATTTGCTGCATCGGCACTGCCAGCATGGCGCGGGTGGAAATTTTCTTTGCATCGTATTTCTTATTAAGCAGCGAATCATTTATTTTCCCCACACACATTGGAAGAAATAAAAATATCAGAAACAAAAGTGCAGCCCGTACATTCTGTTTTTTGCGGAAAATCATGTAAAGTTCTCTTCCAGCCACAAAAAGCAGTACCACCGCAACCACATAAATCCCGTTTTTTCTGAAAAACATTCCAAGTACAGCTGCAATCGTACATGCCGGATGTCTCCAGGAACTGAAATAAATCTCCTGTTTAAAAAGATACCAGACGAGTTCTATAGTAAAAAGAACAATAAATGCATCATACAGTACATCAATTACAAATGTAGCAATATAACCGGTAAAACAAGGTGCAAAGCCAATCAGTACAAGTGTGATATTCAGAATCCAGGCCGGCATATGAAACTTCTTCATGGTATCCACCATGTAAGCCATTACAAGCAACAAAATCACACTCTGTATCAAAATCAGAATAAACAGCCCCAGACTTACATTTTTCAGCCAGTTACCGAAATCTGCAAAACGACCTAAAAGCTGCATATATATAATCGGATGCTGGGTAGTATACTCCGTAACTCCATAATACTGATGAAGACTGATTTCACTGTCCACTGTCACAATTCCCGGATAACGTGCTATGACATGCGGCAGCCAGCAGACAGCTATAAACACCACCGTCTTCATAAAACTTTTTTCTCCAAGAAGAAAAGAAAAGAAACGCTCTGCATAAGGAATTTCAAAGCTTTTATATTTCTTGTATATCTTCTCAGGGAAAAAATGCTGTTTCATGTATTTTCTCAGAATTCCAACTGCCCCCAGGAACATATAAAAAAACAATGTCCCGCCTAGAAATACAATGGAGAATTTAATAAACGCTCCAGAGCTTTTGGTAATCACATCTGTAAAATTGACCTCAGCACCTCTTCTCGGAGCAGTAGAATAAAACATTCCCATAACAGATGCAAAGGAACAAAAACAGCTGAGTAAAATTGCCAGAATATGAAACCCGGCCGGGTATCCCTTCGGAAATCTCCGAATCACCAGATGAAAAATTATAAACAGGAACAAAAACACACTGGTTCTTGCAAGTGATAAATTACTCCTTGTAAAAAGCATAATTGATCCGGAGCTAACATTGAATGTAAAGAAAAAACAGCCCAAAATGGCATACACCAAAACTGCGATGTTACTCTTCAGCAACTTTCTCACTGACTTCAATCCTCCCTTTTTTCAAGCGAAGCTACTGTTTCTACCGACACGGTATTTGGAAACATATCAACAGGACAGACTTTTTTCAGCTCATAGCCTCTCTCACAAAGATACTTAAGATCTCTTGCAAGAGTGGCACTGTCACAGCTTACATAGACCACCCGCTTTGGCTGCATCTCTATAATGGTAGCAAGTAAAGCTTCATCACAGCCCTTTCTTGGAGGATCCACCACGATCACATCCGCGCGCTCTCCAGTACGCGCATACTGCTGTGGAAGTACTTCTTCTGCTTTTCCCACAAAAAATTCTGTGTTCTCAAATCCATTCAGGCTGGCATTCTCCCTGGCGTTCTCAATAGCAGCAGGAATAATCTCCACTCCCCGTACCATCTTGGCTCTCTGAGCCAGAAACAGGGAAATCGTCCCGATTCCGCAATAGAGATCCCAGACAGTCTCATTACCCAAAAGATCGGCATACTCAAGGGCTTTTCCATAAAGCCGTCCAGTCTGATAAGGGTTTACCTGGAAAAAGGACAACGGGGAAATTCGATAGGAAATTTCTCCAATTTTATCTGTAATATAAGGCTGTCCCCAGAGAATACGCACTTTATCCCCAAGGATCACATTATTTCGCTTCTTATTAACGTTCACCATTATACTGGCCATCTGCGGAATCTCACAAAGAGACTTCACCAGCGCTTCTTCTTTCGGAAGCTTTTCTCCATTGAGGATCAGGCAGACCATCATCTCATCTGTAAAAAAGCCATAGCGGATCAGCACATGGCGCACCAGGCCCTTGCCTGTATTCTCATCGTATGGCTGAATATGGAATTTTTCCATGTGGGCAATTACACGGTCCAGCACCTCTTTATTCTGCGCCACGCCAAGAGCACAGTCCCTGTTTTCAATAATACTGTGGGTACGGCCTGCATAAAAGCCGGTGATGATCCTGCCATCTTTTGATCTTCCTATAGGAAACTGCGCCTTATTCCTATAGTGGAAGGGCTGCTCCATTCCCAGAATTTCTTCCATGGGAAGATCTGTAAAGCCTCCGATTCTCTCCAGATGCCCACGAACCTTCGCCATTTTAAACTCCAGCTGCTTCTCATAGGAAAGAGCCTGCAGCTGACAGCCGCCGCACTGTCTTGCGAACCGGCACTTTGGCTCAACCCGGTCAGGAGATGGAGTAAGAATCTCCTCCAGTCTTCCATAACCGTAATTTTTCTTCGCTTTCATGATTTTTGCGCGAACTGTATCTCCGATCACTGCATCTTTGACAAAAACGGTGAAGCCATCAGCCTTTCCGATACCTTCACCGTCAATTCCGCAATCTTCAATCTTTAACGTAACAATATCATTCTTACGATATTCCATAAAGATTACCATTCTCCTGTCTTTCTTAAGTTTGATTCAAACAATCTGTTGTATCCCAGCCATTCCTTCTTGCTCTTATCTGCTGCAAAGATTTCGGTAAGCGTCTCCATGCGGGCATCTGTATTATCTGCAAGATTCAGCGCAACTGCCTCCACCAGAGCCGGTTTCTTCGGAGAGCCGTATTCAAGCTCACCATGATGCGCCAGTATACAGTGTACAAGCTGGTTTTCAAGATCCAATGGGAAATCCGGAATTTCCTTTGCCAGATCATGGATCATCTGTGCACCGATAATGATGTGCCCCAGAAGCTGTCCCTCATCTGTATAATCATTCAGCGGAAAAGAGGAAAGCTCTCTTGTCTTACCAATATCATGAAGAAGAGCTGCCGTGATCAGCAGATCCCTTTTGATCACCGGATAAGCGGACGCCATGTAATCACAAAGTCTTGCCACACTTAAAGTGTGCTCCATCAGTCCCCCCACAAATCCGTGGTGTACTGTCTTGGCTGCGGAATGCTCCTCAAAGGATTTCAGGAACTCCCTGTCCTCTGTGAACAACCGCTTCAAAAGTGTATTTAAATAAGTGTTCTTCACTGTACCGATCAGTGCTACAAGCTGGGTATACATATCATCTGTGCTGTTTTCACTTACCGGGAGATAATCAGCCGGATTATACTCTCCCTCGCCGGCTTTACGCACACGCTTGATATTCAGCTGCATGGCACCAGCAAAGCTGGTTACATCTCCCATAACCTCAATGTAATCCAATGCATCGAAATCATCAATTCCAAGAGAATTAGGATCCCAGATCTTGCCATCCATCACTCCGGTCTTATCCTGGAGTATAATATTTTCATAAGGCTTGCCGTTTTTTGTCACAGCCGGCTGCTTCTGCTTGCACAGATAAATGCCGCTGATACGGTCACCTTCATGTAATTCGTTTAAAAAACGCATATTTTCCTTCCCTTTCTAAAAAAACAAAAAGAATCCAAATCTTTTACAGCATAACAGATATTTATGAACATTTTATGAATTTCATCCCACTTTTTCCTTTTCAACTTCCCCTAAATCATGTACAATAAGAGAGTGCACGAAACAGCAACTGATATTACAGGAGAAATTATGAATCAAAAAGCTTTAAAATCACTTGAATACAATAAGATCATCGAACAGCTGACAGAAAAGGCCTCCTCCCAGATGGGAAAAGACCTGTGCCGGAGCCTTCTGCCATCTGAAGATGTTTATGAGATCCGTCATATGCAGACCCAGACAAAGGACGCTCTCACCCGCCTTTTCCAGAAAGGAAATATCTCCTTTGGAAGTGTAAAGGATGTTCGCGGCTCCCTGAAGCGTCTGGAGATCGGAAGCTCTCTTGGAATTTCCGAGCTTCTTTCCATTGCCGGACTACTTGAAAATACAAACCGGGTAAAGGCATACTCCCGAAATGAGCGCGGTGATACAAAGGAAGATTCCCTTGACGGCATGTTTGAAAGTCTGGAGCCTCTCACTCCCCTCTCATCTGAGATCCGCCGCTGTATCCTTTCCCAGGATGAGATCAGTGACAATGCCAGCAGCGGACTGATGCATGTCCGCCGCAGTATGAAGGCTGCCAATGACCGCATCCACACTCAGCTGGCCTCTCTGGTAAATGGAAGTGCCCGCAATTATCTGCAGGATTCCGTTATCACCATGCGAAATGGACGTTACTGTATCCCGGTCAAGGCCGAATACAAGGGACAGGTTCCCGGTATGATCCATGACCAGTCTTCCACCGGCTCTACCTTATTTATTGAGCCTCTTGCCATTGTGAAGCTGAATAATGACATCCGTGAGCTGGAGCTTCAGGAGCAGAAAGAAATTGAAGCGGTCCTCGCAGCCTTAAGCGAGCAGACTGCCCAGAATGTAGATGCCATCCGCGCAGATCTTGACATTATGGTCCAGCTGGATTTTATTTTTGCAAGGGCCGGACTTGCACTGGATATGAATGCTACAGAACCAATTTTCAATACTGAGAAACGCATTCATCTGAGACAGGCACGCCACCCGCTTATTCCAAAGAAACAGGCAGTTCCTATCGACATTCGTCTTGGCGAGGATTTTGATCTTCTGGTTGTAACAGGACCAAATACAGGCGGTAAAACCGTTTCCCTAAAAACAGTAGGACTGCTCACTCTGATGGGACAGGCCGGACTTCATATTCCTGCACTGGACCGTTCCCAGCTTTCCGTTTTCCGGGAGGTTTACGCCGACATCGGGGACGAGCAGAGCATCGAACAGTCCCTTAGTACTTTTTCCTCACATATGACAAATGTGGTGTCCTTCCTGAAAAAAGCAGATCAGGACTCTCTGGTTCTTTTTGACGAGCTTGGTGCCGGCACAGATCCTACTGAGGGAGCTGCTCTTGCCATCTCTATTTTATCCTTCCTGCACGAGCAGGGAATCCGCACCATGGCGACTACCCATTACAGTGAGCTGAAGGTCTATGCCCTCTCTACAGAAGGTGTTGAAAATGCCTGCTGTGAATTTAATGTGGAAACACTGCGGCCAACCTACCGTCTGCTGATTGGTGTTCCGGGAAAAAGTAATGCATTTGCAATTTCTTCCAAGCTTGGTCTTCCGGACTTTATTATCGAACGCGCCAAAGAACAGATCAGCCAGAAGGATGAATCCTTTGAGGATGTTCTTACTTCCCTGGAGAACAGCCGTGTGATCATCGAAAATGAGCGGCAGGAAGCAGAGCGTTACAAGGCAGAAATTGCTTCCCTGAAACAGGAGCTGGAGTCCAAACAGGAGAAGCTGGATGAACGAAAAGAGAGGATTCTCAGGGAAGCCAACGAGGAAGCCCGTAAAATCCTTGCAGATACAAAAGAATATGCAGACCAGACCATGAAAATGTTCCACAAATTCCAGAAGGATCATGTGGACACTGCAGCTATTGAAAAAGAGCGCCAAAACCTTCGCAGCCGCATGAACAAAGCTGAAAAGGGCATGTCTGTGAACACCACGGTAAAGAAACCTGCCAGAGAACTGAAGCCGAAGGATCTTTCTCTTGGAGATACGGTCAAAGTGCTGAGTATGAATCTGAAAGGAACCGTAAGCAGCCATCCTGATTCCAAAGGCTTCCTCTTTGTACAGATGGGAATTATCCGTTCCAAGGTCCATATTTCCGATCTGGAGCTGGTTGACGAACCGGTTATCAACACACCAGGACTTTCCCGCACAGGTGCCGGCAAAATCCGTATGTCCAAGTCCACCAGCGTTTCCACAGAAATCAATCTTCTTGGAAAAACTGTAGATGAAGCCGTAGCTGAACTTGACAAATATCTGGATGATGCTTATCTTGCCCACCTGAAAAGCGTCCGTATTGTCCACGGAAAAGGTACCGGCGCGCTGCGAAAGGGAGTTCACAACTATCTCCGCCGCCAGAAGCATGTGGCAGATTTCCATCTTGCTGAATTTGGAGAAGGCGACGCAGGCGTTACTATTGTAGAATTCAAAAAATAAAAGGAGAAACTATGGGTGCCAAACAGAAAATCCTCATTGTCGATGACGACAATAATATTGCAGAGCTGATTTCTCTGTATCTTACCAAAGAATGTTTCGAAACAAAGATTGTAAATGACGGTGAACTGGCTCTGAAAGAATTTCAGACCTTCCACCCGAATCTGATTCTTCTGGATCTGATGCTTCCCGGCATTGACGGCTATCAGGTATGTCGCGAGATCCGCCATACCTCAGATGTACCGATCATTATGCTTTCTGCAAAAGGCGAGACCTTCGACAAGGTACTGGGACTGGAGCTTGGAGCTGACGATTATATTATCAAGCCATTTGATTCCAAGGAACTGGTAGCCCGTGTCCGCGCAGTACTCCGTCGTTTCCAGCCAAGACAGACTGTTGTACCAAGCGACGAAAAGTGTGCTGCCTACACGGATCTTACCGTCAATCTTACAAACTATTCCGTTACCTATATGGGAAAACAGGTGGACATGCCGCCTAAGGAGCTGGAGCTTCTTTATTTCCTGGCATCTTCACCCAATCAGGTATTTACAAGAGAGCAGCTTCTTGATCACATCTGGGGATATGAGTATATCGGTGATACCAGAACCGTAGATGTTCATATTAAGCGCCTCCGTGAAAAGATCAAGGATCATCCAAGCTGGTCCATTTCCACAGTCTGGGGAATCGGATACAAGTTTGAGGTAAAAAGCGAATGACAAAAACCGTTCACCGAAAGCTGATCACCAGTTACATTCTCATCGGCATTCTTGGTTTTCTCTTTGCCACAGCAGGAGGCTCCCATTTCGTGGAGACCTACCTGGAAAAAGATGTTGGCACAAGGCTGCATGACAGTGCTGTGCATTTCGCTTCCAACGAAATTGCGATACAGCAGATCAAAGACAATAATACAGAAGGACTGAAAAAAATCGTAGACATTCTGGCCTCCAGAGAGAGAATCGAGATTCTCATCCTGGACAACAGATTCCGTGTAATAGCCAGGTCTGACAATCTGAAGGATCATGCATCTGTTTCTGATTTTGACCCGGAATACTGGAATGACACGCAGTATAAAATCGGTAAATTCTACGGATATTTTTCCAGTCTCTATCTGAATGTAGTGGTTCCGGTTAAGAGTTCCGGCATAACAGAAGGATATATCACCTATCACTACGATATGCAGCAGCTTTACCAGAAGCGAAGCGGACTTCTGGGTATTCTTCAGATGATTTTTCTGGCTGTGTATGCGTTGTGCGGTCTGCTCCTTCTTGGCTATCAGAAATGGGTTCACATCCCAATACAGCAGATCATCAAGGGAGCTTCCGAATATGCCAATGGAAACCTTGGCTACCGCATTCCCATAAAATCAGAAGATGAAATGGGTTATCTTGCCAACACACTGAACTATATGGCAGACAAGATCAACCAGAACGGCGAATATCAGCGAACCTTTATTGCCAATGTTTCCCATGATTTCCGCTCTCCCCTTACTTCCATCAAAGGCTATGTGGAGGCAATCCTGGATGGCACGATTCCACCGGAGTTACAGGATAAATACCTGCACATCATTTCCCATGAAGCTGACCGTCTGGAAAAGCTGACCAGAAGCCTTCTGGTACTGAATGATCTGGATGAACGGAAAAGAATGATGAATATCCGCCGTTTTGACATTAATGACGTAATCAAAAATACAGCTAATACATTCGAAGGAACCTGTTCTGGGAAAAATATTGATCTGGAGCTTCTGCTTGCAGGAAGAGAACTTTTTGTGGAAGCAGATATGGAACAGATCCAACAGGTTCTGTACAATTTATTGGACAATGCAATCAAATTCAGTAATGACAACTCTTCTATCACTATTGAAACCTCTGTTAAAAATGATAAGGTTTTCGTTTCTGTAACAGACCATGGAGTCGGTATTCCAAAGGAAAGCCTGCCAAAGGTATGGGACAGATTCTATAAAAGCGACACATCCCGTGGAAAAGACAGAAAGGGAACCGGACTTGGTCTTTCTATTGTGAAAGAGATCATCAAGGCACATGATCAGAATATCAATGTGATCAGTACAGAGGGAGTTGGAACGGAATTTATTTTTACTTTGAAGAAAGCAAAATAAACTCCGCAAGAACTTTGATTTGTTATTTAAACAAAATATAAGACCTGCAGCACACACAGATATTTCTGCCATGCCGCAGGTCTTTTTTATTTCCATTCAAAATTGCGAAGATGTCCTTCCAGCTTCAGATGTGCAAAATCATGCTGACGAAAGGCTTCATAAAGAATAATTGCCACAGAATTGCTCAGATTCAGGGATCTGGTCTCTCCAAACATAGGAATCCGTACACAGGTCTCCTGATTATCATGCAGAATTTCCTCAGGAATTCCGGCACTTTCCTTTCCAAACATAATAAAACAGTCATCCTCATATTTCACATCACAATAGGTCTGAGGAGCTTTGGTTGTTGCATAATAGATCTTAGCTCCCGGATTTCTTTCAAGAAAGTCCTCGTAATCCACATAAGTGGTTACATCCAGGTCCTTCCAGTAATCCATCCCAGCCCTTTTCAGAGCTTTCTCACTTAAGGAAAAACCAAGAGGCTCGATCAGATGGAGCCTGGTTCCTGTAGCAACACAGGTACGTCCGATATTTCCTGTATTTGCCGGAATCTCCGGCTCATGAAGTACAATATTCAATGTTCCCATTTTCTTTTATACACTCCTGTATCTAAGGCAATACCTTATATATCTCATCCCTTCCGGGACGCTCTAAATATCTGCCATTGCCATTGTAATAGAGCATTCTGTCATTTCCGGCATTCGTCTGACCGATAACAGCTGCCATCAGCCCCATTCTGCGAAGCTCCTGTACCAGTGCTTCCCCTGCAGATATGCCGATCAGAACAGCTCCCTGTGCATTCAGCTTATAAGGATTCAGGTCAAAAATCTCACAGATTTCTATGGTTTCCTGGCGTATGGGGACTTTCGTAAAGTCCATTTCAAGTCCCACCTGAGACGCTTCTGCCATTTTCCAGAGAGCACTTAAAAATCCACCCTCTCCCATAGCATACAATGCAGAGGCACCGGCTTCTCTGGCAGCTTCCCAGGCTTCATCTCCTTTAGTTCCATAAATCTCCCTCAGATTTTCGGAAGTATAGAGAAATCCTTCTGAAAAATGCTCCCTTAATATATCATGTTTTTCTCTGGCAATCCGTGCAGTTCCCTCTGTGGCAACAGCGCCAGCTACTACCAGTTCATTTCCAGGTGTAAGAAGCCCGCAGATTTCCGCCTGCAGAGCTTCCATAGCTTCTTTCCCAAGTCTCATCTTGCTATTCCTACAGAAGAAGTGAAATGACAGTTGGGACTACCATTGCCAGAACAAGAATCACGGCGATGATTGCAGTAACAAGCTTTCTTTTTTTTGGATCAAACATTCCCATAGTTATTTCCTTTCTTTATAACTGGATTTCCTTCACCGCAGCATTATGAAGCAGCGGATCCCGGTTTTCATAGTCAAACAACAGTACTCTGCCATCACGGAATACCTCTACGTGCGCAGTTTTTGGTATTTTCTCCTGTCTGCGGTATTCCCATATGACTTTCTCATAAGGCTTCTGATCCATCTCAAAGGACGGATGGCTTTTCAGATTTTCACGGAGATACAGGTCGTAGATCATACTGTCTGCCACCACTTCCCAGGTTACAGGATTCATGCTCTTACCCTTAGGCTCCATTTTTCCCGCTTTCTCTTCTGTTTCCTGCACTTCCAGTTCTTCCTTCACAAATTCAAGTAAAATTTCATATCTGCGCATTCTGGAATGGGAAATCTCTGAATAACCTTTTTTTTCGTAAAATTGTCCCAGTTTTTCATACAGAGTGAACGCATCCTCAAACAGCGGCTCCACACAGGCAATGGTATTCTGGAACTGCCCACTATTATAATACAATTCCACCATACTTTCCACCATTTTCAGGCGCAAAATATCCTCATATGACAGCCATTTTGTCCCCAGAACTTCATAAGGTTCCTGTTCTTTATGGATAATTCCATATTCTTCTGTCATCTCTTTCATGTGTGACCCCTTCAGAACCTTCAAAAATCCAAGCTGAAGCTGCTGAGGATGAAGTGCATACACGTCATTAAAGGATTTGTGGAAACTGTCATAATCCTCGTAGGGAAGACCTGCGATCAGATCAAGATGCTGGTGAATGTTCCGGAAACTATGAATCCTGTTTACAATTCCTGTCAGCCTTTCAAAATCCATTGTGCGGTGAATCCCACGAATCGTGTCGGGATTTGTGGACTGTACTCCGATTTCCAGCTGGATCAGTCCTGGACGCATGGTACTCATCAGCTCCAATTCATTTTCCTTTAAAAGATCTGCTGAAATCTCAAAATGGAAATTGGTGATTCCATTGTCATGCTCCTTTATATACTGCCAGATAGTCATTGCATGATCATGTTTGCAATTAAAGGTTCTGTCAACAAATTTCACCTGCGGCACTTTATGATCCAGGAAAAACTGCAATTCCTTTTTAACCAACTCCAGATCGCGGAAACGAAGCTTCTTATCCACAGAGGACAGGCAATAGCTGCAGGAAAAAGGACAGCCACGGCTGCTCTCATAATAAATAATACGGTTTTCAAAATCTTTCAGGTCCTCATAGGCAAAAGGAACCTTACTAAGGTCCATGATCTGACGCCAGCCATTATTACGGAATGTACTGTCCGATTTACGGTACACAATTCCTGCTGTTTCTTCCAGAGAAACTGTTCCGTCCACATAATGCTTTACCAGTTCCAGAAAAGTTTCCTCACCTTCTCCTAACATTACACCATTAAAGGCTGGATTTCTTCTCAGAAACTGCTCCCCGTCGTAAGATACTTCAGGACCACCGGCCCAGAACGGAACATCCGGCAGAATCTTCCGAAGATCCTGCATCAGTTCCTGGACAAAGGTAATATTCCAGATATAACAGGATACACAGATCACATCCGGATGATTTCTGTAAATATCTTTCAGAATATCATCCTTGAGCTGATTGATGGTGTACTCCCGCAGCACAATATTGCTTTGGTATTCTTTTGCATATGCCTTCAGATTAAAGACTGCCAGATTGGAATGTATATATTTAGCGTTACAGGCGGCAAGTAATATCTTCATCGGTGATCCTTTCTGCTTCTTACATACTGGCTTGCACTGATTCCGGCCTGTGCCCCGTCATAAACAGCCTTTGCCACCTGCAAAAGGCCTCCTGTGCAGTCTCCGGCAGCAAAAATTCCGGGGATGGTGCTCTCCATTCTCTCATTTACCAGAATATTTCCCTTCTCAGTAAGTGCAGCGCCCATCTGTCTTGCCATCTCTGCACTGCCGGCAGTTCCAAGTGCTACGAAAACACCGTCTACATGTTCTTCTTTCTCCGGCTCATGTGCCAAGCGCAGACCGGACACTTTCTCCGCTCCTTCTACAGACTGGATTTTCATAGTATTCACAGTAAAATCCGGTTCTCTGGAAAACTCCGGCTCTTCTCCATCTGTATAAATAGTAACAGAACCAGCCACTGGGGCCAATGCCTCTGCTTCATGGAGAGCGAAATCACTGTTTCCCAGCACTGCCACATTCTTTCCTCTGTAGAAGAACGCATCGCATACTGCACAATAGCTGACTCCTCTTCCCTCAAATTCCCTGATTCCGGGAATTGCCGGAGCTTTTCTCTTACTTCCGGTAGCAAGTATTACGCTGACCGTATCAAAATCGCCGGCTGTGGTCTTCACCTGAAAGGTATCAAAACCACCAATTCCAAGAACCTGGGCTTCCAGGATCCGTACTCCCAGAGCCTTTGCCTGAGCAATTCCTATCTGGAATAATTCCTTACCTGAAACAGGATGATCCAAACCATAATAATTCTCTATTTTCTCAGCTTTTTCCAAAGCACCGATACCGTTACTGATCACCAGAGGATTCATATTTGCCCTGGCAGCATACAACGCAGCTGATATTCCTGCCGGTCCGGCACCCACAATGATTACTTTTTCCATCGCTTTTCCTGCCTTTCATCAGACTACTGCCATTCTAACATTACTATATATAAAAAGCAAGCCGCCTCCGAAGAGGCGACTCCTGTGCTATTCCTGTATCATTTTTTCTAATGTTTCATTCAGCATTGCTCTTGATGTAACCTGCACTGCCTGAATCCCAAGCAGCCTGGCAGCTTCCACATTGTCGGCACGGTCATCGAAAAACAGACACTCTTCTGCTTTCAGCCCGTATTTTCCCAAAAGAATCCGGTAAATCTCGGGCTCCGGCTTCAGGGCATGTACCTGATAAGAAACGATTCCGCCATCCAGCAGATCAAGAAATAAAGCTCCCTTTGTATGCATATGGAACAGTTCTTCTGAGTAATTGGAAAGTATGTAAATTCTGTACCCCTTATTTTTCAAAGCGGCAACCTTATCCCAGACTTCCGGACGCTTTACAACCATCTGCTCTCCATTTTTAAGGAACCAGCCGATCACGTCCACATCATCCGGATATTTCTCCTCATACTCGTGAATTGCTTCCGCAAGACTTAGTCTTCCGCCATCCATTCCCTGTACCCATATTTCATTGTCAAACATTTCCCCGCCGATTCTTTTCGCCTCAGCTTCTGAAATGCCGTAATCTCTGGTCAGCATTTCAAACCAGCGATACTCCAGCAGCACATCTCCAACATCAAAAATCAGATTCTGAATCATACAACTTTTCCTTTAAGCTTAATTATTCGTCATATCCATTCGGATTATTGCTCTGCCATCTCCAGGAATCCTCGCACATTTCGCGGATACCATTCTCTGCAGTCCAGCCAAGCTCTCTGGCTGCCTTGGACGCATCGCAGTAGCATGTAGCAATATCACCGGCACGACGTGGTTTGATCACATATGGGATCTTAACACCTGTAGCAGCTTCAAAGTTCTTCACAATATCAAGAACACTGTAGCCTTTACCTGTACCAAGGTTGTAAATTGCAAGTCCAGGATTCTCCTCAATCTTCTTCAGTGCCTTTACATGGCCTTTTGCAAGGTCAACCACGTGAATATAATCTCTTACACCAGTTCCGTCCGGAGTGTCATAGTCATTACCGAATACGCCAAGCTCTTTCAGCTTGCCAACAGCAACCTGTGTGATATATGGCATAAGGTTGTTCGGGATACCATTTGGATTCTCACCGATTGTTCCACTCTTATGAGCTCCGATCGGGTTAAAGTAACGAAGAAGCATTACGTTCCACTGTGGATCTGCCTTCTGGATATCAGCAAGCACCTGCTCCAGCATGGATTTGGTCCAACCGTATGGATTTGTACACTGTCCCTTCGGGCATTCCTCTGTAATCGGAATCTGTGCCGGATCACCATATACAGTAGCAGAGGAAGAGAAAATAATATTCTTCACGCCATGTTTTCTCATTACATCTACAAGAGTCAGGGTACCTGCAATATTATTCTCATAATATTCCCATGGTTTTACCACAGACTCACCAACAGCCTTCAATCCGGCAAAATGGATACAGGAGTCAATGTCTTCTTTATCAAAAATCTGCTCAAGTGCTTCTCTGTCCAGGATATCTGCTTTATAAAATTTAACCGGCTTGCCTGTGATCTTGGAAACTCTGTCAAGGGCCTTCTCACTGGAATTGGACAGATTGTCCAGAACTACTACATCATAACCGGAATTCTGAAGTTCTACAACTGTATGGCTTCCAATATATCCTGCACCGCCTGTTACTAAAATTGCCATGATTTTTTCCTCCTCGTATCTGCAGAAGCATTATTGTGATTGCCGCACTATCGGCCTGCTCCCCCGCTTCTGCATGTATTTATGATACCAGCAGACATTTGCTGCCTGCCAGTATTAGAATACCACTATTTATATTTTTGTACAATAGCTTTCATTTCAGATAATTTCTGTTCCATATCCCAGACCAGCTTAAACTGGGTTCTTGCGCGGTCCAGATTATGATTTTCGCGATGAATACGGAAGTAATGATCTCCCTCCAGATGGTCTGCCAGGAAACGCATTCCACACTCAAAGGTCATCAGGATTGCGCCCATTGGAAGCATATCCACCTCCAGATCTGTGAGGGCACCGCCGCAGCCTTCCAGAAATCCTTTTACATACACCTCAAACAGATGAAGGTCACAGGACACTTTGGAAATATCCTGCTCATCCTCTGCTGCCGTGCTTGCGCCGAAACGGATGGAATCGCCAAAATCATTCAGAGAAAGTCCCGGCATTACCGTATCCAGATCGATCACGCAGATTCCCTTATGTGTAGCATTGTCGATCATGATATTATTCAGCTTGGTGTCATTGTGCGTTACACGAAGGGGCAGCTTACCAGCCTCCTGTAAATCCACCAGTGTATGGGCCAGCTGCTCTCTTTCCAGGACAAACTGTATCTCCTTTTGAACATCAGCAGCCCGTCCGCATGCATCCTCTTCCACAGCTTTTTTAAAATCTGCAAATCGTTTCACAGTATTATGGAAATTCGGAATTGTCTCGTGAAGCGTACCTGCCGGATAATCTGCAAGAAGACGCTGGAAATTACCAAATGCAAGAGCACTCTGGTAAAAATCTTCATCATTTTCCACCTGATCAAAACAGGTTGCATCCTCAATAAACAGATATGCTCTCCAGTATTCTCCTTCTTTATCTGCCAAATAAGGAGCTCCTGCACGGTCATTTACGATATTCAGGGTTTCGCGCTCTGCATCCCCGCCATTTTCCAGAATTTTCTTCTTCAGCCAGGAGGTGACACCACTGATATTCTCCATAAGACCAACTGGATCTTTGAAAATCTGCTTGTTCATTTTCTGGAGAATATAGCGCTTCCGTCCAGTTTCTGTGGAAAATACAGCACAGTAAGTCTCATTTATGTGACCATTTCCGAATATGCCAACCTCTTCAAGTTCACCGCCAAAATCAAAGCTGTTGATTACTTCCATCAGTTCCTGATGGCTTGCATCTTTTGTTTTTCCCACTTATTTTTCCTCCCAAAGCTTCTGAGGATAAAGACCGTCATCTTTCAGCTTCTGAATTGCAGAAACTACTACCGGCTTATCTTCTTTATAGGTAACTCCGTACCATTTGTCCATGGATTTCAGAACTTTGACAGTTGCTTTCTTCTCGCCAAGAAGCTCATCTACAACAAATGGAAGGAAATATTCGCATTTCAGAGGATTCTTCTCCACATTTTCTTTCAGGAATGATGGGAATCTGTCCTTCAGTTCCTTCAGAATGCTTGCAGAAAATCCCCACATATTCATAGACACCGTAGCATCCATAGGAAGCTCTGTCCAAGTAGCACCATCATCCTCGGTATAAGCAGCACCGCCATCTCTCTTCTCAATATGGGTGCGCTCATTAATGTCCTTCAGATATCCCTCTTCGTCTGTCACACAAACACCACGAGCCACATGTCCATTATCTGTCAATGTGTTCTCAAGCTTATAGCCTACCATCATGTACTGGTAAATGCCGTCTTTATCCTGATTCTCTGTAAGGAAATCGTATGCCATCTTAAACGCGTGACGTCCATAATAATCATCTGCATTAATAACGGCAAAAGGTCCGTCGATCACATCGATACAGCTCATGATCGCATGTCCGGTTCCCCATGGCTTCACACGTCCTTCCGGAACTGTAAAGCCCTCCGGCAGATTATGCAGGTCCTGGAATACAAATTCCACCTGGATATGCTTACTCATACGATCTCCGATAGCAGCACGGAAATCTGCCTCATTCTCCTTCTTTATAATAAATACGATTTTTTCAAACCCTGCCTGAATAGCATCATAGATAGAAAAATCAATGATAATGTCCCCATCCTTATCAATAGGATCGATCTGTTTCAGGCCACCATATCTGCTTCCCATACCTGCTGCCATTACTACCAATACCGGCTTTTTCATATTATTGCTGCCTCCCATTTTTTATTTGTCAAAGCGAATATTCCTGATCCGCTTTGTTGCTTATTCATAACGATACCAGGGACAAACAATTGCCCCTGGTTCGATGGTAACAGACAAACCTCTTCTTGTCAATTTCTATCAATTATTTCACAGGAAATACTCCGGATTTAATATTCCCAGACCGCTTCCAAGGGCTTTTCCGGATTTCAGATATTTCTTTGCAGCCCTCTGAAGCGAAGTATTCTCAGAATATACATTCAGATTTCGCTGTACTTTCCCCCAAATACGCCATTCAGCCTCACGCTCATCCCAATCTGTTTCTACGATCTGAAATTGATTCTGAAACATAATGATATTGCTTGTCTGAGGCAGAATGTCTTTAAGCCCCGGATAGAGCAGCCAGGAATGACACAGATACGGCATCTCTTTTCCCCAGAAAGCCATTCCCTGAACAATAGATTCTCTCACACTCTCCAGTGTGAGCTTTTCGCCCTGTGGAATATGAATACTGATGATCTGATCTCCTTTTTTTACCATTCTTTCTCCTGCTGTAAAATTCCAGCGGGAATCCATGATTTCAAATTGCATTCTTCCAAGTCTGAAGATTGTAAGCTTCATATGACGGAAAAACCAGTCGTATTCATCAATTCCATACTCTCCATATTCCAGAAAACAGTTTTCGCACCAAAAGGTCAGATCATAAAAAGTGTCCCTGAAAATTGCCCGGCTGATTCCCCGCTTTACATAAGCATCATATGTTTCAGCGCCCATGCGGCATAAATAATACAGAAACACAAGCCGATAATCCTTTTCCAAGAGAATTTTTTCATAAAACAAAGCTCTGTCCTTCTCATACAAAAGCTTATTTTCCTGATATTCTTCTTCCCCAATGCGTCCGGATTCCTGAAGCTCATTAAGCAGATGCACGGCCTCTGGCAGCATGTTGATTTCAGCTAAAAATTCATTTATTTTCATTTGCAAATCCTCTGAGATTTACAACCTGTCCCGTTATTCTTGCTTCCTCTGCTGCCAGTGCCATCAGATGACTCTCCACGGAAACAGCAGCGTCTGTTTTGCCTTTTCTTCCTTCTCCTACCATACGGACAAAATCATGCATCATGCTCATATCACTTCCGTTATGTCCGTTTGCAGGTGTGTGAAGCTCTATTGTCTCCAGATTCCCACTGACGAAATCTCTGATCTCAATAGTACCTGCATCCATATCACCTTTGATCTCACCTTTTGTTCCCATAAGACGGATCCGTCTAGCACACTGGTCTGTAAAGGCTGTCATAAGGAAGGACGCTGTTACCTGATTTTCAAACTTTATGTCAACGGACTGGTGATCTACCACTGTATTATCACAGTGGAATACACATCTTCCGTAAGGTCCTTTTTTCAAAGCCTCCAATACATGCTCCGGATCTGTCTGATCGGTCACTGCACGTACCAGATAACCATCTAAATTTTCCAGATAAAAGCGTGGTGCATAGAAAGCACATTCATCTCTGTGTGGGCATCCATCCAGACAATAAGCAGGAACTCCTTCCGGTGCATTTTCCTCTGTAAAATAAGACAGTTCACCAAAGGAACTGAGGCTTTCGCATTTACTGTCTGCCAGCCACAGCATGATATCCATATCATGACAACATTTCTGCAGGATCATAGGACTGGATTCCTCTGCATTTCTCCAGTTTCCTCTTACAAAGCTGTGTGCCTGATGCCAGTAACCTACCTCTTCCATATGCTGGATAGTCATAAGTCTTCCTATTTTTCCTTCTTCCAGAAGTTCTTTTAACTTGGAAAAGAACGGAGAATACCGAAGTACGTGGCACACGGACAGAATACGGTCGTATTTCTTCGCCATCTCTCCCATTTCAATGATTTCTTTCTTGTCTGGAGACATGGGCTTTTCACAAAGTACATGATATCCCTTTTTCAGAGCCATGATCGTAGGCTCATAATGCATCCTGTCCATGGTGCATATCATGGCACAATCTGCCAGCTTTTCTTTTCCAAGAAGCTCTTCATAGCTTTCGAAGCAAAGCTCTTCCGGAATATGATGTCTTTTTGCAAAACCCTCTCTGCGCTCTTTATCCGGCTCTGCAACTGCCACCACCTGAAATTCATCCGGATGGTCCAGTGCATACTGAGAATAAACATGGCCTCCCCGAAGGCCTGCTCCAATTACAATACTCGTTACCTTTTTCATACTCTTTTACTCCTGTCGCAAACGTATTTTTAAGACCGTATCTTTTTCATCTGGCAATGGATAGGTAAATACTGGATCATCTCCGAAGGAAACAAAGGCCACTTCCGGATACAGCACCGTATTCCATGCCTCCCCTCTGTTCACCTCACTGCCGTCAGCAAGATATGTAACGGATTCCAGCTTATTTGGACTGATTCCATACAACGGAAGTGCACCAAGAGGTGTCTCATAAACATGGGCATAAATGATGTCACCTTTCTGGGTATATCTTCCCCAATCCGGCTTTTCCAATTTGGAAATTCCGCATCCGTAAATACTCTCTCCATTTTTTTTCATCCATTTTCCAACTTCTGTGAGGATCTGAACACTCTCCTCCGGAATGTTTCCACGGGCATCTGGTCCCACGTTCAGGATCATATTTCCACCCTTGCTGGCACATTCCACCAGCTTTCTTACAAGCATCTGAGGGGTCTTATACTGGTGGTCGAAATTGCAATATCCCCAATGATTATTCATAGTGGCACAAAGTTCCCATGGAATGGGTTCTCCCTTGTCATCACATACTCCTTTTGGAGGAATGATCTGCTCCGGACTTGCAAAATCACCGCTGTAAATCAGTGGATCCTCTGTTGTAATGCTGCCATGGTTATCCCCCGCACCTTCCAGACGGTTGTCAATGATCACATCCGGCTGATACTTTCGAACCATTTTGATCAGCTCTGTGGCTTTCCATTTTTCTCCGGTCATATCGTCATAGGAAAAATCGAACCATAGAAGATCCAGCTTGCCATACCCTGTTACAAGTTCCTTTATCTGGCCATGCATATACGCAAGATATCTGTCAAAATCAATTTTTTCATCTTTATATGCCGGATTGTTTCGCATAGGATGCTGCCTGTCTCCATATTTAGGAAAATCCGGATGATGCCAGTCTATAATGGAAAAATAAAGACCAACCTTTAATCCTTCCTCTCGACATGCATCTACAAATTCTCTTACCAGGTCTCTGCCTGCTTTTGTGTTTGTTGACTTGTAGTCTGTCAGTTTAGAGTCAAACAGACAAAATCCATCATGGTGCTTTGCTGTAAGTACCACATACTTCATGCCTGCTTTTTTTGCCAGACGAACCCATTTCTTCGGATCATAATCCACAGGATCAAACTGATCAAAATACTTACTGTATTCCTCAATTGTCATTTCTTTCTGTGACATCATCCATTCACCGCATGCCGGAATGGAGTATAATCCCCAATGAATAAACATACCGAATCTGTCTTCCATAAACCATTTGGTGCGCTGTCTTATTTCCTCATTCATGTCTCTATTCTCCTGTCTTCTTCATTATATCAGAAAATTTTATATATTCATCATTTTTATCAAAAAACTTCCATTTCACCTGTCAGCCTTTTACGGCTCCGCCAGACAGTGCCTCAATAAAGAATCTGCTGAAAATACAGTACAGAAGCACAGGCGGAAGAATGATAATCACCATAGCGGAAAAAAGTCCGTTATAATTGGTGTTAAAGGCTGTTGTAAAAGTAGACAAAAGCGCCGGTACTGTCAGCTTTTCCCTTGTGATCAGCACAAGAGAGGCCCAGTAATACTCATTCCAATTATTCAAAAACGCAAGCACAGCGGCTGTCATAATTCCCGGACGTGCAATTGGAAAAATTACTTTCATCCAGGTCTGTACATACCCACATCCGTCAATTCTCGCCGCCTCTTCCAGCTCTCTTGGGATATTGTCGTAATAGTTTTTGATTACAAAAAAACTCACTGCAATTCCACTGCAGGAATAAATCAGGATCAGCGCAGATCTTGTATCATATAAATGCAGGCGGTTTACCAGATTATATACCGGATAAGTAAGGGCTGTGGCCGGGATAAACATGGTGGAATACAAAAGTATATTTACCAGTGCTTTTCCTTTGAATTCCATTCGCGCTACCACATATGCAGACATGGAAATCATCACCACACTGATCACCACGGACACACCTGCAACAAAAAGACTGTTTCCAAAATATCTCAGCACATGTAAATCTTTAAATGTGGAAATATAACCATCCAGACAAATAGATTCCGGAAGCTGAAAGCCTGGTCTTGCCATAGGATCTTTTTTCAGGCTGGATAAAACCAGCCAGCCAATGGGAAGCAGCGACACGATCAGCGCCCACGCAAGACAAATGTAAGTCACGATCCTGGTTCCCGCCGGCATACTATTTACACCTTTCAGGGTATTTGTTTTTTTCATATTCATCCTCTTTTCCTTCTTATTCTTTCTCTTTCCTGAAAGAAATGCTGTATACAAAATTAATCACCAGAATGATCACCATCCCAGCCAGGATCTGGATCATTGCCACTGCATTGGCACGTCCAAACTGGGTTCTCGGACTGGTAATGGCAAGCTCGCGGATAATGTAACTGATACTGTAGGTTCCTGCAGCTCCTTTTGTCAGGAAATAAACCTCGTTATAAAGAAGGAAGCCGGAAGTCGCAGCAAGAACGGATACTGTTTTTAAAGTTCCTTTGATCATAGGGATTGTAATATACCAGTCCTGTCTCAGACCGCTTGCCCCATCCAGCATAGCTGCTTCTCTTACCTCTTCCGGCACTGCCATAATATTCCCCAAAATCATTAAAGTTGTAGTTCCTGTAAAGAAAATATAGGCACAGGTCATGGCCACAAAAGCCGGTCCTTTCAGAAGCAGGATATTATCCCTGAATTCTTTGTTAAAAAGACGAATGATCGGGTTGATAATTCCATAAGAAGGGTTGTACAACTGTAAAAATACAATGCCCATAGCGGCAGTTGAGATCATATTCGGAATAATATAAACATTTCGTACAAATTTAATACCTTTTACCTTTCTGGACAGTGCCAGAGCGATCAAAGCAGCAATGGGAATCTGTACCACTGCTCCAAGAATGGCCCAGGTAGTTGAATTTTTCAGTGCTTCCCAGAAAAATGGATACTTGTTAAAAATATAATCATAATTATCCCACAGATTGCTCCAGCCGAAAAACTCCGGACTGGTAATATTGGTATAATCCCATTTGCAGAAAGAAGTGATAAACACCGTAATAATGGGATACAGATAAAATACGCAAAATGCAATCAGGGTAGGCGCAAGAAACGCTATAATAAATCCTTTTCTCCGCGTTCCAAGCTTATTCTTTCTTTTTTTCGCAGCATTCTGATTTTCCAAATTCATACCTCCAAAAAGGGAAGAGATTTCTCCCCTCCCTCTTCTATTTCATTCATAGTTTATGTTCATCATAGCTGTGTTCTTTCCTGTGCTTTAAGCAACCAACGCGATCAGCTCTGTCTGAAGTGCTGCAAATCTTGCATCAATATCTGTTCCGGATACCGCACACTCCATCAATGCATTGATGATGGCTTTGTCCACGTCAGATCCCCAGGTATAGTTCATGTCGATCACTACAGTATCCGCTTCATTTACCTGAGAGCAAGCCTGTGCAAGCTTTCTTGTAGCTGCGTCATCACTCTCTTCTGCAAGTGCGTTCAGATCAACTGTTGTATTACATGGATTTGCCTGTACGCCAGTGAAGATTTTTTCCTGAACCTCAGCACTTGTCATATATTTGATAAACTCAAGTGCCAGCTCTGTTTTCTCATCACTCATGTTATTTGCCACAGCAAGTCCGCCGCCTGCAGAAGCGATTGCAATATTTCCAGGGAATAAAGCAGGCTCAATGGCATCTGTTAAAGACGCATCAATTCCACTTGCATTCCATACACCATTGAAAAGAACACCAGCTTTACCATTTGTATTAAATTCTGCCATAAGATTTCCGTTATCATCTGTAGTATGCTCAGAACCATTTGCCTGATCCAGATTTGCAGCAGTCTTAAATGCAGCTGCAAATTCCTCTGAATTGATGGTGTCCTCTGTCAGCTCAGATTCCAGCATTTTCTTGCCTTCATCTGTAGAAGCCATAACTGTGTTTACAATATAGCTGGAGCCCTGTCCTGCAATGTATCCGTACACATCCTCGTCCAGAGCACGGATTTTTTCCATTGCTTCTCCAAAAGAATCCCAGTCTGCAAATGCCTCCTCTGTAATTCCGGCTTTTTCAAAAATATCGGAATTATACCATAAGCCACGGCTCTCAATCTGATCATGCACTGCATAAATATGACCATCCACATCATGCTGTGTATAGTTAAGACCAACTGCATCCTGCAGACCATTTTCATCGATATACGGTTTCAGATCGTATACCAGATCCTGGGAAAGTGCTGCCTGCGGAACTCCACCACCGCCTACATCTACCAGATCTGGGAAGGAACCACCAGCAACCTGTGCACTTACAATGTCATCTCTGTTTTCTACAGCGATTGGTTTAAATGTAACTGATCCATCAGCATGTTCCTTTGCAAACTCATCATAGATGTCCCTCATAACCTGAGCTGCAGCCCACTCGCTCTCATCCTGGTAATATCCATGGTAAAATTCCAGAACATCATCATCTGCATAAGCAGTCGTTCCAAATCCAACCAGTGCAGTAGTCCCCATTGCTGCTGCCAGTAAAACACTTACCATTTTTTTCTTCATTACAAAAATCCTCCTTCATAAATTATACGTCTTTGCTTTAACTGTCCTTATTTTACCCTTGTTTTTGGTATTTTTGAATGAATCTCATTTGCAATTTACAGGTATTTATTGACATTTTCACAATAAAAATAAGGAAAATATTTACCTGACGGCAATATTTTCCTTATCTTTATTTTCCCTATTTATCTATTTTCATTTCACCCAGCTGCCGGATAAAAGCTTCCGGTAAAACTTTACCGGTAAGCTCTCTGAAAATATTTTCTGTAAAATAGGCTTTCTGTTCATAAGTCCACAGATTATCCGGAACTTCAATTTTATCCTCTGCACTTAACACCAGGGACGCAGCCTGAAACAGCCGCGGCATTTCCTTCTCGTAAGAATCCAGAGCTACCTGCTTATTCGCCGGAATCTGCTCTGTTTCCTCCAAAATCCGCGTCTGCACCTTCTTGCTTAACATATATTTCAGGAATCGGATGGAAGCCTCCTCTTTCTGTTCGTCTCCACTTTTTCCAAGCACATAACCAAAACAGGCAGATTCGCAAGACAGATTCTTCCTGGATGTAGTTGGAAGCAGTGCATACTTGGCATTAATGTTTTCGGAAATCAGGGAAGCACCCCATACACCATTCACATATATGGCAAGCTTTCCTTCATTGAACAATCTGGTCTCATCCAGATAACTGTATTCTGCATTTTCGGAGGTGGAATATACATAAATTTCCTGCAGCCTTTTCAGCACCTCTGAAATTTTACCGATATCGTTTCTGTCCTTTTCTGTACCTTCTTCCAGAAGCATATGATCCATAAAATAAAGATAGCCTTCCGGAGATGTCTGAAGCGAAGCAATTTCATTATTCTCACGTTCCGACCATTTCCAGATCTTGTAGCACATACCGCGAAAAGCATCCCAGGTCCTGGGAATTTCCTTTACACCAGCTGCGTGCAGAATATCTTCATTATACCAATAACCACCACTTAAGGACAAAACATCTGACACTGTAAACAGCTTTCCTTCTTCTGTAGTCCAATAGTTCAGATTGGTCTGGGAAATATTGGAGGCAAACTCTTGATCTTTTTTCACATAGGGCATAATATCCAGCGCCATATCATTTTCTACAATAAAATCATAGGTTGTATTCTGTCCCATACCGCTGAAGGTGATCACATCCGGCATATCTCCCACCATGATCATATCCTCCACCTTACGCAGCATTTCCTTTCTTCCTGGCATGGAGATCAACTGCACCTCAATGTCCGGATTCTCCTTCTGAAATCCATCGTAAATATCCCTCATAGCTACATGATCTTCACCAGTTCCACCCCATGCATGAATCATTGTGATAGTTACAGGCTCTTTTTCTTCTTTCCCGCAGCCTCCAAGGAGCAGACCCCCAGCTATTCCGATACTAAAGAAAAGGCCTCTAATTTTTCTCTTCATGTTGTTCTCTTTTCCTGAATTCTTTTGGTGATACCCCTGTTATCTTTTTAAACATTTTTGAAAAATAACCAGCATCTTCCACCCCTACCGCTTCTGAAATCTCATAAGTCTTCATCTCTGTATTCTGCAAATATTCTTTTGCCTTTTCCACCCGTTTCATTAAAATCTCATCAAACAGATTCACACCTGTTTTATTCTTATAATAACGGCTGAGATAGCTGCGGTTCACATGCAGGGTATCTGCAATATCATCCAGCGTGATCTTTTTGCAGAAATTTTCTTCCAGATACTGTTCAATCTGGTCAAGCAGTGATTCCGGTTCTTCAGCCTTCGTATGCTCCTGTATTTCGATTTCCTTTTTCAGTCTGGATAGCTTTCCGATTGCTTTTTCCACTGCCAGTGGAAGTTCATCTATAATGGAAATCTTAAGCACATACTCACATACACTGTATTTAATGGCACGTTTGGCATACTCAAAATCTGAATATGCGGTAAGGATGATCACCTGGGTTTCCGGGCAGGTTTCGTATATATATTTACATACGTCTAATCCGTCAACACCAGGCATCTGTATATCTGTGATCACAATGTCCGGCATTTCTCCCCTGATTTTCTCCAATAGTTCCTGTCCATCACTGACTACGCTCTCCAGAGAACAGTCCATTTTTTCCCAATTTATCAGTTTCTGCAAAGCCTCTCTGATATATCCTTCATCATCGGCTGCTATCACTTTCCACATAATTTCCACCTCTTTCAATTGGAACTGCAATTTCTATTTCCGTTCCCTTTCCCGGTTCGCTCCAGACCTGAAACTTGTAATGATCTCCATACAGGATCCGGAGCATTTTCTTTGTATTTTCCCAGCCTACATGGGTATGAGGAGTTTTTTCTTTATTCTCCTCTGCCTTCGTCTGATTCCGACAAACGCCTACTCCATCATCTTTTACCCAGATGTAGAGCATTTCCCTTTCATATAAAAGAACCTGCAGATTTCCTTTTTCACGCTTTGGTTCCAAGCCATGTGAAACTGCATTTTCCACCAGTGGCTCAATAAGAAGACGGGGAATCAGATCTTCGCCGATTTTTTCATCTTCAAGCTTCACCTCATAAGACAGTTTATCCTGGTAACGGCTTTTCTGCAGATATAAATAAAACTGAACGATTTCCAGTTCCTCTTTTACCTTTATCTTAATTTCTTTTTCCCGGAATATCTTACCCTGCATCAGTCTGGAAAAAGCATTCAGTCCATCGTAAACCTCTTCGTTTCCAGCCATTTTCGCTTTCAGACTCAGCATGGCCAGAATATTAAACTGGAAATGGGGATTTATCTGGGACTGCAGATATTTTACCTGAGACCTGGCTGCCACAATTTCTTTTTCGTAAACCTGAGTGATCAGATATTCGATCCTGTCTGCCATCTCATTAAACACGATTCCCATGTCATGAAATTCCTGAATAGAGGAATCTTCCATTCTGGCATTCAGATCCGGTTTTCCAAAAGCCTGTATACTTTGGATCATCCTGGTAACCGGTTTGGTGAAACGGTAGCTGATAGCATATGCAACCAGAAATGCAATTCCCAGTACCACAATAAGGCCCACAAGAACAATAAAAAGAGTGGGCTTCAAAATAGAAAAAATATTCCCATACCCTACTGAGATCACTGTACGTACTCCAAATCCACAGGGATTTCCATAACCAATCACCTTCGTACCCGCCAGGTCTTTTGTTCCATTCCATGAATTCTCAGAAGTCTGCAGCTTTTTCACCAGCTCCTGAGCTCCTTCTGAGGCAAGCAGCTGATCGTTTTTATCCAGGACAGCCCATCCTCCATTATGATACAGCTGTACCGTTTCCAGAACTTTCGTTACCGCACTCTGACTGATCTGCACGATTCCGATTCCTTTTTCCCTCATATTTTCATCATAAATTCTAAAAAAAATATTCAATTCATCTTTATCGGACAAACAGGCGTATTGGTCACTGGTACTTTTAAATTCCTGCTGCATGTTTTCGTATTTTCGCTTCTGTTCTCTCCCGGCAGCCAGTGTAGTAGCATAATAGTGTTCATAAATACATTCATTCCCATTATTAAACAGATAAATTCCAGTAACAAAAGGGAGCTGGCGTTCCACCATATTTCGCTCTGAAAAAAGCTCCATGCTGTAAGAAAGCTGTGGTTCTACTTCCTCCAGGTCGTATTCTTCTTTCTGAAAAAAATCATCCAGTACCGTATTATGACGTATGGCGATCACACTATCCTCAATAAACTGCATATGAGCCTCATACTGCTGACTGGTATATCGAAGTACATATTCAATATCTTCCTGTGTTTTCTGAAAGAAGAAAGAGAAAAAGACATAGAAAACAGCTGCGCATACAGACAGTAAAGTACATACAGAGGTCAGTATCATCAGAAGTGTAAGTTCCCTTTTCAGAGTGTAGTTTTTTTTCATTTTATTTATCCCCAGGGTAAATTTCTATATTATGAATTCATTATAGGAAAAGCTTTCGAAACTTGCAATTAGTTTTCACCAAAAAAAGCAAAAAAAGCAGAAATATTTATAGCATTTCGCCTAAATATAGGGTATACTGTTATTGTCTAAAAAAGCAAGGGCAGGGGTTTTACGTGACAGCATTCTGATAATGCCGTTATTTTTTTGCACCTTGTTAAAGTGATCATTCTCACTTATTGACAAAGAAGGAGAGGTAAAATGAAAGTAATTAAAGTTAAAAATTATGAAGAGCTGAGCCGTACTGCAGCTACCATTATCGCAGGAGTTATCTTATCCAAACCGGATTGTATCCTGGGACTTGCTACAGGTTCTTCCCCAGTTGGAACCTATGACCAGCTGACTGCTATGTATGAAGAAGGAATCCTTGATTTTTCTCACGTTAAGTCCGTTAACCTGGACGAATATGTGGGACTGGACGGATCTAATGACCAGAGCTATCGTTATTTCATGAACAAGAACCTGTTCAGCAGAGTCAATATCAACATTGAGAATACCCATGTTCCGGATGGTACCAATCTTGATGCGAAGGCATGCTGTGAAGCATACAATACGCTGCTTCAGAATATCGGAACTGTAGATCTGCAGCTTCTTGGAATCGGACCGAATGGTCACATCGGTTTCAATGAGCCAGATGACCATTTTGAGAATGGCACACACTGCGTAGACCTTACAGAGGCTACCATCCAGGCAAATAAGAGATTCTTTGCAAGCGAAGACGAAGTTCCGCGTAAGGCTTATTCCATGGGAACAGGCAACATCATGAGTGCGAAGACTGTTCTTCTTGTAGCAAATGGCAAGAACAAAGCCAAAGCTCTTGCAGCCGCAATCAAGGGACCGGTTACTCCACAGTGCCCGGCTTCTATCCTTCAGTTCCATCCCAATGCAATTATCGTAGCAGATGAGGATGCACTGAGTGAGCTGTAATTTATGTTTATACAAAAATGGAGCTGCTTAGAAACGCAGCTCCATTTTTGTACCTTTTCCAAGATCACTGTCCACGTGAATCTGGGCATGATGCAAGGTTGCCCCATGTTTTACAATGGACAATCCAAGACCGGTACCTCCGGTCTGACGTGAATGACTTTTGTCAACACGGTAAAATCTTTCGAATATTCTTTTCTGTTCAGATTTCGGTATTCCGATTCCGTCATCCTCCACACGGTAATAAGCTTTTCCCTCTCTGTTTTTTCCTACGTAAATATAAATATGTCCACCCGGATTTGTATAACGAACTGCATTGTCCGCTATATTGTACAGCATTTCATAAAGCACATGACGCACTCCCTGAATTGTAACCGGATGACCATAATATCTCAGGGAAATATTCTTCTTCTGGGCCTGATCCTGGAGATTGTTTACCACATCTTCTGCAAGCTCATTCAGTTCCACACTTTCCATGGAAACCACTTCATCCTGCTGTTCATCCAGCCGGGACAGCTGGATAATATCTGCCACCAGATTACCAAGACGATTGGCTTCTTTGTAAATTCTCCCTGAAAAATCTGCAATATTTTCCGGACGCACCATTCCATTCATCATCAGCTCTGCATAGCCGGAAATCGACATCAGCGGAGTTTTCAGCTCATGAGAAACATTTGCAGAAAACTCTCTTCGCACAGCCTCCGTTTTTTTCAGTTCTTCAAGCTGACATGCAATCTGCAGGTTCTGCTGGTCTACACGGGTAAGAAGAGGCTTAAGCTCCTCATAACACACATTATCAAGAGGATGCTCCAGATCCAGGCTGTTTATGGGTTTGATCAGTTTTTTTGTCTGCCTCTGTACCAGAATGATTTCTATCAGGATAATCAGTATCATCAAAAGTCCCAGCCAGATAAGACTGCTCATTAATGTATGAAAAACACTGTCTGTGGTTTTTGCCAAACGAAGGATTTTCCCATCATCCAGCTTCACTGCATAATAAAAGGTCTGCTGTGCAAGGGTTTCCGAATAGCGTACTACTTCCCCATGGCCTTCTTCCATGGCCTGGACAAATTCAGGACGATTGCTGTGATTGGGAAGTTTGGAAGCATCTGCCTCACTGTCATAGAGAACCTTTCCATTCTCATCCGTCAAAGTAATTCGCGTTCCTGTATTATCGCCCACGCTCTTGCTTAAATAGTCTTCTCCTGCTTTCTCCATTCCTGCTTTTACGTATTCCGTTTCATCTCTGACAGTCCTCTTCATAACATCGTCAAACTTTTCGTACATTAAAAAGCTGGCTGCTATGAAAGTAAGAATTGCTGTAAGAACAATCATAAAACCGGTGTGGCTGAGGATTTTCTTTTTCATCCCTGACTGCCTCCCTTATCTGCCATTCGGTATCCTACGCCACGGACAGTTTCCACCAGTCTGCCGGTTTCTCCAAGCTTCTGCCTGAGTGTCCGCACATGCACATCCACAGTTCTGGTCTCTCCGTCAAAATCATAGCCCCATATATGACACAGTATCTGGTCACGTGTCATAACGATTCCTCTATTTTCCATCAGATAAAGAAGAAGCTCAAATTCCTTTCTTGTCAGCTCTACCTGCTGATCGCCACAGTAAACCTGATGACGTCCCGGAAAAATGCTCAGTTCCTCACAGCGAAGCTCCCTGTCATCTCCGTGGCGGCTGCTGCGGCGAAGCACCGCCTTTACCCTTGCAATAAATTCCATCATGCCAAATGGCTTGGTGATGTAATCGTCTGCTCCGGCTTCCAGCGCACGCACCTTATCAAATTCTGCCTCCTTGGCTGTTACCATGATTATGGGAATCTCTCTGGTTCCGGAGGATTTCTTCAGTTTCTCCAGAATTGAATATCCATCCTCCCCCGGAAGCATAATATCCAGAAGGATCAATTCCGGCTCCTCCTGTGCAAGAGCCTTCCACAATTCCTGAGAATCCGTCAGCCCCTTTGCATGAAATCCGGTGGTTTCCAGTGTATATACTAAAAGATCCCGAATATTATTATCATCTTCAACACAAAAAATCATTTCCAGTCACTCCTCCCACATCTTGTTAAGGTTTCATTTCACGCAGCCTTTCAATCGGTTAAAATTATTATTGTTCAGTATACGTTTTTTTCCCGCTTATAACAAGTATACACTTGTAAAGTTACTGTAAAAATCAGACAAAAAAGGCTGTTATGGGAGCATATAGTTCACACGTGCAACCTCCAGCTCGTGATGGAAATGTTCGCCCGGTGCATTTTTCACAGAATCAAGATGACTGTGGGTATCATAAAGATCCTCCCGGACCTGGGTAACACAGACACCGATATTGGAACAGTGATCTGCAATTCTCTCCAGACATGTAGTGATATCTGATAGGATAAATCCCATCTCAATGGTACACTCTCCTGCCCGCAGACGATTTATGTGACGTCGTTTCAGTTCACGGCTGAGCTCGTCGATCACTTCCTCCAGTGGCTCGATTTCTTCTGCCATTCTTATATCCTGATTTGCAAATACCTTATATGCCTTGTCCACAATATCGGACACTGCTTTTTCCATAATATGAAGTTCTTTCTCTGCACGTTCCGAAAAACCTGCATTTTTCTCTGCCATCTCCTTTGCAGATTTCATAATGCTAAGTGCATGATCGGAAATACGTTCAAAATCACCGATACAGTGGAGCATAATGGACAGGCTGTGACTGTCCTCCAGAGAAAGATCCTTCTGGTTCAGTTTGATCAGATAGGTTCCAAGCTCATCCTCGTAACGGTCAACCTTTGCCTCGATTTTTTCCACACGAAAAGCTGTTTCTTCATCGAAATGATCCAAAAGATCAAAGGAAAGCTTCAGTGCATTTTTGGACTGTTCTGCCATTTTTTTCGCAGCTGTTTTACTCTGCTCGATTGCGATACCAGGATTTACAAGAAAACGGGATTCCAGAATCATAAACTCCTGATCCTCTGCAGAAACAGCTTTCTCTTCTTTCGTATCACGCACAGTTGCACAGGCCATTTTTACAAGCAGATTACCAAATGGAAGAAGCACAACTGTTGCAATTACATTAAATGCACTGTGAATAACTGCAATTCCGGCAGGTCCGGCTACATCATTAATAAAGGAAAAATGTAAAAATCCATTCAGCAGATAGAATACTATCATAAATGCAACGGTTCCGACGATGTTAAAATACAGATGAACGATTGCAGCTCTTTTTGCATTCTTTGTTGCACCGATAGAAGAAAGCATTGCTGTGATACAGGTTCCAATGTTCTGTCCCATAATGATTGGAAGAGCAGCTCCATAACGGACTGCACCAGTCACACAAAGTGCCTGCAGAATACCAACAGAAGCTGATGAAGACTGAATAACAGCAGTGAGCAGCGCACCAGCCAGCACACCTAAAACCGGATTGGAAAATTTCAGCAGGATGTTTGTGAACTCCGGTACTTCAGCCAGAGGCTTAACAGCACCACTCATGGTATTCATTCCAAACATCAGAACTGCAAAGCCAACCATAATGTTTCCAATGTCTTTCTTCTTTTCATTGTGAAGAAAAACAATAAAAATCACGCCCACAAGAGCCAGAATCGGGGAAAATGAGCTTGGATTTAAAAGTCTTACAAAGAAATTGGAGCTTTCAATTCCTGCCAGACTGAGAATCCAGGCGGTAACTGTAGTACCGATATTGGCACCCATAATAAAACCAACTGCCTGTGACAAATGCATAATTCCAGAGTTTACAAAACCTACTACCATAACCGTAGTTGCGGATGACGACTGAATGATTGCAGTAACTGCAGCGCCAACCAGAACTGCTTTTACACGGTTGGATGAAAGATTCTCCAGAATCTTCTCCAGCTTGCCGCCGGACAGCTTCTCCAGACCGTCCCCCATAACCTGCATTCCATACAGAAACATTGCCAGGCCTCCGACCAGTGTCAGAATGCTAAAAAAATCCATTACCTTTCCTCTCCTTTTTATCCTTTTCTTTGTTTGTTAAGTTCTTTTGTTTCTGTATCCAATATAGGGGGACTATGTAAAATCTCTTGTGAGAGGAATGTTAAATCTATGTAAAATACTTTACAATTGGTGGTTTTTTAACAAATACAGCAAGTCCATTGACAGGTTATGTAAAATAAAATGTAAAATTGATATTTTGAAATGTAAAATTCCCATACAGAACTTTTTCTAAAAGCCTCTGATTTCTTCCTCTTCGGAATGGGTCTTGTCAATGGAACGGATTTCCAGGAAATAACTGTAATTGTCATTTACCTTTACTTCAACTCTGTCGCCAATCTTGTGTCCCTTCAGCGCCATGCCAATAGGAGAATCAATACTGATCCGGTTCTCCATGGAATTTCCACGTATGGATGTAACAAGCTTGTATTTCTCAATCTCATCATCTTCTTCGAAATAAACTTCCACAATATCATCCATTCCAACCTCATCACTTCTGGAGCTGTCGGAAACAATCGTCGCAGTTTTCAGCATATTCTCCAGATAACGGATACGGCTTTCATTCTGGTTTTTATGCCGCTTTGCTGCATAATATTCAAAATTTTCGCTTAAATCTCCCTGAGCTCTGGCTTCCTTCACTGCCTCAATGGCTTCCTTACGGATAACAAGCTTGCGATGCTCAATTTCCTGCTCAATTTTTTCCACATCTTTCTTGGTAAGCTTCTCTCTCATTTTAAAACATCTCCTCTTTTATAATTTCTTCTTTCCAAGGCGAACCTCTTCCATCAATCTGGCAGTTTGCGCATCTGCATGATCAAAAAGATAGGTATGGCTGGACTGGCGGTGCTGATGCCATTCCTGCTGAAGCTGCTTTCTTGTCTCTTCAATCTCCTCTTTCAGGCCCTTTGCAGAAATACGGCTGGCTCCCTGTCCCATAATGATGATCTGCTCCAGACCATCAGAGGTTGCTACTGTTACCTGATGCTGTCTGCCTATTTTATGAACGGTTTTCTCTATATACTGGTCAGCAGTTTCCGCTTCCTTTGTGTAAACCACGTGGATGTTATGATAGGCAAAAACTTCTTCCTGATGCCCTTCTACCTTGTAAGCGTCAAAGACCAGGATCAACGTACATTTCTTATATCCCTGATAATTACTTAGGATATCCATCAGCTTTGTCTGTGCTGCACGGACATCCGCATCTGCCAGTTCCTTCAGTTCCGGCCATGCAAAAATAATATTGTATCCATCTACAAGAAGGTATTCTTCTCTGTCCTTTTTTCCTGATACACCACTGCCTGAAAAAGATGGAGCGCTTACCACTTTTTTATAAGAGGACACCCGGTCTCGTTTTACCGGACCAAAGGTGCGCTCAAAAATCGCCTGAAGCTCTTTATCGTCCTCGTAACTGCCCTGGTAAGCGGATTTCGGCGGCTGATAGCCTGAAAACTTTCCTTTTGATTCTGTACTGTCTTCCACTTCGCTGCCTTCACCTTCAGAATTATCCGTAAGTTCTTCTACAACTCCTGAATCCAGATGCATATAATCTTCCACTTCGTACCATGGAACCACAAATCCGGCTCCATGGGCACAGAATACAGAGCCTGTCGGATTCTCCAGATCCCGCTCGGAATCGTATCCAAGCTGCTCCACGATCTCATCCTGGTTTTTGCAGGGTTCATAACCCTTCAGGCTGCAGAACAGTCTTCCCATTCCTCTTGTATAGGAAATCACATCCTTCTGGTAGTCACGCATAGCCGAGACAGGAGCCTTGCCCTTAAGAATCGCAGTCATATCCTCATTTTCCGGCGGCAGTATAGTACCCTGCATTTTTTGAATGTCTGTCATAGCGCGGCCAACACAGTCAACCGGCACTTCCAGCCGGAATTCATAATAGGGCTCAAGCAGAACATTCTGCGCTTTTTTCAATCCCTGGCGAACCGCCCTGTAGGTGGCCTGACGGAAATCACCGCCCTCTGTGTGCTTCAGATGGGCACGACCGGTCAGCAATGTGATCTGCATATCCGTAACCGGTGATCCGGTCAGCACACCTCTGTGTTCCTTTTCTTCAAGATGGGTAAGAATCAGCCTCTGCCAGTTCCGGTCCAGCACATCCTCACTGCAGGCTGTAAAAAACTGAAGACCGCTTCCCGGCTCTCCCGGTTCCAGAAGGAGATGAACCTCCGCATAATGGCGCAGCGGCTCAAAATGTCCCACACCTTCCACCGGTGCAGCAATTGTTTCCTTATATACGATATTTCCGGCTCCGAAATCCACAGCCACATGAAAGCGCTCCCAGATCAGCCGTTTCAGGATCTCGATCTGTACATCTCCCATAAGCATAGCGTGAATTTCTCCTAGCTGTTCATCCCATAAAATGTGCAGCTGAGGATCTTCCTCTTCCAGTTCCTTCAGCTTCTTTAACATCTGGTGTACATCACAGCCTTCCGGTAAAATAATCTGATAGTTTAAGACTGGCTCCAGCACGGGCATATTGGAATTCTCCGTCACCCCAAGTCCCTGTCCCGGAAAAGTATGGATAAGTCCAGTCACCGCACACACAGTTCCTGCAGGCGCCTCTTTGGCCAGCTCAAACTTTGCACCGGAATAGATCCTGATCTGATCTGCTTTTTCTTCCCAAATTTCATCTCCTGCTGCCACATTTCCTCTGCTGGTGGTAAGAAGCTCTTTTACTTTCAGGGTTCCCCCTGTTATTTTCATATAGGAAAGACGGTTTCCCTGATCATCTCTGGCGATCTTATAAACCTTTGCACCAAAAGTCTCCGGATAGACGGGACATCTTGTATAAGTGTCCAGCCCAAGGATCAGTTCTTCCACGCCCTGCATTTTCAGCGCTGAACCGAAATAACAAGGAAAAACCTTCCTGTCAGCGATCAGATCCATAATTTCTTTTTCTGATACTTCCCCTGTCTCCAGATATTTTTCCAGAAGATCTTCATCACACATTGCAAGACTCTCCCAAAATTCTTCTGAGAAAGAAAAATTTATGCAGTTCTCATTTAATCTCTTTTTCAGTTCAGCAAGAAGTGCCGCCTGGTCTGTTCCATCCTGGTCCATTTTATTCACAAAAATAAAAACCGGAACCTTATACCGCTCCAGCAGCTTCCACAATGTTACGGTATGTCCCTGCACGCCATCCGCCCCATTGATCAAAAGTACTGCATAATCAAGGACCTGCAGTGTACGCTCCATCTCTGCCGAGAAATCCACATGTCCCGGTGTATCCAGAAGAGTAACCCGTGTCTTTGGAAACTCCAGCACAGCCTGCTTGGAAAAAATAGTGATTCCACGCTCTCTTTCCAGCGGAGAGGTATCCAGATATGCATCTTTGTGATCCACTCTTCCCGGCTTACGGATTTTTCCGCTTAAATATAAAAGTGCTTCTGACAATGTAGTTTTTCCTGCATCTACATGAGCCAGAAGCCCCATACAAATGTTTTTCTTTATTTTCTCTGACTGTTCACTCACGCAAACGCCTCCTCTTTGGAAAATCATCACCTTTTAAGTATAGCACAACCTCCGGCATCAGTCGAGACACAGCGTCTGAAATGTGCCTGTACATCTGTCTATTTTATCTGGCAGGGATATGCAGTGTTTTTATTTTGATTATAAAATTATTTTATCTTTACAATATTTGATAGCATGATATAATTCTTTTTGTGAAACACGATACAGATATAACGATCTACCAGAAAGCGAGAAACTGATATGAAGCCCATAAAAAAAATTTACTGCAGAATTTTTCAGAACGTTTTTAAATTTGCTCTTCCATTTCTGCCTTACCGAAATCCGGAAATCATCGGAAGCCTGAAGGCTGTTCCTGATGTACTGAAAAAGAAACAATGCGAAAACGTATTGATCATCACAGATGCCGGAATACACAAGCTGGGTCTGACACAGCGTCTGGAAAAGGCATTGACAGACAGCAGTATTTCCTATATCCTTTATGACAAAACAGTGGCAAATCCAACTACAGAAAATGTGGCAGAAGCGCTTGAGCTTTATCACCAAAATAACTGTAGTGCCATCATCGGCTTCGGCGGTGGTTCCAGTATGGATTGCGCCAAAGCGGTAGGTGCCAGAGTTGCCAGGCCGCACCAGTCTCTTGCAAAGATGAAGGGCATCCTGAAGGTGCATAAACGGCTTCCTCTGCTCATCGCAGTTCCCACAACAGCCGGAACAGGAAGCGAAACCACTTTAGCCGCTGTAATCGTTGACTCAGAAACCAGATATAAATACGCCATCAATGATTTTCCTCTGATTCCGCGTTACGCAGTTCTGGATCCGAAGGTTACTCTAAGTCTTCCCCCATTTATCACTGCTACAACCGGTATGGATGCGCTCACACATGCAGTTGAAGCATACATTGGAAACTCCACCACACCAGGTACCAGAAAGAATGCCCTGGACGCTGTACAGCTGATTTTCAACAATCTGGATACTGCCTACACAGACGGCACTAATAAAGAAGCCCGCAAAAACATGCTTCGTGCCTCCTATTTCGCAGGCTGTGCTTTTACAAAATCCTACGTAGGCTATGTTCACGCAGTAGCCCATTCCCTGGGCGGACAGTATAACGTTCCTCATGGACTTGCCAATGCCATACTGCTTCCCCATGTTCTTGAGTCCTATGGGAAAACCATTTATAAAAAGCTGGCTGCGCTTTCTGTCGCCGCAGGTATTGCCACCCGCGAAACACCTGTAGAAGAAGCAGCACTGCTTTTTATTCAGGCAATCAAGGATATGAAGACACGTTTTGGAATCGGCGATACCATCCCCCAGATCAGAGAAGAAGACATTCCCAAGTTGTCCCATTATGCAGACAAAGAGGCAAATCCTCTTTATCCAGTTCCGGTATTGATGGATGCCCATGAGCTGGAAAAATTTTACTATATGCTAATGCCAGCAGAAGAAACCTCCCTACAATAAATCAAAATCAGAAAGGATTTTTCCATGACACAGGAAGCAATTCAGGAAATCATCCGCAAACAACGGAAATATTTTTATACAGGTGCAACCCTGAGCATTGATTTTCGTATCAATGCCCTGAAAAAGCTGCAAGCCTCCATTCAGGCTCACCAGGAACAGATTAATGCTGCCCTGAAGGCAGACCTTGGAAAAAGCAGCTTCGAGAGCTACATGTGTGAATCCGGCCTTGTTCTCAGTGAGATCACCTACATGCTGAAGCACATTCGTTCTCTTTCCGAAGAAAAAACAGTACATACACCACTTGCCCAGTTTCATTCCAGAAGCTACCGGAAGCCTTCTCCGTACGGCGTCACTTTGATCATGAGTCCATGGAACTATCCATTCCTTCTCACCTTTGATCCGCTGGTAGACGCAATTGCTGCCGGAAATACTGCAGTAGTAAAGCCCAGCGCCTACTCTCCTGCCACCGGTAATATTATCTGTGAAATCATCCGCGAATGCTTTCCGGAAGAGTATGTGGCCATTGTCATGGGAGGACGGCAGGAAAATGCCTGTCTTCTTCAGGAGCATTTTGACTATATCTTTTTCACCGGCAGCCAGGCTGTAGGTAAGGAAGTGATGCGTCACGCCAGCGAACATCTCACACCGGTTACTCTGGAGCTTGGAGGGAAAAGCCCCTGCATCGTGGATAAATCTGCAGATATCAGGCTTGCTGCCAGACGTATTGTATTTGGAAAATATCTGAATTGCGGTCAGACATGCGTGGCTCCTGATTATATCTACTGCCACAAAGACGTAAAGGATGAACTTCTGAAGCAGATTCAGAAACAGATTCAGAAGCAATTTGGAAAAGTGCCTCTTGATAATAAAAATTATGGAAAAATCATTAATGAAAAGCATTTTAACCGTATCCAAGGCTTAATCGATTCCACCAAGGTTATCTGCGGCGGCACTGTCCGTCCTGAAACTTTGCAGATCGAACCTACTGTAATGGCAGATGTAACCTTTGAGGATGCCATCATGCAGGAGGAAATCTTTGGTCCGGTACTTCCGGTTCTCACTTTTGATTCCATCGAAGAAGTGATCCAGAAGGTGAACTCCATGGCGCATCCCCTTGCTCTTTATATATTTGCCCAAAGTACTGCAGTCTGTGAGGAGGTTACTTCCAAATGCGGTTTTGGCGGTGGATGTATAAACGATGTAATTATCCACCTTGCTACCAGCGAAATGCCTTTCGGCGGCTTTGGTGAAAGCGGCATGGGAAGTTATCACGGTGAAAAGGGCTTCGAAACATTTACTCATTATAAGAGCATTGTAGATAAAAAGACCTGGATTGATCTGCCTATGAGATATCAGCCTTACAGAAAAATTTATGAAAAGCTGATCCATGTTTTTCTGAAATAAAATCCTGATAACAATGTAAAGCGTTCAAGCCACCCACTGAACAAACTCAGCGGGTGGCTTGCCGTCATCTTAAGCAACTTCTTTTTTCATAGCCTTGTAACCGATCACTACTGTCCATACATAAGCACAGGTTTTCGGAATCATCAGCATACCAATCATGGGAACAACATCAGCCCAAAGCACAACCGGAATATAGAATGCGAAGCTCAGCACGATTGTCAGCCACATCCAACGAAAAGACTGATCTGCGCTTTTTTTTGCACTTTGGTAAAACAAAACAATGATAAGTAATCCCATCAGGGCAAACGGAATATTTCGATAAATTCCCCAGGAAAGCGGGGAATCTGCACTAAGCCACTTATTCTGCGGCATCATACACAGAATAATTCTCAATCCTGCAAGGATATAGACAGCTGCTGTAATTTCCTTGTGTCCTTTGATCAGATAACGTTCACGCCAAATATGATAAAGCACAACATAGAAAATCGTCATAGTAACAGAAGTGATCCATTTTCCTAAACCAAGGGGTACCGTGTAATTTTCAAGACCGGTTGTGCAAAGTGCCAGTGCACGTGGAACCAGATGGAACGCATCACCGCTGCCTAAAAGAACTGCCATAATTCCAAACATGGTGAACTGACGGTTTCCTTTGCTTTTTCGAATCACCAAAATACCGATCGTGATTACAAAGATCAGATATACTGCATCAAATAAAGTTTCTACAATTGCCTGCATAATACATTTCCTTTCTTATTTTGGTTTTATTTTCCGTTACTTGAACGCTGTTCATTTTGTTTTAAAAATTTTCCCACATAATATGTGGGAGAATTTTAGAGCATGATTGAAAAAATGGAATGATTTTCAAACACTCACTAATATATTGTTTTATTTATAAGCATCAATACAGAGGATGGATCATATTCCTGGCGGACCATTGCTACTAAAATCAGGGAAAACAGAATATCTGCAAACTGTTTTTCTGTGAATTGCTGGTCAAATACATCTGAACGGATTTTTGGATCGTTTTTCAACACTTCGCATAAGCCATTAAGGATATGTTCCCAGGTCTGCAGCATTCTCTTTTTTCCATCTGTTTTCCCATCCCGCATAAAGCCTAGGGAATGCAGGGAGAAAAAGCCTGGGAATTGCTTATTGCCATATTCCAGCCGTTCAAAAATCCAGGAAATACAACTTGCAGCATCATGAAAGACTTGTTCTTCCTCAGGGTGAAAAAAGATTTCGCGCCAGACACTCTCTATTGTGTCTCCCAGCAAAACGGACTTGGATTCATAATAATTATAAATCGTCCCCGCTGAAACAGAACACCTGGAAGCAACTGCCCGTATACTTACAGCATTCCATCCATTTTCTCTGATCAGTTCCCGGCTGGCAGCCAATATATCTTCCTTTGAAGTAGCAAGATGATTCACAATGTCACCTCCTGATATCTTATGTATTGCTTCTTACGTCTCAATGAACTCTGTTCATTTTGAAAATATACATCGTTCATTTTGATTTGTCAAGGCAATTTTTAAATATTATCTTTAAATATTACAACCGCATAAATCCGGACATCATACAACAGCCTGCAGCTCCTGCATCCATAACCATAGACTGCCGCTGCAGATTCATTCCGCCTATGGCGTATACCGGAAGCGGACACTTCCGGCATATTTCTCTGACAAACTCCACACCTTTTCCCTGAAGACCTTTTTTACACTCTGTCTCAAAAATGGTTCCCAGAATGATCTGCGTGGCACCGCCTTCCATTGCCGCTTCCACATCTTCCATACTGTGGCAGGAAACGCTGATTTCACAAAAATCCTCTGTGAGAGCCTTCTTTTCTGTTTCTGATAACCCTTTTAGCACAGGAATGGACAAATGAATATTTTTGCATCCTGTTTTTCGGGCAATTTCAATCTTTGTATGTAAAAAACAGGTTATCTCTTCTCTCTCACATAAATTCAGAACTTTTTTTGCAAGATTTTCGTAGGCCTCATCTGTCAGGTCTTTTTCTCTCAGAATCAATGCATGGGGCTGCAGCTTTGTTACTTTTTCAAGCTGTTTCAGGAAGTCCCCCTGCACAAGATGACGGTTGGTAATTACAATAGTATGTTCGTAGCTGTTACACATAGAGGTAATCATTCAGAACCGGCTGCAGCCCTTCCTGTTCCATGTCCTGATACATGGATTCAAAAGAACGGGAATCGTTGATTTCAAACTGCTCGTCTCCCACATCCGCATCTTCTGTTCCTTCGTATTTTTCTTCGTGATCACCTATACCTGTCGATACTCCTGCTGATACTTTTGTTGCGCATATTTTTGCAATACCATTTCTGAAGTCAGCACTCTCACGGCTGGACACGGTAATTCCGGCAAAAGGAAGGAACATACGATATGCACATAATACCTGACAGAGTTCTTTTTCTCCCACATCACGGGGATTGATCTTATCATTATTTACAATAGGACGCAGTCTTGGGCAGCTCAGAGAAAGCTCTGCATGCGGATATTTACGATTAATATAATAAACGTGAAGTGCAGTCGCCAACGCATCCTTTCTGAAATCATCCAGTCCCAGAAGAGCGGAAAATCCAGCGCCCCGCATACCTCCCATCAATGCACGTTCCTGAGAATCAAAGCGATACGGCCATACACGCTTATGTCCGAGCAAATGTAATGTCTCATATTTATCTGTGTTATAGGTTTCCTGGAAAACAGTTACATAATCCACGCCGCATTCGTGAAGATACTTATACTCGTCTACATTTACCGGATAGATTTCGATTCCGATATTCTTGAAATATTTACGGGCAATTTTCACTGCCTCACCAATATATTCCACATCAGAATATTTACGGCTTTCTCCTGTGAGCATCAGTATCTCTTCCATTCCGGTTTTGGCAATAACCTGCATTTCATGCTCGATTTCCTGGAAATTCAGCTTCTTTCTGCGAATATTGTTATAACAATTGAAGCCACAATAAATGCAGTAATTCTGACAGTAATTGGCTATATAAAGGGGTGTGAAAATATAAACGGTGTTTCCAAAATGATTTTTTGTCAGTTCTTCCGCTTTTCTTGCCATCTGCTCCAGATACGGTGCTGCTGCCGGTGACAGAAGGGCTTTAAAATCTTCTATGGAACATGTCTCATGAGAAAGCGCTCTCTCAACATCATTTGCCGTATAGGAATTGTAATCATATTCTTCCATGGCTTTTAACACTTTGTCTTTAATGTCGGATTCGATCACCTGCATTCCATCCATATATTTCATATGATCAGCACGAAAAGAGGGATCCTGCTCCAAACGGTGTTTTCTTTCCAATGCGGCAGGCGGCAGCTGATCACTGTCAATAAAATATACCTGATTTTCTTCATTCATGATTGCTGCCTCCTAACGTAAAAATCCTGTCAATGGATCGGATGCGCTTCCGCCTCTTGCAAGCACTCTTCCCATTCCGGTAAGATATGCTTTTCTTCCAGCCTGAATCGCAAGCTTAAAGGCTTCAGCCATATCCGGTATATTTCCTGCTGTTGCAATTGCTGTATTTGCCATAATTGCTGCTGCTCCCATTTCCATTGCTTCACAGGCCTGAGATGGCTTTCCGATTCCTGCGTCCACAATGATTGGAAGATCGATCTCATCGATCAGTACCTGGATCATGGCTTTTGTTGCCAGACCTTTATTGCTTCCGATCGGAGCGGCCAGCGGCATTACAGCAGCAGCTCCGGCATTTTGCAGATCTCTTGCCACATTTAAGTCCGGGTTCATATACGGCAGAACTACAAATCCTTCCTTTGCCAGAATCTCTGTCGCTTTTATGGTTTCCTGGTTGTCCGGGAAAAGATATTTGGCATCTCGCATGATTTCTATTTTTACAAAGTCACCGCAACCCATTGCACGACTCAGTCTTGCAATACGAACTGCCTCTTCTGCGTTTCGCGCACCGGAAGTATTCGGAAGCAGTGTAACACCCTTTGGAATGAAATCCAGAATATTTTCACTTTCTTTGGTATTTGCACGGCGAAGGGCAAGTGTTATGATTTCTGCACCGCCCTGTTCAACTGCCGCGTTGATCAGATTCAGATTATATTTTCCTGATCCCAGAATAAAACGGCTTTTGAATTCTTTTCCACCTAATATCAGTTTATCTTCCATGTTTGTCTCCTTTTAAAACTTTGTTTTTAAGCTTTTGTTCATGCTTCCATGATAAGCTGTATTACTTTATTTGCTTCGTGTGCCGCGCAGGCTGCTACTCTCGGTGCCATAAGCCCAAGACCCTCGCCCACATCCGTATGCTGATCTCCGCACACATAAAGGCGTCTCATCTTCCTGCTTGTCTGTATTTCATTAACATCTCCATATCCTGCCATTCCATTTCCCGATACCACTGTGGTATTAGGACACTGGGTAAGCACTTCTCTTACCAGCATTGCTTTCTGATCCGGTCTGTCAAAAGCCTCACATACAATTGGATATTCCGAAAACAGTTCCTGAACATTTCGTTCTGTCACCTTCACAAAACGAGACTGGTAATTGATATATGGATTAATCTGATATAATATTTCAGGCAGTGCCTGAGCCTTTGGTTTCCCAAGATGCTGAATATAATACATCTGTCTGTTCAGATTTGTCACATCTACCACATCATAATCTACCAGTAAAAGCTGACCTATCCCACTTCTTGCAAGCATGACTGCAATATTGGAACCCAGTCCGCCAAGTCCGGCTATGGCAACCTTTGCCATCCGCAGCTTTGTCTGCATCTCTTTTGGAAACCTTGCATCAAAAGCTTTATCCAGCTCTTCTTTTGAAATAAGCTGCTGTATTTCTTTCTGCATTTTGGTCATTATATCAACCTCCACCAACAAAACTCAGTACTTCAATGGAATCATTTTCCTGGATCACCACATTTTCCAACTGATTCCGCGGAATGATCTCCAGATTTCGTTCTACCACAATCTTTTCCAGATGGTATCCGGCATCTTTTAAGTATTCCAGAAGATTGATTCCGGCAAGCGCCTTCTCTTCTCCGTTTATCTTTACCATATGGCTGATCTCCTTTCTTATGTCTGACACCTTTATCAACGACTATTGACGACTTAAAAAGAAAAAAAGCGCCGAATGATACAATACGAGTATCATCCGGCGCCTGGTCTGTTCTGCGAAAAGTGGTGCCCCCAGTTCACAAAAAAAACAGAGAGCAAGAAGCACATAACATTACCGTGCACGACATGTATTTCCCTACGTTGGCATTATCCAAATCAGGTTTCAGGTCAAGACTATCAAGTCTACTCTCAGCCCATCTCTTTGAGCTCCCTATTTAGACAATATCATATCGCATTTATGTTTTTTTGTAAAGCATTAATTTCACAACTGAAATCAGCTGCAGCAATTAAAACTACAATATTTTATAAATATTTTTCCACCAGACGTTCAATTATTTTCTGGCTGAGCATACTTTGTTCTGTCTCAAAAGTAAGAATTAACCTTTCCCCTGGAAAAATTTCATTTTTTTGATAGGATTCTATTTTCTTTATAGCACTTCTTGCATATTCTTGCTTGTCCATCATCCCTTCATGTTCCCAATATATTTCCTGCCCTGTCTTTGAAGATAAAAATGTAAAATCTGGATAAACCACACCATACCCTTTCAAATAAATTGGTTTTTCGTATTTATACAAAATATTTTTTCTATAAAAGTAATCTGCTAATATTTTTTCTGACTTTGATCTTACTCGTTCTCCCCTATCAGTTAAGATTATTGGGACACCTTCTTGGAATTCTTTCCCTTGATAAGGAGCTTCATACCATTTTTGAACCTTTTGCTCCCAAGTATCTACTAACGGAGTAATAAGTTTTTTTCTGTCAGAATGTAAGGAATTATATAGGTTTCTCATTTGTTTATCTACATCTTTTTCCAACATTTTACTTATTTGTACAAGCTGTTCTTCTGCTTTATTTATGATTGATTTGTTGTACACTTTTTGAGCCAATTGTCTGCATAGTTTAATATTTTTTTTCGATATGTAAATACCATTTCTATCTTTAATACAATGATAATAGCGGCATCTGTTTTTACACTTTGATATCCTGAGATACCCTTCTGGCATATGAGCATTCTCCATTTTCGCCTTGGCTATTATTTTTTCTAACCTCTGTTTTTCCTCAAGCAACGCATCTTCAAATTTTTGCATAAACAATTTCTCCTTTCTTCTGGCCCAGTGCAGATACTCTTACGCAGTATTTTGCATCCTCAAAGCCTTTTATTCCCTTGGTGCAGATACTTTTCCGTGACATTTTGCATCCTCAAAGCCTTTTATTCCCTCGGTGCAGATACTTTTCCGCGGTATTTTGCATCCTCAAAGCCTTTTATTCCCTTGGTGCAGATACTTTTCCGTGACATTTTGCATCCTCAAAGCCTTT
>NZ_CAKRNY010000008.1 GCF_934371575.1 uncultured Blautia sp. | reverse complement strand
CCTCAAGATGAGATGTCCCATTCGAAAGAAGTAAACCCCCTTGAAGACGACGAGGTAGATAGGGCAGAGGTGGAAGTACAGCAATGTACGCAGCTGACTGCTACTAATCGGGTGAGGGCTTGACCAACAATCGCAAGGTTGATAAAAAGATTCTTGACAAATTTCCAACAAGGATGTAACATGTATGTAGTTTTGAAGGTACAAAATACCTTTTATTCCTCCTTAGCTCAGTCGGTAGAGCATTCGGCTGTTAACCGAAGTGTCGTTGGTTCGAGTCCAACAGGGGGAGTTTAATCGGAGCATGAAGCCCGATTCAATACGGCTCCATGGTCAAGCGGTTAAGACACCGCCCTTTCACGGCGGTAACAGGGGTTCAAATCCCCTTGGAGTCATTCGCATTAGCGAATAATTAAATATGGTGCCATAGCCAAGTGGTAAGGCAAAGGTCTGCAACACCTCTATCCCCAGTTCAAATCTGGGTGGCACCTCTTGAAAGCTCTTGAGTAGATCGAGAGCTTTTTTGTGTCTAAAAACAAATCTGTTGAGAAAAAATACCAACAACCAATTCCCGGAACAATTTTTTCATAATACCTCTTGCATATTTGAAAAAGCCGAACTATAATAGCAAACAAATAAAACCCATTGGTTTACTATGGATTAAAGGAGGAGAAAAATATCACAATCAATCCTTAACATAAATCAGCTGAATGCGAGAGTGGAGGAGAAAGAGATTCTCCACAATATAAACTTACAGATCAATAAAGGAGAGACCCATGTTCTTATGGGACCTAATGGAGCCGGTAAATCCACTCTGGGTTATGTCCTTATGGGAAATCCCAAATATGAGATCACAAGTGGAAGTGTTTATTTTAAAGGAAAAGATATTACCAGGGAGACTGCTGACAAGCGTTCCAAAGACGGTATGTTCCTTTCTTTTCAGGAGCCCCTGGAAGTGCCGGGACTTACTTTATCTGCATTTATCCGCAATGCGATCCAGCAGAAAAAAGGCGGCTATATCAAGCTGTGGGATTTCAAGAAGGAACTGGAAAAGAATCTGAAATTCCTGGATATGAATCCATCCTATGCAGAGAGAAGCCTGAACGTAGGTTTTTCCGGCGGTGAGAAAAAGAAGGCAGAGATTCTTCAGTTAATGATGCTGAAACCAAATCTTGCTATTTTGGATGAGACTGATTCCGGTCTGGATGTAGATGCTGTTCGTCTGGTATCAAAAGGGGTGGAGGAATATCAGAAAGACCGTGACGGTGCCCTTTTGATCATTACTCACAGCACCAGGATCCTGGAATCTCTTCATGTAGATTACACCCATGTTATGGTGAATGGGCACATTGTGGCTACAGGAGACGGTTCCCTTGTTGACAGAATCAACGAAGAAGGCTACGAAAGCTTTGTATCAGAAGCTCCGGAAGAGGTGAAAGAACTGTGAAAGAAAAAACATATGTAGAAGATATAGACCGAAGTATGTACGATTTCCGAAATGAAGAAAAAGACGCATATAAGGTCAAGGAAGGTCTCACCCCTGACATCGTAGAGCAGATTTCAAAAGAAAAAAATGACCCTGCATGGATGCAGCTTTTTCGGCTTCAGTCTCTGCAGATTTACAATTCTATGGAGATTCCTAACTGGGGACCGCCAATTGATGATCTAAATATGGACCAGATCGTCACTTATGTCCGTCCAAATACCAAAATGAGTGCAAAATGGTCCGAGGTTCCGGATGATATTAAAGATACCTTTGAACGGCTTGGAATCCCGCAGGCAGAGCGAAAATCCCTGGCAGGTGTGGGTGCCCAGTATGATTCTGAGTTGGTTTACCACAATGTGAAGGCAGAAGTAGCAGCTCAGGGCGTTGTTTATACAGATTTGGAAAGTGCCATGCATGGGGAATATGCGGAGATGATCCGCACTCACTTTATGAAGCTGGTGAAGCCAAATGATCATAAATTTGCAGCTCTTCACGGTGCCGTCTGGTCAGGCGGTTCCTTCGTATATGTGCCGCCGGGCGTTTCAGTAGAAATTCCACTACAGTCTTATTTCCGTCTGAATGCTCCAGGAGCTGGTCAATTTGAGCACACATTGATCATTGTAGATGAGGGAGCTGACCTTCATTTTATTGAAGGCTGTTCCGCTCCGAAATACAATGTGGCGAATCTTCATGCCGGCTGTGTAGAGCTTTTTGTAGGGAAAAATGCCAGACTTCGTTATTCCACTATCGAGAACTGGTCCAAGAATATGTATAATCTGAACACAAAGCGCGCTATTGTGGAGGAAGGCGGCGTTATGGAATGGGTTTCCGGATCTTTCGGTTCCCACACCTCTTACCTTTATCCTATGACCATTTTGAAGGGGAAAAATTCCCGCATGGAATTTACCGGAATTACTTTTGCAGGAAAGGGACAGAACCTGGATACTGGGGCCAAAGTGGTGCACACAGGAGTAAATACCTCTTCTTATATCAACACCCGTTCCATTTCTAAGGATGGTGGAATCAGTACCTTCCGAAGTTCAGTAATTATTGGAAAAAATGCAAAGCATAGCAAGGCTGCCGTATCCTGTCAGTCCCTGATGCTGGATGATATTTCCCGTTCCGATACCATTCCGGCAATGGATATCCGCACCAAGGATGCCAATGTGGGACATGAGGCAAAAATTGGTAAAATCAGTGATGATGCGGTATTTTATCTGATGTCCAGAGGCATTTCCGAGGAGGATGCAAGAGCTATGATCGTAAGCGGTTTTGCTGATAATGTGTCAAAGGAATTACCACTTGAATATGCAGTAGAGATGAATAATCTGATTCGCCTTGAGATGAAAGGCAGCATTGGTTGATACATGGAAGGGAGGTTAAGCATATGAGTTTGCAGGTAGAAGAATTGGAAAATACAGATTCAGTGGGCCTTGGTGAAGTAAGAAATATTACGATTAACAGACTTCCTGCCAGAACCTGGAATCATCTGAAAATGAACGAAATGACTGTAAAGCATGTGAAAGTTCCGGTTGCAGGGGCTTATGATGAAAAAGTGGGCAAACGCATAGGGATTAATTTAAGTGCCGGGCTGGAAATTCATCAGGCAGATGAAAACGAGAAAATAATTTTTGACCATATAGAGACTGCTCTTGGAAGTGACATGGATAAGCTTGGAGAAAAGTGCCCTGTGGAAGTTATTTCCAATATAGAGCAGAATAAAAGCACCTGCGCAGCAGAAAATAGAGGGAAAGAAGATCAGAAAACAGGACCAACAGAAAATTATGCAATCTTCAATCTGACATCTGATGGAAGTTATGGAAGATATTTTCTCAGGATAAAAAGGAACAGCCGTATGAATCTGGCAGTTTACTGCACTACAATGGAGAACCAGACAGAGCCTTTTTTCCTTCAACTGAAGATATACGCTGAGGAGAATGCCCATCTTGATTTGTCTGTTGTGCAGACTGTTGGAAAAAATCTGCAGGTATTTTCCGATATAGGCGGTGTTCTTGAGAAAAACGCAGCCGTAGATCTGGTAAAAATGGAGCTTGGCGGAAAAGAAGTTTATTCCGGAGCCTATATGGATCTGAAAGGAGATACCAGCTCCTTTAAAGCTCACATCGGCTATCTGGGAGAAGAAAAGCAGCGCCTGGATATGAATTACGTGGCCCGTCACCATGGCAAAAAGACAGAGAGTCTGATGGAAAGCAGTGGTGTTTTAAGCGGGGAGGCCTTTAAGCTTTTCCGCGGTACCATTGATTTTGTCAAGGGCTGCCAGGGTTCTGTGGGAAATGAGAAAGAGGATGTGCTTCTTCTTGGAGATGATGTGGTGAATCAGACTATTCCGCTGATTCTCTGTGCTGAAGAGGATGTGGAGGGAAATCATGGTGCTTCCATTGGGGAACTGGATGAAAAGACTTTATTTTATCTGATGTCCCGCGGATTTACCAGAGAAGCAGCTTCGCAAATGATTGCCCGTGCCCGCCTTGACGCAATCGCAAATCAGATTATGGAGCCTTCTATACGAGAGAAAACATTGAAATATCTGGAGGAACGTTTATGACAGATTACAAAAAGGATTTTCCTCTTTTAAAGGACAGCCAGGTGGCATATCTTGACAATGCAGCCACTGCACAGCGTCCTCTGGCTGTGTTGGAAGCGGAAAAAGACTTCTACGAAAAATATAATGCAAATCCCTTACGAGGATTGTATGAGCTTGGTATGGAGGCTACAGAGCGGTATGAAGAAGCCAGAGGTACAGTGAGGGATTTTCTCCATGCAAAGAAATCCTGTGAGATTATTTTTACCAGAAATACTACAGAAAGTATCAACCTGGTGGCTTACAGCTATGGCTTAAATAATCTGAAAGCAGGAGATGAGCTTCTGGTGGGGATCGATTCCCATCACAGCAACCTGCTTCCCTGGCAGATGGTGGCAAGACAGACAGGAGCCAGCCTTAAATTCCTGGAATGCGAGATGGACGGGCATTTTACGGAGAAAGCCATTGAAAATGCGATTACAGAGAAGACAAAGCTGGCAGCCATCACCCATGTTTCCAATGTGATCGGCCGTGTGAATCCGGTGGAAAAGATCATAGAGAAGGTTCATGCTGTAGGCGGAGTGGTGCTTGTGGATGCAGCGCAAAGCGCTCCCCATATTCCCATTGATGTACAGGCTATGGATGTGGATTTCCTTGCTTTTTCCGGGCATAAGCTGATGGCGCCAATGGGAATCGGGGTTCTTTATGGAAAAGAAGGGCTGCTTGATGCTATGCCTCCATTTCTTACCGGAGGAGAAATGATTGAAAGTGTTACCAGGGAGAGCGCTGTTTTTGCAGAGCTGCCTCATAAATTTGAGGCCGGAACTGTAAATGGCGGAGGTGCCTGGGGGTTAAAAGCTGCCATTGAGTATCTGAATTCCATTGGTTTTGATGAGATTGAGAAGAAGGAAAATGCCCTGACTGCTCTTGCAATGGAAGAACTGAAAAAAATCCCACACGTTCGTGTGATTGGAAGTGAAAATCCGGAAGAGCATAATGGAATTCTGAATTTTACAATAGACGGGGTACATCCTCATGATGTTGCGTCTATTCTGGATGGAGCTCATGTAGATGTGCGTGCGGGACATCACTGTGCACAGCCGCTTCTGGCACATCTTGGAGTCATGGTTACCACAAGGGCCAGCATTTCTTTCTATAATACAGAAGAAGATGTGCTGCGGTTCACAGAGCAGGTAAAAAAAATCAGGAGGCTGATGGGCTATGATGAATAATACTTTTTATAATGAGATCCTTACGGACCACAACCTGCATCCGGCTCACAAAAGAAAACTGGAAGACGCCAATCTGGTGCTGGAGGGCGTAAATCCAAGCTGCGGGGATGATATTATCCTGGAACTGAAGGAAGAAAATGGAGTTATTGTGGACGGCGCTTTTGTGGGAAGCGGATGTGCCATTTCCCAGGCTTCTGTAGATATGATGCTGGAACTGATCATTGGAAAAACAAAGGATGAGGCACTGGCACTGGCGGATCTTTTTTCCAGAATGATCAAAGGAGAGGCAGAAGGTGAAGAACTGGAGCCTCTTGAGGAAGCCATGTCCCTTGCAGATATTTCCAGAATGCCTGCCAGGGTAAAATGTGCTGTTTTGGGCTGGCATACTATGGAAGAACTTCTGGAGAAAAAAGACAAATAAATGTTTTGCAAAAGGCAATGACAAAAGAGAAGGGCAGTGTTATAATCCATATGACGATGGCGAAAAAAAGGTCCATGGGACCTTTTTTTTGCGCTGAAAAATCCGGCGAAGGAGAATGGTAAAAGAAAAGAAGCGAACTGAATGCCGGAAATATTTTGGGGTTTATGAAGGAGAAAAAGTGTAATGAAAGAGGACAGACAGAACCTGACAACGGGCTCGATTTGGGGGAAAATGCTGTTTTTCAGCATTCCGCTGGTGCTGACTAACCTTTTACAGGTATTGTTTAATATGGCGGATATTGCGGTTATCGGCCGGTTCGCAGGATCTTTATCACTGGGGGCAGTAGGCTCCACTACTACATTGGTAACTCTTTTTACCGGAATACTGATTGGTATGGCTGGTGGTATCAATGTTCTGGTGGCAAGATTCTTTGGGGCAAAGGATAAAAGAAGTACGGTTCAGATCATACATACAGCGTTTCTTGTCAGCCTGGCAGCGGGGGTGATTGTGCTGGTACTTGGAATGGCTTTTTCAAAATGGATTCTGGAACTGCTGAATACAAAGGCTGAGCTTTTGGATGGAGCCGTTCTTTATATTCGGATTTATTTTTTGGGAATGCCGGCTCTGGCTCTTTACAATTTTGGTAATGCGGTATGCAGTGCTTTTGGAGATACGAAGAAACCTTTGTACTATCTGGCAGTAGCCGGAGTGGTAAATGTGGTTCTGAATCTGTTTTTTGTAATCGTCTGTAAGATGGACGTGGCAGGGGTGGCCACTGCAAGTATTATTTCCCAGTACATATCTGCGTTTCTGATTTTGCGGGCACTTGTGAAGATGGGTGGGGATTATGCGCTTCGTCTGTCGGAACTGAAGTTTGATAAGAGAATGGCGAAATATATTATTGAGATCGGTCTTCCGGCAGGGCTTCAGAATGGAATTTTTCAAGTGGCGAATCTGTTTATCCAGGCGGGTGTCAATTCCTTTGACGCTATAATGGTTGCGGGAAATTCAGCTGCAGCCAATGCTGATGCTCTTTTGTATGACTCTATGGCTGCTTTTTATACGGCCTGCGGAAGCTTTATGGGGCAGAATTATGGTGCCGGCAAAAGAGACCGGGTGCGGAACAGTTACCTGATCAGTCTGGCATATTCTTTTGGAATTGGCTTAGTTGGCGGTATTTTACTGGTTATTTTCGGAAAACAGTTTCTGGGTCTTTTCACCAATGATTCGGCTGTGGTGGAGGCAGGAATGAAGCGATTGACCATTATGGGATATTCCTACGGATTTTCTGCATTTATGGACAGTGCAATTGCAGCTTCCCGTGCTCTTGGGAAAAGTATTGTGCCTACCATTATTGTAATTATGGGTTCCTGTGTATTCCGAATGATCTGGGTGAACACTATTTTCGCATATTTTAAAACAATTCCGTCCTTATATCTGCTTTTTATTTTCTCATGGGGAATTACAGCAACTGTAGAAATTATTTATTTTGTTCATGTATATAAGAATACAAAGATTGGGTAAAATAGACGGTTTTGGATTTTGGGTGGACGAAAACGCCTGAAAGGGGTATACTGACGAAAAAGAAAAGGAGAATCATCTATGGAAGAAAAGAAGAAAAAAGTTTTCAGCGGACAAATTCCTACAGCTGTTTTTTACATCCTTTTTGGACTTTGTCTGGCACTGATGCCTGTGGAGACGGTGAATGTGCTTTGCAAGGTAGTATTTGGTCTGGTTCTGATCGGGGCTGGCGTTTACCATATTGTGATTTTTGTGCTGGAAAAAGATAATTCTACCATATTGGATCTTTTTTCCGGTGTGATCGTGCTAGTAATCGGAATTTTTCTGTTTATGAACCCAACGGTGGTTGTGAAGCTTCTTACATTAATGCTAGGAGCCTTTATTCTGGTGGACAGTATCTGGATGCTGAGAGGCAGTCTGAAGCTGAAAAAGCGGAAACAGGGTGTGTGGAAGTCGTTTCTGGTGGAAAGCCTGATCTTTATAGGGCTGGGAGCATTGATTCTGGTAAATCCGTTTTCAGAGATTAAAATGACAGTGCAGGTTTCCGGATATATTTTTGTAGCAAATGGAGTGCTGGATATTATTTTCTATTTTCTGTTGAAGCATGGATTGAAGAAGGAAATTGCGCCTGATGGCAAGGTTGAGAAGATGGAATCAGAAAAGACATCCGGTTCAGATGCGCAGGTCGGTAAAGAAGATGTGACAATCCGAGAAGAAGCGTCAGTCAGGGAAAACGTGGAAGCCAGAGAAGAAGCGTCAGTCAGGGAAAACGTGGAAGCCAGAGAAGAAGCGGCAGCCGATACAACAGTCAGGGAAGATGCAGCAGAGAGTGTATCGGAGGATCAGAATGGCCAGAACACAAATGCGGATGCAGACACAGTCAGAAAAGAACCACAGGAGGAAGTTCTGGAGGAGTGGAAGGATTGAAAGCAGATACTGTAATCTTAGATTTTTCCGGAATTTATCAGGAGGAACACTTTTATCAGGATGAACAGGTTTCCTGGGTAGATCTCAGGGATATTTCCGGGACAAACTGCTACTGTGACGGGGAGGCCCAGACACAGATCCGGGACAGATTGGAAAAGTACCCGGCTTTTGGAATTTATTTTATTGATTCAGGAAATTATCATTATATGAGCAGAATCGGGGCTGAAAGGATGTCAGAACCTTTTAATCTGTTGGTTTTTGATAATCATACAGATATGCAGCTGCCTGCTTTCGGAGGACTTTTATCCTGTGGCGGATGGATCGCCAGTGCTTTGGAAGAGGTAGAGAATCTTCGGGAGGTCTGGCTGATCGGACCAGATGAGGAAGCCTATGGACAGGTGGAAGAGCAGTTTAAAAGCAGGGTACATTTTTTGTCCAGGGAAAAGCTGGAAGAGAAAAAGATGTGCTGGTGGCTTCAGGAAATTCCCACCAGTTTTCCGCTTTATGTTTCGATTGATAAAGATGTGCTCTGTAAAGAGGCAGCAGCGACTACATGGAGTCAGGGGGATATGACGCTTGATGAGATGCTGGAAGGCTTGTCATGCCTGGGACGCCATTTTTCTGAGAAGACCGGCAGAATACTGCGAGTTGATATCTGTGGGGAATGTGATCCGGATGAAAGCATGGAAAATAATAAAAATGACCATGCAAATGGAGAACTTTTGAAGTTTTGGAAAAACTGTTTAACAAGGACTGGAGAAATAAGAGACTATGAAAAATGAACTTCTGAAGATTGGTCCATTTACCATATATGGCTATGGTCTGATGATTGCCATTGGAATTCTGGCAGCATATTTTACAGGGGAATACAGGGCAAAAAAGCGAAAACTGCCCTATGAACATGTTTTTTATCTGGTAGTATGGTGCGTTGTCGGAGGATTCCTGGGGGCAAAGATTCTGTACTGGATTACAGAATGGAAAAGCATTGTTGAGGATCCGGGATTTCTGAGAGATACTCTGACGGATGGATTTGTGGTATTTGGCGGAATTATTGGTGGAATTTTTACTGCTTACGTGTATTGTAAGGTGGAAAAGCTGTCTTTTCTAAAGTTTTTTGATACCCTTATGCCGTCTGTGGCACTTGCCCAGGGTTTTGGAAGGATTGGATGTCTGCTGGCAGGATGCTGCTATGGAAAAGAAACAGAGAGTGCTTTTTCTATTACTTTTCACACCTCTGTATTTGCGCCTAATGGAGTGGCATTGATACCTACTCAGATTTACTCCAGTATTCTGGACTTTATTCACTACGGATTGTTGCTTTTTATTTTGAAAAAACAGAAGTGGGATGGAGAGACAGCTGCATCATATCTGATTTTTTACAGTGCGGGAAGATTTGTACTGGAATTTTTCCGTGGAGATCTTGCAAGAGGAAATGTAGGTGTGTTTTCTACATCTCAGTTTATTTCGCTGTTTACCTTTGCTGCGGGAATTGTGCTGATGGTGGTTTTTGCAAGGAAAAAAGCATAAAATAATAAATTGTGCATACTCTTAAATGAAAAAGGGATAAGAGGCAGCTATGGAGAATGAAAGACCGGCACAAAATGAGATGTATGCTGATTTTATTGTAAAATATATGGGTGATTTTCAGGAAGACCTGGGCGATGTCCCAGGCCTTCGTTTTCAGAAGATAAATTCTATTTACGGAGTGGTTTATGCGCCTTTGCAGGAAATCGGGAAAATGAATATCAATACGTATTCCTACAGCTTTATTCCCAAATGCTATACCTATATGGATCTGGGAAGCCTTAGCGCGTCAGGAATCACCAGACTGCAGGAGCATCCTTATCTGCAGCTGAAGGGAAAGGGAACTGCAATTGCAATCATAGATTCCGGAATAGATTACCGGAATCCTCTTTTTCAGAACGAAATGGGCAGTAAGATCCTTTGCATCTGGGACCAGACGCTGGATGGTGAAAATGAAAAGGTACCATATGGCCGTGTGTTCTGGAAACGTGATATTGACCGTGCCCTGGCATCTGAAAATCCTCTGGAAATCGTGCCCTCCACAGATGAAAATGGTCACGGAACAAGAATGGCCGCCATTGCAGCCGGAAATTATTCTCCGGAAGATGATTTTTCCGGGGCAGCACCTGATGCCATGCTGATCGTAGTGAAAGTGAAGCAGGCAAAAAAATATCTCCGGGAATTTTATCTTTTTCCATCTGAGGCTGAGCTTTTTCAGGAAAATGATATTATGATGGGGATGGATTTTGCCGTAAGGATTGCAAATGACAGAAAAATGCCTCTTTCCGTATGCCTTGGAATTGGCAGCAGTCAGGGGGCTCATATTGGGAAAAATCCTCTGAGTCTATATGTAGATTATGTGTCTCAGTTTTCTTTGATATCCGTGTCAATTGCGGCTGGAAATGAAGGGTCAGCAAGACATCATTATGCAGGCCGTCTTACTGACCGGGAGAATCAGGCAGGAGCAGAGCTTCGTGTGGGAAATAAGGAGCCAGGCTTTACTATGGAATTCTGGGGTGAACCGCCGGAAATCTATCATCTTTCCCTGCAGTCGCCAACAGGGGAAATTTTGGATATCAGTGCATCTCTTGGGGATGTGACACAGGAATTATCCTTTGTTTTTGTGGAAACTAAAATAGAAGTGAATTATGTTTCCATTGAGAGACAGACCGGATACACGCTGGTATACTTTCGGTTTATTCAGCCTGCTGCCGGAATCTGGAGGATTTTTATGCGTGGACGTGAGGGGCAGAACGCCGGCTTTCATATGTGGCTGCCTGTACAGGGGCTGATTTCAGAGGAAACCTACTTTTTGGAGCCATCCCCCTATAATACGGTAACAGCGCCTGGTGACTCCCTGGAAAGTATTACAGTGACTTCCTATCAGTATCGTGATAACAGTTTGTATGTGCAGGCAAGCAGAGGCTTTATGCCGGATGGAAATGTGGTGCCACAGGTTGCTGCACCAGGTGTTCAGGTACAGGTTCCCCAGTTAAACGGGCTTTATGGCTTTGCTTCAGGGACCAGTCTTGCAGCAGCACAGATAGCTGGAGCGGCAGCGCTTTTGTTTGAGTGGGCTGTAATACGTGGAAATCAGCCGTATTTCACTGGTTCCAGTGTGAAAAATTACATTACACGAGGGGCAAAAAGAGAAGAAAGAATTACTTATCCAAATAGAGATTGGGGATTTGGAAGGCTGGATCTGTATCATACCTTTGAATTACTGACATAATAAATGTGTATAATAAATATCCACAAAAAGGGAGAGAATATTTTGTAAACATTGCATCCAAACTTTTTAAGGCTATCTAATTGTTTTTGCATACCTTATTTGATATACTATAAAAAACAAAAGAAAGCAGGAAAACATTATGAAGAGAGGCAGTATTTTTGAAACTGATGGTATTCCGCGTATACAGGAAGCGCTTCCTCTTGCATTGCAGCATGTAGTTGCAATGATCGTGGGATGTGTCACCCCTGCCATTATTGTGGCAGGTGCAGCAGGTCTTGAGAATAAGGACCAGGTTATTCTCATTCAGGCAGCTCTTGTAGTTGCCGCGCTGTCTACCTTGATTCAGCTTTTCCCAATAGGGAAAAAGTATCGGATTGGTTCAGGACTTCCTGTCATTATGGGTGTCAGCTTCGCCTATGTGCCCAGCATGCAGGCAATTGCAGACGGGTACGGAATCGACACAATTCTGGGAGCACAGGTTGTAGGTGGCATCGTGGCAATTGTAATGGGAATTATGGTAAAAAAGATCAGGGTATTTTTCCCGCCATTGATTACCGGAACGGTTGTATTTACCATTGGACTTTCCTTGTATCCGACAGCAATTAATTATATGGCTGGCGGAGTTTCCAATCCGGATTATGGCTCCTGGCAGAACTGGCTGGTTGCATTTTTTACTCTTGCAGTTGTAACTGCACTGAATCATTTTGGAAAAGGAATCTGGAAGCTTTCCTCTATTCTCATTGGTATGGTGGCAGGATATATTGTGTCCATTCCATTTGGAATGGTGAATCTTTCCAGTGTGGGAAAGGCAAGTGTATTCCAGGTGCCGCAGCCATTGCATTTTGGCGTGCATTTTGAAATTTCTGCATGTGTGGCCATCGGTCTTCTTTTTGCAATCAATTCTATCCAGGCAATTGGTGATTACTCAGCCACAACGATCGGAGCGATGAATCGTACACCTAAGGATTCTGAGCTTCAGGGCGGTATCGTTGCTTACGGTATTATGAACATTGTGGGTGCGATGTTTGGTGGTCTTCCGACTGCTACATACAGTCAGAATGTTGGTATTGTTACAACCACTAAAGTTATTAACCGCTGGGTTCTTGGGCTGGCAGCAGCATTCCTTGGAATTGCCGGATTTGTGCCGAAATTTTCTGCACTTCTGACTACAATTCCGCAGTGCGTACTGGGCGGCGCTACCGTTTCCGTCTTTGCGTCCATTGCCATGACCGGTATGAAGCTGGTAGCATCAGCGGAGATGGATTACCGTAATTCTTCTATTGTAGGACTGGCAGCAGCGCTTGGCGTTGGTGTTTCGCAGGCAAATGCCGCACTTGCTACACTTCCGACATGGGTGACCACTATTTTCGGAAAATCACCGGTTGTCCTGGCAACTCTTATTGCTGTCTGTCTGAATCTGATCCTTCCCAAGTCAAGGGAGGAGCAAAAAGAGGAGAAAATCCTTGACAGTGAGATTCAGGAAAAACTCGAGGCTGATCATAGAAGCTTCAAAAATGAATAAAACAGCTGATTATTGAAAACGAAAACCCCTTTTCCATGATCTTTGGTATCCTGTGTCCGGATGCCGGGGATTATGGAGAAAGGGGTTTTTGAACGCAGGTCGCGAAGCGACTGCGTTCATGAGCAAGTAGCAAAGCGGATTGCGAATGTCCGCTTTACCAAAAGCTATGCCAGAGTATTATTTTCTGTATACGCAGACTGGTAGTCCGTCTTCGCCCATAGGAAGCTCTACATTTCCCTGAATAAGCGGGTGGGCGTAGCGGATAAAGTCTTCTGTCACATCAGAACCGTCCTTGCTGATCCAGGAAAGAGGAACGGTTTTTTCTTCATTACAAATCTCATTTACATCTTCAAGTCCGCATTTCATCTGATAAACATTTTCAGAAGTTTCCTGACGGATAAAGGATACCATTTTTCCTGTTTCGCCATTCAGAGCAGCCTGAACGCCGAATATGCCGGCTGTAATGGCTTCCTGACGGTCTGTGTCGGAAAGCATGGAAGCACTGCAGCGCTGACTTACATTCAGCTCAATGGAGCGGGCTTTTACGCCCAGACGGCTTCGAACCAGATTCTCCAGATATTTGCCGCAGCCGGCAAGCATTTTATGACCAAAGGTGTCTGTACCTACAGAATTATCGTATTCGCAGATAAAGGTTCCTTTTTCATCATGGATTCCTTCCGAAACACAGACAACAACGTTGCAGTTTTTCTCAAAGCAGGCATTTACTTTATTCAGGAATTCCTCTGTGTGGAAAGCTGTTTCCGGAAGGTAAATAAGCAGAGGATTGTCGCCTGTATATTTACGGGCAAGTGCGCTTGCTGCAGTGAGCCATCCGGCATGCCGTCCCATAATCTCTACGATGGTCACGGATTTTTTTTCATAAACGCTGGCATCTAGGGTGATTTCACGGACTGTGGAGGCAACATATCTGGCAGCACTTCCGAAGCCTGGGGTGTGATCTGTGTGGACAAGATCATTGTCAATGGTTTTGGGTTCGCCGATAATGCGGATATCACTGCCGATTTTTGCGGCATACCGGGAAAGCTTGCTTACAGTATCCATAGAATCATTGCCGCCAATGTAGAAAAACCAGCCAATATTCATTTCTTCGAATTTACGGAAAAGTTCCGGGTATACAGGATCTTCCAGAGATTCCGGAAGCTTATAGCGGCAGGAACCAAGGTAAGCACCTGGAGTATAGGTGAGATATTCCAGCTTTTCCCCCGGAAGAGTTTCTTCAAAGTCTAATACAGTACCCTTCAGAAAGCCTTCGATGCCGTTTATCATACCGTAAACATGTCCGATCTCTTCCTGTCGGATGCCCTCAGATACTACGCCGTAAAGGCTGCTGTTGATAACAGCAGTAGGTCCGCCGGACTGTCCGACGATTAAATTCTTTTTTGCCATTTCAGTAAAACCCTCCTGTTGTTTTTATATGTCATATTACCCATTATAACAGGAGAGGGCGGTTGTGGCAAATCCGAAAAATACGATTGTGAGAAAGTCCATGATGGATTATAATAAGAGACAGGGAGTGAAATGACAAAAGAATGGACACTTTATATGAGATATTTCAGACAACCGGGCAGGAGAGACGAAAGCTTGCCTGTGCCCTAGAAGGCTTTTTTTCAGAAGAAAAGGGTAAGGAAGAGGAGAAACTTGCTTACGGTCAGTATCTGAGGCGAAGAATCCGACCGGCTATGGAAACTCTGATCTGTGAGGAAAATCTGTTGAAAATGGAGCAGCTTGAATCAGAGGGCTGGTTTGGTGCAGAGGAATTGGATTTGTTTATTTCCATGGCAAGGAAAGAGCGGCGCCTGGAAAGCCTGGTGTGGCTGATGCAATTAAAGGACAGAAAATACGGATATAAAGAAAAAAATTTCAATCTTTGAAATTGGGGATGAATTTTTCAGATATGGAAAATACGAAAGAAAAAGACAAGCTGTATCAGGATATGGGCTTGAAGATTTTATACACCTGCAGGAACGAAATATGTGCAAGATTTCCTTTTTTTTCTCAAAGTGCGGCAGCACTTTATCCTGAGACAGAAGCTGATGGAATCCATGGGATTGGAACTGATGGAGTCTGTATAAAGGCTCAGTCACTGTATCTGCTTCGCATCTGGTCAGAAGAGCCAAACAGACTGAAAAGAGGATATCTTCATATGCTGTTTCACTGTCTTTATCTTCATCCCTTTTATGGGGAAAAGAAGGAAAAATCCATGTGGAAGCTGGCAAGTGATCTGGCTGTGGAATTGCTTATCGAGGCGAATATTTCACATGATTTATGGCAGATTTCTTATGGAAAACAAAAAGAACGAAAGCAGATTCTGGACTTTTTTAAGGGTAAAACTCCTTCAGCAGAAGTAGTGTATCAGATGCTGCTAGAGGATAAAATTCCCTTCGAAAGAGAAAAAATAAAGGAACTTTTTTCTTTTGATGATCATTCATTATGGGATAAAAATCCTGAAAAAAGAGAAGAAAAAAGAAGCCGTTGGGAAAGACTTCTTACCTATACGACTTTAGGAAAAGAACGACAGAGACACCGAATCGGAGCTGTGGCAGGGAGCAGGGAAGAGGAGCTGGAAGCACTATACAAAAGCAGATATGATTATCGGAGATTTCTCAGAAGATTTGCGTTTTCACGTGAAGAACTCCTGCTGGATGAGGAGAGCTTTGATTATATTTTTTATAATCTGGGAATGGAACAGTATGGAAATCTGCCGCTTATAGAGCCATTGGAATATAAGGAAGTGAACCGGCTGGAGGAGCTTGTGATCGCCATCGACACTTCCGGTTCCTGCTCAAAAGAGCTGGTACAGAGATTTCTTGGAGAAACTTATCAGATTCTCAGTACCAGAGAGAATTTTTTTAAGAAGATGAAGGTGTATATTGTACAATGTGATTGTTGTATTCAGTGGTACCACGTGGTCCATTCAGAGGAAGAATGGAAAAACTGTATGCAGGAAATAAAGATACAGGGACGAGGGGGCACTGATTTCAGACCTGTTTTTGAATTTATCAGAAAAGAAAAGGAAAAAAAGGAGCTGTGTAATTTGAAAGCGCTGATCTATTTTACAGATGGAGACGGGATTTATCCAGGGGAGAAGCCGGATTATGAGACTGCCTTTGTATTTGAAAAAAAATCAGAAAATATGAGACTGGTTCCGGGATGGGCTTATAAGCTGGTTATTGGAGAAGCATAGCAGGGAAAGGATGAAAAAATGAATATAAAAGAAGCAAAAAGCGAGATCATCCATACTCTTGCAGCGTATCTGAAAAAAGATGAGAATGGAAATTACACTTATCCTCTGGTGCGGCAGCGCCCCATTCTTCTGATGGGACCGCCGGGAATTGGTAAAACTGCAGTTATGGAGCAGGTTGCAGCGGAATGCAAAGTAGGGCTTGTAGCTTATACGATTACCCATCATACCAGACAAAGTGCAGTTGGGCTGCCTCAAATTGTTTCCAGAAATTATGGCGGCATTCAGATGAATATAACAGAATACACCATGAGCGAAATTATAGCTTCCGTATATGACTGTATAGAACGAACAGGAAAAAAAGAAGGAATTCTGTTTATTGATGAAATCAACTGTGTGTCGGAAACCCTTGCTCCTGCTATGCTGCAGTTTTTGCAGAACAAAACCTTCGGAACGCATAAGGTGCCTGAGGGCTGGATCATTGTAGCTGCCGGAAATCCATCGGAGTACAATAAATCTGTCAGGGAATTTGATATTGTTACCCTGGATCGTGTGCGCAAAATTTCCATACAGGCAGAGCCAGAGGTATGGCTGGAATATGCCAGAATGAGAAACATTCACGGAGTTGTCATATCTTATCTTTCCATGAAAAAAGAGAACTTTTATGTAGTGGAAAATACAGTGGATGGAAAGTTTTTTGTGACTGCAAGAGGATGGGAAGACCTTTCAGAAATCCTGAAAAGTTACGAGGAGCTTCAGGTGGAAATCAGTGAAGAGTTAATCGGTGAATTTCTCCAGAAAGAGGAAATTGCACGGGATTTCGCTTCCTATTACAGGTTATATGAAAAATATAAGACCGATTATCAGATAATGGATATCCTTGAGGGAAAAGTACTTCAGAAGCAATATGAACTCAGCTGTGAGATGGCAAAAAAGGCATCCTTTGAGGAGCGGTTTATTATTACAGAACTGGTTCTGGGAGCTGTGGAAAATCAGGCAGATGTTTTTAAAAAGTGTGATAAAAAGACGGAAAAGCTTCATGAAAATCTTAGGCAGCTGAAGATTTTTTTGCAGGAAAAAAGCAGTATAGAGGAGATAAAGAAATTTATTTCAAACAGAAGAAAAGCATTTGAGGTAAAGCTGAATGCGGAGCTTCTGACTGGCAGCGAAGGGGCTGAGGAAGAAGAACAGATTCGGATTCTGGAAACATATTTTCTTGCACTGAAAGAAGAACATATCACGGATGCGGAAGATGGTTTTAATCGGATTTGCGCGATGTTTGCACAGCTTTGTGCAAAGAGAACGGAACAGTTGAAAAAAACAGATATAATGCTGAATAATGCATTTGCTTTTATGGAAAAGTGTTTTGGAAAAGGACAGGAGCTGCTGTTGTTTGAGACCGAGTTGACAGCAGATGAGAAAACCAGTACATTTATATCTGATCATGGCTGTGATTCTTATTTCAGGCATTGTGATCTTCTGCTTTATCAGAAACAGGAGAAAGAGCTGCAAAAAGAATGCAGGAAGCTTTTGGAGCAGAATGCGGAAGGCTCTTTGGCATGAATGTGAAAATTACTGTAAGAGTGCCATCAGGAGTTATAATAAAAGATAATCGTTGAGAAGTAAGTGTGTTACATAAAGGAGGTCTGTATGAGCAAAGACAAGAAACCCCAAAAGAAGAAAAAAGCAGGAGATATTCTGCTGACAGTTGTGCTGGTGGTGGCAATCTGTGTATTCTGCTACGCAGCATACAATCTTTATCATATTTACACTGAATATAAAAAGGGTTCAGATGAGTACAATGCTATTGCACAGATGGCGGTAACTGAGAGAGAGCCTGATCAGGAGGAAGCATCGAAAGGTGAGGAAGCAGGTCCAAGCGGTCCTTCATTGAAAGCACCTCTGGAGATTGATTTTGATTCTCTTCGAAGCATCAATACAGACGTAATAGGCTGGATTTATGTGGAGGCCCTTGATGGTGTAAGCTATCCGGTGGTGAAGGGTACAGATAATGAGCAGTATCTTCATATGACGTATGAGAAGAACTACAATTTCGCCGGAACTATTTTTATTGATTATGAAAATAAGGCGGATTTCAGTGATTGCAACACACTGGTGTACGGACATAATATGAAGAATGGCACTATGTTTGGTCAGCTTAAGGACTTCAGTAAGGATGATTCCGCTTATAATAAGAGCAAATATTTCTGGATTTTTACTCCGGAGAAGACTTACCGGTATGAGATCATTTCAGCCTATACCACAGCGGTAAACAGCGATACGTATACGTTGTTCAAGGGACCTGGACAGGAATTTGTAGATTATATGAAAAAAATCATTTCATATTCAGATGTGAAAACTACTCCGGGAGAACTGGGAGTGGAGGATAAGATTGTTACTCTTTCCACATGTACGGGAAATGAGTCCACGCGTTATGTGGTTCAGGGAAAAAGAGTGGATACCATTGATGCTGTGAAGAAATGAGGAATGAGATATGAGCAGAGAGGTTGAAAGGCTTCAGGAATTAATTGACCGATATGATAATATTGTATTTTTCGGAGGTGCAGGAGTTTCTACAGAGAGTGGAATTCCGGATTTTCGAAGTCAGGACGGACTTTATAATCAGAAATATGATTATCCTCCGGAAACAATCTTAAGTCATACTTTTTTTATGCGGCATCCGGAAGAATTTTTCCGTTTTTATCAGGACAAGATGCTGTGTGATACTGCAAAGCCCAATGCAGCCCATCTGAAGCTGGCTGAGCTGGAGAGCGCAGGAAAGCTGCGGGCAGTTATTACTCAGAATATTGACAATCTGCATCAGATGGCGGGAAGTAAAAATGTTCTGGAGCTTCATGGCAGTGTATACCGCAATTACTGTATGAAATGCGGTAAATTTTATGATTTTAAATTTATGAAGGAAGCGAAAGGGGTTCCCAGATGTTCCTGTGGTGGAATCATTAAGCCGGATGTGGTTCTTTATGAGGAAGGGCTTGACAATCATACCATCAGTGAGGCAGTAAAAGCTATTTCACAGGCACAGCTTTTAATAATAGGAGGAACTTCTCTGGCAGTTTATCCGGCAGCAGGACTGATCGACTATTTTTCCGGGGAGCATCTGGTAGTGCTCAACAAGTCCGCGACGCCAAGAGACCGGTATGCGGATCTTCTGATCAAGGAACCTATTGGACAGACGTTTTCTCAGATAAAAGTGGGTAAATAGGCAGAGTATACGGGCAGGTAAGCTGTAATGGCTTACCTGTCCGTGTCAAAGAAGAAATAAGGAGTTTATAAAAATATGGTAGCAGTTGTTTATGAAGTTGGAGATATTGTTACATTAAAAAAAGGCCACCCATGCGGGAGCAAGGAGTGGGAAATTTTAAGGGTAGGTGCAGATTTTCGTCTGAAATGTATGGGCTGCGGACATCAGATCATGGTGCCGCGGAAGATGGTGGAGAAAAATACAAAAAATCTTCAAAAAAAGGAAAAATAGTGCTTTACAGCCTGAAAAAAATATGTTAGAATCAAAAATCGTGATATATAGAATATCCTTGCTCTTTGACAGGCAAAGGGCCAACAGACCATAAGGAGGTAAGACAAGCATGAACAAGTACGAGTTAGCATTAGTTGTTAGCGCAAAAGTTGAAGACGAAGTACGTGATGCAGTAGTTGAGAAAGCTAAAGGATACATCACTCGTTACAACGGCGTTATCACAGACGTTGAAGAATGGGGTAAGAAGAAATTAGCTTACGAGATTCAGAAAATGCATGAAGGCTTCTACTACTTTATTCAGTTTGAGGCAGACGCACAGTGTCCGGCAGAAGTAGAAAGACATGTACGTATCATGGACAACGTATTAAGATACTTAGTTGTCAGAAAAGACGCATAATCTTTTTGCATAATCGGATTTAGAAAGCACCATTAAGAGCCCGTTCACTTAGCATGTTAAGAGAGGTATGAAGAATGAACAAAGTAATTTTAATGGGACGCTTAACCAGAGATCCTGAGGTGAGATATTCCGCAGGTGAGAATGCACTGGCAATTGCCAGATATACATTAGCGGTAGACAGAAGATTCCGTCGTGACGGAGAGGCAAGTGCTGATTTCATTCAGTGTGTTTCTTTCGGACGTACAGCGGAGTTTGCTGAGAAGTATTTCCGTCAGGGACTGAAGATTGCTGTTACAGGCCGTATTCAGACCGGAAGTTATACAAACCGCGATGGACAGAAAGTTTACACTACAGAGGTTGTTGTGGAGGATCAGGAGTTTGCTGAGAGCAAGGCTTCCAGCGACAGTTATGCTGCATCCCATCCACGTACAAGTGCTCCGGAGGCATCTATGCCGAATCCGGGAACCGCTGCAGAGGGCTTTATGAACATTCCGGATGGCATTGATGAGGAATTGCCATTTAACTAGAGCTTGACTCTAAGAACTGAATAAAACAGGAGGAAACCAACATGGCTTACAATAATAGAAGCGAAAGACCAGATTCTCCAATGAAGAGAAGAGGCGGCCGCAGAAGAAAAAAAGTTTGCGTATTCTGTGGTAAAGAGAATAACGAAATCGATTACAAGGATGTAGCAAAATTAAGAAAATATGTTTCTGAGAGAGGAAAAATCCTTCCTAGAAGAATCACAGGAAACTGTGCGAAACATCAGAGAGCTCTGACAGCTGCTGTTAAGAGAGCACGTCATCTTGCAATGATGCCATACATCCAGGACTAATTTGGACGTACTAACCGCCATCCATCAGGGTGGCGGTTTTTCTATCTATAATCCTATGGAAAAATCTCCGGAAATCTGTTATACTATAGGGAAAAGGCGTATTTTTGCCAGCTGTTATGTAGACAATCTGTTTGAGGTTTTCTAAGTGAGGATAAACTTATGAATAAAAAACTGAAATTCAAAGGCTCCATGAAGCAATTTATGAGATGGCCGTTGTATCTGACCATATTGCTGGTATGGCTGGATGTTCTTATTATTACGATTAGTGTGAAAGCCGGTATTCTGGCCACACTTGGAATCGTGGTTTATGTGGTGGCAGCTCTTTTGCTCACGCGCTTTCACAGGCCTTTGATCCTCAATGACCTGATCGCATTTGCCAATCAGTATGAAGCCCTTGAGAAGCGTCTTCTGGATGATCTTGCCCTTCCATATGCCATTATGGACACCAGTGGAAGAATGATCTGGTCAAATAAAGTGTTTTCGGAGCTTACCGGGAAAGCGCAGCTTTATAATAAGCACATCAGCACTATTTTTCCGGAGATAACAACGGACCGGCTTCCTATACCGGAGAAGCAGGAGATCGCAGAGATGAGCACCAGCTTTGGGGACAGGATCTATCGCGTTTCCATGCAGCTGGTTACGATGAAGGATGTGGTAAATGAGGCCCGCATTCTGGAAAATGTAGATACAGATATTAATCTTGTGGCAATGTTTTTCTATGATGAAACAGAGCTGCAGGAATATATTCAGAAGAATGAAGATGATAAGCTGGTGGTTGCGCTGGCATATCTGGACAATTACGAAGAAGCGCTTGAGGGTGTGGAAGAGGTAAGAAGATCCCTTCTGCTGGCACTGATCGATAGAAAGATCACAAAATATTTTTCCAATTTTGATGGGCTGGTACGTAAACTGGAACGGGATAAATATTTTCTCATTATGCGTCAGAGCTCTCTGGAAGTGCTGAAGGAACAGCGTTTCCATATTCTGGATGAGGTGAAAACGGTCAATATTGGTAATGAAATGGCGGTTACCTTAAGTATTGGTGTCGGTTTGAACGGTGCTAATTACCTTCAGAATTATGAATACTGCCGTATTGCCATTGAGATGGCACTAGGACGCGGCGGCGATCAGGTTGTGATTAAAAATGGGGATTCCATCACATATTTTGGCGGCAAATCCCAGCAAATGGAAAAAAATACAAGGGTAAAGGCCAGGGTAAAGGCTCAGGCTCTGAAGGAATTTATGAGCACCAAGGACCGGGTTGTTGTCATGGGGCATAAGATCACGGATGTGGATGCTCTCGGGGCTGCTATCGGTATTTACAGAGCCGGTAAGACCCTTGGAAAGCCGGTACACATAGTGGTCAATGATCCGACCACGTCTATCCGTCCGCTGATGGCCGGATATATTAACAATCCGGATTATGAACCGGCTATGTTTGTGGACTGCAGTCAGGCAAAAGAGCTGGTAGATAATAATACGGTTGTTGTGGTGGTAGATACCAACAAGCCAAGCTATACAGAGTGTCAGGATCTTCTGTATCTGACAAGGACAATTGTGGTTCTTGATCATCACAGAAGAGGAAGCGAAGTAATTCAGAATGCTGTTTTGTCCTATGTGGAGCCATATGCGTCTTCCACATGTGAAATGGTGGCAGAGATTCTTCAGTATTTTGATGAGGATCTGAGACTTCGGAGTCTGGAGGCGGATTGCCTGTATGCTGGTATGGTAATCGATACCAATAATTTCACCACACGCTCCGGTGTACGTACTTTTGAGGCAGCTGCTTATCTCAGAAGAAACGGTGCGGATATTACAAGAGTCCGCAAATTGCTTCGGGATAACATTGATGCATATAAGGCCAGGGCGGAGGTTGTTCGTACCGCCCAGATTTACAGAAACTGTTTTGCAATAGGAAGATGTCCAAGTGAAGGGCTTGAGAGTCCTACTGTAGTAGGTGCACAGGCTGCAAACGAGCTTTTGAATATTGCAGGCGTGAAGGCTTCTTTTGTTCTCACTCCATATAATAATGAGGTATATGTAAGTGCCAGAGCCATTGATGAAGTCAATGTGCAGGTTATGATGGAGAGAATGGGCGGCGGCGGTCATTTGAATATTGCCGGAGCCCAGGTGAAGGCTACAGAAGATGAGACAGAACAAATGATCAAAGAAATCATAGATCAGTTATACCAGGAAGGAGAATTTAAAGAATGAAAGTAATTTTGTTGGAAGATGTAAAATCCCTTGGAAAAAAAGGTGAGATTGTAAATGTAAGCGATGGATATGCAAGAAACATGATTCTGCCGAAGAAGCTGGGACTGGAGGCAACTCCAAAGAATTTAAATGATCTGAAGCTTCAGAAAGCAAATGAAGAAAAGGTTGCCCAGGAGAATTTAGAAGCTGCAAGGGCCTTTGCAAAAGATCTTGAGGATAAAGAAGTGATCCTTACCCTTAAAGTAGGGGAGGGCGGAAGAACATTTGGTTCTGTTTCCACAAAGGAAATTTCAGAAGCTGCTAAGAAACAGCTGAATCTGGATATTGAGAAAAAGAAACTGGTTCTTCCGAACCCGATCCGTAATCTTGGTGTGACAAATGTACCTGTTAAGCTTCATCCCAAGGTAACCGGAAGCCTTAAGGTATGGGTAAAGGAAGAAGCATAAGTTCTGTAAAATGCATAGAGAGGATGTTTGTCACTAAATGGAAGAAGCGTTGATCAAGAGGATACTTCCTCACAGCATTGAAGCGGAGCAGTCTGTGATCGGTTCCATGATTCTGGACCGTGATGCCATTCTGGTAGCGTCAGAGATTCTTACAAGTGATGATTTTTATCAGAGCCAGTACGGCATTATTTTTGACGCCATGGTAGAACTGTGCAATGAAGGTAAGCCTGTGGATCTGATCACTCTTCAGAACCGCCTGAAGGAGAAAGAGCTTCCACCGGATATCAGCAGCATGGAATATGTAAGAGATCTGATCTCAGCTGTTCCTACATCTGCAAATGTAAAATATTATGCCAATATTGTCAGTGAGAAGGCTGTTTTAAGGCGCTTGATCAAAGTTAACGAGGAAGTGGAAAATGCCTGTTATCTGGAGAAAGAGGGAACTCAGATGATACTGGAGGAAGCGGAGAAGAAGCTTTTTAATGTTCTTCAGCGGCGTTCCAGCGATGAATTCGTTCCCATTCAGCAGGTTGTTTTAAATGCAGTTAATAATATTGAAAAAGCCTCCAAGATGAAAGGCACTGTAACTGGTATTCCCACTGGCTTTGTGGATCTTGATTACAAAACTTCCGGAATGCATGCGTCAGATCTTGTGCTGATCGCAGCGCGTCCGTCCATGGGAAAAACTGCGTTTGTTCTGAACATTGCTCAGTATATGGCATTTCGCAAGGATGTGACTGTGGCAATATTCAGTCTTGAGATGTCAAAGGAGCAGCTTGTAAACCGTCTCCTTGCAATGGAATCCCATGTAGATTCACAGAACATGCGAACCGGTAATCTGAAGGATGAGGACTGGACAAAGCTGGTTGAAGGAGCTGATATCATCGGTCGATCAAATCTGATCATTGACGATACACCGGGAATTTCCATTTCCGAGCTTCGTTCCAAATGCAGGAAATACAAGCTGGAACATAATCTTGGAATTATTATGATCGACTATCTTCAGCTGATGAGTGGAAGCGGACATTCCGATTCCAGACAGCAGGAGATTTCAGATATTTCCCGATCACTGAAGGCTCTTGCCCGTGAGATCAGTGTTCCGGTAATTGCACTTTCCCAGCTCAGCCGAGCTGTTGAGCAGAGGCCTGATCACAGACCGATGCTTTCTGACCTTCGTGAGTCAGGAGCTATCGAGCAGGATGCAGATATGGTAATGTTTATTTACCGTGATGATTATTACCATAAGGATACTGAGAAAAAGGGAATCGCAGAGATTATTATTGCCAAGCAGAGAAACGGTCCCATTGGTACTGTTGAATTGGTATGGCTGCCTCAGTATACACAGTTTGTAAATATGAAAAAATAAGAAAATGCTGAGAAAATCAGATGTTTTATAAAAAAGGCTGGCATGTTATGTCGACCTTTTTTTCTTGCATTTAAACGTCCCTTTGCTATAATAAAAACAGTGAATTTCATGAGGAGGGGTGGTATGGAGAAATGCTATACCGTGGCTGAAACTGTGAAAATGACAGGAGTGAAATCTTATGTTCTTCGTTACTGGGAAGAAGAACTTTCACTTCCCATACGCAGAAATGAGCTGGGGCACCGCTGCTACACTCAGAATGATATTCAGCTGATTCTGAATATTAAGGAACTGAAGAATCGAGGATTACAGCTTCGGGCAATACATGATCTTCTTCCAAAGCTTGTAAAAAAGGGAGAACAGGAGGCTGTTATGCCCCGGGAATCAGATAAAATAGCATTGCTGGAGACTGAGATTATTGAAAAAGAAGAAAAATGTGAAGAGAAATGCGAGGATAAAATTCTGGAGTTCCAGGAGATTATGGAACGGTTGATCACACAGGAGCTTCACGCGAAAAAAGAGGGAGAAGAGAGATGGCGCACTCTTGATGAGGCAATTCGAAAACAGCAAATGGCAAGAAGGGAGGCTGCAGCAGCTTCCGAAAAGAAAAACAAAAAGAAGAACAGGATACAGAGATAAAAAAAGGGAGCTTCGTATGGAAGCTCCCCTCATGCTATCAATACTTATACGAGAAAATCAACCCTCACTGATAGCGCCTGTAGGACAGGCATCAGCACAAGTACCGCAATCCATGCAAGCATCAGCATCGATTACATAATGATCATCTCCCTGAGAAATAGCACCTGCTGGGCACTCGCTCTCGCATGTTCCACAGCTTACGCACTCGTCAGAAATTACATATGCCATCGTTATATCCTCCTTTAATCTCTTTAATTCCCTTACGGGATATGACTCTATTCTAATATATATGGCATTGGATATCAAGTACAAAATTATAAACAAAATTTTAGAATTGTGGTGGTTGCGAAAATGTGCATTTGGTATTATAATGGTGAAACGTGGAGAATTGTTGGTGTTTGGAGAAAACAGTAATATTTTCCATGGATGTTTTAATTCAAAAAGGAGGAAACAGATCATGGCACAGGTGACAAAAGATATGCTGATCGGTCAGATTCTTCAGTTAGATCCTAATATGGCTGGAATTCTTATGGCATCCGGTATGGGATGTGTAGGATGTCCGTCTGCACAGATGGAATCTCTGGAAGAGGCTGCTATGGTACACGGAATGGATGTTGAAGTTTTAATTCAGCAGCTGAATGATTTTCTTGCAGGCCGTTAGTATGGGAATACCCGCTTAGGGGTATATACGAAATAACGATAAATAAAAAGGACTGGCGATTTTGTGCCAGTCCTTTTTATTTATGGGGTATTTAGCAAAGCTGGACTACACTTGCCACCGTAAGATGCACGTTAAAGGGGCCTGTGTTAAGGTCAGAGCGCTGCAAGCTGCTGCAGAGCCCTTCGTGAGATCAGTTCTCCATGTTCTTTTAAATGTGCCTCTCCGGACTTGGTGAAAGTACGGCCATTTCCATATTCTGAGAGAATATTGCAGATCTTATTGAAATCCTCTGCTGTGCAGGAAGACTGGTGTACGATCAGCTGATAAAGCGCATTTTCGTCCTTGTAAAGGGTATTCATACCTTTGTAGAAGCCATTGAGTCCGTGAGCTGCTGCAATCACATCATCCAGAGTCTGGAAGGTATAAAGACGTACCAGATTTACAGAAACTTTTTCTGTCTCAGTGGAAGTGTTTTCAGAAACAGCCTCTTCTGAATCTGAGGAAGAAGTATGGGAATTTTCGTCAGAATTCTTCTTTTTCAGAGGTTTCTTGCTGTCAGAAGACTTTACAGCCTCTTCGTAAAGCTTTTGAAAAATATCAATGATATTATCTGCGCCATCAAAGTGAAGCGTATCGGGTTTGGATTTTTTATATGGTGAAAATTTGGAAAAACGGGTGTCAAGCTCCTCAGGATCTTCTACTTTCGTGACGATCAGGATCACACCTTCGCCATTTACTGGAATGGCTTCAATCATCAGCGGGATGTTATCAGCTTCAAATCCAAATTCAATCTGAGCCTGCTGCATCATTTCCCGGAAAAGCTTCTTGGCTTTATCTGTGCCATAGGCAAGTTCACTAATGCGGATCTGGTGGCTGTCAAGATCTTCTTTTGTAAGGGTACAGCGGATCTGGTTATCGCTGATTTTTTCTATTTTCATATAATCACATCCTGTTCTTTATGGAATCATAGTATTTATTATCTTGATTTCTCATTGTATAATATATGTTTCAAAAGTGCAATAGGAAAAAAACAGGTAAATCCAGCCTGAATTATTAAATTTTTAGAAACAGATCGGGAAAAAAGAATAAACTGGATGAAAGCACTTGCATAATGGAAAAAGAATCCGTATAATGAGGGACAAGAAAAAGGAAACGGTTCGGTGACTCACAAGATTAAGAGCGGAACTGATCACAAGTTCGTATTAAGTATTAACATTAACATCTGTTTTTTCTAAAAACATCGCTTATCTATCATACAGCGTGTCAGCTGTGGCGTTGTTTACAATCCCTGAAGATGAAATGAATCTAAGCGCCGTCTCTTTTTTCGAAAAATGATTCAGGTGCTTTCTGAATCCATAAAAAGGGAAAGGAGGTCAGGACACGAAGCGTATATCACGATCAGGAAAGGAAGAATCCTGCAGATCACTGGAAGGTGAGCTGACCAGATACGAAGAGCTTGGAATCGCTCTTTATCTGGAGGGAGAACCAAGTGATGCCAGAGCCATTGCGAAAGCCTGTCAGATTGCCGATGGCGGAGGATATATGCGGGATTATACAGAAGATGGACATGGGCGCATTGCCCGTGTGGATTTCGATTTCGTGCTCGATGAGCAGTAAAGTGTAAGCCATTACCCTGAAAGTACCGGGAATTCCTCTGTAACAGCAGTTTCCCCCTACTCATGCTTTATGAAAGAAGGGATTTCCGGTATTTTCCAAATAGTAAAGAAGAATGTAAACGAGAATGTAAACAATTTGTAAAAAGTCGAATTATGTAATACAATCCCAATAAAGTGTGTTATAATAAACTGCAACTGCGGTGAAATGCCGACAGTGAACAGTAACAAAGAAACTTGTACCGAGAGGATAAATTATTTTATGAAGAAAAGAATTAATCCGGTAGTGGTGGTGGGAATACTGATCGCGTTGGTTGCAATTATAGGTATTATTACAACCCTGATCATGCGTCGCATCCCTACGCGGAAGCAGATGAATTTAACAGAATATTATGGACAGACAGATGACTCAGAAGCTGTGCTCATAGTTGGAGCTCAGATTCTGGAGCAGAGGGCAGTAATGGCCGGAGAACAGCCGTATCTTCCTGTAGATGTGGTGGACAGCTATCTCAACCAGAGATTTTACTGGGATGAGGAAGGCCAGCAGATTCTTTATGCAACTCCTTCTGAACTGGTATATACACCGGCTTTATCAGAAGCAGGAGGTGATGTGTGGCTGAAGGATGGAACTGCATATCTGAGCCTTGATTTTATAAAGAGATATACAGATATGGATACTTATGTATATCAGCAGCCTAACCGCGTGGCGATCCAGAAGGAGTTTTCCGGTTTATCTGTTGTTACAGCGAATAAGGATACGTATGTGCGTTACCGCGGTGGAATCAAGTCAGAGGTTCTGAGCAAGGTAAATAAGGGGGATAACCTGATCCTCATGGAAGAACTTGAAAACTGGGATCAGGTAGCAACCTGGGACGGTTATATTGGCTATGTGGAGAAGAAGTCTGTAAGTGAAGTCCAGACATTAAATATGGATCGGGAAGCTGTGGGAGAAGCTTATACTTATCTCACTATGGATCAGCCGGTGAACCTGGTATGGCATCAGGTAATGTCCACAGATGCCAATGCAGGGCTTTCTGATTCGATTCAGAATATGACCGGGGTAAATGTTATTTCTCCTACCTGGTTTTATGTGACTGATAATAATGGAAATATTATCAATAATGCTACTGCTGATTATGTATCAATTGCACATGAAAGAGGGTTGAAAGTCTGGGGACTTGTGGATAACTTTACTCAGGATATCAGTACCTTTGAAGTATTATCAAGGACAAGTTCCAGACAGAATCTGATCACGCAGCTGATCAATGCTGCGCTGGGAGCAGGAATCGATGGAATCAATGTGGATTTTGAGCAGCTTAGTGAAGATGTAGGAGTACATTTCCTGGAATTTCTTCGAGAGCTTTCTATAGAATGCCATAAGAATAATCTGGTTCTGTCTGTAGACAATCCGGTTCCCGAAGATTTTACCAGTCATTATGACAGGGCAGAGCAGGGGAAAGTAGTGGATTATGTAATCATTATGGGATATGATGAGCATTATGTGGGTTCTGAAGAAGCTGGCTCCGTAGCTTCTCTCCCATGGGTAGAGAAAGGAATACAGGACACTATTGCAGAAGTTCCTGCTGAACGTGTGATCAATGCAGTTCCTTTTTATACAAGACTCTGGAAAACAGAGGCTGGCAGTCTGTCCAGCGAAGCAATTGGAATGGATACTGCCCAGGAGGTTGTGAATACAAATAATGCGCAGGTGTATTGGGACAGTGATGTAAGTCAGAATTACGGAAGCTTTGAAAAAGAAGGCTGTACCTACCAGATCTGGCTTGAGGATTCTCAGTCTATTGCTGCCAAGGTTCAGCTGGTTCAGAAGTATAATCTGGCGGGAATTGCTGCGTGGAAGCTGGGATTTGAGAACAGTGGTATCTGGCAGGTAATTACGGATAATCTGTCTGGCGGTACTGCCAAGTAAATTGCGAATGATAAAAACACTCTCTGAGACATATATATGGTGTGAAGGGCAAATGGTCTTTAAAACTTATATATGACAGGGAGTGTTTTTTGATTGAAGAAGCATATAATAGAGTTATTGATGGGGTGCCTTTTGCTGGTGTGTTTTTATTATCTCTCCAGAGAAGCTGCCACAGTTTCAGTGGAACTTAATCAGAAGAACGTGATCGTGGTGGATTGTGGCCATGGAGGAATTGATCCGGGAATGATTGGTATAGATAATCTGAAAGAGAAGGATTTTAATCTTGCCATAGGTCTGAAGGTAAAAGCTGCTCTTGAAAAAAAGAATTTTCAGGTTGTAATGACCAGGGATTCAGATAATGGTTTGTATGATGAGAATTCAAATAATAAGAAAGTGCAGGATATGCAGAAAAGAATTCTTATGATACAGGAAGTGAAGCCGGTTCTTACAGTAAGTATTCATCAGAACAGCTATAATGATTCCAGGGTAAAAGGACCGCAGGTGTTTTTTTACCGGGATTCACAGCAGGGAGAAGAACTGGCCACAATTTTGCAGGAGAAGCTGAATGAGTATCTTCAGGTTGAAAGGCCAAGGGTGGCGAAGGGGAATACTACATATTATTTGCTGCGAAGAAGTCCTGGGGTTTTGAATATTGTGGAGTGTGGTTTTCTCACCAATCCGGAAGAGGCTGCCAAGCTTTTACAGGAAGAATACCAGTGGAAAGTGGCGGAAGCTGTAGCAGATGGCGTAGATCAATACATAAATAGCATGAAATAATGAGAAAACCTCTCATTTCGCCGGAAGGATGTACTTTTCAGAAGGAATAGATTCTGCTATACTGAACAGGAAAAAATAAGTGAGGAAATACCATGTTGGGATATATTTATCTGATTCTGGCAGCGCTTCTGGGAAGAGAGATTACCAGACCGCTTTTTTCAGAAAAAAAAATGAAAGAAAAAGGAATTACTCCGTTTTGGATAATTTTTTCAGCAGCCTTTGGATGTGGTGTGCTGCTTCTTACCTGGATGGTGTATATAGCGGCATGGCTGTTTAGTGTGTGCGGCGGTATGCAGACACCGCTTTTCGGGGCGGATCTTTTAATAATGGCGGCAGTGGGGCTTTTACTGACCGTGATTTATTATAGAAGAAAATGTTCTTTTAAGAAAATCAAAGAGAAAGTCTGTGGGGAGATTCCTCCTGGAAAGGAACTTGTTTTTTTTATGTTTCTTTTTGCCTGTATTATGTGGATCATGTTTTACGTGTTTCATATAAGCGGGGACTATCTGTATTCCGGATTTTCTGTGTTTGGAGATTATGCGCCTCATACAGCTATGATAAGATCTTTTTCTCTGGGAAATAATTTTCCTACGCAATACCCTCATTTTGGCGGCGAAGATGTGAAATATCATTTTATGTTTCAGTTTCTTACCGGAAATCTGGAATACCTTGGGATGCCTTTGGATATTGCGTATAATCTTGTGAGCAGCTTATCACTTTGGTGTTTTTTGATGATGCTGTATACACTGGCAAAAAGGTTTAGCAAAAGTATGGCTGCTGGTGTGCTGTCAGTAATCTTTTTTGTATTTCGAAGCGGAACGGCATTTTTCCGGTTTGCCTATGAACATATTCTGGCCGGTGATCTGTGGGAGACAATTTCCCAAAATACAACCTTTATTGGCTATACGACCAATGAGAACTGGGGGCTTTGGAATTTTAATGTTTATCTGAATCAGAGACATCTGGGCTTTGGACTTCTTCTGGTAGCCCTTTCTCTATGGATTTTTCTGGAGTGGCTGGAAGCAGGCTGTGCACATAAAGAAACAGGATTTTTCTGGTTGAAAGACCGTTTTTTTACAAAGAAAGCATGGATGTGCAAAAGACCGGAAACGGCACTTATGGTGGGAATGCTTCTGGGACTTGGTTCTTTCTGGAATGGAGCTGCGGTAATTGCCGGCCTTCTGATTCTTGCTGGTTTTGCAGTTTTCTCAGATGGGAAGCTGGATTATCTTATTGTTGCAGTGGTAACAGTTCTGTTTTCCGAAATCCAGTCGAAGATATTTGTAAATGGCAGTGTTGTTTCGCCGTCCATATATCTTGGCTTTCTGGCAGAAAATAAAACATTTTTGGGAGTGGCAGCGTATCTGTTTGAGATCAGTGGAGTTGTTTTTCTGGGAATCCTTCTGCTTGTATTTTTTATGAAACGAACAGAAAGAGCAGCTGCTGTGAGTATGCTTTTTCCTGCAATATTTGCATTTATTGTTTCTCTTACACCGGATGTGAATGTAAATCACAAATATATCATGATTTCTTACGCATTTCTTACAGTTTTCTGGGCTGGTGCAGTATACAGATTGCTTTGGAACAGATATCCGGCAGGAAAAATATTGGGAGTTTTTCTTGCAATGAGCCTTACCATTACAGGAATCTACGATTTTGTTGTAGTACTGAAGGATAATGATTCCGGACACAGAGTGACAGTAAATCTAAAAAGCAGTCTTACGGCCTGGCTGTCAGAAAATCTGGGGAAAAATGATCTTATCCTTACACCGGAATACAGTATGAATGAAGTTACCATGTCAGGGGTGATGATGTATATGGGCTGGCCTTATTATGCATGGTCAGCTGGATATGATACGTATTACCGGGCTGAGCAGGCCGTGCTGATGTATACTACAGAAAGTCAGCAGGTGCTGAAGGAAACTGTTGAGAAAGAGCATATTACTTACATCCTTTATGAGGATGGGATGAAGTTTGAGGAAAAAGAATGCCGCGAGGATGTGATCGCGAAAACTTATTCTCTGGCTTACCAATCAGATGATGGGAGAATCAGAATTTATGGAACAGATCAATAAGAAGAAAATAAATATACAAAGGTCTCTTAAAATCCTGCTGGCAGCAGTTATGATCGGAATATCTGCATATTTGCTGCGTGGAGATGTGTGGACATTCTGGACCTGGTGGCTTCTGGCCGGAGTGCTTGGATTTGCTGCAATGCCGGTTACAGGCAGGCTGTTCTGGCGATTTGACGATAAAGGATGGATTTTTTCAAAGGTTCTGGCCATAGCAGCCACCGGATTTATTACCTGGTTTCTGGTTTCTGTTAAGCTGCTTCCATTTACCGGGATTACATGTATGGCAGTGGCTGTGATTGGTGCAGTCTTCTGTTTTTTATTACTGAAGAAGCAGGCGCAGGAAAAGACAGAGAGTTTCCCTGTAGATCATATTTCCCTGATTTACTGGGAAGAATTACTGTTTTTTGCGGCATTTCTTATGTGGACGTATCTGGCAGGTTTTCATCCGGCGGCATATGGTACTGAGAAATTTATGGATTATGGCTTTATGGAAGCTATGATGAGGAGCACCACACTTCCGGCGCGGGATTTGTGGTACTCGCAAGGGCATATCAATTATTATTATGGAGGACAGTATTTTGCTGTTTTTCTTACCAAGCTTTCACATACAAAGGTAGAGCTGACTTATAATCTTATGCGGACCTTCGTTGCAGGGCTGGCTTTTGCCATGCCATTTTCGCTGGTTTACCAGATGATGGCAGATCGGATGAAGGGGCAGGAAAAAAATGAAAAAATATTAAAAGGTCTTCCTTTTGCTGCCGGTTTTACTGCAGGAACAGCAGTTTCCATTGCAGGAAACATGCATTATGTAATTTATGCGCAGATCATTCCGTGGATTGAGAAAATGACAGGCAAGGAGGTCAGCAGTTACTGGTTCCCGGATGCAACACGTTATATCGGATATAATCCATATCGTGAAGAAGACCGGACAATCCATGAGTTTCCCTGCTATTCTTTTGTTCTGGGAGATCTTCATGCTCACGTAGTAAACATTATGTTTGTGCTCCTTGTGACAGGGCTTCTTTATGTATGGTTAAGAGGGATCCGCAAGAAGACAGTGGAAATGGATGCGTCCATGAAAGAGGGAAAATTCTGGAGAGAGCAGCTGCTTATGCCTCACCTTCTGATCGTAAGTGTGCTTCTTGGAATGTTTCAGTGGACAAACTTCTGGGATTTTGTAATTTATTATGTGGTAACTTTGGGAACAGTGCTTTTTGCAAATATTCTCAGATTCCAGGGAAAAATTAAGAAGATTATTGCTGTAACCTTTGCGCAGATGGCAGAGATTTATCTGGTGGCATATCTTGTGATCCTTCCTTTTACCCTGCAGTTTGATACTATGGTGGATGGAATCGGAATTGCCAAATATCATTCTTATTTTTATCAGCTGATGGTATTATGGGGACTTCCGGCTGTTCTGACAATCACTTTCATAATTGCCATTCTCTGGGAAAAACTAAGAGGAATGGAGCACAAGAGCCTGTACCGGCTTATGAAGGCAATCCGTACGGCAGATCTTTTTGCTATTCTTACAGGACTTTGTGCAATAGGACTTGTAGCAATTCCGGAGCTGGTATACGTGCGTGATATTTATGAAAACGGAAATGCCAGAGCAAATACCATGTTTAAGCTTACATATCAGGCGTATATTCTGTTTGCATTGACTATGGGATATGGGATTTACAGACTTCTTTCCGTATCCAGACAGAAGCTGTTTAAGGTTATTTCCGGGATCTGCCTTTTTTTCCTGATCTGGACAGTGGGATATTTTGGAAAAAGTGTTACCTCCTGGTTTGGACGTGTGCAAGATCCGTCCGGATATCAGGGATTATATGCCCTGGGATATCTGGATACTGATTTTCCAGAGGATGCGAAGGCAATCATGTGGCTGAAGGACAATATAAAAGGTTCACCGGTTGTGCTTGAAGCAAATGGTGACAGCTACACCGGATTTGAACGTGTATCGGCATCAACCGGTCTGCCGACTATTCTTGGATGGTATGTTCACGAGTGGCTGTGGAGAAGCAACACAGACGATCTGAACCAGAAGAGCGGAGATGTTACGACAATCTATACCTCAAAGGATGAGGAACAGGTAAGAGCGCTTTTGAAGGAATATGATGTTTCCTATATATTTGTTGGCTCCAAAGAGATTGAAAAGTACGAAGATTCTTTAAATGATGCATTGCTTCAGAGCCTTGGGGAAATCGTATTCACAGATGAAAGCTCCGGTACGTATATTGTAAAAGTGGATTGACATTAATTCAGAACTGGTGTTATAGTAAGAAATGCTGAAAAATGAAAAGAAAGCTGGATTAAGAATGAAAGCAGAAATTGTAGCTATGACGGCTGAGGCAATTGATCATGATGCTCTTGCCAGAGGTGGAGAAATATTAAAAAAAGGTGGTCTGGTAGCGTTTCCAACGGAAACCGTTTACGGTCTTGGAGGAAATGCTTTAGATCCTATGGCTTCCAAAAAGATTTATGCAGCCAAAGGGCGTCCCTCCGATAATCCGCTGATCGTACATATTGCAGATATTAAGGCGCTTGCACCGATCGTAAAAAATGTGCCGGAGAAAGCGAAACTTCTGGCTGATAAATTCTGGCCAGGGCCTCTTACCATGATTTTTGAAAAATCAGATCTGGTTCCTTTAGAAACTACTGGAGGTCTTAACAGTGTAGCTGTGCGTTTTCCCAGTGATCCAATTGCAGCAGAGCTGATTCTGGAAGCGGGAGGCTATGTGGCAGCACCGAGTGCAAATACTTCCGGCAGACCAAGTCCGACGACAGCACAGCATGTAGAGGAAGATCTGGGAGATGCTATTGATATGATCATTGATGGTGGTCCGGTTGGAATTGGGCTGGAATCAACAATTGTGGATTTTACGGAAGATATTCCCATTGTTTTGAGACCTGGATTTATTTCTCTTGAAATGCTGCAGGAGGTTCTTGGAGATGTGCGTATGGATAAAGGACTGATAAAGCCTGACAGTAAAGTACATCCGAAGGCACCGGGAATGAAATACCGGCATTATGCACCAAAGGCGGATCTTATGATTGTGGAGGGATCTGCGGATGAGGTCATAAATGCAATCAATCAGTTTGTAAAGGAAGATCAGGAAAGTGGTCTTCAGGCTGGGATCATTGCTACAGAGGAAACATTTGGAAAATATCCTGTTGGAACTGTGAAATGTATTGGAAGCAGGGAAGCAGAAGAAACGATAGCACATAATCTTTATGAAGTTCTGCGTGAATTTGACCAGTGTCAGGTGAGTAAGATATATTCTGAAGCTTTTTATACACCTAAGATGGGACAGGCTATTATGAACCGACTGTTAAAGGCAGCAGGGCACAAAATCATTAATGTAGGGAGAGAAGAAAAATGAGAATTGCTTTAGGTTGTGATCATGGTGGATTTGAACTGAAACAGGAGATTATCAAACATCTGGAAGAGAGAAATATTGAATATAAGGATTATGGCTGTCACAGCACTCAGTCGACGGATTATCCTATTTATGCAAAGAAAGTGGCGCACGGAATTCTGGATGGAGAATGTGATCTTGGTATTCTTGTATGTGGAACCGGTATCGGTATTTCTATTACAGCAAATAAGATAAAAGGCATTCGTGCGGCTGTATGTACAGACTGTTTCACTGCTGAGGCGACAAGACTTCATAATGATGCCAATATTCTGGCTCTTGGCGGTCGTGTGGTAGGTCCAGGACTTGCGCTTAAGATAGTGGATACTTTCCTGGATACTCCGTTTTCAGGAGATGAAAGACATATACGCAGAATCGCTCAGATTGAGACAGAGTAGAAAGGAGTACTTTTCTATGGAAAAAAATATACAGATGGCGCCTGTAAGTGAAGCGGTAAAAATGACTCATAAAAGGGAAGAGTATCTGACCTGGGATGAGTATTTTATGGGAGTTGCCATGCTTTCCGGCATGCGTTCCAAGGATCCGAATTCTCAGGTGGGAGCGTGTATTGTCAGTGATGACAATAAGATTCTTTCCATGGGATATAATGGATTTCCAAAGGGCTGTTCCGATGATGAATTTCCATGGGCCAGAGAGGGGAAACCTCTGGAAACCAAGTATCTGTATGTAACCCATAGTGAATTGAATGCTATTCTGAATTATCGCGGAGGAAGTCTTGAAGGCGCGAAGATGTACGTGACTCTTTTTCCATGTAATGAATGCGCCAAGGCTATTATTCAGGCTGGAATCAAGACGCTGGTTTATGATTCCGACAAATATGCAAGTACACCCTCTGTTCTGGCATCAAAAAGAATGCTGGATTCTGCAGGAGTACGTTACTATCAATATAAAAGAACGGGACGCGAAATTTCGCTGACATTGTAAGAAGAGGTTAGTTGTGAAAGATACAAATGAAAATAAAGAGATAGCTGTTAATCAGAACGGTAACTGGAAGAAGGTACTGGAACTGGTTTTTAATATTGCACTGTTAATGCTTATTGATGGTTTGATGATCTATACGTTCATCGCTGATGGGAATACACTTTCAAGAAAAACATTATTTAAAATAGCACTGCTTCTTGCCGGAAATATTGTATTTATTGTGCTTTTGTTCCGTGGCGAAAAAATAAGCAATAGAGTTAAAGATACCACTTTTGAAAAAGTAGGAAATATCATACTTTTATTTTTAACACCTGTACTTGTATGTATGTTTGTACAGATGGTCACCTGGTTGTCCGGCTATAAAAATAAGGCTGTTGGAAGTATACATGGACTTTTTAGAATGTCCCTGAAGATGAAGCATCCATATCTGATTTTGAATCTGACAGTTTATGCTGCATTTTTTATATTATTAATTCTAATTTTCCGTAAAGTTAATATTGCGTCAGCTGCATTGTGTTACCTGTTGGTAATTGCGGCAATGGTGAATTATTATGTTATGGAGTTCAGAGGGGAACCATTTTTACTCCTGGATGCTGCTGGTATGGGAACTGCGGCAGAAGTAGTTGGAGAATACAGCTTTAAAATCAGGCTCTTGCTTGGAATTCCACTGATCGGTTCACTTATGTTCGGTCAGTTTGTAATGAAATTTCAGAAACTGGAGCTGGGAAAGAAAAGTAAAAAAAATACAGGTATCCGTTTGGGCGTACTTGCAGCACTTATTATAACATTGTGTATTTCCATGAAGCCGCTGATGCAGGTACTTGGACCGGTACCATTATGGAGAATTAACCGTATTTATAAACTGCAGGGTTATACCTTATCTCTGTTTAAGGAAATTCAGTATTTCTATATTGATCAGCCAGAGGGATATTCGAGTGAAAAAGTCGAAGAATTAGCTCAAAAACTGAAAAACGGGGAAAACATAGTAGAGGAAGTAATGGGAAAAGATTCTGAAGAAAACAGTCAGGAAACAAGTGCATCAGCAAATACTTCCGAAACAGTAACACCTACCAATATCATTATGATCATGAATGAAAGTCTTACTGATTTTGAAAGTGTAGGAAAAATAAAGACAGATGTGGAAATTCTTCCTTACATAAGAAGTCTTAATAAGAATGTGAAGCATGGACAGATGCATGTTCCTACATTTGGAGCAGGTACCGCAAGATCAGAATATGAGGCCCTTACCGGAAACAGCATGAGCTTTTTACCGTCAGGAAGTGTACCGTATCAGTTATATGTACGTGATCCTGAATATGGTATGGCAGACATTCTGAAAGATCAGGGATACTACACAATTGCCATGCATCCGAATAAAGCACACAATTGGAATCGTGCTGCCGTTTATCCGGAAATGGGATTTGATGAGTTTATCAGTCTTGAAAACTGGGGCGATGAACACAGGGAATTGCTCCGCAATTATGTTAGTGATAAGGCAACTTTTGAGAAGATTATCAGTCTTTATGAAGATAAGGATAAAGATGAAAAGTTGTTCACTTTCTGTGTGACAATGCAGAACCATGGTGGATATACAGTAAGTGACAGAGCTGGAATGGAGCCAACTGTAAAGCTTAATTATGATGAAGAATATCCGCTGGCTGAAACTTATTTATCTCTGGCAAGAGAATCTGATTCTGCTTTTAAGGAACTTTTAGAGTATTTCGAAAAGGTTGATGAGCCTACTATGATCGTTATGTTCGGTGATCATTGGCCTAAAATTGAAGAAGAGTTTATGGCAGAATTGTTGGGCGGTGACAGACAGGGACTTGAACTTGTTGCAGGTCAGCAGTCTTATACTACACCGTATGTAATCTGGACCAATTATCCATCTGAGACAGTAGAAGAGGATTTTAGTTCAAATTATCTTGGCAGTTATATGCTTCAACTGGCAGGACTTGAGATGCCGGCATATAATCAGTTCCTTGTAGATATGAAGGAACAGCTTCCGATTATCGGAATTGGAGCTGTTTGTGATAAAGATGGAAACTGGTATGCAACAGATGAACTTCCGGAAGATTACAGTGAGTTGATGAAAGACTACAACATTCTGGAATATAATAATCAGTTTGAGAAGAAAAATGTGCTGGAAAGCTTGTTTACATTGCACTGAATGAATTGAGAATGCCAGAAGAGATTTCCGTTTAAGGAGATTTCTTCTGGCGTTTTGTTTTGTTACGGGACAGGATACAGCTTTTTCTATTTCTGCACTTGACATAAGAAAAAATTTCGCATAAAATAAATGAGTCATATAGATATTTAATTATAATGAAAAGGCAATGAAGAGAATAGTACATGAGGAGCAATCTCAGAGAGAAATCCGGCCGACAGGCAGTGGTGTGAGGATTTTGTGCGCAAGTCATGGAACCGGCCTCGGAGCTCCGTATGATTGAAGTACGGCGTATGTCCTACGTTATAGGGATAATTTGAGTGAGCAGTGGAAGATACCTTTGGAAAATGAATTTCCGTTGATCCGGTGCTAATCAGGGTGGTACCGCCGAAACCTTTCGGTCCCTTTTGACAGGGATGGAAGGTCTTTTTTTATGTAATATGAAAGGAGTGTCAAAAGGTCTTTTGACACTCCTTTCATACCCGGATTGCTACGCAGCTACGCTGCTCCTGCAATCCTCCAAATATTCGAAATCCGCTGATTTACTGCGTAAATAGCTACTTTCTCATATTTGGCGTGTCCCAAGTTCAAAAGCCTTATCGTGCAAGCACGAACAGCTTTTTGACCTTTTGACACTAGTATCATAAATATATAATTCCCAAATTTCCCTGTGCTTTAAACTGAATTATGAAAATTGGAAAAGGAGAAAAATCATGGCAAAAGAAAAGAAAATGGTAGAAGCCATCACTTCCATGGATGTGGATTTTGCACAGTGGTATACTGACGTTGTAAAAAAAGCAGAGCTGTGCGGCTATACAAGTGTAAAAGGATGTATGGCGATTAAACCAGCAGGATATGCAATCTGGGAGAATATCCAGAAAGAGCTTGACCGCAGATTCAAAGAGACAGGCGTAGAGAACGTATACATGCCAATGTTTATTCCGGAATCTCTTCTGGATAAGGAAAAAGATCATGTAGAGGGATTCGCACCGGAGGTTGCATGGGTAACACACGGTGGACTTGATCAGCTTCAGGAGCGTCTCTGTGTGCGCCCTACTTCCGAAACTCTGTTCTGCGATTTTTATCAGAAAGAGATTCAGTCACACAGAGATCTGCCGAAGGTTTACAACCAGTGGTGTTCTGTAGTGCGTTGGGAGAAAACAACCCGTCCGTTCCTGCGTTCCCGTGAGTTTTTATGGCAGGAAGGCCATACTGCACATGCTACAGCAGAGGAAGCAAAAGAGCGTACAATCCAGATGCTGAACCTGTATGCAGATTTCTGTGAGGAAGTACTTGCAATTCCGGTTGTTAAAGGCCAGAAGACAGAAAAAGAGAAATTTGCAGGTGCAGAGGCTACCTATACAATTGAATCACTGATGCATGATGGAAAGGCACTTCAGTCCGGAACCAGCCATAACTTTGGAGACGGATTTGCAAGAGCATTTGGCATCCAGTATACTGATAAGAATAATCAGCTTCAGTACGTACATCAGACATCATGGGGAATGACCACCCGTATGATCGGAGCTCTGATCATGGTACATGGAGATAACAGCGGACTTGTTCTTCCTCCAAGAATTGCTCCGGTTCAGGCAGTTGTGATCCCGATCCAGCAGAGAAAAGAAGGTGTTCTGGAGAAAGCTGATGAGCTTACACAGATTTTGAAGGCAGCTGGCATCCGCGTGAAAGCTGATGTTACAGACAAGAGTCCGGGATTCAAATTTGCTGAGCAGGAAATGCGCGGTATTCCTGTAAGAATTGAGTGTGGTCCGAAGGATATCGAAAACGGACAGGCTGTTATCTGCAGAAGAGATACCAGAGAGAAATATATTGTGAAGTTTGAAGAGCTTGCAGTTAAAGTTCAGGAAATTCTGGACACCATGCAGAAGGAAATGCTGGAGCGCGCAAGAGCTCACAGAGAAGCGCACACTTATGTGGCAACAAATTACGATGAATTCAAGGAAACCATCAATACAAAACCTGGTTTTGTAAAGGCTATGTGGTGTGGTAATCGTGAGTGCGAAGATAAAATCAAGGAAGATGTTCAGGCAACCTCAAGATGTATGCCATTTGAGCAGGAACATTTAAGTGATGTATGTGTATGCTGCGGTAAACCGGCGAAGAAGATGGTATATTGGGGACGAGCTTATTAAAGATTACAGCTTTGGGCAGAAGAGGGGCAGGTGATAGTCATGATATTTGAAATTCCCCAAAAAGTTGAAATAATTATAAATACTCTGGAAGACGCAGGCTTTGAGGCCTACGCAGTAGGCGGCTGTGTCCGGGACGCGCTTCTTGGGAGAAAGCCAAATGACTGGGATATCACCACCTCTGCAAAACCGGAGCAGGTGAAAGCTCTGTTTCGACGGACTGTAGATACGGGAATTGCTCATGGAACGGTAACGGTACTGCTGGATAAGGATGGCTTCGAGGTTACGACTTATCGGGTGGATGGTGAGTATGAAGATGGCCGTCATCCAAAAGAGGTAAGCTTTACAGCAAGTCTTGAGGAAGATCTGAAGCGTCGCGATTTTACCATCAATGCCATGGCCTATAATTCCAGAAAAGGTCTTGTGGATCTTTTTGAGGGACAAAAAGATCTGGAAAACAAAGTAATCCGTTGTGTAGGTGATCCACTGGAGCGTTTTACAGAGGATGCTCTTAGGATCATGCGCGCTGTCCGTTTTTCCGCCCAGCTTGGTTTTTCTCTGGAAAAAGAAACCAGAAAAGCTCTTTTGGTGTTGGCACCTAATTTAAAGCATGTGAGTGCGGAACGAATCCAGGTGGAGCTTGTGAAACTTCTGGTATCACCTCATCCGGATTATCTTCGGATTGCTTATGAGGCGGGGGTAACAAAGGAGTTTTTGCCGGAATTTGACCGCTGTATGGAGACTCCTCAGAATACGCCCCATCATTGTTATACTGTGGGTGAACACATTCTTCACAGCCTCTTATGTGTGAGAGAGGATAAAGTGCTGCGCCTTACCATGCTTCTTCATGACATTGCCAAGCCTGTTGTGCGAAAAACAGACGAAAATGGAAGAGACCATTTTAAGACACATGCTCTTGAAGGCGAAAAAATGGCGAAAACAATTTTACGCCGTCTGAAATTTGATAATGATACAATCGCAAAGGTAACCCGGCTGGTCCGCTGGCATGATCTGCGCCCCACTCCGGCACCTGCTGATGTACGCAAAGCCGTAAATGTGATCGGAGAAGATCTTTTTCCTATGTGGATGGAGGTTCAGTGGGCGGATAACATGGCGAAAAGCGATTATCGCGGGGAAGAAAAAATTGCCCGTCAGACAGGTGTAAGGAAAACCTGGGAAGAAATTGTGAAAAAAGGAGAGTGCGTTTCCATGAAGGGGCTTGCGGTCACAGGAAGTGATCTGATCGCAGCTGGAATGAAGCCTGGAAAAGAGATGGGAAATGTTCTCCACAGGTTACTTGATGCGGTTTTGGAAAATCCGGAATTAAATGAGAAAGAAAAGCTTCTTTCAATGGCATTTACGGAAGATTAGAATAACATATCCCCCCTGTTCATAAGATAGAAGGTATCTGAAGTCCTTTGTTTTATGAGTAACGGGGGGATTTTTATTGTATGATTATGGTCTTAGCATCCTGCCGCAGTATGGATTGGAATCGACAGCTTCATTCAGAACGCGAGGGGCACTGGTATGCCATACAGAGCAGAAAATTCTTATTCTCAGAGAATTTCACGGCTCAGAGAAAAAACTTCTTTTTCAGCAGGAATTATTGAAAAAGTTATCTGAGGAAGGCTGTCTGGTGGATGAATTTCTGGAAAATCAGGCAGGTTCTCTGATCGCCAGGGATAAGGATGGTATTCCATATACTCTTCAAGCCTGGTACGAAGGGCATGAATGTGATACCAAATCCAGGGAAGATATTTTTAAAAGTGTGCAGCTTCTGGCGAAGATACATAAGTCTATGAAAATGCCTGTGGAGGTTGCTTATATGGTACGCCCGCTTACAGAGGAATATGAAAGACATAACAGGGAACTTAGGAAAATCAGAAAATTCATCCGTGGAAAAGGAACTGATGCAAAATTCGAAAAGGAATTTCTTGGAAGTGTGCAATGGTTTCTGGAAAAAGGGGAAAAAGCTGTGGAAATGCTGCTGCAGTCTGATTATGAAAAGCTGCGTGATAAGGCAAAAAAAGAAGGGGCAATATGTCATGGGGAATATAATCAGCACAATGTTCTTCTGGGCAGAAATCAGGCGGCAGTGACAAATTTCAACCACTTTGTGTTTGATATCCAGATCAGTGATCTGTATTGCTTTATGAGAAAAATACTGGAAAAATATAACTGGGATGTTTCACTTGCTTTAAAGATGCTGGAACAGTACCACAAAATACATCCAATTTCTCCGGAAGAATGGGAAAACCTGAAGATCCGTTTTACCTATCCGGAAAAGTACTGGAAACTGGCAAATTATTACTTTTCTCACAGAAAAACATGGATTTCCGGGAAGAATACGGAAAAGCTGGAGAAAGTGATCAGACAGATGGAAATATGGGGGAATTTCCCGGAAAAATGCTTTGGAAAATACCCTTTCTGACGCAAAAACCTTGACAATACAGGGCAAAAGGTATATATATAGATAGAAGAATCTTTAGAGGAGGAAACACCATGAATAAGACTGAATTAGTAGCAGCTATGGCGAAAGAAACCAATCTGTCCAAAAAGGACGTTGAAGCTGTTTTAAAATCATTCATCGACGTTGTATCAGAAGAATTAAAAAAAGGCGAGAAAGTTCAGTTAGTTGGCTTTGGTACATTTGAAGTCAGCGAGAGAGCTGCCAGAGAAGGAAGAAATCCTCAGACTGGTGAGACTATGAAGATCGAAGCTTCCAAGGCTCCGAAATTTAAAGCTGGTAAAGCTTTAAAAGATATGGTAAACGCATAATAGTGAGGCTTTTGCCAGGAGGAACTTTTTTGGGTTCCTCCTTTTATTATACACAGGCAGTATTTTTCAGGAGATAATTATGAGATTAGATAAATTTTTGAAGGTATCCCGTCTGATCAAAAGAAGAACCGTAGCCAACGAAGCTTGCGATGCAGGAAGAGTGCTGGTAAATGACAAGCCGGCCAAGGCATCTGTACAGGTGAAGATGGGTGATACCATTGAAATCCAGTTTGGAAGCCGCAATGTGAAGGTAGAAGTTCTGGATGTGAAGGAAACTGTGAAGAAAGAGGAAGTGGAGAATCTTTACAGGTATATTTAAGCTGGTTCTCGGATACTTCTGTAAGTTCTAAAAAGACGATAAATTTCATAGATTATTTGTGAACCCACATATTCGGGAGAGAGGGATTTGGAAGAAAAAGCGATAAACATTTCCCATAAGCTGACCTTGGATAACAGGAAGGAAGCGTTTCTTACAGGGGTGAAGGATGTGATTTCCTTTGATGAAAAGGAGGTTCTTCTTCAGACCTCTGAGGGAAGACTGCAGATCAGAGGCAGTCAGCTTCATGTAAAAGGACTGAATCTGGAAAAAGGAGAAGCTGCTCTTGCCGGACATGTGGATTCTCTTGTCTATTTGTCGAAAGATTCCCCAAAAAAAGAAGAACCATTACTGGCAAGACTGTTTCGCTAAGCCATGAGTACCTGTATTCAGAATGAAATCCGGCTTTTTGCCCAGTTCATGTTAAGCGGCGCGGGACTGGTGATTGGTTATACTCTGATTTGTGTAATAAGACGGATGCTTTTTGCTGATCCGGCGAAGGGTGGAGTATTTGACATTTTTTTCTGGATTGCAGCAGGCATGCTGTTTTTTGCCAGAGTCTATCAGATAAATCAGGGGATTTTGCGGAATTATCTGTTTTGGGGAATTGGAACAGGGGCATTTCTTACATATCTGACAATAAAACCGATATTGGAAAAGATTTGTTACATAATTCTGGAAAGTCCTGTCAGATTTATAAAAAAAATTTCAAAAAAATATATAAATCGGTTGCTATTTTGTGGTAAACGTTGTAGAATTTTGGTTAGACAATCTGCAAATCAGTACAAAAATAGTACCAGAAATTATTTGCAGATGAGAAGAGGCTGGAAATTTGGGAAAATCAGGGAAAAAGCGAAGAAAAAAGACAATAGGGTATAACCATCTGGGAATGTTCGGCATTTCTCTGATCGTTTTAGTGCTTATGCTGTTCCTTATGGTACAGAGCCGGGATCTTAAGGAAGTTCTCGCCGGTTATGAGACCAGGGCGGAGGCATTAAGTCAGCAGATTGAGGATGAGCAGGCTCGTACCCAGGAGATTGAGGACCTGAAGGAATATATGCTTACGGATGAGTATGCAGAGGAAGCTGCCAGGGAGAAGCTGGGGCTTGTGAAGGAGAATGAGATTATTTTCCAGGAAGAGAAGTAACGAAGATTGGAAGTTTCTGACGATATATTTTTTTTAGTATTCGCCGTCGTTTGACATATATTTTGATATCTGTCCCCTATAATAGGCATAAGGTGCTGCAGCAGGTTAGGAACAGCAGCTCCATAAGGCTGTACAGGGGAGGGGAGAATATGCAGGAATGGATAATTGCCATGCTCGTGATCAGTGTACTGCTGGTGGTGCGGGACATGGCAAAAACTTTTTTCAGGGGAAGAAGCTTCCTTAAGGCAGAACAGCTGACCGAAGAAAAAAATCCCCAGAAGGAGAAGGTTGAACGATATGCGGCGTCTTTTCGAAAATTAGCAGACAGTTTTTACGGATTGCCTTACAGGAAGGATTATCTGAGCAGCGGTCAGGTGGAAAGCATTATACGGGAAACCAGCGATGAGATCTGCAGCCGCTGTTATCAGCGGGAAATATGCTGGGGAGCCCAGTCACGGGATACGTACAGGGGAAGCGAGGAAATGATTCGTTCCATGGAAGAAGGAAATCCGGAAAAAATACAGGAGACAAAAAGCGGCTGGATGAGTATATGCAGTCGTTTTTCTCAGTATTATGAAGCTCTTGGAAACGCATATATGCGGGAACGCCAGCAGCTTCTTTTTGATAACCGTATGATTGAGAGCCGCCTTGCTGTGGCTCAGCAGCTTCAGGAAATGTCAAAAATCATAGATATGGTTGCGGAAGATCTGTATGATATTTCGCCTGCAGACCAGCCGCTTGTGAATGAATTGCAGAAGCTTCTGGGAAAGCGTCATATAATTGTGAAGCAGATATGGGTGATGGACAAGGTTGAAGGCCGACGTCAGATTTTTCTTACCATGCGTGCAAGAAGCGGACAGTGTATTTCGGTAAATGAAGTAGCCCAGCTTCTTTCGCAGGAATTTGGGACTCCTATGGCAGCTGCCGGAGGAGGGAGAAGAATTGTAAACGGAGAATATCACACTGTTCACTTTGTTGAGGATGTAAGCTATCAGATCCTTTATGGAGTTGCCAAGCTGACAAAAGAGCAGGAAAAGGTTTCAGGGGATAATTATATCTGCCGCCAGGAGGATGCCGGGCGCTTTGTGATGTGTCTTTCAGACGGAATGGGATCCGGAGTGGAAGCCTGCAGGGAGAGCGAGGAAGTGGTAGAACTTCTGGAACAGTTCCTGGAATCCGGTTTTTCCCAGGAGACAGCGGCAAAAATGGTAAATTCAGCCCTTGTAATGAAAGGGCAGGATGGAAAGTTTTCTACAGTTGATATCTGTGCCGTAGATTTATATACAGGGATCTGTAATTTCCTGAAAGCAGGAGCATCAGCTACCTTTATTAAGCGTGATCACTGGGTGGAAGCAATTTCTTCGGAGAGTCTGGCTGCAGGACTGATGCAGCAGGTTGATTTTGAGACTTCTTCCAGAAAACTGTATCACGGCGATTATCTGATCATGATGACGGACGGTGTTCTGGATGCATTGCCCGCTATGCGTGAAGAGGAGACCATGAAGGAGATCATCATGGATATTCATGAGGAGACTCCAAAGGAGATGAGTCGGGGAATTCTGGAGAGGGTGCTGGGATACAGCGATTACTGTGCCAGAGACGACATGACGGTGCTTGTAGCCGGGATGTGGAAGAAATAAAATGTGTTTGGAAGAAAATGTAATATTAGAGGCTGAGATAGTATGTATCAGAAGATAAAAGCATATATTAAAGAGCATGGAATGATAGAGAACGGAGATATGGTTCTTGCAGGTGTTTCCGGCGGTGGGGATTCCATGGCATTGCTGGCATTGTTAAAAAGATATCAGAATGAAGTGCCTTTTTCATTGTGTGCGGTACATGTGCATCATGGTATCCGCGGCGAGGAAGCTGACAGGGATGAACAATTTGTGAAAGAGTCCTGCAGGAAATGGGGAATTCCGTTTTTGTGTTATCACTATTTTGTGCCAGAGCTTGCAAAAAAGTGGAAAATTGGGCATGAGGAAGCTGGAAGAAGGGTAAGACAGGATGCTTTTTCCAGAGCAGCTGAGGATTTTTCCGTGAATTTGGCAGAAAAAGCAAGAGTTCGTATTGCTCTTGCCCACAATGAAAATGATGTGGCGGAGACACTGCTCCATAATCTATGCCGGGGAACAGGTGTGAAAGGACTGGCAGCTATCCAGCCAGTGCGGGACCAGATCATTCGTCCGATTTTGTGTTTAAATAAACAGGAAATTGTTAAGTATTTAATGGAAGAACAGATTCCTTATGTGACAGACAGTACCAATCTTACAGACGATTATACGAGAAACCGGCTGAGACATCAGGTATTGCCTGTTTTGGAGAATCAGATCAATCCGGCGTCTGTCCATCATATGGCAGAGACAGCAGAAATGGTTAGTGAAGTGGAGCAATATCTTTCATGTCAGGGTGAGGCTCTTGTGAAAAAGTATGGAGAAAAGCGAAAACAGGGAATCTTTCTTTTTGAGGAATTCTGGAAGGAAGAGCCTGTTGTGGCATCTTACGGTGTGCTTCAGGTTTTTGAGAAACTGGCAGGAAAACGTAAGGATTTTACCCGTATTCACGTAAAAAATGTGGAGAAGCTTTTAAAGCTTCAGGTAGGACGAAAGATAATTTTACCATATGATCTGGAAGCTGTCAGAACATATGGTGGAATTTTGCTGAGAAAAACAGAAGCGAAACAGTTACCTTTGCAAGAGGGAATCCCACTGCGGCGTGAGGATATGGAAAATGCGGGAGAGCAGGGATTTTTGCCTGCAGACAGATGGATCCTGAAAATATTTTTCTATGAAGGGCAGAAGATTGAAGAAAAAAAGTATACGAAATGGCTGGATTATGATAAAATAAAACAGGAATTGTCCATTCGCACCAGACAGTCGGGAGATTTTCTCGTTGTAGATAACAGAGGAGGCCGTAAAAAGCTGAACCGTTATTTCATAGATGAGAAGATTCCATCAGAAGAAAGAGACAGTATCTTGCTTCTGTGCGCCGGTTCTGAGGTCTTGTGGGTGGTGGGAGGCAGAATAAACGAGAATTATAAAATTACTCCCAGAACAAGGAGAATATTAGAAATACAATACCAAGGAGGAAATGATAATCATGAGTGAAAAAATCAGAGTTTTACTGGATGAGGAAACTGTGGAAAAGAGAATCTGTGAAGTGGCAGCCCAGATCAGTGAAGAATACAAGGGGAAAGAGATCCACATGATCTGTGTCCTTAAGGGCGGAGTGTTCTTTATGTGTGAGCTGGCTAAAAGGATTACAATACCTGTAACTCTTGATTTCATGTCTGTTTCCAGTTACGGAGATGACACAAAATCAAGCGGAGTTGTAAAGATTGTCAAAGATCTGGATCAGCCGCTTGAGGATAAAGAAGTTCTTGTTGTAGAGGATATTATTGATTCCGGAAGAACATTAAGCTATCTGCTGGATGTTCTGAAAAGACGTAATCCTAACAGCGTTAAACTCTGTACTTTACTGGATAAACCGGATCGCAGAGTGGTAGAAGGTGTTGATGTGGATTACTGCTGTTTCAATATTCCGGATGAATTTGTTGTGGGTTATGGTCTTGATTATGCCCAGAAATACAGAAATCTGCCATATATCGGAGTGGTAGAGTTCGAATGAAAGGAGAATTATACAAGTGAATAAGCAGTCAGGCAGAATTGGCTTGTATCTTGTATTGGTCGTAGCGTTGATCGCAGGCTACCTGTATTTGAACAATCAGGTTACTGTCCAGAGTGATTATACCTATGGACAGCTGGAGCAGGCGGTGACGGATGGTAGAGTGACCAGTGCCTCGATTCATCAGAACAGTGAGGTTCCAACCGGTTCTGTGGTCGTGAATGTGAAAGACGAGGGACAGAAGCGTATTTATGTGGCAGATGTAAATGAGGCAGAGCAGCTTCTTCGTGAGAACGGGCTAGATCCTGCCGTGGAGGATGTACCGAAGCAGAGTGTTTTTTTGAACTCTGTATTTCCAGTGCTTCTTTCCTGTGGTCTGCTCATCTTTCTTATGCTGATGATGACTCGTCAGATGTCAGGCGGAGGTGGCGGTACCAATGCCAAGATGATGAATTTCGGTAAAAGCAGGGCAAGAATGTCTATGCCGGATGATAAGAAAGTAACCTTCCAGAATGTAGCCGGTCTGGAGGAAGAAAAGGAGGAACTGAAGGAGGTTGTAGATTTCCTGAAGGATCCTCAGAAATATACAAAGGTAGGAGCCAGAATTCCGAAAGGTGTGATTCTCGTAGGCCCTCCTGGAACAGGTAAAACCCTTCTTGCCAAGGCTGTTGCAGGGGAAGCGGGAGTTCCGTTTTTCTCTATTTCCGGTTCTGATTTTGTGGAGATGTTTGTTGGTGTAGGTGCTTCCCGTGTAAGGGATCTTTTTGAAGAGGGTAAGCGTCACGCACCATGTATTATTTTTATTGATGAGATTGATGCAGTTGCAAGACAGCGTGGAACTGGTATGGGCGGTGGTCATGATGAGAGAGAGCAGACTCTGAATCAGCTCCTTGTGGAAATGGATGGTTTCGGAGTAAATGAAGGAATCATTGTGATGGCAGCTACAAACCGTGTGGATATTCTGGATCCGGCAATCCTTCGTCCGGGACGTTTTGACCGTAAGGTCGGTGTTGGGCGTCCTGATATTAAGGGAAGAGAGGAAATCCTCCATGTTCATGCCAAGGATAAACCGCTTGGTGAGGATGTGAATCTGAAGCAGATTGCCCAGACTACAGCTGGATTTACAGGCGCTGATCTTGAGAACCTGATGAATGAGGCTGCTATTGCAGCAGCAAGAAGAGGGCATGCATTTATTCGTCAGAAGGATATTAAAAATGCATTTATTAAGGTGGGTATCGGTGCAGAGAAGAAGAGTAAGGTGATCTCCGAGAAGGAGAAGAGAATCACAGCTTACCATGAGGCAGGTCATGCTATTTTATTCCATGTACTGCCGGATATGGAACCTGTTTATACCATTTCTATTATTCCTACAGGAATGGGAGCTGCCGGATATACCATGCCTCTTCCTGAAAATGATGAAATGTTTAACACAAGAGGCAAGATGCTTCAGGATATTACCACACTTCTTGGCGGCCGTGTGGCTGAGGAGCTGATCTTTGGAGACATTACAACCGGCGCTTCAAATGATATCAAGCGTGCTACCAGCGAGGCGCGTGCCATGGTGACAAAGTATGGTATGTCTGATAAGATTGGTCTTATTTCCTATGGGGATGATGAAGATGAGGTATTTATCGGCAGGGATCTGGCACATACCCGTGGCTACAGTGAGGATGTTGCAAAGGCAATTGACAGTGAAATGCATAGTATAATAGAGGAGTGCCATGATAATGCGAAGAAAATTATTTCTGAGCATATGGAGGTTCTTCATGGTTGTGCGAAGTTGCTTCTCGAGAAGGAAAAGGTGCATCGGGAAGAGTTTGAAGCACTTTTTACAATGGAAAAAGAGGGAAAAACAAACGAGAGTATATAACATGCACAAAAAGTAATGGCGATTTTTGTGAAGTTTGTGCACACTTTTTGATAGACACATGGTATTATATACATCGTAAAAACCCCCCAATACATTATATAGTTTTTGCTACACCCCATAAGAAGAAATACCTTCTCCAAAAAAGACAGCTTTTACCGGCTGTCTTTTTTACGTTAAGGGGCGAAAAAACTCTGGCGGTTACAGTTCTGTGTCATGGTGAATGACATTTGGTGAAATCGTCGGTAAGATGGGCGGAAGTTTGGAGAATAAACCGAATTTTAGCTGTTGTGGAAACGCTGGATTTCAGTTACAATAAATTATAAAGCGTTAATTATATGAAAGAGGGATGTTATGGATTGTAATAATGCAGATATAATGAAGAAAATGCAATATATATTAAATATGAGGCCGGTTTTGAATACAGAGGCATTGTTCAGCGATGGTTCTGATTATTATCGCTGTCCGTCAAATCCCAAAACAGGAGACAAAGTCCGTATTCGCTTCCGTACCAAGCGTAATAATGTCGATATGGTTTATCTGGTTTATGACGGTAAGCGCCAGCAGATGGAGCGCTGCGCAAAATCAAACGGATTCGATTATTACGAAACTTCCATTATTATGGGAGAGGAAATTATCCGGTATCATTTTGAGATAGTTTATGGCTGGGTAACCTGTTATTATAATTACCAGGGTGTTTCCATGAATCATGAGGAGCGCCTTGAATTTGAAATCTATCCGGGGTATGATACACCGGAGTGGGCAAAAGGTGCAGTTATGTATCAGATTTTTGTGGATCGTTTCTGCAATGGGGATCCCACTAATGATGTGGAAGACAGAGAGTATTTTTATATTGGTGATATGACTTCAAGAGTCAGAGACTGGGGAAAGATTCCGGCAGTTATGGGAGTTCGTGAGTTTTATGGCGGCGACCTTCAGGGGATTATGGATAAGCTGGATTATCTGCAGGATCTTGGAGTAGAGGTACTTTATCTGAATCCTATTTTCGTTTCTCCCAGCAACCATAAGTATGATATTCAGGATTATGAATATGTGGATCCTCACTATGGAAAGATTGTGGAAGACATGGAGGGCGGTCTTCTGAATGAGGGTGACAGGGAGAATGCCCATGCACAGAAATTTATTAAGCGCGTGACGGATAAGCGTAATCTGGAGGCAAGTAATGAGCTGTTTGCAAAGCTTGTGGAGGAAATTCATAAGAGAGGCATGAAGGTGATCCTGGATGGTGTATTCAACCATTGTGGTTCCTTTAACAAATGGATGGATAGAGAGCGGATTTATGAGAATCAGGAGGGATATCCAAAGGGAGCTTATATTTCAGCAGACAGTCCGTACAGATATTACTTTAATTTTTATGATGAAAACCGTTGGCCATATAATCCTACTTATGATGGATGGTGGACCCATGACACCCTGCCGAAGTTGAATTATGAGGCTTCCAGGGATCTTTATGACAAGATTCTTGCGATTGGTAAAAAGTGGGTATCCCCGCCATATAATGTGGATGGCTGGAGACTGGATGTGGCAGCAGATCTTGGTCACAGTAACAGCTTTAACCATCAGTTCTGGAAAGATTTCAGAAAAGCAGTGAAAGAAGCAAATCCAAATGCCATCATTCTTGCAGAGCATTACGGTAATCCTGAGAGCTGGCTGCAGGGAGATGAATGGGATACTGTTATGAACTACGATGCCTTTATGGAGCCGCTGACCTGGTTCCTTACAGGAATGGAGAAGCACAGTGATGAGTGCCGGGATGATCTTTATGGAAACAGTGACGCCTTTATCGGAGCCATGAAGACGCATATGAGAGCGCTTCATATGTCTGCTCTGTATACATCCATGAATGAGCTGTCAAACCATGACCATTCCAGATTCCTGACAAGAACCAATCGCCGTGTTGGACGAATTTCCTATGCAGGTGCAGAGGCGGCATCCCAGAATATTAATCCGGCAGTTATGCGTGAGGGTGTTGTGGTACAGATGACCTGGCCAGGTGCACCTACTGTCTATTATGGAGATGAGGCAGGTGTCTGTGGTTTTACAGATCCGGATAACAGGAGAACATATCCTTGGGGAAATGAGGATCAGATGATGATTGCGTTTCACAGGGATATGATCCGACTTCATAAACAGTATAAGTTCCTTAACAATGGTTCTTTAGTATTCCTCTGGAATGACTATCAGGGGCTTTGCTTCGGAAGATTCTCTTATGATGAGAGAATGATCGTGATCCTGAACAACCGAAATGAGGATCGTGAGGTTGAGATTGAGGTTTGGAAGACGGGAATCAGCAGGCTGAAGGATTCTGTATTAAAAAGAATCATGCTGTCATATCGCGATGGATATACTACAGAAGAATATGAATATACGGCTAAGGCAGGAGTGATCAACGTACCGATGCCGGCATTTGGTGCTATGGTACTGTATCACAAGTGCGAGAATCCGACTATTTTCGTAGAAGAATAAGAATGATAGGAAAAAATGGTCTTATGTGGAAATGATTTTGAAATTTTTTTCAAAGAGGTAGACGAATTGGGGAAAATCTGCTAAACTACAAACGATGGAAATAGTTAAGGTGTTTCCAAAAGATAGGAGGAATTTTATCATGAGTAAGTTAGTGAATGCAACAGAGATGCTTAAAAAAGCAAAAGCTGGACATTATGCAGTCGGACAGTTCAATATCAACAACCTTGAGTGGACTAAGGCTATCCTGCTTACAGCACAGGAACTGAACTCCCCGGTTATCCTGGGTGTTTCTGAGGGTGCAGGTAAGTATATGGCAGGTTATAAGACTGTTGTTGGTATGGTTAACGGAATGCTGGAAGAACTGAATATTACTGTTCCGGTAGCTCTTCATCTGGATCACGGTTCCTATGAAGGATGCCTGAAGTGTGTTGAGGCTGGATTCTCCTCCATTATGTTCGATGGTTCCCATTACCCGATCGAAGAGAACGTTGCTAAGACTGAAGAACTGGTTAAGATCACAAGAGAGCACGGAATGTCCTTAGAGGCAGAGGTTGGCTCCATCGGTGGTGAGGAAGACGGCGTTGTTGGTATGGGTGAGTGTGCAGATCCTAAGGAATGCAAGATGATTGCTGATCTTGGTATCGATTTCCTTGCAGCAGGTATCGGTAACATTCATGGTAAATATCCGGCTAACTGGAAGGGCTTAAGCTTTGAGACTCTGGATGCAATCCAGCAGCTTACAGGCGATATGCCGTTAGTACTTCATGGTGGTACAGGTATTCCTACAGACATGATCAAGAAAGCTATTGATCTTGGAGTTTCTAAGATTAACGTAAATACAGAGTGCCAGCTTTCTTTTGCAGCAGCTACACGTAAATACATTGAGGAAGGTAAAGATGAGCAGGGTAAAGGATATGACCCACGTAAGCTTCTTGCACCTGGCTTCGATGCAATCAAGGCTACTGTTAAAGAGAAAATGGAAATCTTCGGATCCGTTGGAAAAGCCTGAATATAATTTTTCTCCGTATATGCGGACTAAGAGGGGACTGCGATTTGCAGTCCCCTCTTTATAAGTTGGAAAAGGATCACTTATATGTGTTCCTTTTTTTATACAAATTGTGACAATATATCCATATTCAAATTTTACTCTCTAAAAAAATGAACATGTTTCTTGATTTTTTATCATGGTTTTTTAACAGAAAAATCAGTATTATATAAACATCTTAAGAAACGGTTCTCAAAGAAAAGGAGAGTAAAATTATGAAGATGAGAAAAATCGCAGCAATGGGACTTAGCGCAGTTATGGCAGCTTCTATGGTACCGGCATTACCGGTTATGGCTGATGATGCAGCTGGAAAGGTTTACTACTTAAACTTCAAACCAGAGCAGGATGAAGCATGGCAGAACCTGGCAGCAAAATATACAGAAGAAACAGGCGTTCCGGTAACAGTTGTTACAGCAGCTTCCGGACAGTATGAGACCACACTTCAGTCTGAGATGGCTAAGAGCGATGCTCCTACACTTTTCCAGGTAAACGGACCTGTAGGACTTAAGAACTGGAAGGATTACTGCTATGATCTGTCCGGATCTGATATCTACTCACAGCTTACATCTGATGCTTACACTGTAAAAGACGGTGATGCAGTTGATGGTATTGCATATGTAATCGAGTCTTATGGACTGATCGTAAACAAAACCTTACTGGAAAAAGCTGGTTACACAGTAGACGATATCAAGAGCTTTGATGATCTGAAAAAGGTTGCTGATGACATCCAGGCAAGAAAAGATGAGCTTGGAGTAAAGGGTGCTTTCACAAGTGCTGGTATGGACGGATCCTCTGACTGGAGATTCAAAACACACCTTGCAAACCTTCCAATCTACTATGAGTATCAGGCAGATGGCATCGATGATACAGATGCAATCAAGGGAACATACCTTGATAACTATAAGAACGTATTTGATCTTTACATCACAGATTCTACCTGCGATGGAGCAGAGCTTTCCGCTAAGACAGCAGATGACTCCCGTAACGAGTTCATCAATGGAGATGCAGTATTCTATCAGAATGGTTCCTGGGAATATGGCGAACTGTCCAAGACATACGGCGATGACGAGCTGGCTATGATCCCGATTTACTTCGGTGTTGATGATGAGAACGAAGGCCTTGCAACTGGTACAGAGAACTTCTGGTGTGTAAACAAAGAAGCTTCCGAGGAAGATATCCAGGCAACACTTGATTTCATGAACTGGTGTGTAACTTCTGAGGATGGAACAAAGGCTATGTCAGAAGACATGGGCTTCACAATTCCTTTCAAAACAGCACAGGAGTCCACAAACGTATTTGTAAAACAGGATGCAGAGTATACAGCAGCTGGTCTTACACCTGTATCATGGAACTTCACAACAATGCCATCTGAAGAGTGGAAGAACGGTCTTGGTACAGCACTTACATTATATGCAGCAGGAAGCGGTTCCTGGGATGATGTAGTTTCCGCATTCGTTGACAATTGGGCAACTGAGAAAGCTCTTTCCGAATAATCGTAACAGGTAATAAATTTCTTTCCAACAGCATATAATATGTCCAGGAGAAATTCAGGACATAATATAGAATGGTGAACAGGGTGGGGAGGCGAACTACAGCCTCCCCGTTTTAATGGGAAAATGATGTAATGTTTTTGGGGTGGCGGATAACCTTCCGCAAAGGTGTCATAACAGGAAAAGGAGGAGTGAAAAATGGTAGGAAAATCTCTGAAAAAATGGTGGCCGGTATTTGTTTTGCCAACATTGGCTGCATTTATTATCGGTTTCTTATGGCCGTTTATCTGGGGTATTTATCTTTCATTTTGTAAATTTTCAACTGTAAAAGATGTAGTCTGGGTTGGACTTTCCAACTATCAGAAAATTTTTATCGGCGGTGACTTCAGTCATGCATTCTGGCTGACCGTTGTATTCGCATTTGTTTCCAGTATTCTGATCAATGTGCTGGCATTTTCCATTGCACTGGCTTTGACAAAAGGATTCAAAGGAACAAACGTGTTCCGTACTGTATTTTTCATGCCGAACCTGATCGGTGGTATTGTACTTGGTTATATCTGGCAGACACTGTTAAACGGTCTGCTTTCCATGTGGGGACAGCCTCTTCTGAAGTTGTCAGCAACAAATGGTTTTATTGGAATGATCATCCTGTTGTTATGGCAGCAGATTGGATATATGATGATCATTTATGTAGCTGGTCTTAATAACGTATCTCCGGATCTGATTGAGGCCGCACAGATTGATGGCGCAACCGCATCACAGATCCTGTTTAAAATCAAGATTCCGATGATCATGCCATCTGTTACAATTTGTACATTCCTTACTCTTACAAACGGATTCAAGATGTTCGACCAGAACCTTTCCCTTACAGGCGGAGATCCTGGAAAACAGTCACAGTTACTGGCACTGAACATTTACGATACATTCTACGGACGAAGCGGCCCTGCATGGAAGGGTATCGGCCAGGCAAAAGCTGTTGTATTCTTTGTACTGGTTGTTGTGATCGCATTGATCCAGCTTCGTGCAACATCATCTAAGGAGGTGCAGGCATAATGGCAGATAAGAAAAAAAGTATTATCCCAACTATAATTCTTTCCATAATTTCAATTATCTGGATCTACCCGATTGTTATGATCCTGTTTAACTCCTTAAAAGTGGAGTCTGCAATTACTACTTCTGGAGTTTTCCAGCTTCCTACATCTGAGACCTGGAACGGAATCCAGAACTTTATAGCAAGCGTTACACAGATGGATTTCCTGAAATCTTTCTGGTACAGCCTTGTGATCTCTGTAATGTCCGTTGCCCTGATCCTGCTTTGCTGTTCTATGTGCGCATGGTACATTGTGCGTGTAAACGGTTTGCTTTCCAAGGTTCTGTATTACCTTTGTGTATTCAGTATGGTTGTTCCTTTCCAGATGGTTATGTTTACCCTGGCAAAGACAGCGGATACTTTGAAGCTGAATAATCCATATACCATCTGCATTGTATACCTTGGATTTGGTGCAGGACTTGCAGTATTCATGTTCACCGGTTTTGTAAAGGGAAGCCCTCTGGAAATCGAGGAAGCTGCCATGATCGACGGATGCAGCCCTCTGCAGGTTTACTTTAAAATCCTGATGCCAATCCTGAAACCAACCATCATCTCTACTGCAATCCTGGAGCTGATGTGGGTATGGAACGATTACCTTCTTCCAACACTGGTTCTGGATATTAAGAAGTATAAAACAATCCCAATGGCAATCCAGTACTTCCGTGGAAGCTACGGTCATGTGCAGATGGGACCGATGATGGCAAGTATTATGATCGACATTATCCCAATCATTGTTGTATATCTGGTTTGCCAGAAGTATATTATCGAGGGAGTTGTTGCAGGTGCAGTTAAGGGTTGATTCAATTGGGTAAAAGAACGGTTTTTACCTGAGAAATTTGGAAATTATTCCCTTTTCAATATGATACCAGAATGTTAAAATAAAGATAGTTCTTTGCAGAAATGCGAGGGGCTATCTTTATCTTTATATAGTATTCCAGATACGCCGGGGCATAAAATTCGGACAAAAAATAGGCGGTATGGGATTTTTGGTTATAAAATAAATGTAGATCGGAGTGCCAGTCATATGTATAAAGTTTTGATTACAGACGATGAGAAAATTGAGAGGGAAGGAATCATGTTCCTTTTATCACAGGAGGAAGGGGAATATGATATTTATGAGGCTTCCAATGGAAAGCAGGCATTGAATGTGCTGCGAAGCGAGAAAATTGATTTCCTTTTAACAGATATAAAAATGCCCCATATGGATGGTCTGGAGCTGGCGAAAAAAGCAAGGGAAGAGTACCCCGAGCTTCCAATTGTGATTTTCAGCGGTTACAGTGATTTCTCTTTTGCACAGGAGGCTATGCACTACGGAGTGAAGGATTATGTGCTGAAGCCGGTGGATCTGGATGTTTTTCACCAGACGATAGAAAAAGTGAAAGCGGAAATTATAAGTGTTAAGTCTCAGAAGCAGAAGGCTGAGAAGGAGAAGAATTTTCTTCTGCAGTATTTTCTCCAGTCATATCTGTATTCCGGCAATGAAGAGGTGCTGAAAAAGGCCGGGGAGATTTTGGAGGAATCAAGCTGGGAGCAGTGGCACTGTGCAATTCTTATCGAAGCGGATAAGGCGTTTTTTGATAATGTTTCAGATCATATTGATGAAGATCTGATGCAGGGATTACATCGGAATTTCTTTTATCTTAATTTAAATACAAGGCAGTCTGTACTGTTTTTCTCAGATGTTTACTGTGATTATCAGCTGGTTGCCAAGCACCTGTATGATCTTTTGAAACAGAATTATCAGGTCAGCTTCCATCTGGCTGTGAGCAGCCGCTTTGAAGGGCATGAGGCTTTGCCGGAGATTATGTCCCAGCTGGAGCAGACTATGGAGGAGAAATTTTATCATCCTGATGTACATGTTTTTAACAATGAAACGGATGAGATTCAGCCGGTAAATTCAGAAACACAGGATTCACGTCTGATGGAGAAAATTTCTGAGGATATTTCCCGCAAAGATGTAGAACAGCTGAAGAAGCATTTTGAGTGTCTTGTGAAAAAATATGAGAATGATACCCGTTTTTCGGCCATGTATGTGAAGTTTGTTTTTTCTAACGTGATACAGGAGCTTTTTCAGGAAAATCAGTTCTCAGAGGAGCGCAAGCTGGATCATGAGGTGGAGCGGTTGTATAGTTGTACGAATCTGAAGCAGATCCTTGCAATTACCAAGGAGAATATTAAGGAATACGAGGCATTTCTGGAACGTTCCATGAGTGAATCAAGGGATGAAGTGGCTTTAGTTAAGAATTATATTTATCAGCATTATGCTGAGGATTTAAGTCTCGAAATGCTGGCAGAGAAGGTGTATCTGTCCTCCGGTTACCTAAGCTTTATTTTCAAAAAAGAGACTGGCATGAATTTGAACCGCTTTATCCGGGTGGTGCGTATGGAGAAAGCCAAGGAGCTTTTGTGCAATTCCAATATGAAGGTGGCCCAGGTAAGCGAACAGGTAGGAATCCCAAATGTTTCTTATTTCTGCAGAAGCTTCAGGGAATATTATGGAAGCAGTCCTGAGTCCTATCGGAAAGGAACCGGTGAAGAGGATGAGAATACCGGCAGTCATAAAGAATAAAATAAAAAATATGAAATATCGTCACAAGCTGACGATTCTTCTCGTGACGGCCAGTCTGGTTCCCATGATCCTGCTTGTGTGGTATAGCCATGACCGCATGAGCAGTCTGCTCCGGGAAAAGGAAATGGAGGATATGTCTTCCATTCTGGAGCAGACAGGAGAGGGAATTGACAGTCAGATCGAAGTCTTTTCCAGTCTTTTGAATTATCTTACGTATTCTCCGGATATCACGGATCTGATAACAGAGAAAAATATGGATAATTATTATGCCTACAAAAAGTATACAGAGGTGGCAGATCCTCTGTTGTCTATACCGAAATCGTATCATGATGCCATTTTACAGATCCAGCTGTTTGCAGACAGTATTAAAGTACGTCACGAGTATACACTTGTACCTTTGAATGAGGCTGACAGGGAGTGGTGGTATGCCCTTCTTTCGGAAGATGTTTCCGTACAGTGGGTGGTGGACCGGGAAAGACCGGAAATTGCAGCTGTAAGACGAATTTACAATGGAAAAGATGAAACTGCTATTCTTTGCGTTACTCTGGATTATAATAAAATCTTCCAGCCCTTTGAAAATATTATTTCAGAGGAGTCAGGTGGAATGATTCTGGATCAGGACGGAAATGTGCTGTTTCAGAAGGAGATGTTTGGGACACAGTCAGATATAAATTCTTGTGATAGTAAGTCTGCTGCTGGAGAAAGTGGGGAAGGCTGTCTGGTTTCCAGAAAAATGCTGGAGTCAGGACAGGAGGATTATGCTTTTGTAAACAGGAAAAATGATGCTTGCGGATGGAGCTTTTATTTGTATAAGCTGCAGTCAACGGTAAACAGTTCGGTGTCAGGTATTCTGGTCAGCGAGATACCACTGATCGCAGTCTGCGTGGCAATTATTCTGGTGTTGGGGCTGTCTTTTTCCAGAATTTTTACAAGAAAAATTGAAGAACTTACAGAGAATATGAACCGTGTTAACCAGGGAAGCCGGGAGGTTACCGTGGACAGTGATGCTGAAGATGAGATCGGTCTTCTGGTTCGTAGTTTTCGCAGTATGATGGATGAAATCAACCGTTTGATACATGAGGTTTATGAGAATAAAATAGCATTGAAGGAGTTTGAACTGAAGGCTCTGACAGCTCAGATCAATCCTCATTTTCTCTATAATTCACTTTCTGTTATTAACTGGATGGCTATCCGCAGCAATCAGAGGGATATCAGCAGGGTAATCCTGTCTTTGTCCATGTTTTACCGGACGGCACTGAGTAAGGGGCAGGATATGGTAACTGTGGATAATTGTATTCAGAATATTAAGGCATATCTGGATATTCAGCTGGTAATGCACGATAATGATTTTCAGGTAATCTGGGATATTGATCCGGAAGTGAAGGGAGATTCTGTGCCGAAATTGTTGCTGCAGCCGGTTGTGGAGAATGCATTGGAGCATGGTCTCGATATGAAGGAAGAAGGAGAGAAAACTCTGAAACTGTTTTTTGTAAGGGATGGAGATGACGTGCTTCTTGCTGTAGAGGATAATGGTCCTGGAATGGATCAGGCAGAAGCAGACAAGCTGGTGACTTACAAGGCTTCCGGGTACGGTCTTAAAAATGTAAATGACAGAATGCAGCTTCTTTATGGAGAAAAATATGGAATCCGGGTGTTTAGCAAAATAAATGAAGGCACAAGGGTGGAAATGAGAATTCCAAGAGAAAAAGCGGATGAGAAGACAGTTGCAGCCGGAGAATTTTCAGCAAAGAGATTTTTGCAGGAACCGGACGCTGATGGGGACAATGGGAATGAAGGAAGGTAAGAGATTGAAGAAAAAAGCGATTTCACTGGTTCTGGGATTTGTTCTTTTTGCAGTTGCTCTGACTGGATGCCAGAGTGCAGATGAAAGTAAGAAGAATAAAACGGTCAGTGCAGATGATAATGATTCGAAAGCTGATGATGCGACAGATATTGAACAGTGGAAAAAAGCTGCCTCCACTCCTTACGGAAAATATCCGGAGCTGGTAACGTATACGCTGGGGCAGATCAGTGGGGCAAATAATTCAAATCTTCCCGATGGAAATACGTATGAAGACAGTGCATATACCAGGTATCTGAAAAGTGTGCTGAATGTTCAGAACAAAAATACGTATATGGAAAGAGAAGACCGTTACAATGACTATGTAAATGTGCTTGTAAATGATCGCACTCTTCCGGATGTGCTGGTAGTTTCAGACAGGGAGACTTTGAATAATCTTGTGGAAAATGACCTGATTGAGGATCTGACAGATGTGTACGCAAGCTGTACTTCACCCAGAATCAAAGCCATGTACAACAGCTATGGGGAACAGCTTCTGGGAGCAGGAACCTTTGATGGCAGGCTGATGGCTCTTCCGGAGGCGGTGATTGACCATGGTCCCTGTCTTTTGTGGATGAGAAAGGACTGGATCAATCAGCTGGGACTGAAGGAACCGGAAACATTGGAAGATGCTATGGAGATTATTCAGGTGTTTCAGGAACACAGAATGGGAGCACAGGATGGAGAAGATCCGGTAGGGCTTGTCTGTGATACTAATTTTGTGTCGACTACCAGTCAGAATTATTCTGTGGAGCCTGTTTTTGAGAAGTTTTTTGCTTATCCGAGAAGATGGATCAAGGATGAGAATGGAGAAATTGTATATGGCTCCCTGACTGATGAAACAAGATCAGCAGTTGCTTACCTGCGAGAACTGTATGAGAGAGGAATTCTGGATCAGAATTTTGCTCTCCGTGCACAGAATAATCTTCGTGATCTTGTGGTTGAGGGAAAATGCGGCGCATTTTTTGGTCTTTGGTGGACACCGAATAATCCGCTTATGGACGAAATTGAAAATGATCCTTCGGCAGATTGGGAGCCCTATTATCTCACCGCTGATTATCAGGAAAAAGATAATGTCTATGCCTCTTTCCAGGATAACAAATATGTGGTTGTGCGAAAAGGGTATGAACATCCGGAAATTGTAATGAAGATTATCAGTGTATTGTTTGATTACAGCCGATTTGATGATCTGGAAAATGCTGATGAAATTAACAGTTATTTTGCCCTGAATGTAGATCCTACAGCCAGACCACTGGTGATCAATGTGGATTATAATGAGGCAATTTACAATGTAACAAAGGACATTCGCCGTGTGATAGCCGGAAAACAGAAAGAAAGCAATTTAAGTGCTCTTGAAAAATCCTATTATGAGGCTTGTCTGAAATATATAAATGGGGAAGATGTGACGGCAGAGGACTGGGCTGCGTATAAGTCAAGGATTTCAGCAGTCGGAGTGTTGGTTGACGGACACTACAGGCCGGTTCGACGTCAGTATCTGGCAGAGTCGGACGGAGAGGTTCCCAATATACTTGCTACTTTAGAGAAAAATGCGTTTATTCAGATGATCATGGGGGAACAGCCTATGGATTATTTCGATACTTTTGTGAAAGAATGGTATGAGCAGGGCGGACAGGAGCTGACTGAGAAAATCAGAGAGGAGAATTCATGATTATATGTTTGAAGCATTCATGAAAAATTGTATCTTGTGTCCCAGAAAATGTAAAGTAAACCGTTTGGAGGGAAGACGTGGATATTGTGGCATGGACAGCACCATAAGGGCTGCCCGTGCCGCACTTCATATGTGGGAGGAACCATGTATTTCCGGAAAAAAAGGTTCTGGAGCTGTGTTTTTCTCCGGTTGTGGGCTACGGTGCTGCTTTTGCCAGAATCGAGATATTGCTATTGGAGACTCAGGAAAAGAAATTACAATAGAGCGGCTTGCTGAAATTTTTCTGGAATTACAGGAAAAGGGAGCTGCGAATCTTAATCTGGTTACCGGAGCTCATTATGTGCCTCAGATTGTTTTTGCACTGAAACTGGCGCGGAAAAAAGGTATGAAGCTTCCTGTGGTATATAATTCCAGCGGATATGAGAATGTGGAGACAATTCGTATGCTGGACGGATATGTAGACGTTTATTTGCCGGATATGAAATATATGGATGAAAAGCTGGCAGCAGCTTTTTCCCATGCAGAGGATTATCCCCAGGTATCTATGGCTGCGATTGCGGAAATGGTGCGTCAGACTGGTCCATGTCAGTTTAAGGAAGATGGCTATATTCAGCGTGGAACCATTGTGAGGCATCTGATTTTGCCGGGACATACCAAAAATTCCATTGCGGTGCTGGAATATCTGCACCAGACATACGGGGAGGACATTTTTATCAGTGTAATGAATCAGTTTACTCCTGTATGGAAAAATGAGAAATATTCAGAACTGAACCGGAGTGTAACCAGAAGAGAGTATGAAAAAGTATTGAATGCTGCTGTAGAGATGGGAATCCGGAACGGGTATTTTCAGGAAGGAGAGACTGCAAAGGAGAGCTTTATACCGGCATTTGATTATGAGGGGATTTAAAAAGAGGATGAGTACTGCCCGATGGATGCCGGGCAGTACTGAAGTATGGTGCTGTGCTACCTTGCTTCTGGTGCACATTTTGCGGTACACGGATTATCAAAGCTTGGATTAAATGCATAAAAGTTTTTCGCATCTAACTGTTCCTGTACTGAGCGAAGCGTCTCGCCGAAACGTTGGAAGTGTACAACCTCTCTTGCACGCAGAAAACGGATTGGATCAGCGACTTCCGGTATATTTCGTGCTACCCGGAGAATATTATCATAAGTGGAGCGCGCTTTCTGTTCTGCCGCAAGATCTTCAAAAAGATCTGTGACAGGATCTCCTTTACTCTGGAATTCGCAGGCATTAAAGGGAATTCCACCTGCTGCCTGGGGCCAGACACCGACTGTGTGATCGACATAGTATGGCCCAAGTCCGGCGTTTTCAATTTCTTCCATGGTAAGGTTTCGGGTAAGCTGATGAATGATGGTGGAGACCATCTCAAGGTGTGAAAGTTCTTCCGTCCCAATATCATTAAGCACAGCCATAGAAGTCCGGTTTGGCATTGTGAAACGCTGGGAGAGATATCGCATGGAAGCGCCAATTTCGCCATCCGGGCCACCGGAGTCCGATACCCTATAATAGATAAAATTCACTTGTTTTTTGGAAAAAAGTTAAATCTGAATTAAGAAATAGTACAATCGTAACCTGTGAAAAATTGATATGTTTTAGATGATAATATCAAAATACACCATTTCAGCCTCTTTGTCAAATACAATCTGATCGACTATAGTTCGAATAAAGTTCCCTTTTGTACTACTTTCGGCAGCAGGATCCAGGAGAACATCATATACACTTCGAATCTGCGAAAGGACATTATCCTTGGATGGATCTTCTGGTTTTTGTGCTTCCAGTTCTTTGATATTCTCTAAAAGAGATTCTCTTTGTTTCTGTAGTCTTATCTTGTTTTCTTTGTATTCTTCCAAAGTATCAATCTCATTTTCATAGGCAAGTTTAATTCGCAGCTCCCGGGTTGAAAGTCTGGCCAGTTCCTGCTTCAGCTGTTCCAGTTCCTCATTTTGCGCCGGCGCAGTTGTTTTGGGGACATACTGAAAATCTGCGCCATCCAGAAGCTGCTTCAGGTAATCAATGACAAGCTGCTCCATTTTCTTTACTGAGATGGCCACGGAGGTTTTGTGATAACCCTTTGCGTATTTCCAACACTGAAAGTAAGGACAGGCTCCGGATCCGGTGTAGGAGAGGGTGGCGCCACAGATGGAGCATTTGATCAGACCGGAAAGCCAGTGCTTACAGGTGGAGGCATTCCGGTGTTTTGCTGGTCTTCGTCTGGCATCCATAAGCTTGATGCGCTTGTCAAGCTGCTCTGTGGTATAACGTGCTTCATGGGTTCCCTCAAAAGTCTGTCCATTCCAGTTTACAATGCCGGCATAAAAGGGATTGCGCAGGATATAGTCAATATTGCGCCGTTCAAACAGATTCCCCCGCTTGGTCCGGTAGCCCAGATCATTACATTTTCTGGCGATGGCAGTGGTGTCCTGGCAGTAATCATCATACTGGGACATGATGTAAGAGACAATTTTGAATTCCTTTTCATTGATCTTATATGGTTTTCCGTCCCCGACTGCATCATATCCAAGGGGTGGAGAAATCTGGTACCCCTGTTTTAATGCCTTTTCGCCCATGCCGCGGAGCACTTCTCCGGACAGGCGGATAGAGTAGTATTCATCCATCCATTCAATAATACGCTCGATTAGGCTGCCGAATGGTCCGTCTATAACTGGCTCAGACACGCTGATCACGTCCACACGGTCCTTTTTCAGCATACTCTTATAAACGATGGATTCTTCCTGGTTGCGGGCAAATCTGCTGAATTTCCACACCAGGATCACATCATAGGGATGTTCCGGAGATTTGGCCTGTGCAATCATTCGCTGGAATTCTTTTCGCTTCTTCACATTACGCCCAGAGACACTCTCCACAAAGACTGCGTCCTTCTGGACAACGATCCCATTACTCTTGGCATAGTCCAGGAGCAGACGCTTCTGCGCGTCCGGAGACAGCTCATCCTGCTCATGGGTGCTGACACGGATATACAGTGCGCCCATGCGCAGATCATCAGATTTTTGTTCGGTCATGGTATCACCTCGATTATAATTATGTAAAAATAAGTACAAAAATAACAGCCAGCGCGAACAAAGGTTCCGCTTGCATGGCTGCCCCGAAGATGATACAATATTTTTGCTGAAAAATTGTGTGCATCTTCGGATGTGCTGACCGCTCTGGTGCTGGTAACACCGGGGCGGTTTTTCTATGTACTATTTTTGAGTATGAGTTGTATATGCTTTGTCGCAAGTTCTTAATCCATCAATATGTTCAAAGAGATCAGGCTTTATCGGAGCACCTAATGGGTCAAGGATGAAATCAATTCCTTCTCTGCGGGCCAGCTTAGCTGCTGAAACAAAATCGCTATCGCCAGAAATAAGGACAATTTGATCTACTTGACGTTTATAAGCCATGGATGCAATATCTAGACCGATTTTCATGTCTACGCCCTTTTGATCAATTTGTAAACAAAAGTCACTTTCTTGTAAATCGGAAAATTGAATAGAACCATTGCATAGTTTTTTTACAAGTTGCGGACGAATTGTATAGTGCGCCTGTTCTTCAGCAAGTTTTCCCAGACGAATGGCAAATTTTCTTTTCTTTTTTAACTCATTTAAGAAAAAAGTAGTCCATTCATATAAATCTGATTTTCCAAGATCTACTTGATGCTTTAGAAAAGGATGATAAATTCGTTTACTGGATGGAGCACAATCATAATAAAAAATTCGATACAAATCATTGTTTTCGCCGTGAGAATTTAAATGACGTTTACAATAAGCTGCTAATTCTATTGCACGTTCTTCAGCTGTTTTATCACCAAAGACCGCCTGGGCTCTTCGCCTATAAAATCCGCCATCGACGAGTATTGCTGTTTTTAAGTGCGTTCCTGTATTAGTATTTCGCATGTGTTCTTCTCCTTTTATAAATAAAAAAGCCCTAGGGTTCGGTCATTCCCATATGCTGAGAGACGTACAACCTAGAGCATTATTAACGATGTAATCTTTGATTACAAAGTCATCATAGTATCTTTTTCTCAAATTGTCAATGGTTTTTACAAAAAAATTCTTGACTTTTTTGTGAAAAAGTATATAATATAATGCTTGCAAAACTAGATATAGTGATTGAGAAAATGATAACACAATATATAGTTGCGGGTTGAGTCGATACATAATTCAATTAATCTTTTATGGTATCCAGTCATTCTGGATATCTGGTTTCAATTTTGCTGACTGCTTTCATTACCGTAAATGTAGGTTCAAAGAAGATTATGTAATTATCCAAGGTAGCATAAACCCCATGTATGGAATGATAACAGTCGAGAGCTTCTTTCAAATATTCTTCTGTAGCATCCAGATATTCAGCCATTTCATATAAGCTTCGGCATCCAGCTTCATAAGCGTGGGTGATTCCGATCAGTCCGATCTTGAGGTTGTAACCAAAGAGCCGGGCTCTGTATTCCTGTTTTCGATTGCTGACCTCAGACTGATCAATAATGTCACCAACAGTCGTGTAGTGGTGGCCAAGCTCCTCCGCCAGGACACAGGACTTTTCTGCCTGGGTTGAAATGGACTTATTGATTGCTACAGTGCTGTTACAATATAAGCCTTTTATGTTTGGACTATTAAATTCATAGTCCATTACGTCTATACCGTCCGCGCAGGCCTGGTCTTGTAATTCCTCATATGTGCTCATTGTAAACACCTCCCGCTCTAGTATATCTCAATACGTGTACAAAAATCTGTACAGCTGCTTCCCAAAAAGAAAATTGACAAATATTTCGGAGTGACATATAATATATTTAACAAGGGAGCTGGAAGGTGACTGCACTTCACCCAACCCAGCGAATATAGTTAGCTAAAAAATAGCCGTTGATCTCGCCAAAGATTAGGACGGCTATTTTTTATGTGCATATGTAAGTATGGCTACGATTAAATTAGCAAAAGTCAACATAATCATAAATGTCTCATAATCGCTCATAAACTTCACCTCCTCCGTAAGGTGTCCGGATTAGGCAAAGAGCACGTCCCCCAGTCCCCTGGGTAAATATATTATATTGTCAATGTACATTCTGGCAGATCTGCCAATTATTTTCTTTTGTTTTCTACCATCTTCTTAAACTGGTCAATTTCTTTCAGTTCGTCTTCCGTATATTCGGTACCTTCGTGGTGAGCTGCAAGTGTAGTTGGCTGTTGATACAGAGTAGCAGTAGCAAGTTCATCATCTAATTGTTGAGTGGAAAGAAGGCTCTTGGAATAAGTGAGGACTCTTTCTCTATTATTGGATGAGAGCTGAACATATATTTCATTTAGTTCTTTTTGATCACGGGGCTGATTTTCTGCCGTTGTATCAATTCTTTCCATAGGAACATCGGCACCCATGAGCCAAGCTTCATTTACATTCAGCGCTTTTGCAATCAAAAATGTATTATTTTGCTTCGGAACATATCGTCCAGAAATATATGAACTTAGCGCGCCCTTGCTAATTCCAGTCCTCTCAACGAGATCAGCTTGCTTAAGTCCTCTTAATTCCATACCTTCTTGAATTCTCTTTGAAGTTGTATTCATTATGCGGTACCTCCTTATAATTGGATATTAGCACAAATGTTTAGAAAACGCAACAATATTATGAAGAAAATAATATAAAAGTTTAGAAAGCTAAAAAATAGTATTGACAAAGTTAGAAAGAAGGAATATTATATAACTAGTTTAGAAAACTAAACTGAATGGAGGTGAAAAAATGAACTGGAAATACGATAAACTTCGAGGAAAAATTAAAGAGGTTTGCGGAACTCAGGATGCGTTTGCAGAAAAACTTGGCATAGGAAGAGTGTCATTAAGCCAGAGGTTAAACAATCAATTGGAGTTTTCACAAGATGAAATTTTCAAGTCTTGTGAAATATTGAAAATTGATTTTTCAGAAATGCAGGCATATTTTTTTACTCAAAAAGTTTAGAAAACTAAACAAAGCAAACCAAGGAAGGAGATGGGTAGAGATAGAAGGATATTACATAAAAGGTCTTGGCCCTTCAACTGGTACACTTCATATTGAGGTTAAAAATTTACCAGAATTTGAAAAATTAATAAGCCAAGCAAAAAAAGAAGCCGATCAACTACAGGCAACAATTAATCGGCTGAAATGCTTCGAACTAGAAATTACTTTTAATGTTGGAAGCAGAGAAATTACTTTGGAGAAATAGAAGCTGCTTTTTCAACTACAAGATCCATAGAAATGAAATACTGAGCTGCTTCTATAAAAGATTTCATATCAGTGAAATCAAGTGTTTCATGTTTACGGACATAGTGAGTTTCATCGTTTCCGATCCAAGCGGAACGCTTTGCAAGAGTAGTGATTGAATCAGCGGTTATATATTGTTCAATACATTTGACTAGCGGTTTATTTTTTATTTCTTCAGCTGCATCAGGATTTTTATGAATGGCGTAATCCTTTATGAGAAACTCCAGGGCTTTACGATAACCTATGCCGCATATTTCTGTGAGACCGGCAGTCTCTGCTAATTCGGCTTGATGGTAAATTTTCACAAATTGAGGAGATAGCTGTTTTATCTGTTCTGGAAAATCAGTGGTGTGTAAAGACTTGGGATAGATTGAATCAATAACACCATTATCTGGAAAATTACAGGAAACAGAAAAAACAGAATATTTTACAATAAAACACTGATGACAGTGTGGACAAAAGAAAAGAGAGTAAAGAAATTCTTCGGAGTAGTTTGAAATGTAATAATTTTTTAGGGGAATTTCTCCGTAAGCAGTATCGCATAAAGGGCATTTGCTTGGTAGATCAATCTCAAATTCTTTTTCTGAAAAATCTGGGGAAAGAGGAGATGCCTTAATAAGTTTATGTAAATTCATAAGTAAAACTCCTTTCTGTATATTTAAGCGTATTGTTACTAAGTAATTACAGGATAGGGGAAAACAAAAAGAAAGTCAAGAAACATAGTTCGAAATTTTTTCGACAGAAAGGCAGGTAGAAAATATGACCAAAGAAAAGAAAGAACGTATCACAGCAATCGTACTGGATATGAAACAGATGACTATTGTAAGCCTGAATCTTATGAAGAACAATGCTGGTCCTATGTCAAGATTTAGTACAAGTTAAAATAAGAAATTTCTCCCTATTTTAACCTGCCAGAAGCTCAGCCTCAGTGTGCGTTGTACTATTTATATTCTAGCACCATGCAGAGCTTCTGAGAGCCAGAGACACAATGGAAGTTGAAACCCAGAAAGCAGTATAACAGGAAAGGAGATGAGGAGAAGTGTGGATTTCCAAAAGAAAATTTCAAGAGTTAGAAAAAAGAATTGCTGACCTCGAAATGGCAGTTCGAAGTCAACAAAAAGAAATTACTTCTTTAAATTATCCGTATGAAGACGTAAAGCAAGCCTTTGCAGAAGTAAGGACACGTCGACAGAAGACGAACAAATTATTTTTAAACTGACAAAAGGAGAACGAAAAATGGGAAAAATCTTTACACCGCATGAACTTAAAACAATTGAGGTGGATGCCGAAAAGAAGATTTTCAAAATCAATGGGGAAGATTTTGGCGATGGTTGTACAGGATTCCTGATTAGTTGTACACCTGATGACTTTGATATTAGAGTCGAAGTAGATACGACTATACATTTCGCAAATTATTCTGATAAAGGAAAACTGTGTAAACAGGAATCCTATACAACAAATGATTCATGGTTTGGTCAAAAAGGATCAGATAAAGATACTTGCAAGGTCGAATAGTTTGGAAAGATCTTCGAAAAATTCTCGCGGTCTGTTTTGCATATAAGCAAGTCCGGCTTCAGTGATTTTGATGTTTCCAATAACATCAGCCTTTAAGTATTTAGCAGCTTTTAATTCGCTAAGGGCATAACGAATATCTGGCTGCGCCCAGCTTTTGAAAGCGTCGAGTTGGTAAATATCTTCGCTTTCAAATTTTAGGGAATCAGGCTTGGTAAAACCTGATTTCAAGCGGCGTTTGTATTCACAGAAAATGATTTTAAACGCCTTTAAGGTTTCGTTTGTTAATTCCATAAAATTAGCTCCTTTCATAATACTCGGCATGGCAGTGCCTGTATTTACAGAATAGGGGAGAAAGCAAGCAAAGTCAACAAATACCGTTCGAGACATTTCGACAGAAAGAGGTGATTAAAATAGATCCAGTTTTTATAAGCATTGACGATGATATTTTCAATGTGGGAGAGATTCAAGTACTCAGTTATGAAGATAAAAAGAATGAGCTGGGAAAAGATAGTGGTGTGTATATCCTACATATTTATATGAAAAATGAAATTGGAAGCATGAATAAGATGTTTTCCAATAAACAAATGCGAGACAAAGTATTCAGAAAAGCTGCAGATCAGCTTCTAGAGTTTTCTTCAGAGAAAACTGGTCTAAAGAGAAAGAAACAGAGTAACTCCGTACAACCATAATCCATACCATAGTAGCAGGGGAGGTGATTGTGATAGAAATCAAATTTACTCGCAGATTTATCATAGACGGCGTGCCATACCGGATAGATCAGCTTCCAACAGCGCAGGTGACGAAGGAACGGGCACTGAAAACTGAAGCGGAGCGAGTTGATCTGGCAATGGATATATATAATTTCGAAAGAAAGAAGGCTGCCGGGTAAGGCAGCAGAAAGGAGGCAAGCTGTGAAGCGTAACATAATCATATCATCCATCATAGGCACCCTTGCTACATACCTGCCGTTCTGGCAGTGGGACGGACTGCAGGTTGCAGGAGCGCTGGCATTATCAATGCTTGCTTGGATGCTGATACAGGGAACAGAGCCGGAAGGGAGGAGACATGTGGGATAAATTACTTACATTCGCACCATATATATTTCTTATTTTGTTTTGGATATGGATTGTGCTGAAAAATTAGTGAGTACTAATGTAGCCTAAAAGAAGAACCAATCTGGAAAGGAGGAGACCATGGTTTTAGAAAAAATGATAGATGAGTTATATGAGCTTTCGAAGAAAGCTATAGCAAGCGGAATCCATGTAAGTTTCGAAATAGGATTAGCTGGATATCCATGCCGGGTTTGGGTGGAGGAACCTCCAGAAAGCAAAATGACTACTTATGATATCTATCGTGACGAAGTAATGATGAAAGAATCCGTTAAAAACTACGAAGCAGCCAGGGAGCATCTTACACGGTTGTTAAAAGAAAATGGATCCTGAGAGTTGGGAGCTCATCAGGATCCGGTGTCCAAATGGACAAAAAACAGTTTATCACCCTCTTATTGTAGAGGAGAAAGAGAGAAAAATCAATGAAAACATTAAAAATTTCAGCAGATAACGAAATCTCAATTACTGATGTGAATTTTGACGATTTCAAGAGTATTCAAAAAGCTTTAGGAGGCCATTTTGAAACTGTCCATACTGCAAAAATGAGTAATTACTTTCAGAAACCAGTGATTATGCTGGTGGATGAGGATGGGCATTTCAAAAATCTTCCATTAAACCGTTTTGGGAGCTGGATGTATGACATGCCAAGACATGGTTCTCCAATCTTAGGAGATGTGCTCCTGGCGGAAGCGCGTTATGAAGATATTATGGCAGTGCAGGAACCAGAAAAACTGATAGAGAAACTGCTAAATGATTTTGAGTTTTTGAAAAAGGAGAAAAGATAAGATATGAGCATGAAGATTAACCGTCTCGAAATCGAGAATGTAAAACGTATCAAAGCAGTAAAGTTGGAACCTGCACAGAACGGCTTAACCATCATTGGCGGAGATAACCAGCAGGGCAAAACCTCAGTTCTGGATTCTATTGCCTGGGCACTTGGCGGGGAACGTTACAAACCTTCCCAGAGTACAAGGGAAGGCTCCATGGTGCCGCCGAACTTACATATTGTGATGAACAATGGTTTGGTAGTGGAGCGTAAGGGAAAGAACAGTGCCCTCAAGGTTACAGATCCGAATGGCCAGAAAGCAGGACAGCAGCTGCTCAATGAATTTGTGGAACAGCTTGCCCTGGATCTTCCAAGATTTATGGAAGCCTCCGGAACAGAGAAGGCAAAAGTGCTTTTGCAGATCATTGGCGTGGGACCTCAGCTTGCAGAACTGGAAAAGGAAGAAAAAGAGCTTTACCAGGAGCGTCTGTATGTAGGACGTACCGCTGATCAGAAAGAGAAATTTGCAAAAGAGCAGCCTTATTACCCGGAGGCTCCAAGAGACCTGGTGTCACCCTCTGAGCTGATCAGACAGCAGCAGGAGATTTTGGCAAAGAATGGAGAGAACCAGAGAAAGCGTGATCAGGCTGCGCAGCTCCGGGAATCTGTGAAGCGTGCCCATGAGGAAGTAATCAGATTGTCTGAGCTTCTGGAAGCAGCCAAGCAGAAACATCTGCAGCTGGTAAAAGATCTGGATATTGCAGAGACTTCTGCAAAGGATCTGACGGATCAGTCCACAGAAGAACTGGAAGCTAATATCTCCAATATCGAGGAAATCAACCGTAAAGTCAGAGCCAACCTGGATAAGGAAAAAGCGGAGGATGACGCCAAAGAGTACCGTACCAAGTACGACAATCTAACAAAGCAGCTGGAAGAGACAAGGGATAAGAAGAATGAGCTTCTGACTTCTGCAGAGCTTCCTCTTCCAGAGCTATCCGTAAAAGATGGAGAGCTGGTCTATAAAGGCCAGAAGTGGGACAACATGTCCGGTGCGGAACGTCTGAAGGTTTCTACCGCTATTGTCCGCAAACTGAACCCGCAGTGCGGTTTCGTTCTTCTGGACAAGCTGGAGCAGATGGACAGAAAGACACTGCAGGAGTTTGGAGAGTGGCTGGAAGCAGAAGGACTCCAGGCAATTGCTACCAGAGTTTCTACTGGTGATGAGTGCAGCATTATTATTGAAGACGGTTATGTGGTTGGACAGGAACATCCGGAAGAACCACAGCCAAAAGCATGGAAGGCAGGTGCATTTTAAATGGAAATTATCAGAGGCGTGATCCCCTGTGCAAAGAAGGTGGTCATTTACGGACCAGAGGGAATTGGCAAATCCACTTTTGCCAGCAAGTTCCCGGATCCGGTGTTTATTGACACGGAAGGAAGTACCAATTCAATGGATGTTGCGAGACTTCCCAAGGCGTCCAGCTGGCAGATGTTGCTGGACCAGGTGGATTATGTCCGCACACATCCGACTATGTGCAAGACACTGGTCATAGATACCATTGACTGGGCGGAATCTATGTGTATCCGGCATATCTGCGACAAGCACAGAAAGTCCGGTATTGAGGACTTTGGTTACGGAAATGGTTATGTTTATGTAAAAGAAGAATTGGGGAAATTCCTCAATCAGCTGACAGAAGTTGTAGAGGCTGGTGTCAACGTGGTCCTTACTGCACATGCGCAGATCCGGAAGTTTGAACAGCCGGATGAACTGGGGGCTTATGACAGATGGGAGTTAAAGCTTGGAAAGAAAACAGCATCCCAGACCTCCCCACTGATCAAGGAATGGGCGGACATGCTACTGTTTGCCAATTATAAAACATTCTCTATTGCGGTGGATGATAAAGGGAAAAAGAGGAAAGCCCAGGGCGGTGAGCGTGTGATGTATACCACCCACAATGCCTGCTGGGATGCAAAGAACCGCTACGGTCTGCCAGATGAAGTCCCATTCAGTTATGATTCCATCCGGACAATCATTGAGGGAAATGCCGTGCCAGTAAAAGAAACACAGCCAAAATCCGTACCAGCGCAGCAGCCGGTACAGGCTCAGCCAACTGTACAGCCTCAGCCGACTACGGTACAGGAAGCTACAAAGACAGAACCTGCTGTTACTGTTGGGGAGCAGATGAACCTTCCGCTTAATGAACCACAAAAGACTCCGGAACCGACAGCAAGGAGCAGCACCATTGATCCCGGAATCCCTAAAGCTTTACGTGACCTGATGGAGAGTAACCAGGTAGATGAATGGGACATCCAGAACGTAGTGGCAGCAAGAGGGTATTATCCCTCTGATGTAAAGGTGAAAGATTATGACATGGACTTTATCAATGGCTGTCTGATCGGGGCATGGCCACAGGTCTATGGAATGATCAAAGAAATGAAAGCGACACAACAGGTGCCGTTCAATTAAAGGAGGATAAAAATTTATGGCAGCAGAAGGAAGAGAGTTAGGCTGGGAGGATTCCATCAAACAGGATGCCCAGGATTATGAGCCAATTCCAGAAGGGGATTATAACGTAACAATTGAGAAATTTGACCGCAGCAGATCTAAGGGTGAGGGTAAGCTCCCTCCATGCAATATGGCAGTTGTTTATTTTACGGTGCATGTTCCAGAACGTGAGGTTACCATCCGTGAAAATTATGTACTGCATACCAGTTTGGAGTGGAAGCTGTCTGAGCTGTTCCGTGGCGTTGGCCTTAAGAAGGAGGGAGAAGAACTCCGGATGGACTGGAGTGCACTTCCTGGCAAGACTGCGCGCGCTAAGATCGGACTGAAGCCTGGAATTAAGGATCCAAACAAGAAGTTCAATTACATTGAAAAGCTGTATCCAAAGGATACCAGTAAACCTGCATTTACACCGGGAGGCTTTTAAAAATGGAACTAAGGCCGTATCAAAAAGAAGCGAAGGAAGCTATTTTTGAACAGTGGGACAGCGGGGTGTTAAAAACCCTGCTGGTCCTTCCTACAGGCTGTGGAAAGACTGTGGTATTTGCCAAGGTAACAGAGGAATGTGTCCGTAAAGGTGACCGCGTACTGATCCTGGCACACAGAGGGGAGCTGCTCGATCAGGCAGCAGATAAGCTGATGAAGACAACCGGGCTTGGATGTGCCTTGGAAAAGGCAGAAAGCTCCTGCCAGGGCAGCTGGTTCCGGGTAGTGGTTGGCTCTGTACAGACATTGATGAGAGAAAAGAGGCTGGGAAGTTTCCCGGCTGATTATTTTAATACCATCATTATTGACGAAGCCCATCACTGTATATCTGACAGCTATCAGAGAGTGCTGCAGCATTTTCCGGAAGCACAGGTGTTAGGCGTAACGGCAACGCCAGACCGTGGGGATATGCGGAACCTTGGCGTATATTTTGAATCCCTGGCTTATGAGTATACCCTTCCTAAGGCAATCAAGGAGGGATACCTGTCCCCGATCAAGGCGCTGACAATTCCACTCAAGATCGATATGAGCAACGTTTCTGTACAGGCAGGGGACTTCAAGGCAAGTGAGATTGGTACTGCGCTGGATCCATACCTGGAAGGAATTGCCCAGGAGATGCAGAAGTACTGCATGGATAAAAAAACTGTGGTATTTCTGCCGTTGGTAAAGACCAGCCAGAAGTTCCGGGATCTCCTAAATGCTTATAGTTTCCAGGCGGCAGAAGTAAACGGAGACAGCCAGGACAGGGCTGAGGTATTAAAAGATTTTGATGCTGGTAAATACAACGTGTTATGTAATTCCATGCTCCTGACAGAAGGCTGGGACTGCCCGTCAGTTGATTGCATTGTGGTATTAAGACCTACAAAGGTAAGAAGCCTTTACTGCCAGATGGTGGGACGTGGCACAAGACTTTCACCAGAAACAGGAAAAGATCATCTGTTGCTGTTGGATTTCCTTTGGCATACAGAGCGGCATGAACTGTGCCACCCCGCAAGTCTGATCTGTGAGAATGAAGAAGTAGCCCAGAAGATGACGGAGAACCTGGAACGAGAAGCCGGCATAGCTATTGATATTGAAGAGGCGGAAAAGACTGCCTCAGAAGATGTAGTCGCACAGCGTGAGGAATCCCTGGCTAAACAGCTGGCAGAGATGAAAAAACGGAAAAAGAAGCTTGTAGATCCACTGCAGTTCGAGATGTCTATTCAGGCAGAAGACCTGTCCAGTTATGTTCCGTCTTTTGGATGGGAGATGGGACCGCCATCTGACAAACAGAAGCAGACACTGGAAAAGCTGGGAATCATGCCGGATCAGATTGAGAATGCAGGGAAGGCAGCTAAGATTCTTGACCGTTTGGACAAGCGTAGAAATGAGGGGCTTACTACCCCGAAGCAGATCCGCTTCCTGGAGGGCAGGGGATTTAAACATGTGGGGACCTGGCAGTTTAACACAGCCAAGAATTTAATTGACAGGATTGCCGGGAACGGATGGAAGATCCCGAACGACATTGTACCACAGGAATATAAAGGAGCATAAACATGGAGCAGAGGACAAGCCTTACAGAGATAATTGAATACATCGATCCCGGTTCCCTAAACTATCAAGACTGGGTGAATGTCGGAATGGCACTGAAACTGGAAGGCTATCCGGTAAGCGTCTGGGATCAGTGGAGCCAGAAGGACTTTGGACGGTACCATGCCGGAGAATGTGAGAAGAAGTGGAGAAGCTTTTCCGGTTCTTCTTCTCCGGTAACTGGCGGGACTATTGTACAGATGGCAATGGAGCGCGGATGGGTGCCGGAAAAAGGTCATGAGCTGGACTGGAACGACAGCATACAGGTAGACAGTGACCGTGTGGTAGTGGATAAGAACTGGCTGGAAGGCAGGGAAATCCAGGAACCAAAGAACTGGAACCCGACAGAGCAGCTGATCATATATCTGGAAACCCTGTTTGAAGCCGGGGAAAACGTAGGGTATGTAACTGGAAGCTGGGAAAAAACAGACGAGAAAGGTACCAGATGGCTTCCACAAAAGGGGAGCTGGGACCGTACTGCAGGACAGCTGATCGAGCAGCTGAACACCTGCAAAGGTGACATAGGGGCGGTGCTTGGCGATTACAATCCGGAAGCTGGCGCGTGGATCCGCTTTAACCCACTGGATGGAAACGGCTGTAAAAACGAAAATGTAACGGAATACAGGTATGCTCTTGTAGAATCTGATCACATGGAAATCGACCAGCAAAACGCTATCCTACGTGAGCTGGAGCTTCCCATCGCCTGCCTGGTGTATTCCGGGAAGAAAAGCCTTCACGCAATCGTGAGGGTGGATGCAGCGGATTATAGCGAGTATAGGAAGCGCGTTGATTATCTGTATGAGGTTTGCCAGAAGAACGGGATTGATGTAGATACCCAGAACCGGAATCCTTCCAGATTGTCCAGGATGCCAGGTGTAGAACGTGGGGAAAAGAAGCAGTTCATTGTAGATACCAACATAGGAAAATCCTCCTGGAATGAATGGTATGAGTGGATTGAAGGCGTAAACGACGATCTTCCAGAGCCGGAAGGTCTGGAAAGTGTCTGGGACAATCTTCCGGAGCTGTCACCCTGTCTCATTGACGGGGTGCTCCGTAAAGGGCATAAGATGCTGATCTCCGGACCATCAAAGGCTGGTAAGTCTTTCCTTCAGATTGAGCTGTGTATCGCTATAGCAGAGGGCAAGAAGTGGCTGCAGTGGCATTGTGCGCAGGGACGTGTGATGTACGTGAACCTGGAGCTTGACCGGGCAAGCTGTCTGCACCGTTTTAAGGATGTGTATGAATCCATGGGATTTGTCCCAGACAACCTGCAGAACATTGATATATGGAACCTTCGAGGAAAGTCTGTACCTATGGATAAGCTTGCACCAAAGCTGATCAGAAGGGCAGCAAAGAAGAATTATGTAGCGATCATTATAGACCCGATTTATAAGGTCATTACTGGTGATGAGAACAGTGCCGATCAGATGGCGAACTTCTGTAACCAGTTCGATAAAGTGTGTACAGAGTTGGGCTGTGCCGTGATCTACTGTCATCATCACAGCAAAGGAAATCAGGGCGGTAAGAAGTCCATGGACCGCGCTTCTGGATCCGGTGTATTTGCCCGTGATCCGGATGCACTTCTGGATTTGATCGAGCTGGAGCCGACAGAGGCATTGATGAAACAGGAAGAAAATAAGGCTGTCTGTGGAACTTGTAAAACATATCTGGATGCACATTATAAGTGGCAGGATGACCTCTCACAGGACGATCTGCTGAGCAGTACGCAGATGCTGGGTTACTGTGAGGCGCACCTGGATAAATGGCAGAAAATAGCCCTGGATAAGCAGATAACGGCTGCGAAAGCGGAAGTACAGGCGCGTACAGCATGGAGAATTGAGGGAACCCTAAGGGAATTTCCGAAGTTCGAACCGGTCAATATGTGGTTCGATTATCCGGTACACAGGATTGATCAGGTGGGAAGCCTGAAAGATCTGCAGTTGGAAGATGATAAACCGGCATGGGAAAAGGCGTCCCAGAGACGAAAAGAAAATGCTCAAAAGAACCGTGAGCGCAAGTTAAATGAGTTTGAGATTGCATTTCAGAATATTGAATTTGATGGCCGTGAAATCTCTGCTTCAGAGCTGGCAGAAGCACTTGAAACAAGTGCAAAAGAGTTACTTTCCTGGCTGGGAGAAGGCAAGCGTCAGAAGAAAGAATTGTGGAATAAATTTGAAAAATATTTTGGTGAAGATGGAAAAACATACATCAGGAGAAAGGGTGCGCAGGAGTGCTCACAACCATGATACAGAGTAGTGCGCAGAACCATATTTTTTATGATAATGTTCACGGTGCGCAGAACCATTGTTTTTATGATTGTGAGCAGTGCGCAAAAAGGGGGGTGCGCAACTATATACTACGTATATATGTATGTGCGCACCCCACCTAGCGGGGGTAGGTAGTCGTGCGATAAGCTCACGCACGACGACCACCCACCCCGCACTCAGGTGGGCACCATACCTTGATCACCCGAAAAAAGGAGTTGATGATTTTGGAATTTGAGTTTTTCATGGCAATGATTCCGCCGACTGTAACCCATCAGGAAAAACAGGTCAGGGTTGCCGGAGGAAAGCCGGTGTTCTATGAGCCACCGGAATTAAAGGCAGCCAGACAGAAACTGGTGGCATACCTGGGACAGCATGTACCAGATGAACCATATCACTGTGGAGTCAGGCTGATCACAAAGTGGTGCTTCCCCAGAGGAAAACATTTGGATGGTACCTACAGATTTTCCAAACCGGATACAGACAACCTGCAGAAACTATTAAAGGACTGCATGACAAAAGTTGGCTTCTGGGATGATGATGCACTGGTGGCTTCGGAGATCGTGGAAAAGTTCTGGGCGGAAGTCCCTGGGATTTATGTCCGGATCGACAGGCTGCCATGATCTGGCTGACGCCCCAGGAACGAAAAGCTCTCTGGGAAGAATATCCGGAAGTACAGGAGATGTATGAAGAGTACAACGGTATTCTTCCGGAAGATGATGGAGCCTGGGAGAGAGTTGCAGAACGTTGTCACCAGATTAGAGAACAATACCAGACGATGCAAGTAGAAGTCGCACTGCTGGATGTAGTGTGGCAGCTGGAATGTCTGGCAAAAAGAAAAAGAGGAGATTAAGCTATGTTACAGGAAATGAAGTTAGAGGACGCATTGAAGAAGTTTCTCCAGGGGAGAAAAGTCCTGGTCATGTATGATGAGACACTGGAAGTTGATAAACCAGCATTTACAGTAGAGCCGCTGGAAGAAATGCTGAAAAGAAATCGCTTCCTGGTTGAGGTGCCGGCTGTGGAGAATCCGGATTTTAAAGAGACTGTGCATCAGATGGCAGCATCGGAAAAACTGCCCCCCCCCAAGAGCCTGTTCGGGAAGAACCAGAGGCAGCGCCTATGATGATCAATAAAAATCTGACGCGGGAGTCAAGAGGCTATACCGGATTTTTACATATCCGTTGTGAACACTGTGGTAAGACAAAGACCTTTTGTGACAAACATCAGCTTAGTTATTACGGCTGTAAAGAATGTGGCAAGAAGACGGATCTGAAGGATTTGAAACTGGCATTTATCAACTGTGAATGTGGCGGTAGGACAAGATATTTCACAAATGAGACTGCAGAACTGATTGAGCTGAACTGTATAAACTGCGGTATGCCTGTTGCACTGAAATACAACGCCAAGAAGAAACTGTATGAAACGATAAGGAGCTGAGGCTATGGAGGAAAAATATAAAACCTGTAAACACAGTACCGGCAGAGTAGGTGAGCTGATCGTATACGTCCACCCGACCTGTCCGAGGCTGTCAATGATAAAAGGCACCTTATGCAGCAGTAAGATCCGCTGCATGGAGTGCAGGAGCTGGGAGGCGAGGAAATGATACCAAAATGTAGGGAATGTGAAAATACTGAGTTTCAAGATATGAATGGAAGACCTAATCGCTGGTATTGTAAACACCCAGAAGTAAGGGAGCATGTCAGTTGTCCAGCTGATACATTGATTTGCAAAACAGAGAGGTATTCGACAGAGATAACAATTAAGACAAGTCCTAAGTGGTGTCCGAGGAGGAAAAAATAGATGATAGACGTAATCGTTGCAATGGGTGTTGGCGTGCTGATCGGAGTCTCCGGCGTGATCCCATGGGCGTTAAGTGCCGTAAAGAAAGATAGAGGTGAAAAGGATGATAGAGATAATTGATACCAAGCAGAGCGAAGTAACAGATCAGGAAGTAGCTGAGGCAGTGAATACGATTAGAAAGTACTGCGACGGCCGATTTTGTAACGATTGTGCAATCAGAAAGGTGTGCGAAGAATATTTTGACAGCCATGACGATTACCCGGATGATTGGCCAGAGATGGAGGTGCCAGATGATTGATGAAAAGAGAGTGCTGCAGGTTGCCAAGGAATTAAGCATGAACCCGGATAAGGCAAGAAAGCTTCTAGCGGATGCCAGATCGGAGCCGGCAATCCTGGCGCGGATACATAAATATGAGCTGCTTGTGGGAGGTGACAGTGGTGGAAGAAGTCAAGATAACCAGGAAGCTCCTGGACAGTTACAAGAAACTGAAAAGGGAGCTTCCAGTCCTTGAATATGAGTTGAATGAGCTGTGGATGACGGACAAGGGCATGGGGAACAGCGTGATCCTCAATGGCAAATCCGGATCCAAGAAGCCAGAGACAGTAGTTGGTTTTGACTGTGAAAAGTATAACCGGCGGAAAAAGACTTTGGCTAAGAAAAAAAAGCAGGTGGCAGTTATTGAGGAATGGATTGACGATATCACAGATGGTCAGACTAGATGCGTGTTTAAGATGTTTTACCGGGATGGGATGACTTGGGAGAAGATAGCGGCTAAGACAGGATATTCCCAGAGCCCGGACTATCCGAGATTACATATCCGAGATGCCTACTTGAAAAAGTGTGGGATTAAATGAAAAAAGTCGGAAAAGTCGGATTTGTCGTTGTAAGATAACAATGAAGCCGAAGGCTCAGCGGAGCCGGTGGCTTAATCCTTTTAGTGTGGTGAAAAGTTTCTGACAAGCGGCTGCCAGGTGTCACAGCCTGGCAGCTGATTAGGGCAGATATCAGCCAAGTGATGCTGGTGCCAGCTCCGAAATGATATCGCAGCGCAGAGATGGCACGCTCTGCACTACCGGAACACCTCCCCGATCGGGAGGGAGCATGAGCCGTTCATCCGAGCCGCAGGTTCGAGTCCTGGTGTTCCGATTGGCTTCGAGAGGAGCTGCTCCAATCACATATCCTTTTTCAAACGCCCTGTAGAAATATGGGGCGTTTTGTAGTATGATGAAAGAAAATGTATGTGGGAGGGTATTGAAATTGAATGTGAATATTGACAGTAATGCAATTGTAGCAAATGCTACAGCAAAAGTTGCTGAAGATGTAGCATTAGGAATGTGGAATAGAATAAAACGTTTTTTTAAAGAAACCAATAGGCATGATGAGATTATACTTGGAACTGCGTTTGAAGAATATTTGGAAAATACGAGTGCACGAAATAGTAAAGTTAAAACTTTGATATATCGCCACGTTCCAAAAGATTTATATTCATTTTATGAATGTATAGGTGTTAGATATGATGATAAGATAATCAAAACAGATAGTATAGAAAATATAATTTCAATAAGCAACAAAATAATTATTTCGGGAACTGGCGGAATCGGAAAAACGACGTTATTAAAACACTTATTTTTGAATACAATTAAAGAGACGACATACATACCTGTTCTAATAGAACTCAGAACAGTAAATACCATGGATATTGAAAGGGTGTGTATAAAGAAAATTATTTATGAGAATTTAACCAATAATGGCTTTAAAATCGAAGAGGAATATTTTGATTTTAGTTTGGAACAGGGGGCGTATATAATTTTATTTGATGGATTTGATGAAGTTAATAGAGATAAACTTCAAAAGCTGACAGAAGAAATTATTGCGCTGAGTAATAAATATCCGCAAAACAAATATATAGTTACTTCGAGGCCCACAGATGATTTTATAGGCTGGAATGATTTTACGGAAATGCATTCGATGACACTTTCTAAAGAACAAGCATTGAGTTTAATTGATAAAATTGAATTTGATGAGAATGTCAAAAGTATATTTTATAAAGAATTAGATGAAACTTTATATGAGAAGTATAAATCATTTGCATCAAATCCTTTATTATTAACGATTATGTTGCTTACTTTTGATAATAGGGCTTCGATTCCGGATAAATTAAATGACTTTTATGAGCAGGCGTTTGCAACGCTTTTTAATATGCATGATGCTACTAAAGAGGCATATGTTCGTGATATAAGAAGTGAGCTGGGGTGCGAAGATTTTAAAATGGTTTTTTCTTATTTTTGTTTCAGATCTTACTTTACAGGACAGAATGAATTTAATGAAGTTACGTTAAGAAATTATCTCCAACAGTGTCAAAATAAATTTACTAGCATAAAATTTGTAATAGATGATTTTTTAATGGATTTAACTCAATCTGTCTGTATGCTTGTTAAAGAAGGAATTAATTATAGATTTACACATCGTTCTTTTCAAGAATACTTTGCGGCTTGGTACACTTGTAAATTGGTAGACAGTGAGCAGAGCGCACTATTAGAAAACTGGATAAAAAACTCTAATGCAATACAAACAGATTCATATTTTACAATGTTGTTTAATCTACAGGGAGAAAAGGTTAATAAAATAATATTATACCCAGGAATAAAAAGAATAAGAAGAAAATATTTAGAAACAGGGTTTTCGGTTCTATTTTTGAAGTATTTGTTTTCAGGAGTAAATATTGAAAGAAGTAGGCTGGATAGAAAATGGATATATCATTTGTCTTTGCGGATAAAAAATAAATATCCATGTAATATACTAATGCAGACATGTAAGTTAAATGGATATACTTATCCGAAAGTTAACAAGGAAATTGAAAATGAAATAGCAAAAACACTTTATGAAAAGTCCAATAAAGAAATGTTTTTAAATTTTGGAGCTGTATTGAAGATAGTTTCAGAAGCTGATTTATTAGAAAGCTTAAAGTGGTTTAAAGGACAAGTTGATTTCGCATTAAGTATTGCAAATAAAATTGAAAAAACTAAAACCAAGGGAAAAACAATGGAAGATATTTTGAATAATTTGTAATTAAAAATATGTAAGTACGCACACCAACACAGAGCAGCTCCCCGGGGCTGCTTTTGTTGTACCCAAAACCAACGAAACAGAGGTGATGAGACATGGCCAGAGCGCCGGACAAGAGAATAGAGCAGGCGAAAGAAATGTACCTGCAGGGGCAGAGGTTGGTTGAGATTGCAAGTCAACTGAATCTGCCAGAGGGCACTGTCCGGAGATGGAAGTGTACTCATAAGTGGGAAAACGAACGCTCGGATAAGAAAAGCGAACGTTCGCCTAAAAGAAAAAGAGGCGCTCAGCCAGGAAATAAAAACAGTTCCGGCGGGCCGCCCGGAAATAAAAAAGCAGAGAAGTATGGATTCTTCTCCAAGTATCTCCCTGAGGAAACCAGGGAGATTTTTTCTGCGATTGACCAGGCTGATCCGCTGGATCTTTTGTGGCATCAGATACAGCTTGCCTATGCTGCAATCATCCGGGCACAGCGGATTGCCTATGTGAAAGACCAGCAGGATAAGACCATCGAGAAAATCGAAGAGAAAGAGGGCAATGTCATTGGCGAGAAGTGGGAAGTACAGCAGGCCTGGGATAAACAGAGCAACTTCCTGAAAGCTCAGGCCAGAGCCCAGGGTGAACTCCGTAGCATGATCAAACAGTATGATGAAATGCTTCACAAGAACTGGGATGCAGCTTCTGAGGAACAGCGTGTACGAATTGCGCAGATGAAAGCGCAGACAGATAAGCTTACTGGCAACAACCAGGAGATTGAAGATCTGGACGATATAGAGGGTGAGATTTATGGCAGCAGTAAATAATTTCACCAGGAAGAAGACGATTCTTTTTCATTTTTCCGAAAAGCACAAAGACTATATCAGAAAATGCCGGGACTGTTCATATAATGTGGCTGAAGGCGCTGTTCGTGCAGGTAAGACAGTTGATAATGTTTTTGCTTTTGCCCATGAGTTGAAAACAACACCAGATAAGATCCACCTTGCAACAGGATCCACAATGGCGAATGCAAAGATGAATATCGGCGACTGTAACGGGATGGGACTTGAATGGATCTTCCGCGGCCAGAGCCATTGGGGAAAATACAAGGACAATGAAGCATTGTTTATTAAAGGTCCAGCAACTCATAACAAGCAGAAGATTATAATTTTTGCAGGTGGAGCTAAAGAAGACAGCTTTAAGAAAATCCGTGGTAACTCTTATGGAATGTGGATTGCAACCGAGATCAACCTTCATCATGACAACACGATTAAAGAGGCATTCAACCGTCAGCTGGCGGCTAAACGGCTGAAAGTATTCTGGGACCTTAACCCAGATAACCCAAGGGCAGCCATTTATTCAGAGTACATTGACAGATACCAAAGGCAGCAGGAAGAAGGAAATTTTCCCGGCGGGTACAATTACATGCACTGTACCATCTACGACAACATCAACATTACTCCAGAACGTCTTCATGAGATCGAGAGCCGCTATGATGTCAATTCAATCTGGTACATGCGCGATATCAAGGGAATGCGCGTGGTGGCAAATGGTCTGATCTTCCGCAGATTTGCAGATGATATCAGTACCAAGAAATTTGGATTTGCTTTGAAAGAGAAGCCAAAGGATATCATGGAGATTAATCTTGGTATTGACTTCGGTGGTTCTGGATCTGGACATTCTTTTACTGCTACAGCGATAACAAGAGGATTTCAAATGGTGATTCCATTGGCATCCGAATGGATTAGCTGTAAGGATGAGAGTGGAAATCCCATTGAGATTGATCCGGACATGCTTGGAAAGATGTTCTGCAATTTCTGCCAGAAGATATTAAGCCGATATGGATTTATTACAGTAGTTTACGCAGACAGTGCAGAGCAGACGCTGATCGCCGGCATAAGAACCAGCTTAAGGAAGAACGGACTTGGTTGGATCAGAGTAGAGAATGCATTGAAAACAGAGATTAATGATCGTATCAATGCAACTTCAATTCTGATGGCGCAAGGGCGTTTTGCTTATGTGGATGGTGAATGCGACAGCCTTGTAACAGCGTTGTGCACAGCAGTCTGGGACCCGAAAGAGCTGACAAAGAATGTCAGGCTGGATGACGGAACCAGCGATATTGACTCCTTAGACAGTTTTGAATATACGTTTGAGCGGCTGATCAGCCAGCTCATCAGGTACGGGTGATTAATATGAATTATACAAATATGTATCAGGCGTTGCGTAAGATCCTGGACAAGGATGAGCAGATTGATTATGCAATGAGCGGGAAAACAGCAGCACATATTGAAATGTGGTCTGTGTTGTACAAAGATAAGGCGCCATGGCTGGATTCCAACACACAGAGCGCAGGGATTGCGGCAGCAGTGGCAGGAGAGATTGCCAGGCTGACAGTTCTGGAAGTAAAAAGTGAAGTATCTGGAAGCGCAAAGGCTTCATACATTAATGAAATTTACCAGAAAGTAATTGAGAAGCTGCGGATCCAGATTGAGTATGCGGACGCAAAAGGCAGCCTGATCTTCAAGCCTTATGTGACTGCAAATGGTATTTCAATCCAATACATTCAGGCGGACAATTTCTTTCCTTTGGAATTTGACACGGAAACTATTACAAAATGTGCGTTCCTGGACCAGTTCCGGCGGGATAATGAGATATACAGCAGGATTGAAATTCATACGTTGAAAGATGGTCTTTTAAATATCCGCAACAGAGCGTTTGTCTCAAGAACGGAAGGCGTGATCGGCACGGAGGTTCCAGTCAATTCTGTTCCAAAGTGGTCCGAGCTTGTGCAGGAGGTCACATTCTCTGGAACGGAAAAACTTCCATTTGGGTATTTCAGGGTACCGCTGGGGAATAACAGGGATTCTGAAAGCCCCTTAGGAGCTTCTGTATTTTCAAGGGCCGTGGAGCATATCCAGGAAGCTGATAAGAGATATTCCCAGATTAGTTGGGAGTATGAAAGCAAAGAAGCGGCGGTTCACATTGCACAGAGCCTACTAGGGAGAAATCAGAGCACAGGAGAACCTGTCTATCCAGCTGGAAAAAAGAGACTGTACAGGGCGGTTGAATACAATACTGGTGTGGTGGACAGACCTTTTATGGATACATTTTCACCAGATATCAGGGATGTATCCTACTTTAATGGCTGGAACCATCTTATGAGAATGATAGAGTTTGATTGCAACCTGGCTTATGGAACAATTTCAGATCCAAATAACACAGATAAGACCGCTGAAGAAATTAAAGCAAGTAAACAGCGGTCTTATTCTTTTGTGCAAAGCTGCCAGACTGCACTGCAGCATGCACTTGAAGACTTAGTGGATGCAATCGCATTCTGGTGTGATCTGTATCATTTATGTCCCTCTGGAACTTATCAGACATCTTTTGACTGGGACGATTCCATTGTAACGGATGTAGAATCGGAACGGCAGTCTGATAGGCTGGATGTTTCCATGGGAGCAATGCCGTTGTGGGAATACAGAATGAAATGGTATGGGGAAACAGAAGAACAGGCAAAGTTAGCAGTTCAGCAACCAGAGGGAACGGTGATTGAATGACACAGGGCGAGATTGAAAAACTCACGGTAAAAGTCAGCAACATTTTCTCAGAACTGGAAGTCCGGATCATGACAGATATTGTCCGAAGGATCAAAGAAAATGGTTTTGCGAGTGCTGCTGTAGACTGGCAGATCAGCAGGCTACAGCAGTTGGGAATGGCAGAGGAAGATATCCGTGGATGGATTCAGAGCGCGTTACAGGCAACTGATGAAGAAATGGACAGGATATTTTCTGATGAGGTATACAAACAGTATTACGAGCAGGAGCATTTCTTTAAACTTGCCGGAATGCAGCAGATTCCGCTTGAGGAAAATTTTGTGCTCCAGCAGCTGATAGAGGCGACCAAGAAGCAGCTTCAGGGAGAGTACCAGAATTTGACTGGTTCTATGGGATTTGCTATCCGCAATCCGGCAACTGGAAGAATTAAATCTTCGCCATTGATGGAGTACTACAGATCTACCATGGATCAGGCAGTTATTGACATTAAGTCAGGGGCATTTGATTACAATACAGTGCTCAAACGGACAGTGAACCAGATGGCAGCCTCAGGGTTACGGTACATAGAGTATAATTCCGGTCACAGGGACAGAATAGACGTAGCAGCCAGGAGAGCAATCCTCACTGGTTTCCGGCAGGTGCAAAGTCAGATTATGGAACAGGTAGCGGAGCAGCTGGGAACAGATACATTTGAAGTCAGTTATCATGTTGGAGCCAGACCCACGCATCAGCCATGGCAGGGTAAGGTATGGACACGGCAGGAACTTATTTCCGTGTGTGGCCTTGGAGAAGTGACAGGATTGAAAGGAATTAATTGTTATCACGATTACAAACCTTTTCCTCCTGGATCAGCGAGAACCTATACAGATGAACAGCTTCAGAAAATGCTTGATGCTGAGAATACTCCCAGGGAATACAACGGAAAGCAGTATACCACCTATGAAGCCCTTCAGCAGCAGAGAAAAATGGAGCGCACCATGCGGACCCAAAGGCAGAAGATAAAACTTCTGGAAGAGGGCGGAGTTGATGATCAGAAGATTATCCTGGCAAAAGCTAAGTACCAAGGGCAAATGCAGACTTATAAGGATTTCTCAGAGAAGATGAAGCTTCCGGAGCAGAAAGCCAGGATCATGCAGGATGGGCTGAAGGGAAGGTTTATACCGACAAAAGCAGAACTTGAAAAAATAGTCCCTACGACATTGAAAAATGCAGCAGGGCAGGATATAATCGAAGTTAAGAGAACTACTTTAACCGGAACGCCAAATAGCATTACTCAATTAACCAGCAAGCGTGGCGGGATTGAGAGAAATTATTATGATGAAAACGGAAAGCAATATAAGCAAATTAGTAATAATAATCATGGAAATGCTAAAATGCATCCATATGGTAAAAACGGAGAACATGCCCATGACTATGTATATAAAGACGGGAAGCTGATTGAACGTCCAACCAGGGAACTGACGGAAAATGAGAGAAAGGAGAATGAAGATATATTATGACTGCAAAAGATTTAAGAGATAGAATCAACAGTATATGTACCCATGTTTTGTTTGACTATAATGGAAAAGAGTGTGGTGTGGATCCGTTTAATGAGAAACACTTTGATATGTGGTGTGGAGATGATTTTATGGAAGCGCATAGCATTGATGAAGTGATGCGGGCTCCTTTCTTTGAGGGAAAACCCCTGGAGGAGATTGTTGATCAACTTGAGAATGTAGAAGGAATGTAAATATGTGAAAGGTGTAGACTGCATGGATATTGATACCACTGATCAGAAATGATTAGTGGTATTTTTATACGCAAATTTGCGCCCGCGCAATTGCTGAAGGAGGTGAGAATCATGTTGTTAGAACGTATCTTCATTTGGATCAGACAAAAGATGTGCCGTCATAAATTCCAGAAACATTATGATACCAAGAAAAAAGCTTACGTTTACAAATGTGTAAAATGTGGAAAGGTTTAGGTGATCCTAAATATCTCGGAGCTGTCCGTCAAACAGCAAGCTAGCACGCGGAATCTTCCGGGTGTTATTTTTATGCTTAAAATTGGTCAGATGATAAGACCTAAAATAGTCAGCTGTCTGGTGGATGGTTACACACCTATAAATAACCTATGGGATGGCAGGAAAGGAGAAAAAATGAAAACAGAAGATTTACAGGGAAAAGGTTTAAACCAGGAACAGATTGATTTCGTTATGGCTGAGTATGGAAAAGATCTGAATGCAATCAAAGCTGAGCGTGATGGATATAAAACTCAGCTGGACACTGCACAGGCATCCTTGAAAGCAATGGAAGGGATTGATGCTGCAGGACTGCAGACAAAGGTATCTGATCTGACAAAGCAGCTGCAGGGCAAGGACGCAGAGATTGAGAAAATCAAATCTGATTATGCTTTTGATGCGTCTCTAAAAGAGGCAATCAGAAAAGCTTCCGGAAGAAATGAAAAGGCAATCATGGCTCTTTTGGATGTAGATACTTTAAAAGCATCCAAGAATCAGGCTCAGGACATTGAGGCAGCAATCACGACCTTAAAGAAAGACAATGATTATCTGTTTCAGCAGACAACTGCAGTTCCTCGTGTAGTTTCTTCCACTACAGGAATTAACAATGATGCACAGACTAAAAAAGAGCAGGCAAATGAAGCACTTAGAAGTCTGCTCGGAAAAGGAGAATAAAGAATGTCAGTAAATATTACAAACAGAGCGGATGCAGAGGCAATCATCCGCGAGCAGATCGTATCTAATATTTTTCAGGATGCACCGAAACATTCTGTATTTATGGGGATGGCAAGAAAGCTTCCCAATATGACATCTAACCAGACCAGGATCCGTGTACTGGATTTCCTTCCAACTGCCTACTGGGTAGATGGTGACACTGGTATGAAACAGACCACCAGACAGGCATGGGACAATGTATATCTGAATGCTGGAGAGCTGGCAGTTATCGTACCAATCCCAGATGCAGTTCTTTCCGATTCAGAATTTGATATCTTTGGTGAGATTACTCCGCGAGTCATGGAGGCAATCGGTCAGAAAGTAGATGCTGCTGTTATCTTCGGAGATAACCGTCCGAGAGAATGGCAGGCGGATATTGTTACTCTGGCAAGACAGGCTGGAAACAATGTCTCACCGGCAGCAGGAAAAGATTATTACGATCTTATCCTTGGGGAGAATGGAGTATTTGCGAAAGTTGAGGATGATGGCTACGGAGTTTCCGGAGCACTTGCACCTATGAACTTCAAGTCAAAACTCCGTGGTCTGCGCGATACTACCGGACAGCCAATTTTCAAAAGCAATATGCAAGATGTTGCAAGATATACCCTGGACGGAGCACCAATTACCTTCCCAGAGAATGGTTCTTTCTATGCGAACATTGCACAGCTTGTGGTCGGTGACTTCGGCCAGGCAGTATATTCTATTCGTCAGGACATTACAGTCAAAATTCTTACAGAAGGTGTAATCCAGGATCCAACAACAAAGGAAATTGTATATAACCTGGCACAGCAGGATATGACAGCACTTCGTGTAGTGTTCCGCATGGGCTGGGCTCTTCCGAATCCGGCTACCAGAATGAATGAAGATCGTACCGGATGTGCATTTGCATATCTTGAGCCGGGTACTCCAGTTGCTACTCAGAAAGTTACATTCACCGTAACTGACGGCAAAACCGAAAGCCCAACAGCCTATAAAGGTGCTCGCGTTAATGTGAATGGGGCAATTCTGGTAACTGATGATGCTGGTAAAGCAGAGTTTAATCTGCGTGCTGGTACATACACGGCAAAGATCACCAAGAAAGGTTATATCCCGGTAACCGAAACTGTTATTGTGGCAGCGGCAGCAGTGACAAAAGATGTTACTCTTGTAGCACAGGAATGATAAGGATGTGATGAAGCATGTACGCCTCTTACAATTACTATGAATCTGGTTATCTGATGGGCCGTGATCCGAAGCTATTAGAGGATGACTTTCCATTCTGGGAAAAACAGGCTGAACGTGTGCTGAACCAGTACACATTCAGCCGCCTGGTTTCCAATTTCGGACTCATTACAGATGAAGTGAAAGATTGTGCCTGCGAGCTTGCGGAGCTTCTGTATCAGGCCGAGAAAAGCGCACAGCAGGCAGCAGAGCAGGGCGGTTTTCTGCAATCCTATTCTAATGATGGAGAATCCGGAACCTTTGATCTGTCTCAGTCAACCTTCACAGAAGAAGGGAAAAGAAAGAAGATCAGGGAGATTATTTACAGATACTTGGGGAATACCGGACTTCTGTATGCGGGGGTGTAAGTATGAACAGGAATTACATTCATACCATCACCCTATACAACCGGATCCAGGCTGCAGATAGTGATGACAAGGTGGAGCGCTGGAAGAAAACAGTACTCCACAAATGTTTTTGGAAATCGAAGATAAGCACCAGTTTCAATGGGACTCAGGCGAATGTACAGAATACTTACGTTGTAAGGATTCCAGAAAATGAAAATTATCTGCCTTACAGAGAGTTGATAAAGGGAAAGTTCCTGGAACATGACTGGAAGGACACTGAAGGTGGAGTTATCCTTGATACTTCCGGAAGTGCAATTGTTTTACTGAAAAAAATAATTGATGGATTTACAGTTTCCGTAGGAGACATTGTTGTCCTTGGAGAATGTGAAGACGACATCACAGGAGCATCAGGACAGACTGCCGCACAAATCCTGAACCGTAATAAACCAAATGCATTCAAGGTGACTGCTTTTTCAGATAATACAGGACATTTTGCTTCCCTGTCAAAGCATTACAGGTTGGGGGGATGATGCCATGAAAATAAAATTTGAGTGGAATGCTTCTCCTGATCAGATTGCAAAGAAGAAGCTGGGCGGACAGCCGGGTATGCTTTTCCTGGCAGCAACTGCAGCACGTTTCATGGATCCTTATGTACCAGCGGATAATCTGGTGCTGGCCCAGAACGTGGATATTACAGCGGATGAGGATGCGGGATACATTACCTATAACAGCCCCTACGCTCATTACCAGTATATGGGCGAAGTGTATGGTCCGAATATCCCTATATTTGACGGGGAGGAACTGATGGGCTTCTGGTCGCCGCCACATAAGAATCCTACTGGCAGAAAGCTGAAATACAATACTTTCAGGCATCCGCTTGCAACGGATCACTGGGATCAGGCCATGATGGTTGCGAGAAAAGAAGATTTGGTAAAGTCTTATGAGGAATATCTGAAACTGGGAGGCAGGGTATGACAAAGCATGATGCAATAAAAGCATATTTTGAGCCAAAGGTCAGTGAACTTGCCTGTGATATGCTGAACTTCAATTTTTCTCCGGAATCAGAGGACAGTATTTCATTGATCACAAATTACTCAGACAAGGTGAAAAAGAAATACGTCACTGGTGATGTCCAGAAGGAATATGGTTTTACCATTGTGATCGTAAAATCTTATTCTTCCTGCCAGGATGATCTGAATTTGGAAGCTATGAACTTTGCGCAGGCATTTATAGACTGGCTGGATCAGCAGAACGAAAGAAAAGATTTTCCGGATTTTGGAGAAGATTGTGAAGTTCAAGAGATGCAGAATCTTCAAAATATGCCAAATCTGTCCGGAGTAAATCAGGACGGGTCCTTAGCTCGTTATATGATACAGGCAAGAATTATTTACAAAGAAAGGAAAAAGAGAACATGAAGTTAGAAAGAGAAGCATTAGCACATTTTCTGGATACTTCCTGGGGAAGTGACCCAACAAAGGCTGTGTGGGAGATCTTGGGCGAAGACATTGAAGATATGTCTATGGATTTAAATCCAGATACTGAACCTAAAAAGACCATTCTTGGAAAAAACAAGGTTATTGACAAAGGCTACCAGCCATCCATGAGTGCGGATCCATTTTATGCGGATCCAAGTTCCAAGCTTTATCCGAAGATCCGTGATATTGCCATGGGACGTTTAAAAGGGGACGCCTGCAAGACCCTTATGCTGGAGGTTATTGTGGAGGACACAGCAGCTACTAAGCATCTGGCCTATGCGCAGGAAGTACTGGTAAAACCACAGTCTTATGGTGGCGGTACTGAGGGCGTTAATTTCCCATTCAATGTTCATGAGAATGGAACCAGAACAAAAGGCTATGTAACTGCAGAATCACTTAAGACAGGAAATCCGGTGTTCTCAGTCGGAGAAATCACAGGGGAATAATGGATACTGTTAACGGGAGCGTGTCGAGGATGTGCTCCCTGCTTTTTTAGGAGGTAATCATGGAACAGATGCAGAACCAGGACACAAATACAATTGTCATTGATGACGGTAGCAAGGAGTATGACATAAAGAACCATTACGGTGAGAATCTGGCAGTTTTCCGTTTCCGTCCATCAGACACCAACATCATTTCCAGATACGAGGAAGTGCAGCAGTATTTTACAAACTTTAGTACAGATGAAAAGGAAACTGTGAATGAATGTGAGCAGAGAGTAATTGAAAAAATGGATTACCTGATGGGAGCAGATACAGGTTCCACCTTCTTTTCCATCATGGGACCTTTTTCTCCAATGGCGAACGGAAAGCTTTTCGTGGAAGTGTGTATGGACACTCTGTGTGATGTAATTAACAAAGAGTTTGATGTCCGGATCAAGAGAACACAGAGCAGGGTTAGCAAGTACACCCAGAAGTACCAGCAGCGTAAGCCGAACTATACAAAGAAGCGCCGCCGGCATGGATGATATGTGGAAACTGCCAGATTCTATTGAATTGGGTGGTGTGCAATATGTGATCCGGACAGATTTTCGTGCAATCCTGGATATCCTTCGGGCTATGGCTGATCCGGAGCTGAATGAAGAGGACAGGATAGAAGTCCTCTTCGATATCTTTTTTCTGGATGCAGAAGAGATTCCGAATGAGTATCTGCAGGAGGCCATTGACAAAGCGTTTGTATTTATTGACTGCGGAATTAGTGGTGAGGGGAAAAGCAAAGCCAGGTTAATGGACTGGGACAAGGATTCTCCTCTGATTGCTTCTGCAATCAATAAAAATATGGGAAAAGATATCCGGTCCGTGAAGTACATGCACTGGTGGACGTTCATGGGTGCATACATGGAAATCTCAGAAGGGCTTTTCCATGAGATCCTTCAGATTCGCCAGAAAAAAATGAACGGCAAGAAGCTGGAAAAATGGGAACTGGAATTTTACCGGAAGAATAAAAAGCTGATAGATCTCCAGGGGGAGACCAAGAAAAGGTCAGCTGAGGAAGAGGCAGCTCTTAAGGAACTGTTTGGATTGAAGAGGTGAGAACATGGCAGACGGAACAATTACTCTCGAAGCAAATGCAGATGAAAAAGGTGTAAAGGTCGGAATGAAGGAAATAGAGGCTTCTGTCAAGCGCATGTCTTCCTCTGTGGAGGGACTTGGGGAAAAGGCTAAGATCGCCCTTCAGAAGCAGCTGGATTCCATTTCCAAACTGAACAACCAGTATGGGCAACAGGCGCAGAAGGTGGAAGCTCTGAAAAAGAGGCTGAAAGAACTTTCTGATCAGAAGATTGAGACGGAGGAATATAAACGCCTTGGTGATGAAATCAAGAAGTTTGACAATGAATTTGAAAAGGTGGAGCAAAAACAAAAGGAATGGCTTGATATGGGATTCCCAGCCGATTCTATGAAGAACCTGGATGACCAGATGGATGAAATTTGGGAGAAGCTTGACAAGCTCCAGAAGAAACAGGCTGAAATGAAAAGTTCTGGTACTGCCTACGTGGATCCGCGTAGCCTTTCTGAATATCAGAGTACAGCTTCCAGACTTACTGTGGAAGAAATGCGCCTGGATGATATGAACAACCGTTTAAATACTTCTTTTGCCTCTACTGAATCCAGGATAGGCGAAATGAATAACAAGCTGGAAGAAACGAAAGCTAAAGAAGCTCAGGCAGCAGAAGAAGCGAAAAGGCTTGAAGCGATTGCTGAAAGCGCGGAAATTTCGGATGAAGAAATAGTGGCTTTGAATGCAGAACTTCAAGAATTATCACAGAGACAATCTGAATTGAAAGCAGCAGGACTTGGATTTGGATATGAAGAATTTGATGAGAATGCACAACGGATCTCTGAGATAAATGCAGAATTGAAAGAGTATCAAAGATGGCTGACTGAGGATGAGGAAGAGACCGATCGTTTTTCCTCATCTATTGCACGTCTTTCCGAAAAGTTAAAGCAATCCGGAATCACTGGTGTGAAGCGAAAGCTCCATAAACTGTGGCAGGCTCTCGATAAGCTGATGTCAAAATTCATGCAGCTTGCATCCGGAGCAATCGTTGGCGGCCTGCAGAAGATTTCCGGTGGTATCTTTGGCATCCATAAATCAGCAAACAAGAGCACTTTATCCCTTAAGAATCTGATGAAATATGCATTTGGGATCCGTACCCTGTTTGCATTATTTAATAAGATTAGAAGTGCAGCTACGGAGGGAATACAGAACCTTGCACAGTACGATCTGCTTACCAATACAGGGAAAGTAAATCAGAGTCTGTCAGAACTGCAGTCAGCATTGACTCAGCTCAAAAATAGTTTTGCAACAGCGTTTTCCCCGATTTTAACGGTTGCGGCACCAACTTTGGTACAGTTCATTAATCTCATTTCCCAAGCGGTAACTCGTGTTGGAATGCTAATCGCGGCACTTACTGGCCAGAAAACTTTTGTCAAAGCAATCGCAGTACAGGAGAATTATGCAGCCAGTCTGGATAAGACGGCGAATAGTGCTAAGAAAGCGGCAAAAGCATTACAAGGTTATCTCAGCCCGATTGATGAGATCAACCGATATGATGACGGCAGCAGTTCTGATTTTGGAACTGGATCCGGAGGAGGCTATACTGGTCCATCCGCTGCGGATATGTTTGAAGAAGTTCCTATCGAAAGCTCCCTGAAAGGGATTGCAGATAAAATTAAGGAACTTATCCAGAATGAAGACTGGGAAGGTCTTGGTGCGTATATTGCAGATGGAATCAATAAAGGTCTGCAGAAGATTTATAACGTCATTAACTGGAATAACGTAGGTCCTGAGGTTACCAAGTTTATTACTGCATTTACCACAACCTTCAATAGTCTGGTCGATCACATCAACTGGGATCTGATGGGGCGGACTCTCGGTGCAGGTGTTAACACATTAGTTAATTCCTTAAATCTCCTGATTGGAAACGGTGGCATTGATTTTAATAAAATCGGCGCATCTATCGCGAAAGGTCTTCGTGGAGCTATCCGGGAGATTAACTGGACGTCCCTTGGAGAACTGCTTGGAAACAAGTTTATCATTTCCTGGAGAATGTTATCCGGATTTGTAAACGAAATGTCCAGAAAGAATGATGCAGGCATAACCGGTTGGGCAGAGCTTGGAAAAGCTGTTGGCAAAGCCATGACAGGAACATTCAGTAAGATCAGTTTTACAGATATTGCAAAAGCACTGGTAGGTGTGATCAACGGGGCATTTGAAACCTTAGCTGGTTTTGACAATGAATTTGACTGGAAGAGCTTCCAGGAGAATCTGAAATCCGGAATCCAGGCTATGGTAAATGACATTGACTGGAAAGGAAATGGAAAAGCTTTTGGAGACTTCCTTTCTCATCTGTGCGATTGCATTACTGCAGCCATTGACAACGGTACCTTCCAGAAACTGGGAGAAGGAATCGGTGAATTTCTTGCAGAACTGCCTTGGGGAAAATTACTTGAAACTGCAGCAAGTGTATTAATAGATGGACTTGGTGGAGCTTTGGACGGTCTTTGGCGAAGCAGCCTGACAGGAAAGATAACAGCAGGCCTTATTGTTGCCTTTGGTGCTGTGAAAGTGGCGCAGATAACCGGTCTTGATCATCTGGCAGCTTACTTGATCGGACGCCTGGCAACTAAGCTTATAAGCGCTGAGAATACAGCGGCGCTCACAGATGGAGTGGAGACAGTATTAGGAAATGCCTTGAAAGGTGCAACCGGGGCGGCATCAGATTTTGCAGCTGCTCTTGGCCCTCTGGTTGGAACTGCAGGTTTGATCATAGCCGTTGGAGGTGCAGCAACTGTTGCAACTTCTGAACTGGCAGGATTTGTGGAAACCATGCAGGGCGGTAATGGCATTGGCAGTACATTTGGCAATACCATGAATAATTTTATTCAGACCTTACAGCACAGGGGAGACATTATTTCTGGATCCGCAGAGGAAATCTGGCAGTTGAAGGAAAGTCTGGAACAGGAAGGCATGACAGCCGAGGACAAGGCAAGTGCCACCCAGAAGCTGATTGATAAGCTTAGTGAGATGGGTGTTACATCTGATCAGGCAGAGCAGGCATTTTCTACTTTATATCAGCAAGGATTGATTACAGACGATATGTTTGATATTTTGTCGGAATCAATTAAGACTCTTGGCGATAACACAACAAATATGGCTGGATCTATTGACCTTGGCAAGCAGTCTATTGACGACTTATATAATAATGTTCTTCCACAATTACAGACACAATTAGGGCTTAGCGCAGACGAAATGGTTCAACTTGACACAGCATTAATGGAAGCTGAAAATTCTGGCGGCACTGCACAGGACGCTTTTAATAGAATTATGGAGCGTGCAAAAGAACTAGGAATTAATACAGAGTCTGTGGCAAAGATTTTTGCTGAAGTATTTCCAGAGGCTGTCAGGGAGACCGAATCTAGCGCAAAGACTTCCATGGATAACGCCAAGAAATCTGTTGAAACAGGAATGGGAGCCGCTTCTGCGGCAGTAGGTGCGGCTATGTCGGGCATCCAGAAGTCCACAGAAGACTCTATGTCAAAAGCTGAAAAATCCATAAAGGATTCTACAGAAGACATTAGTTCCACATCAGACCGTAACTGGTCCACTGCAGAGGACTTTGCGACTGGTGCTATGGAGAATGTTGGTCAATACACTTATGACAAGATGAAAGAGGTTTATGGCGTTGTGAGCCGTTACAATAGCTCTATCGAAGATGATTTCAACCAGAAATGGGGAAATTCCCAAACTACCGTTGTACAGGCAATTCAGAATATGGCATCCAGAGTGGCAGATAACTGTTCTGTGATGGCATCCGGTGTAGAGAATGCTTTTTCCAGTATTCCGGATTACATTAGCCGTATTATGAATAATGCTGTAGGAAAGGTGAACACCGCGATTGGTAATATCAACCGTTCTATTAGTGGAATTGAGCGTGGTTTTACATTCTCATACAACGTACAGTTGCCGAACGGAGGGCGTAGATGTGGGAATTACCATCTGAATCTTCCAAAGGTAAACACAGTACCTTACCTGGCAACAGGAGCCGTAATCCCGCCGCGTAGCGAGTTCCTGGCTGTGCTTGGCGATCAGAAAAATGGACGTAACCTGGAAGCTCCGGAAGGTCTGATCAGGCAAATTATAAGAGAAGAGATTGGCAACAAGACGGATGGAAATACTTATAATGTTTCTGTATCAGCATCTGGCAGAAAGCTTTTGGATATTGTCCTCGAAGAGGGCGAGATGAGAAGAAACCGCAACGGTGGCAGGAATCCGTTTAAACTGGATGAAGATTAGGAGGTGACCGGGGTATGGATTGTTTTAAAATTGACGGGATTGCAATTGCAGATCCTGAGACATACAAGCCTGTGTTTTCTACTACCAGCACAAAGAAGTCTAAGCGTGACCAGTCACTTGCTATGCATAATTCGGTTATGGGAACGATTGCAGGATATGATCTTACCTGGGGAGAGCTTACATGGAAAGAAATTTCAGTAATCCTGAATGCTCTTATTGATAAAAAGAGCTTCACTTTCCATCATAAAGACCCAAGAATCCCTGGAAAGTGGATTGACGGAGTATTCTACTGTTCCAACTACAGTATGGCCGCACAGACTTTGGAAGAGAACAATGAGAAGTGGACAGATCTATCGATTAACGTAAGGAGAATGAAAAAGCTATGATCAATGTATCGAATCAGCTCCTGAAGGAATCAGAAGACAACCAGGGTTATTACGTAACGGCGAATGTTACCCTTTCGGATGGGACAAAACTGACTCTGAATAAAGAAGATTTTTATTTGGACGGAAACGGAATTGTAGATTCTGCAGATAGCAGCAGTTTTCCTATAGGCGTGGCCATTGAAAAGACAGCAACGCTGTCCCTGGTGAACGATGAAAACCAGTTTTCTGGTTACAGTTTTAACCGGGCAGTGTTTGTCATTTATATGAACCTGGAACTATCGGACGGAAAAATTGAGACCTTCAAACGAGGGTCTTTTATTGTGTGCAAAAAGCCCACAATTGACGAAGAAATAGATCTGACACTTCTGGATTACATGAGCAAAACAGACCGCAGCTACGATACTAATCTTATTTTTCCTTGTACAGCGGGGGAACTGCTTCGAGACTCCTGTCAGACCTGCGGAATCGTAGTTGGAGATGCGTCTTTTACAGATGACGATTTCCAGATAATGAAAAAGCCAACATCCACCACTCACCGGGCTGTGATCGGAATGATCGCGGCCCTTGCTGGTGGTAATGCAAGGATTGATGAGAACGACCTGCTGCGGATTGTATCGTATCCCAAAATAGACAAAAATAATTTTACTGGTATTAAGCTTTACAGCGTGGATGATGTACAGACAGATACGGATATAATCACTGTGACCGGGATTAAATACACTTCGGAGGAACAGGATTACATATATGGATCCAATGATTACATGATCACGTTGAAAGGAAATCAGCTGCTATCCGGAAACGAAGCGAACGGGGTAAAAAGGATTGGGAAGCTCCTGATTGGCTTTCAGCTCCTTCCGTTTTCATTAAGCAGCATTCCGGTGGGTTATATCACTTTTGGTGATGCTATCCGGTTTGAAGATTATCGTGGAAATGTTTACTGGTCCTACGCCACTGATATTGAATTTTTGTTTGCAGATTCCACAAATATTTCCTGTAAGGCAAAGAGTGTGGAAGAACAGGAGACAGAATATCCAAACGAGAACCGTGTGTTGGTGGAACAGGCAAAGGAAGAAGTACATCAGCGGATGTCGGGATATGATGTGAAATTAAAGCAGATGAACAATCTAGCGGCCAACACCCTTGGTTTTTACTATACAGAAGAAATTCAGGATGATGGATCCATTATTTCATATCGACATAACAAGCCAACATTGGAAGAATCAAAAATCATTTATAAGACAACGGCAGACGGATTTTTTCTTTCAATTGATGGCGGAAATACCTGGAAAGCAGGTTTTGATTCAAACGGAGATGCAGTCCTTAATATTCTGTATGCAATTGGTATTCGGGCTGAATGGATCAATACACGAGGACTGAAAGCAGAAGACAATGATGGAAATGTTACCTTTGAGATAGACGCAGTCACAGGAGAATTCAATGCGAATATTACCAATCTTCTGATAAAGGGCAAAGACTTTTCCAGCATCTCAAAAGACCAGCTGGACGATTTCATCAACAACACGTACCTTTCCGATATCCTTGGCATTAAATCTCGCCTCGATGGTAAAATCGAAACCTGGTACCAGGATAAGGATCCCTCCCTGGAATGGACCAGGATCACAGAAACACCATGGCTGGATTCAAATGGGGAGAAAATCCTGGATTCAAATGGGAATGAGATCATTCTTTTCTGGGAGTCTGAGAAAGCAGAGCATGAGGGGGATTTATGGTACAACACTGCCGATAACTCACAGTGGACTTACATATCTGGAGAATGGAAGCCGTATTCCATTCCAGATGAGCTTCTGGATAAGATCGACGGTAAATGTACTGTTTACATGCAGCAGCCGAAACCGCCTTACAATTCCGGCGACCTCTGGGTCATTACGGATGAGAAAGGAAAAACATCCCTAAAAACTTCGGTAGTAAACCGTGTAGATGGTGATTTTGTCCAGGAAGACTGGATTGATTTCAAGTACGTGGACGCAGATGACGTTGCAGATGCCATCAAGAAATATGATACGAGCCTGGGACAGCCGGAAATCTTTAACAAGCTGACCAACGGTGGAAAAGAGCAGGGAATCTACATCAAGGACGGAAAGCTGTATATCAATGCCACCTATATTTTATCCGGGACCCTTGCCGGAAACCTGATCAATGGCCGTGGCCTTAAGGTTATTGATGATGATAAAAAGGTAACCCTGGAGATTGACAGCAAAGGAAATGTAAGCCTTGCGGTTACTAATTTTTCACTTAAAGGCAAGAGTGTTGAGGATATTGCCAGTGAAGAAGCCAGAAAGAAGATCGAGGAGCTCCCCAGGGAGACAGAGAATCTTCTGAAGGGATATGGACTGGCAGAAGAGGATGTGACCAAGTACTGGGACATTACCGGAACGCCTGCCTATAGCCAGACAGATCCGGTTAGACAAAGCCAGGCACTGCAGCTTTCTGATCTTTCAGCCGGGGATGTATTCTTTTCCAGCAAGGTTACAGAGAATCCAATTTCTACAGTGAGCGGTCGGTATAACATTTCATTCTGGCTGAAGGGTGAAGGAACTGTATTCACGGATTATATCTACGCGGAAGTAGAGGTATATTTCAATGGAGCTTTGATTGATACAGCCAAGGTGCAATATTGGAAAAAATACAGTTATTCCATAGATGTTTCCAAAATGAATTCCGGATTTGCAAAGCTGCAGTTTAAGATTAAAGGATTCAGTAATATCAAACATAATATCTGTATATACCGACCGCAGGTGACTTTCGGCTATACCAGCCTGGATATCTTTAATATGCTCACAAACAATGGTGCACTGCAGGCAGTGTACATGATCGGCGGTAAGCTCATGCTGAATGGTGAGTATATCAAGGCGCTCAGCGTTGCAGCAGAAGCACTTGCAGCAAACTCAGTTACTACAGAAAAACTTTTGGCAGGCGCTGTTACAGCCGAAAAGATTACCATTAGGGAACTGAGTGCGTTAGGGGCTTCCTTATCCGGCTTCAAGATGGATAGCAAAAAAATATATATCTATAGTGAAGAGCAGGGGAAAAGCACCAGCCTGGTTATATCCAGGGTGACTGGAAACACTGAAAAACCATTTATATCATTTGGAATGGGCAGAAATTCAGCTTCAGCGCGGTTGAAACTTAGCGCTGATGGGATCAGGGGAGCACGTACAAATGCGCTGGCGCTGCAGGATGACACCTCGCTGGCATCTGACACCTGGACTTCAGATACCCATCACAGTCTTGGGAAAACTGAATTCTATGGAGATGTAACAGTTCACGCAGATTTTAAGGTAACCGGAACCAAATCTGTTGTTGCCAAGACGCAGAATTATGGCAGCCAGGCTTTTTACTGCTATGAGACGCCAACACCTACGTTAGGAGATTTTGGAGGCGGTGTGATCGGGGAAGACGGGCTGGCGGTGATTCTGATTGATGATATCTTCCGGGAGTGCACCGATACAGAAATTGAATACTATGTGTTCCTTCAACGAGAGGGAGCGGGAGAAGCATGGGTATCTGAAAAAACAGATACCTATTTTTCTGTATGCGGAACACCGGGACTGCATTTTGCCTGGGAACTGAAAGCCCGGCAGCTGAATAAAGAATACATCCGCTTTAATGCCGGTAAAGAAGACCGGGAGGTGGATTTCAAGACCGTGGATCTTGAGAAAGCAATGTTCGCAGAACGCGAAAAAATCATAATGGAAATGGAAGGAGAATTAGCATGAGCCTGATCAAAAAACTTACATCATTTATGAAACTCTCAACCGGAGAAGGCGACCGGATCGCATTTTCTTATTCTACGATCGATACAGACAGCGGAAAGATCGTGGAGCAGAACCAGAGAGGGAATTTCCTGATTCTGGATGATGGGGTAGCGGAGCATGTGGCTGCCATTGAAAAATACATCAAAGAAAATAAGTTGGATTGAGTTGATCGCTCACCTTGATCATATAGGGAGGTTCCAATAATGGCAAAATGGATTGAATACTTACTGAAAAAGAAACCTGCAGATGAAGATATGCTGATGCTGGAAGATGCCGAAACCCATAACAATAAGCGCGTCTCATTTTCCGGAATTGCTGACTGGCTGATCGAGAAAATGAAGAAGAACAACCTGATCAGCGGTGCCCTGCGCTTTAAAGGCTCATCTGCCTACGCTGCTCTTCCTGGAAATGGGGCTGCGGAAAATGATTATTACTACTGCACAGATGGTGATGGAACCCACGGTCCTGGCTACTATGCCTGGAATGGATCCTCCTGGATCTGGATCGGAAACAACGATAAGGGAATTGATAAGAGCCTGAAAGTGGAAGGGGCAGCAGCTGAGGCTGCGGCAACGGGGGAAGCAATTGCTTCGCTGACGGGGCATATAGGGGATTTAAAAAACAAACTACTTTCAGTATCTACTAATCATTTTGACGGCACTTTGGTTACAGGAAGAGTTGATGGAAGTAACGGTATATTTGATTCAACGCAGACCGGATGTGTCACTACTGAATATATAGATTGCTCTAATTCAAGA
>NZ_CAKRNY010000007.1 GCF_934371575.1 uncultured Blautia sp. | reverse complement strand
GTGACCGCGTTCGAACGAACGCAAGGTAAACTGATTCCATTAGGATGTAACATGTATGTAGTTTTGAAGGTACAGAATTTAAACGGTAGCCGCTTGGTTATCGTTTTTTTATTTGCTGAAATTACTCCAGCTCGAGATGTGCTGGGGTATTTTTTTTGCCTGAAAATCCTGTGAGACACATATGAATAAAAATCATCCAAGTGCATAAAAAGCGCAAGTTTGTGCACAAAAACAACAAAGTCCCTTACCCTGGTTGTTCTGAAAAAATGGTTATGATAGTATAAATTCAGCTACAGATATTGGTACTTTTTAACAATAAAAGATAGTATCTGTTAGATGGATTTTTATATAAAATCCGCTTTGGCTTGAATGAATACAACATATAGGACACAGGGAGGACTGGCAATATGGCATTGGCAATTACCCTACGATATAAAGACCGTGAATATTATAACCTGATTTCCAATGGGGAAGTGTTGACCTATGGAAGCCATAAGAAGGACAACGTCCAGATTCCAGACACGAAAGAGCACCTTATGATGTTAAGAGGAGGTTCAGATGAGGTACAGATTGCGGTAGAATCACCTCTTCGCACGGCAAAGTCTGTTTTGGAGTGTAACCAGATTGTCACGCTGTGCAGGGAGCCAGTCGTGAGTCTGTATTTGTCCAAAGCTACAGGAAAATTATCAAAATCCGTGAAACTTCCTTATAATGGAAGAATTACGGTGGGAAGAGAGAAGGACAACGATATGGTCCTTACCTATCCCATTATCTCCAGACATCATTTTCAGTTTCTTGTGGAGGCGGGTTCTGTACACGTAGAGGATCTTGGAAGCACCCATGGATTATATCTAAATGGCAGGCGCATTTCCAAGGCACTTATGAAATCTGGAGATGTGCTTTCTATTTTTACATTCCGATTTATTTTACAGAATGGAACCCTCTATTTTGAAAATATAGGAAGTTCGATTCATATTTCAAGCCGTATTGCCCGCATGGATCGGCCGCCTGAAGCAGAAGAGGTGAAAATGTCCAACCCGGAAGGGAAGAGAGTATATTCGGAAGCACCCAGAGAACAAAGAGTGAACCCAGACCCGCAAAAAGTTCACGCAGATTCCGGCCAGGCCGCTGCTAATGCCGCTCTCTATCCAAGATATCAGCTTTCCCCCAGAATACGGGAACAGCTTCCCAGCGAACCCATCATTTTATCCGGGGCTCCTGGAAAAGGAGGTTCTATGGGAGGCAGAAGAAATAATCTAGCTTACCTGATCAGTTCGGGAGCAATGATGGCAGCCAGCCTTGCTTCAGGCATGCTTTCACCTGCAGCCTTGCTTATGCGCGCGGTGGGAATGATTTCCCCGCTTGCAAATATGGCTATGTACAATAAGATGAGCAAGGAAGAGCAGAAAGCTCTGGAAGAATATGAAAAAATGCGCCAGGAGCGCTACCAGGCCTACATCGATTCCCAGAAAGCAAGGATTTCCAAGGTTGCGGAGGTACAAAGAAGAATTATCACCGCGGAGAATCCCAAACCTGCCGATTGCATGGAAAGTGTAAAAAAACTGAAACGGAACCTTTGGGAAAGGATGCCCACAGATTCTGATTTCCTTACCCTGCGCCTTGGAATGGGAAAGGATAAGCTTTGCGTAGAGGTAAAAAGCCGGGCAAATACAGACGGCTTTACCATGGTTGATGATGAGCTGGAAGAGCTGGCAGGCCAGATCATAGAGGAAACAAGGTATGTGGATAATGTTCCGGTGCGGGTTTCTTTATTGAAAAACCAGACCATAGGAATGGTGGGAAGCAAAGAAGCAACCTATCATGAACTTCGCAGTCTTTTAGTGGAGCTTGTCTGTGAGCACAGCTATAAGGACGTACATATTATCGGTTTATTTGAGCCAGAGTCCCGCAAATACTGGGGCGTACTCAGATGGCTGCCCCATATCTGGGATGAAAGCGGCCAGGCAAGGTTTCTTGCTTTTGATGAAAAAAGCAGACATGTTGTCTGCGAGCTGATAGGGGATGTAATTCGTCAGAGAAATAAGGATGCCCGCAGCGAAATGGGGAAAAAAGGAACGCCCCCATTGCCGCACTTTGTTATTTTGGCAGAAAACGAGCAGATTTTGCAAGAAGAGATGTTGTATGACCAGTTGATTTCCAACAATCCGGCATATGGAATTACAACCATCATTTTATCCCAGGATCTGTATCATCTGCCCCAGACCTGTCAATATATCATAGAGCTTACCAGTAAGCCCTATGCCTACGAACGGGAAAGATATGACGAACGGGTTTATTTTACAAGGGATGAGACAGTACATCAGGTACAGCTGGAGGCATTTTCCAGACAGATGGCAGCAATTGAATTAAAGGAAAAGAAATCCGAGGCTTCCCTGCCGGGATCCATTACCTTTCTGGAGGGCTTCCGGGTACAGGTCGTGGAACAGTTGGAAATTCTCAAACGCTGGGAAAGAAGCGAACCCCACCAGACCCTTTCGACGCCTCTTGGCATTATGGCAGGTGGAAAAACGTTCTGTCTGAATATTCTGGATGGGGACAGTGCACATGGTCCTCACGGACTTCTGGCAGGTACCACCGGATCTGGTAAAAGTGAACTGCTCCAGACCTGGATCCTTTCCATGGCGGTGAATTACCATCCCCATGATGTGAATTTTGTTATTATCGATTATAAAGGCGGCGGAATGTCCGATCTTCTGGAGCCCCTTCCACATGTGGTTGGAAAAATAACCAATATTGACCGGAATATCTCCAGGTCCCTGGTTTCTCTGGAAAGTGAGATGAAACGTCGTGAGAGTCTGTTTTCCCAGGCTGGGGTGAAGAACATCAGTCAGTACCGGAAAGCGTACCGGAAAGGGGATGTGAAGATTCGCCTTCCCCATCTGATCATTGTGACAGACGAATTTGCAGAGCTGAAAAAAGAACAGCCGGAATTTTTGACAAAATTAAATTCTTTTGCAACGGTAGGCCGTTCCCTGGGAATCCATCTGTTTCTCGCTACCCAGAAGCCAGCAGGTGTGGTCACGGACCAGATCAGCGCTAACTCCCGTTTCCGTATCTGTATGAAAGTGCAGGATGTGGCAGACAGCCGGGAAATGCTGAAAAGACCAGATGCAGCCAGAATCACACAGGCTGGACGTGCCTATGTACGTGTTGGTGAGGATGAGCTTTTTGAGCTTTTCCAGTCCTATTACAGCTCCGCAGAATATACAGGAAAAGCAGAGCACAAAGGAAAAAAGGAAAACCAGGTCCGGATCGTTAGTGTGACTGGCAGCCGGATCAATCCACTTCCAAAGAAGAAAAAGAAAGACAGCGAAGTGGATGAATTGACTGCGATTATCGGATATATCAATAAAGTTTGTAAAGAACAGAAAATTGAAAAAATGGCAGGTCCCTGGCTTCCAGAGCTTCCTACCTGGCTGCCGCTGGAAGAGTTGGGCCTTACAGATACCTTCGACGGGGAAAAATGGCCGGTACGAAGAAACGAGCTTGTGGTTCCTGTTGGAAAATACGATATGCCGCAGATCCAGGCACAGGGCGTGCAAGTATTGGATCTTTCCGGGCAGGGGCATTTTGGTATTTTTGGAACTCCAGCCACTGGAAAAACATTTTTCCTGAAAACTATGTTGGTGAGTATGGGACTTCTCTATACACCAAAGGATGTTTCTATTACCATTTTTGATGCAGGAAGCTTAAGCCTTCCTGAATTTGCTGGTATGCCACATGTAAAAGAAGTGATCACGAGCCAGTCGGAGGAAGGGCGGATCAAAAAAGCAGCGGCAAGGCTTCTTGGTGAAATAGCATCAAGAAGAGTCGCGTTTAACAAGCATGCAGTCAACTCCCTTGGCGCTTACCGGGAAAGTGTCGCGCCGGATACACCGGCAATCGTTGTCCTTGTGGATCATATAAAGGGCTGGTTTGATATCAGTCCGGAGGTAATGGCGTGTCTGGAGGAAATTGCAGCAAATGGTATGACTTATGGAATTTATCTGGTATTTACTGCAACTTCTACATTAGGACTGAGTATGAAATTCCTGCAGCTGATCAAGGGAACCATAGCCCTGCGCCTTGCGGACAAGGGTGATTACCGCAGCTATGTGGGAGCCATGGATGGAATCAGCATGCCGGTAACAGCCGGACAGGCAATTCTGGGAGGAAATCCTCCGGTGGCTTTCCAGATTGCGGTGTATGAAAATGCCCAGAACGACCAGGAGCGTCATAAACGGGTGATGGAGCTTACAAAGAAGATGGCGGATGCCTGGGAAAATATTAAGAAAAATGGAATGGAAAAGGAATTTCCAGGGGATGATGGACTAGGACCAAAATCTGGAGACTTTTCTGGAAAAACAGAAGCAAAGAACCAATACCAGAAAAATGGCGGGAATGGCACTTATCAGGATATGGAAAATGACCAGAAAGGTGCTGCCAAGGAAAAAGGATATGGGAAAACGGACGGCGGACAAGGAAAAATGGGAGACTACTCCAGTAAATACAACGAACGCAGCCGTATTCCAGCCGGAATTTACACCGATGATCTGGAGCCTGCATATTTTGACTTCTCAGAGGAATCCATTCTTTTATTTGCTGCAGAAGATCAGAATACAGGCATTGGGTTTTTGAATCACCTGGAGCAGTTGCTAAAGCAAAAGAATGATAATCAGATCCTTCGGATGAAGAAAAGTGAATCAGCAGGCGTGGAAGGTGCAGATGGTGGAGAACCTGTTACGCAGCTGGCAGGCCTTGTGGAAAATCTTCAGAGCCGACTGAAAAACCGGAACAGCCATAAAAAAGAGGCTGATTTTGACCAGGAGAAATGGCTGCAATCCTATCAGCAGATCTGTGTCCTGATTGAAAATCTCCCTGAGCTGGCGAAAGGATTTTCCCCAGATGAGAACAAGCAGCTGCGGAAAGTTCTTGCGAAATCAAAAGAGCTGGGCATTATTCTGATCGCCGGAATCACGAAAGAGCAGTGTGAGGATCCTGAAAAAGCAGATATTGTTACGAAAGCTGCAATAGAAGCGGAAAATGTGGCAGTTTTAAATGGAAATCCTATGGAGTACCATGCTTTTTCCTGCAAGGAATATCTGCCGCAGATGGATGCTGACCTGGATGAGGAAGAAATGGCAGTTATCCATAAAGGCAAAGTCAGATTGATCCGGTGGGAGTAAAAGTGAAAAAATTATTAAGGAGAGGAAAATGCGACCATTTATCATTGTCTCGGTGCAGGATGAAGTAGGAAAGTTCTCCTATGATATGGAGATTCCCACAGATATTCCTGTGACACAGGTAACCGTGAATATTGCAGAAGTGCTGAACTATTACCATAAAAAAGAGGTGATGCCTATGATTGGGTGCCGCCTTTGGAATAAACGTACAGGAAAAATAATTTCCCCGGACTCCACCTTCGCAAAAGAAGGAATCTGGCAGGGCGATATTATTCAGATAAAGAGATAGAAAACTGGCTTTGAATTGTTTATATGAGGAGAAAAGGAATGAGCATGAGCGAAGAACTGAAATTAACACCCGTAGAGCTTTTTTTCTGCGGAAAGCTGCTGCAGGCAAAATACATTGATTACGACTATTTTGCCGCAATGCCGGATATCCAGATCAACCATGATCTGCGCGAGCAGGAAGCGTTGGAGAAGCTGGAAGAAGACGGTGTGGTAGAGATGGATTTTTATGACAATGCGGAATTTGAAGAGGAAGCGAAAGAGCTTCTTTTGCCGGTATTCTTCGGAGAGACAGAAAGCCGTATGGAAATAAAAGACGGACCGGTTTTCCGTTTCCATATCTATCAGGGGAAAATGATTATGACAATCCTGGAGGATAATGAAATCAGGTTACAAGAGATCACAAGGGATTCCCAACTGGAGAAGCTTTGGGAAAAAGAGGAAATTGAGGAGATCGTGATTTCCTGTGCCAATGTACACACAGGGCAGAAAAATGGCTCATTTACAAAAGAACAGCTGAGGGACAGCCGTTTCCGGAAGCTGGCAATTACATTATTGAAGGGAGAGGCTTAATATGACCAACGATCAAGGACAGATTACCATTGATGAGGCAGCGGCAAATGCAGATATTCAGAAAATCAGATCTGCTATTGCCAAGCTTCAGGATGCACAGAACAGTATGAAACAGCTGAAGGCAAATGCGGAGACGATGACTGGAATGACAGGAAATGCTATTGCAGACAAAAGCCAGAGCCTTTCGAAGCAGGTAGATGACCTGATCACCAATCTGAACCAGGCAGCACAGTTGATCAGCAAAACGGTGGCGAAATATAAAGAGCAGGATGCAGGTCTGGCTGGACAGATACGTGGATTGATCTAAACATAAAAAATCATATTAGATAAAAAGGGGAAGTTGACATGGCAATTAAAATCGATTACGACGGTCTGACACAACAGGCTGCTACCTTAAAAAATCTTTCCGCAGCATATGAAGCTTTGGTAGGGCGGATGAGTAATCTTTCCAGCCAGATGACAGCCGGATGGGAGGGAAATGCCAGCAAAGCATTTCTGGAGCTAATGGAGAAATATATCCAGCAGGGAAAATCCCTGAAAGAGATTCTGGATCTGATGCAGAGCTATGCAGGAGATGCAGTAAATACATTCCAGAGCGTGGATCAGGAATGTGCAAATATGATAAATAATTCGTTCTAAGTTACAGAAATTGCAAAACGATTATAGGGAGGACCAAAATGGCTTTTTTAAATGTAGATACGGACCTGCTCAGAAGCTCAGTTTCTGTAGCAGAAAGAACCAACGACCTGATTTCAGATGCAGCTACTTTACTGAATCAGGTGGTAGTACATAATGACTGGGTGTGCAGTGAGCGTAACCAGATCAACAGCTATACCATAGAGAACCGTGAGACAGCGCAGAAGATTGAGGGATATGCGTCTTCCTTTTATAACGCAGTGAAAAATGCCTCTGCCCGTTTCGATACCGCAGAGCAGGAAATGCGTCAGAAAACCAATTCTGTAGATGAACCGATTGGCAGGATCACAAATGTGGTGCCAGGTGCCATACAGGAGGTAACCCAAGGTGTTACAGGTGCAACGCCGATCTGTATGTCAGCTTTTTCTGGACTTGCGAAGGGAGTGGAAAAATAAATTATGGCAGACATTAAATTAACGCCTGAGGAGCTGATGGCCCAGGCTCAGGAAATGACATCCCTTCAGGGGGAGTTTGAATCTTTATTTGGCCAGGTATCCACTGCATTGCAGGGGATGAATGACAGCTGGAGCGAAAATCTGGCAAGTAATTTTGCAGGAAAGATCACTGCAGCCCAGAAAACCTTTACAAGCGTGACCAATATGCTGGGAAATGGTGCACTTGTGGCAAGCAAAAGTGCATCTACTTTCAGCGAACCAGAGAATCTTTTGGGAATTCTGGCAACTGCAGGCGGAGGCATTGCCGGGGCAATGCCGGATTCCCTGAAAAAATTGTTTGAAAAGGATGGAATTAAGCTTAAAAGCAACTCTTCAATTCTTACAGACAAGGAAAAGCAGGATGTGATCAATATGCTTCCCCCGGAAATGAGAGATGCAGCATCCCAGTCTAAGAACTTTACTAAGTGGCTGTCCAGTAACTATGACAATCTGCCGGATTCCTGCAAAAAGGAAATAGAGTCCTCCTTTTCTTCAGACGAAAAAACGCTTATTTCCATTACAAAGGATGTACTTACAGGAGAAGCGGATATGGACACCCTGGAAAAAGGTGCTTCCTATGTGACGAATTCCGATATAAAGGGAAATGCCATCCGTTCTGCGTGTGAAGCAACCTATAATGCCAGGGATAATGCATACTTTAACCAGGCTTATGCAAATGCAGAGAATGAAGCCTCTGCGGCAATGAAAAAAGGTGATGTGGGTGGAACCATTCTGGGGGCTACGAAGATGATGGGCGTGGAGACTGGCAGATTTGCTTATGCGTTTGGAGATACCCTGACCAATATGGCTGGCTATGCCATTAAAAGTGGCGGGGAGAAGGCTGTAAAAACGGTTAGCTCAATGTCAGGTATGATCACAAATGTGCCGGTCGCAGGTGAGGCAATCCAGAGTGGAATCCAGGCAACTGGAAATTTCATTGATAATGTGGGAAATCTGTTACTGAATGCAATGTAGGCTCATAAAATTGGAGAAAATAAAAAATGGAAAATAGAACATTACGGGTTGGTTCTTTAGTTGAATATGGAAAAGGAAAAGCCATGGTAATTGGCTGCACCTTTGAAGAAGCTGCCAATAAAATGGTGAAAAAGTATCTGGTGGTTCCATATCCTGCTGGGTATACAGGAAAAGATAGTATTCATGTAATAGAGGCAAAAAATGTGGAGCCTTTTTTTGAAGGCTATCATGGCGCCCTCGCAGGGGCATATACCAAATATATGGATATGCTGGAATTCGCGGCAAATATGACAGATGCAGCCGGTTTCCAAAGGGAAATGGAAAATGCACAAAAAGAACTGGAAAAAGAAGCAGAAAGAAACCTGGCAGCTGGTGCAGGAGGTAAAGCTTAATGGAAAAATTATATCCGATCGGAACGGTGGTTAAATTCAATGAAAATCCTCTGGAATATACCATTACAGGTTATTTTCCCCAGAATAAGGAAACGAAAGAGGTATTTACTTATATGGCAGTGAATGCGTCATTTGGAATCACCACAGGACCAGGTGCGATTCTGTTCAATGCAGATCAGATCGGCAAAGTTATATTTGAAGGCTACAGAGACAAAAAAGTGGATCAGTTTCTCGAGAAACTGGAAGCGGTTCCGGCTATTTTTGCCAGATCTGACCACGCAGGAGAATAAGACAGGAAAATAATGTAGGAAAATCGTACAGGAGAATCGTACAGGAGAATCGTATGGGGCTTGGAGATATGTTTGGAGGCCTTGGAGATATGTTTGGAGGCCTTGGAGAGAAGCTTGGTGGTTTTGGAGAAATCCGGGAATCTTCAGAAGAACAACCTACAGGAATTACAATTGCCTGTGGCTGCAACCAGGGATTGAAGCGAAAAAATAATGAGGATAACTTCTATTTTGATGGAAAATACATGCAAAGTGACAACCACGGCCTGGATGAAATCTTAACAGCCAGAAAGGAACTGGACGAGGATGGACTTTTCGTTGTTTTTGATGGAATGGGCGGAATGGACTACGGGGAAGTAGCCTCTTATACAGCTGCCAAGGTGACGAAGGAATTTCTGGCAGTGGAGGAAAACATGAATCCATGTGACATCACGCCATCCCTTATGGAGCTGTGCCAGCGGCTGAATACCAGTGTTTATCAGGCTGGGGCAGACAGAGGCTCAGACAGGGTAGGCTCTACTCTGGTTGGAGTGTATTTTCATGCAGGTCAGATGTGGCTCTGCAACCTGGGAGACAGTCCGGCTTATCTTATAAGAGATGGAAAAATGATGCTGATTTCCAAGGAGCACACAGATGCCTGGTATGTGAAAGAACAGGGCCTGAACCGGAAGCCCTGGCTGACTCAGTATCTGGGAGTAGATCCCCAGTCAATGCGCATCGAACCTTATATAAAAAGCAGATATATAAAGTCTGGTGACTGCTATCTGGTATGCAGCGACGGCGTTACCGATATGGTAAGTGAGCAGGAAATCTGCAACATTCTGACAGGGGAAAAAGATCCTGTCAGATGTGTGCAGCAATTGATAGAGGCTGCGCTTGCTGGGGGCGGTGTGGATAATATTACGGCGATTGTGTGTAAAGTCAGGTAGGAAAAGTCATTCGGGAATTCTTCGGAAAACGGATGTTAATATACTTTGAAACAGGAGAAAAAGAGTGGATAGTAATACGGATATTTCAATCCCCTGGTCTGGGTGGCAGATTGTAAGGAAACTAGGGGAAGGGGCTTTTGGCAGAGTTTATGAGATTGAAAGAGAGATAGCCGGAACGAAAGAGAAGGCTGCCCTTAAGATTATTTCCAGACCGACGAAAGCGGAATTGGAAAGAGATTACAACAATGGTTACACGGAGCAGACCGTTTCAAAAAAATATACAGATCTTCTTGGAAAATGCGTTGGCGAATATAAAATGCTGATGGAGATGAAGGGACAGACCAATATCGTCAGCTGCGATGATATTGCTGTGGAGCAGCACAAAGATGGAATTGGCTGGGACATTTATATCCGTATGGAGCTTTTGACTCCCCTTAATAAACGCATCCGAAATGAGATGCTGCCAGAAACGGAAGTAACAAAGGTTGGAAAAGATATCTGTAAAGCCTTGATGCTCTGTGAGGAAAGAAATATTGTGCACCGTGATATCAAACCGGACAATATTATGATTTCCAGATTTGGAGATTATGAGCTGGGTGATTTCGGCCAGGCAAAGATCATGGATCATACGACCATGGGTACGACAACAGGAACTCCAGGTTTCTGGGCACCGGAGGTAATGAACTTCCAAAAATATGGCAAAGAGGCAGATATCTATTCCCTTGGCATGGTTTTGTATATTCTTTTGAATAATAAGAAAATGCCTTTTATTGATGCAGATCAGGTTCCACTTATGGATGACGTGATGAATGCTATTTCAAGACGTTATCACGGTGCAAAAATTCCAGAGCCCAAATATGGAAGCCCGGCTTTGAAGAAGGTTGTGTTGAAGGCCTGTGAATTCAAGTCTGAAGATCGTTACCACAGTGCAGAAATGATGTATAAAGCGCTGGAAACAGTAGAGCGCGGAGAAAATCCAGACACAGAAAGAGAAAACTGTGGAGATAGAGGAACCAGTAGCGGAATTTACAAAGAAAGTGGCAGCTATGGCCAGGATACCGCAGATTCCCAGAACATAAACAACGACTGGAATACAGCGGGAAGTCAGGGCGCAAATAGCAGCTGGGACATTTCCGGAAACCAGAATTCATTTGGCACCAATGGATGGCAGGATACGAAAGCTACAGTAGGAAATGCAGGCACATGGAAGTCAGCAGGCTCTTATTCAGCTGGTGTTAAAAGTCAGGGAAATGCGAATCCATATAATCAAAAAACAGTAGGTGCAGAGGACGCATCTGCACAGAAAAGTACGGAAAAAAACGTAGAAAAGACGGTAGCCCAGACACCGGGTGAAGAAAAAACAGGAAAAAGAATTACACTTTTTGGCGTACTATGGAGCATAATTGCGGTGGCTGCAATTGTGGGAAATATATTCTATGTTGGCATGGATGAAGCTTTTCTAGTGCTGTCAATCATTGGTATAGCTGGTGAGATTGTATTTGTTATTTGTGGTTGTAGTAAATTTAACTTAGGGCCATTTGTGTTTGTACTTTTTATTTGGAAATATGTGACAGATGTACTTGCAGGGGGTATGCTCATAAGCCTTGTGTGTGTGCATTATGGATATGTAGGAGAGCGCATTCCTGAAAGCGTGGGAATTATAATGATTCTGGCGTCATTCATTTGGCCTGTCTTTGTAATGAAAATGAGTAGTGACTGGGCTAAGTGGAGGATGCCAAAGAAATAAGTATAAAAAATAATGTCAGCTACAAGGAGAAAAAAGTGGATAGTAGTACAAATATTTTAATTCCCTGGTCCAATTGGAAAGTGGTAAAAAAGCTGGGACAGGGCGGTTTTGGAAGTGTTTATGAGATTGAAAGAAATCTGGCAGGAATGACAGAGAAGGCTGCGCTTAAGATTATTTCCAGGCCAACGGAAGATGAATTAGAGAGAGATTACAACAATGGCTACACGGCGCAGACTGTTTCCCGGAAATATACAGACCTTTTGGAAAAATGTGTCGGTGAGTACAAAATGCTGATGGCAATGAAGGGTCAGACCAATATTGTCAGCTGTGATGATATTGCCGTGGAACGTCACAAAGACGGAATTGGCTGGGATATTTATATACGTATGGAACTTCTGACTCCTCTTAATAAGCGCATTCGGAATGAAATGCTGCCAGAGAAGGAAGTAATCAAAGTAGGAAAAGACATCTGCAAGGCGTTAATGCTTTGCGAGGAAAGAAATATTGTACACCGTGACATCAAACCGGACAATATTATGATTTCCCAGTTTGGAGACTATGAATTGGGAGATTTCGGTCAGGCGAAGATCATGGATCATACGACCATGGGTACGGCAACCGGAACGCCTGGCTTTTGGGCGCCGGAGGTAATGAACTTCCAAAAATATGGCAAAGAGGCAGATATCTATTCCCTTGGCATGGTTTTATATATTCTTTTAAATAATAAAAAGATGCCTTTTATTGATGCAGATCAGGTTCCACTTAGTGATGACGTAATGAATGCTATTTCAAGGCGTTATCACGGTGCAAAAATCCCGGAGCCAAAATATGGAAGCACGTCTTTGAAGAAGGTTGTGCTAAAAGCCTGTGAGTTCAAAGCTGAAAATCGTTATCATAGTGCAAGGATGATGTATAAAGCACTGGAAATAGCAGAGCGTGGCGGAAATCCAGGTACAGAAGGCGGAAGTTATGGCGGAAGCAGAACTTATGGAGGAAGCGGAACTTATAGCGGAAGCAGCTGGGGTGCTTCCAGAGACCAGACTTCCTTTGGTACCAATGGATGGCAGGATACGAAAGGTACAATAGGAAACGCCGGTGCGTCGAAGTCTGCGGGCTCGTACTCTGCAGGCTCGTACTCTGCAGGCAGCAGTAAAGGAAAAGAGAACCAATACAATCAAAAAACAGTAGGCGCAGACTCAGCTTCCAAACAGAAAATGCCAAAAAAAGAAGAAAAAACAACAGTGGAAAAGACGGTTGCCCAGGCTCCGAAAGAGGAAATCACGAAAAAGGAAGAGGAACTTTCAATTTTTGGAGCTATCTGGATTGCGGTTGCAGTGATTGCGATCGGATGGTGTATGTACACATTTGGCCGATACAGATTTGAAACTGCCGGCTGGTATATGGCAATCGCTGGCATAGCTGGTGAAATTGTATTTTTTAGTTATAGTGTTTTTAGAAGTGATAAAACTGCAGTAGTTCCTATGTTTATTCCTATCTGGAAATTCGCAGCTGATGTGATTGCAGATATAATGATATTGTGCTGGGCGTTTGAAGTGTGGGAAAACATTCCGGATATTGGGTTAGTTGCAGGCTGCATTGCTGTCTTTATATGGCCTGTCTATGTAATGAAAAAGAGTTTTGTATAAATCGCAGCTCTGTAATTCTATTTATACAGGAGGAAAAGGAAACCTATGAAAAAATTACTTGCAGCATCCATTCTTGCGGGCACAATGCTTTGGGGCAGTACAAGCCTGGTAAGCGCAGAGCACATTTTCCGCAATCTGGGAGACCCGGTGTATCAAAGTGCTGCCACTGAATTTTCCGGAGGGGACGGAAGTGAGGCGGCGCCTTATGAAATCAGTTCTGCACAGGAACTCCAGCTTCTGTCCGATCTTTTGGGAAATCCGGATGACCGCACAACAGAATATGGCCGGAAAAATTACATCCTTACTGCAGATATCAGCCTGAATGATACTTCTTCATACGAAAACTGGAAAGAGAACCGCCCGGAATATGACTGGCGTCCTATCGGCCGGGAATGTAATTTCACAGGCACATTCGATGGAAATGGATATACCATCAGTGGTTTGTACATAAATGGGGAAAAAACGGAGGATGATGGAAAGAACACAGAGTATGGTCTGTTTGCCAATTCCTTTGGAAGCATTAAGAATCTGACTGTAGAAAAGGCTTATGTGGAGGTTTCAGGCTATCCGGTTGATATCGGAATTCTGGTGGGAGAGTTGTTAAAGGAAGGAACTGTAACCGACTGCACCGTAAGCGGAACTGTGTATGGGTATGACGGACATTGCGGCGGAGTGGTTGGAAACGCCTCAGACTGTGCTATTACAAATTGTGAATTTAATGGAACGGTTACCGCAGCCGGGAAAGAGAGCCAGGTGACTCTGGGAGGAATCGCCGGTTATTATCTGAGCAGCGAAGGATATGATTACTCCTTTAACGAAGAACTGGATTATGATTCTTTCGTAATCCAGGATTGTGTGAACAAGGGAACCATCAGTCTGGATGACAAAAATTCTATTAATTCTACAGCAGGTGGAATTGTAGGCAGCGGTGATGGAAATATCCTGAACTGCGTGAATGAAGGCGTGGTAGAAGCAAATGATGAAGATAAAATGGGAAGTGCAAGTGCTGGCGGAATTATAGGCAGCATATCCGGATATAATGTCAGCAGCTGTACCAATAAGGGAAGCGTTACCTGCACTGGCGGCAATGCCGGAGGAATTGCCGGAACTGCAAGTGTGATGGATAGCAGATTCCAGGTAAGAATCAATGACTGCGTAAATGAAGGATTGGTATCCGCACCTGACTATTACTATGCTGGAATTGTCGGAAACGCATATGTAAACGCAACAGATGGGGAAATGACGATTTCGGGCTGTATCAACCAGCAGGATTTCACAGAAGGCGAAGGTGCTGGAATCCTTCATCATGCGGCGCTTTCAAATGGTGGAACTATGATACTTGCCGATGATGTGAACCATGGCTCCATTTCCACAGAAGGACAGGATGCTGCCGGAATTCTTGCTTATGTAACAAACATGGGGGCAAACTGGAATCTTACAGTAGAACGCTGTGTGAACACAGGAGATGTCCAGTCCTCTCTTCATGCAGGGGGAATTATCTGCTTCACATATTTTCCGGCAACAGAAGATCAGAATACCACATTTACGGTTGCAGATTGCGAAAACAGCGGAAATCTTTCTACTTCTAAAATTAATGGATATATGGGCGGAATTGTAGCAGTAGATGGTTTGATGCTTACCAAAACCCAGATCACAGGCTGCAGGAACACTGGAGATATTACTTTCGAGGGAAATCTGACAGTTGGAAAAGATGAAAAAGAAACTGTGGAGAATAAAAACGCATTTACGTTATCTGTCACTGGCGGCGGTATCGTGGGCAGAGTCGGACAGTCTCTTTTACTTAGTGTAGACGCTGACAAGCCGGATAAGTCGATGATTGGTATAGAAGATGCTCTTGTCACCATCTCCGATTGTGAAAGTACAGGAAGTCTGACTGCCCAGAATCCAGAAAAAGGAGATGGCGTTTCGGAAGAGTATAAAGAAAAATATGCGGATGCTTTATGGCAATCCAATTTGGGCGGAATTCTGGGAGATTGCTCCTGCACAGAAGGCTACAGTGTAAGAATTGAAAACTGTACCCATAATGCAGAGAATGAAATCGGAAACCCCAAATTGCGGTAAAAAGATAATTTCCTATTGAAATAATAGGAATTAAAAGGTATAATCTTCTGTATAGGGATTCTGTGGCTTTGACAGAATCCAAGAGCAGGAGGAATTGAAATGAGAATATCCACTAAGGGCAGATATGCAATAAAGTTAATGCTTGACCTGGCAACCAATGATAATGGAGTGCCTATCAGACTGAAAGATGTAGCACGCAGACAGGATATTTCCGAGAAATATCTGGAGCAGATTATTTCAGTGTTGAATAAAGCGGGATATGTGAAGAGTGTCCGCGGACCTCAGGGAGGTTATTCCCTGCAGCGCAGACCGGAGGAATATACAGTAGGCATGATCCTCAGACTTACAGAAGGCTGTTTGTCTCCAGTAGATTGTGTAGCTCCGGACGGAGGCGGCTGCGAGAAAGGGGATGCCTGTGTCACACGTATCCTCTGGAAGAAAATTGATGACGCTATCAATGAGGTGGTGGATAACATTACACTGGCCGATCTTCTGGACTGGCAGGCATCCAGTGCAGATGATTATGTAATTTGACAATCTGAATATGCAGAACAGAAGCAGAGCATTACCAAAAAGTAGTGCTCTGTTTTTTATGGGGCATTATAACTAAAAAAACAGAAAAATTTTCGCGAGTTGACGTGTTGCGTATTGAATGGGAATGGCTTATAATATTTCTATATATAGTTGGATTTACATTTTGAAATGGAAAAGGACGCGTATGGGACAGAAGAAGAGAACTGAGACAATTACATATATAGTAGATGAAGCATATCGAATTCAGTATATGAGCAAAGCACTGGCGAAACAGTTTTCGGATTTTGAGCCTGACGAGATCTGTTATGAGAAGTTTCGGGGAAGAGAGAAGCCCTGTCGTAATTGCCCGTTGGCACATCCGAACCGGAAGACCGATTTATTTTATAATGAAGATCAGGGGAAATGGCTGAAAATCAATGCCGGAGAGGTCGAGTGGCCGGGAGCAAGGAACTGTCATGTGATTTTGGCAAAGGATATTTACGAGGAAGATATGGATAATCTTTGCCGTTTTGTAAATATGAAGAAGGAGATTCTGGAACGGAGAAATCCGGGCAAGACAGAGAAGAATAAGCTTACAGGTTTATTTGCCAGAAATCCTTTTTTTACACAGACAGAAACTTTTCTCAGAGTAAATGAAACTGCGGCAGGGAAATACTGTCTGGTAGCCATTGATATTGAACATTTTAAGCTGTTTAACGAATGGTATGGTCAGGTGGCAGGTGACAAGCTCCTGAGAGAAATCGGGGCGCATCTTAATAAAATGCGTCAGGAATTTGGCGGGATTGCCGGATATATGGGTGGGGATGACTTTGTAATCGTTCTTCCAAATGATGAAAAAGTTCTCGAAAATCTGAGATGCCGTATTACCGGATTTGTGCGTGCGTACGGCGGACATACCGGATTCCTTCCTGCTTTTGGCTTTTATGTAATTGATGATATCAGTCTTAGTGCTTCACAGATGTATGACCGGGCAATTCTTGCGCAGGAGACAGTAAAGGGTAATTATGCTGTACGCTGTGCTTATTACAGCTCAGATATGAAGACACGACTGGAGAATAATCATGTGCTTCTTGCTGAAGTACAGGCCGGTCTGGAAAGAGATGAGTTTATCTACTATCTTCAGCCTAAATGTAATCTGAACACAGGTAAGATCGTCGGGCTGGAATCACTGGTGCGCTGGAAGCACCCTGAGAAGGGAATTGTGGCACCTGGATATTTTATTCCGGTTATGGAGAGTAACGGACTGATCACAGAACTGGACATGAAGGTCTGGGAGCAGGTTTGCCAGACGCTGCAGGAATGGATAAAAAGCGGACACAAGGTAATTCCTATTTCTGTCAATGTATCCAGTGTGGATATTTATGCAATTGATGTAGTAGAGCATTTTAAAAATCTGGTTCGCAAATATGAGCTTCCGCCGGAATATGTAGAGCTGGAGATTACAGAAAGTGCTTATGTAGAAGAATATAAGGTGATCACCGGTGTGGCAGAGGCACTGCGAAATGCAGGCTTTACCGTTCTGATGGATGATTTTGGAAGCGGATATTCTTCTTTGAATATGCTGAAGGATGTGAATGTAGACGTTCTGAAGATTGATATGAAGTTCCTGAAAATGGATGAGAATACCATGGACAAGGGAATGGGAATTCTTGAGGCTGTTACCAGAATGGCAAATATTATGGGACTTCGCATGATCGCAGAGGGAGTTGAGACAGAAGACCAGATCAATTATCTGCTGAATATGGGCTGTATTTATGGTCAGGGTTATTTCTTCTACAAGCCTCTTCCGGTCGAAGAAATAAAAGTACTTCTCAATGATGAGAATAATGTGGACTACCGGGGTATTCAGGCACGAAAAATTGAGCACATACGTTTCAAGGATCTGTTTCAGTCTGAGCTGGCAAGTGACAGCATACTGAATAATATTCTTGGACCAATCGCTATTTATGATGTATATTGTGATAATGTGGAATTGCTGCAGGTAAATGATAAATATTGTCTGCTGGTTGGACAGGATCCTGTGGATCTGGCAGAGAATGTTCAGGTTATGGAGGCAATACACCCGGAAGACAGGAAAAAAATGCAGAATATTTTCCAGCGGTCTTTCCAGAGACTGGCTGAAGGTGCAGAGGGAACTGTGCGCCGCAGAAGAGAAGACGGTCAGTATATATGGATAAATATCAAGGCATTTTTCTTAAGAGAACAGGATGGACATAAGATGTTTTATGGAGCTGTCCGGGACGTATCCGAAGAAATGAATCAGTTCCAGAAATTGATGTTTTATCAGGATAAGGGAAATTAATGTAAATGCAAGGGCGCGTTGTCCTTGCATTTTAAATTGGTTTGTGGCATAATCTGTGATAATAACTTAACAAGCCAGAAACATAGCTGATTAGGCTTTTTTACGGCTTCATTTCAAGATGACAGGTGAGAAAATGTCTGGTTTTACGAAAGAAATTATTATCAGGACTTTGTTTGAACTGCTTAATGAGAAACCTCTTGCGAAAATTACAGTGAAGGATATTGTGGAGCGCTGCGGCGTAAATCGAAATACCTTCTATTATCATTTTAAGGATATTTCCGATGTAGTGGAGTCAGCTCTTCTTCGGGAAGTGGACAATGCTTTTGAACATCCGGTGGAAGTGGATTCTATGCTGGAATGCCTTGAGGTACTGGTGAATCTGATCGGAGAGAACAAGAAGGCCATGCTCCATATTTACTGTTCCGTGCAGAGAGAAACGTTTACCAGTGCGCTGGACAAAATGTGTCAGTATGTTATAAAGCAGTATATCGTACATAATTTTGAAGAAGAAATTATGGAAAAAGAAGATATGAAGGTGCTCATGCATTTTTATAAATGCGTGATGGTCGGAGTGATTCTGGACTGGATGGATCACAGGATGTCTTACGATCTGACAGAATATGCAGAGAAATTGCGGGAGCTCTATGAAAATACTTTTGAGAAAACATTGGAAAAGGTGGCAGGAACCAAACCTGCTTATCTGAAAATGCGGTAAGCTTTTAGGCAAATATGGGATTGTGTCTGAATTTTGGACACAGTCCTTTTTTTGTCCGTTTCTTTTTGAAATTTATCTTACTATAATAAATCCATGAAAAGCAGAAAGGAGAATCAGAATGAATTCGTCAGGAACTTTGAAAATAGCACGAAATGGATATATAGTGATGGCAGTTGTTTTCTGTGCTTTGGGAATTTTTTTGATGGCTGTTCCGGAAAAAGCTGTGAAAATAATTTGTGTTCTTGCAGGAATTCTGTTCATTGCAGATGGAATCATAAAAATAATCGGATATTTTTCCAAAGATTTTTACTGTCTGGCTTTTCAATTTGACCTTGGCTTTGGAATTCTCATGATTGCAGTTGGAATTCTGATTCTGGTGAGAAGGGAAGCCATACTAAGACTGATTTTCGTGATTTTCGGTCTTGTGATTCTGACCGATGCATTGCTTCGGATCCAGATGTCGGTGGAAGCGAAAAAATTCGGTTTGAAGCTCTGGTGGGCAGTTTTGCTTATCGCGTTAGCAACCGGAATATTTGGAATGCTTCTTCTCGTTGATCCGGCAGGAGGTGCAAAGCTGACTGTGATTTTTACAGGCGTGGCATTTCTGCTAGAGGGAATACTGAAGCTTTGCGTGGTAGTATACACTGTGAAAATCCGTGAGAATGAAAATGTAGTCTGGGAAGATGAATTCAGAGAAATTTAAAGGAGGAGCATTATGAAACTGATTGATAAAGCAAAACAGGCCGCTATGGAAGGTGCTGTAACAAAAGCATTAGAATATCTGGAAAAGGATCCGGAGACAAACATTCCGAAGCTGATGGAGCTGGTTGACAAATTCACTCCGCAGGACTGGTATAAAGGTCAGAGGGATGCCATTCGTAATGCAATCCAGGACACAGACAGCAACTGGTATAAGCTGATCATGAATCTGTATCAGCTGGATCCAGGTGTCCGAAAAGTATTTTTCCAGAACTTTATTGTAAATGCCAGCTTAAAGGGAAGTGCAAGACAGGAAGAGGTTGCAGCACAGAATAACTGTAATGTTCCGTGGGCAATCCTTCTGGATCCTACAAGTGCCTGCAATCTGCACTGTACAGGATGCTGGGCAGCAGAGTATGGTCACAAGCTGAACCTGGATCTGGAGACCATTGACTCCATTATCAGACAGGGTAAAGAGCTTGGGGTTTACATGTATATTTATACAGGCGGTGAGCCAACTGTACGAAAGAAAGATCTGATCAGAATTTGTGAGATGCATCCGGACTGTGAGTTCCTTTCCTTCTCAAACGGAACACTTTTCGATGAGGAATTCTGTGATGAAATCTTAAGAGTAAAGAACTTTGTTCCGGCATTCAGTCTGGAAGGTTCTGAGGAAGCCAACGACGGACGTCGTGGAGAAGGAATCTATCAGAAGGTTATGCATGCAATGAAGCTGTTGAAGGACAGAGGACTTCCGTTTGGAGTTTCCACCTGTTATACAGGTATGAACGTAGACAGTGTAAGCAGCGAGGAATATTTCGACAAGCTGATTGACTGTGGTGCATTATTTGCATGGTTCTTCCATTATATGCCAGTTGGAAATGACGCTTCACCGGAGCTTCTTCTTACACCGGACCAGCGAGAAGAAATGTATCGTGCAATCCGTAAATTCAGAAGTACAAAAGCAATCTTTACACTGGATTTCCAGAATGATGCTGAATTTGTACATGGATGTATTGCTGGTGGAAGACATTATCTGCATATTAATGCAAACGGTGATGTGGAGCCTTGTGTATTTATCCATTATTCAAACTGTAATATCAAGGATACTTCTCTTCTGGACGCACTGAAGAGCCCGATTTTCCAGGCTTATCACGACAACCAGCCATTTAATGAGAACATGCTTCGTCCATGTCCAATGCTGGAGAATCCGGAAATTCTGCGTAAATTAGTTGCAGAGACTGGCGCAAAATCTACAGATCTTCAGTCTCCGGAGAGCGCAGAGCACCTTTGCGGCAAATGTGATAAATATGCAGCCTGCTGGAAAGAGAGAGCAGATCAGCTGTGGGATGAGAGACAGAAGGAAAAAGCAGAAAAAGCCGGATGCTGATAGTTTGCTGCAGAAATATGCAGGTAGAATGATTTCATAATAAAGTCTGAGTATAGTGTGTCGCTTGCAGCGGCATCTGTACTCAGACTTTTTGTGCATGAGGTGCAAAAAACAGAGGACTAATAATTGTATGCACCCTCATACGCATTACAGCGCTCCTTGCGCTTCGACTGATTTTCGCAGCTGCTGCACCTGTCGCAGAATTCCTGTTCATAGCAGGTGGAACAGACACAGCCCTTGCAGGCGTTACGGTCGTAGGCGGAGGTACAGGTGTAAGGAAGTTTATTATCGGTAGTCTTTTCTGACATTTGAATCACGCTCCTTTTTAATGTGATTATAGTGCGAAAAAATATGTGGTTCAATGGGAAAAATCCGAAAAAAGTGAGGCGGATTTTTGGGCACTTTTTTCTATAAGTAAGGGAACGAAATTGACGTGAGTATGGTTTTCTGCTATCATAAAACCATTATGGACATATAGAAAATGAGGTAAAAATAAAATGTGGATAGCAAATGGCTGGAAAGAATATGAAGTAATTGATACTTCCTGTGGTGAGAAGCTGGAGAGATGGGGAAAATATCTCCTTGTCCGTCCGGATCCGCAGGTAATCTGGGATACACCGAAGAATGAGCCGGGATGGCGTAAGATGAACGCACACTATCACCGCAGCTCCAAGGGAGGCGGTGAATGGGAGTTCTTTGATCTGCCACAGCAGTGGGATCTTCATTACAAGGATCTTACTTTCCATCTGAAACCATTCAGCTTCAAGCACACCGGCCTTTTCCCGGAGCAGGCAGTGAACTGGGACTGGTTCGGAGATAAGATCCGTAAGGCGGGAAGACCGATCAAGGTGCTGAACCTGTTTGCCTATACAGGTGGAGCCACACTTGCAGCGGCAGCAGCAGGCGCATCTGTTACACACGTAGATGCATCCAAGGGAATGGTTACCTGGGCGAAGGAGAATGCAGCGGCAAGTGGTCTTGCAGATGCACCGATCCGCTGGCTTGTGGATGACTGTGTGAAGTTCGTAGAGCGTGAGATCCGCCGTGGCAATCATTATGACGCCATTATCATGGACCCTCCTTCCTATGGAAGAGGCCCGAAAGGCGAGATCTGGAAAATTGAGGATGCCATTCATCCACTTGTGAAGCTTTGCACAAAGATTCTCAGTGATGATCCCCTGTTTTTCCTGATCAATTCATACACTACCGGACTTGCGCCGGCTGTGCTTACGTACATGCTTTCAATTGAGATGAAGAAATACAAAGGACATGTGGATTCCCAGGAAATCGGGCTTCCGGTGAAGTCCAACGGACTGGTACTGCCTTGCGGTGCTTCAGGAAGATGGGAAGCAGAATAAGGGGGATTTTATATAAAATAGAGTCAAACACTTGACAACAGTGACTTTAGCATACTAAAATGGACGAGATATACGAGGAGGAAATACCAATCAGGCATATGCCGAAGGAGGAATTTATGAAAAAATATACCGAAATGAATCATGAGGAGCTTCTGGCACTGAAAAAAGAGCTGGACAAAGAATTTGAAGAGATCAAAGCACAGGGACTTGCCCTTGACATGTCAAGAGGAAAGCCAAGTAACGCACAGCTGGAGCTCTCTATGGAAATGATGGATGTTCTGAAAGGAAATTCCAATCTGAAGTGTGAGACCGGAGTAGATTGCCGTAACTACGGTGTAATTGACGGTATCCCGGAAGCGAAGCGTCTTCTTGGAGAAATGTCTGAGGTAGATCCGGAACACATTATTATTTATGGAAACTCAAGTCTGAACGTTATGTTTGACAGTATTGCACGTTCCATGACTCAGGGTGTAATGGGAAATACTCCATGGTGCAAGCTTGACAAAGTGAAATTCCTCTGTCCGGTACCAGGATATGATCGTCACTTTAAAATCACTGAATTCTTCGGCATTGAGATGATCAATGTGCCAATGACTCCCCAGGGACCGGATATGGACATGGTAGAGAAGCTGGTAAGTGAAGATGCAGCCATCAAGGGAATCTGGTGTGTACCGAAATACTCCAACCCACAGGGCTACACTTACTCTAAAGAGACCGTAGAGCGCTTCGCAAGACTGAAACCAGCAGCACCTGATTTCCGTATTTACTGGGATAATGCATACAGCATTCATCATCTGTATGATGATAATCAGGATTTCCTGGAGGAGATCCTTGGCGAGTGTGCGAAAGCAGGTAATCCGGATCTTGTCTATAAATTTACATCCACTTCCAAGGTAAGCTTCCCAGGCTCAGGAATCGCAGCTGTTGCAGCTTCCAAGGCAAACCTGGATGATTTCCGCAAATATATGCAGGTTCAGACAATCGGACACGATAAGCTGAATCAGCTCCGTCACGTAAGATTTTTCAAGAATCTTGAAGGTCTTCATGCACATATGAGAAAACATGCAGATATTCTCCGCCCGAAGTTCGAGCTGGTGCTGGATACTCTGGATAAAGAGCTTTCAGGACTTGGAATCGGAGAGTGGACGACACCACACGGTGGATATTTTATTTCCTTTGATTCCATGGATGGCTGTGCGAAGGCAATCGTAGCCAGAGCCAAAGAGGCAGGCGTTGTCCTCACTGGCGCAGGTGCAACTTATCCATACGGCAAGGATCCGAAAGACTCAAACATCCGTATTGCACCATCCTTCCCGACACTTGAGGATCTTGGTAAGGCAGCACAGGTATTTGTTCTCTGTGTGAAGCTTGTCAGCGTAGAAAAACTTCTCGGCTGAAAATAAAAATAACTGCATAGAATGTAACCATGCCAGGTCAGGAATTTCCTGATCTGGCATATAAAAAAGAGGCAGAGTATATCTGCTTTTTGTTGTCTTTAAAGCAGGGAGGAATTTATGGCAAAAAATAAGGAAAAAGCGGGCGCCGGAAGAATTGCGGCCGTGATATTGGTAGTTTTATTGCTGACGCTTACTGCAGGCGCATACGGATATGGTGTATATTACTTTTCCAGTCATTTTCTTCCCGGTTCCATGGTGAATGGTTTTAACTGTTCCTACAAAACCTCAGAGGATACGGAAGATCTTCTGAATCAGCGTGTGGGAGCTTATGTTCTCGCTGTAGAGACTATGAAAAACGGGCAGGAAGCTATTTCCGCCCAGGATGTGGGGCTGTCTTATGTTTCCACTGGAATTGTAAAAAAACTGATCAAAGACCAGGACCGTTTCACATGGTTTCTTGCCTTTAATCAGAATAAAAATTATGATATCTCAGAATCTCTTTGTTATAATGTGGATATGCTGGAGCAGGCAGTAGATAAACTGAAATGTATGCAGCCGGAGAATGTAGTACAGCCTGTAGATGCCCAGATCCAGGACACCGGAGATTCTTTTGAAATTGTTCCGGAGGTAGTTGGAAATGCTCTGGACAAAACGAAGACGAGAGAGGTTATTTCCGCAGCAATGCTCCGCGGCAAAACTTCTGTAAACCTGGAAGCGGAAAGCTGTTATCGCAAACCATCTGTATACAGTACAGATGAACAGCTGAAGGCGAATTGTGAAAAAATGAATCAGCTTGGCAAGGTGATCATAACCTATGACTTTGCTGACCGTACAGAAACAGTAGACCGCAGTGTGATTAAGAACTGGTTTGGATATGATGAAGACGGAAACGTAATTCTGGATGAGACTCTGGTACGGCAGTATGTAGCTGAGCTGGGCTTTAAATATGATACTATGGGGCAGACAAGAACATTTCTGACCTATGATAATCGTGAAGTAGAAATTAAGGGCGGCGATTATGGCTGGGTGATCGATCAGGACGAGGAAGTAAAAGCTCTGATCAGCGCTGTTGAAAGCGGTGTAACCCAGGTGAGAGAGCCTGTTTATCTGTATTCAGGCTACAGCCGTGGTACCAATGATATTGGCTCCACCTATGTGGAGATAGATCTGACAAATCAGCGCCTTGTTTTTTATCAGAAAGGAAATCCTATTGTGGATACGCCTATTGTAAGCGGAAATCCGGATATTGAGGGATGCGGCACTCCGACAGGCTGTTATTCACTGGATGCAAAGGAATCTCCTGCAGTTCTTACAGGGGAGGATTATGAGGCCAATGTGACATACTGGATGCCTTTTGCCGGAAATGTGGGAATCCATGATGCTTCCTGGCGTTCTGAATTTGGAGGAAATCTTTATCTGTGGGAAGGCTCCCATGGATGTGTAAATGTCCCATATGACAAGGCTGCCGAAATTTACGCAAATATAGAAGTAGGCATGCCGGTTGTTGTATATGAGTAAAAGGATAGATTCATTTAGAAAAAGCGCATGGCGCAGACAAGGAGAGGGAAAAATATGAAGATAGTAGTTTTGGCAGGAGGAACCAGTACAGAAAGAGAGATTTCCATTGTATCTGGTACCGGAATCTGCGGCGCACTGCGCCAGAAGGGGCACCAGGCAATACTTGTGGATATTTTCTGTGGGGTGGAGAATGTAGACTGGGAGAATCCTTTTCCTGCTGAGTATGATGTAGAGAAGGCTGCTGAATACATGAGCAGCTTTAATCCGCAGATTAAGGAGATGGAGAAAAAACGCAGAAGCTTTTTCGGACCAAATGTACTGGAGCTTTGTGAAAAATGTGACATCGTATTTCTGGGACTTCACGGTGCAAACGGCGAGGATGGCAAGGTGCAGGCTGCTTTCGATCTGATGGGAATCCGTTATACAGGAACCGGTTATCTGAGCAGTGCCATGGCAATGGATAAACGCATTACAAAAGAAGTATTTCTGATGAATAATGTGCCTACACCCGGCGGCTTCACTATGACAAGAGATAATCTGGAGAAAGATATCGCTAAGCATGATCTTCAGTTCCCGGTAGTTGTAAAGACCAGCTGCGGAGGCTCCAGCGTAGGTGTTTACATTGTAAATGACCAGAAGGAGTATGAGGCTTCTCTTGAAGATGCAAAACAGTATGGAGCAGATATTGTAGTTGAAGAGTACATAAAAGGCCGCGAGTTCTCCGTTGCAGTAGTGGATGACAAGGCATATCCGGTTATTGAGATCGCCCCGCTTCAGGGCTTTTATGACTACAAAAACAAATATCAGGCTGGTTCTACAATAGAGACCTGCCCGGCTGAGATTTCCCAGGAGCTTACAAAGAAAATGCAGGAAAATGCGGTCAAGGCAGCAAGAGCACTTGGTCTTACCGGTTACAGCCGCCTTGATTTCATGATGAAAGAGAACGGAGATATGTACTGTCTGGAAGCAAATACACTTCCGGGAATGACACCTACCAGTCTGATTCCTCAGGAGGCAAAGGTATTGGGAATGGATTATCCTACACTCTGCGAGGAGCTGATCCGGATTTCATTAAAGAAGTACGAATAATAGTAAAAGACAGGTCAAAAGAACGTTCGCGATACGCTCTATTGCATATGTGAAATAAAGTATTATTTACCGAATGTTTATATTAAATATAAAAAGGATTAAATAAAATGAAAAATCTTACTTTGGAAAATCTGACCAAAGTCTGCGGCGGCGTTTATTTCGGACCGTCTGACAAGCTGGATCAGGAAGTTTCCTCTATTACAACTGACAGCCGGAAGGCAGAAGCCGGAACCTTATTTGTACCGATTGTAGGCGAGCGCGTGGACGCACACAAATTTATTCCCCAGGTAATGGAAGCCGGTGCGCTTGCCACATTATCTGAGAGAATCCTGGAGAATGCTGATTTCCCATATATTAAAGTGGAATCCTCTCTTCAGGCAGTAAAGGATATTGCGGAATTTTATCTGCAGCAGCTTCAGATTCCTGTTGTTGGAATTACCGGAAGTGTCGGAAAAACAAGCACAAAAGAAGTAATTGCTTCTGTTCTGAAGGAAAAATATAAAATCCTGAAAACCCAGGGGAACTTTAACAATGAGCTGGGTCTTCCCCTCACTGTTTTCCGTCTTCGTGATGAGGATGAGATCGCAGTTCTGGAAATGGGAATCAGCGATTTCGGCGAGATGACCCGTCTGGCGAAAATTGCAAGACCGAACACCTGTGTGATCACCAATATCGGTACCTGTCACCTGGAAAATCTTGGGGACAGAGACGGTGTCCTGAAAGCAAAAACAGAGATCTTTAAATATCTGCAAAAAGACGGTCATATCGTGTTAAACGGTGATGATGATAAGCTTTGCACGGTAAAAGAGTACGAAGGAATCAAGCCTGTATTCTTCGGCATGGAAGCTGACAAGGATGTATATGCAGACGAGATTACAAGCAGAGGCTTAAAGGGAATGACCTGCCGTATTCATATAGGCGGAGAATCCTTTATGGCAGATATTCCGATGCCTGGAATCCATATGGTGTACAATGCGCTGGCTGCTACAGCAGTAGGCCGCATTTACGGACTGACACTGGAACAGATCCGTCATGGAATTGAGACATTAGAAGCCATCAGCGGAAGATTCCACATGATCGAGACAGACCGTTTTCTCATCGTGGATGACTGCTACAATGCCAACCCGATGTCCATGAAGGCATCTCTGGATGTACTGAAGGATGGCGTCGGCAGGAAAGTGGCAATTCTGGGAGATATGGGTGAGCTTGGAGAAAATGAGGCTCAGCTTCATGCAGAAGTAGGAGAACATGCGGCAAAATGCGGAATTGACGTTTGCATCTGCACCGGTCCTCTTTCTGCAAACATTGCGAAGATGGCGAGAAAGAACCCGGAGCTTATAGTTATAGAAGAACCGGACCGTGACAGTCTTTTGTCCCATTTGTCTGATTATGTGCAGACCGGTGATACCATTTTGGTAAAGGCGTCTCACTTTATGCAGTTTGAGAAAGTGGTAGCTGCATTACAGGAAATGTAAGGAAGATAATATACTGCCCCTTAAGCAGACTCTGTAGAAATAAGCAGAATCTGTTTAAGGGGCATTTATATTTACTTCCGCGATATATTTGATATTTCGCGCGAAATATCAATGCTATTCCGCAATATATCACACTTATTCCGCAATAAATCAAAAACTAATTGATATATTGCGGAAACAAATGTATAATTTGCTTTAGAACCATATATACTTATGAAAAGAGCGGAGATGATCAAGATGAAAACCTGCAGACAGCTGGCTCTGGAATGGGGCGTATCAGAGCGAACAGTTAATAATTTATGCAAAAAAGGGAAAATTGACGGCGCAGTAAAAGAAGGAAGATCCTGGCTGATTCCGGACGATGCCAGAAAACCAGCCGACGGGCGTGTTTCCTACGGAAAATATATAAAGAGGTCTGAAACGAAAGAGTTGAAACCTCTTCCTATTGGCATTTCAGATTATGTACGCGCTCAGGCAGAGTATTATTACGTGGATAAAACAATGCTGATAAAAGATTTCCTGGATCAGAAGCCTATGGTATCGCTGTTCACCCGTCCAAGAAGGTTCGGGAAAACACTTAATATGGATATGCTGAGGGTGTTTTTTGAGATATCTGAGGATGATACAAGTAAATATTTTACAGATAAAGCAATCTGGAAATGCGGAGAGGAATACCGTACACAGCAGGGAATATATCCAGTTGTTTTTCTTACCTTTAAAGATGTTAAATTTGACACCTGGGAGGCTACGATCCATAAGATTCGCGGACTTCTTCAGGAAGAATATGGAAGGCATCCGGAATTAGCTTCAAGTGATAAAATCGCGGACTATGAAAAAGAATATTTTCAGAAAGTGCTGAATGGCACAGCCAGTGAGGTAGATCTGACCTCAGCACTTGAGAAACTTTCCAAGATGCTGGCAGTTCATTATAAAAAAGCACCGATTATTATTATAGATGAATACGATACTCCTATTCAGGAAGGCTATTCCAAGGACTTTTATGATGAAATAATCGGATTTATGAGAAACTTTTTCTCAGGAGCTTTTAAGGACAACAGGAATCTTTCCTATGGATTTCTCACAGGGATTCTTCGCATTGCACAGGAGAGTATTTTCAGTGGACTTAATAATCTGACTGTGAATTCCGTGATGGATGAGGAGTATGATAACTATTTCGGATTTACTCAGGGCGAAGTGAAGGAGATGCTGGAATACTACGGAATGTCCGAAAAGGAAAGTGAACTGAAGGAATGGTATGATGGATATTTGTTTGGAAGTGAAGAAATATATAATCCATGGTCTGTGATCAATTACATTGCAAAAGGGGGGATTCCACAGGCATATTGGGTAAATACCGGTAAAAACGAAATTCTTGAAGATGTTCTGAAAATTGCAACGGATGACATAACAGAACGGCTTTATGCTCTTTTACAGGGAGAAATGGTTGTTGCACGGATTGATCAGAACGTTGTGTACCGGTCACTGGCAGAAGATCCGGCAAATATTTACAGTCTGCTTCTGATAGCCGGTTATCTGAAAATTCCAAGGAAGGAGCTTCAGGCAGATGGCACTTACCTGTGCGAAGTGTCCATTCCAAACAGGGAAATTGCAGCTGTGTATAAAAATGAAATTCTATCACATTTACTGCAGATCGGGGCAGTTACAAGAACAACGGCAAACAGGATTGCGGAAAGTCTTTATACCAATGACCATAAGAAGCTTCAGAACGCAATTGCGGAATATATGGATAAATCTATTAGTTTTTATGATGCAGGAGCAGAAGGCTTTTATCATGGACTGGTTCTGGGGCTGATCGCATTGATGGATAATCAGTATAAGATCAAGTCTAACAGAGAATCTGGAGATGGAAGATATGATATCAGTCTTTTTCCAAGAGAAGAGAAATATCCGGGAATTATCATGGAACTTAAATGGAAAAAGAATTTAAGCGCAGATGATCTTGACGGACTGGCAGAGGAAGCGTTTGATCAGATTGAGAAGATGCGGTATGATTCAGAAATGAAAGAGAATGGGGTGCAGGATATATTGAAATTCGGGATTGCATTTTCAGGGAAAAAGGTCAGTGTGAAAATAAAATAGGAAAATATGCAGAAAAACCACAGAATAAGCGGAATTCACCGAGAATTTGACGAACGATTTATGTTTCATACAGAGCAGAACGGCGGTATAATGTTCCTAAAAGTTAAGAATATGGGAGGACATTATGCTGGAGAAAATTATGAATCTGCATATATTGCTCTACAGTATGGCAGCCCTGGGGGCTCTTGGAGCAATTGGAATGCTGACGACAAACCTCACCTACAGAAGAATGCTGAAAAGTACCGGAAGCAAAACCACAGGCGCGAAAAACACCCAAGGAGCAGGCAGCAGCCAGCGGATCAGCCTGAAGGAAAAATGGCTGAGGCTTTGGAAAACACGGGACAGGCTTCTTCACAGAATGAACCGCCTGGTGTGGTATCCGGCACTTTTGTCCACTGCGATCCTTGGCTGTGCCATTTATTTTTCTCAGACTTTAAGGATAGAAGAGGGACTTCCGCTGACCTATCTGTATGTGGGCGCTACTGTACCGGTGGTGTTATTGCTATTGCGTCAGGCACTGGATTTTTCTTACAAAGAAGAGCTGGTGATGGATACGCTGGCAGATTATGTGGAGCAGATGAGAAGCTGGGCAGAAGAGATTCCTGCTGCAAAAAAAGCGGACCCTGTTTTACAGGAAGAAATCGTGGACAAGATTACCAGCAGCATCAAGCAGACAGCTGCCTCCGGAAGTCATTTCAGTAAGATGCTGACTCCTGAGGAAGAGAAGATTATGAGGGAAATTATCCGGGAATTTATGGTTTGATGACCAGGTATCGAAAATGTTGTTTTCTGAATTGAATATATGGATTCAAAAATGGGGCACAGAAACTATCTGCTGTGCCCTTTTATCATAAATTAAAAAATGTTTTATGCAGCATTTCCTCTTAGGGATTGCATTTTCCCGGAGAAAACGGTATTTTATAAAACAGATGAGGAAACGCACGACTATATAAGTGAGCACAGAAGAAAGCGAGGAGCACATTATGAAAATTGTAATTCTGGAAGCAGACAGCCTGGGACAGGATATGGTATTTACCCCATTTGAGGCACTGGGCGAAGTAGTAATATATCGAAGCACAACAGCAGATGAAATGGAAGAGAAAACAAAAGACGCAGATGTGATCGTAGCCAACAAGGTTCCAATCTGCGAGTCTACCATTGGAAAAGCACAGAACTTGAAGCTGGTCTGCCTGACCGCAACAGGCTTTAACAACCTGGATGGAGACTATCTGAAAAAGAGGGGAATTGCAGCTTACAATGTTGCCGGATACTCCACAAACGGAGTGGCACAGCATACCTTCGCTCTTCTATTCTATGTTCTGGAAAAACTGAATTATTACGACAATTACGTAAAATCCGGAGAATATGCAAGAGGAACCTGTTTCTCCCATTTCGGACAGAATTTCTTCGAGCTGGATGGGAAAACCTGGGGAATCATTGGTCTTGGTGCAATCGGAAACAAAGTGGCGCAGATCGCCAAGGCATTCGGCTGCCATATTATCTGCTACTCCGCTTCCGGGAAGAAATACAATACAGAATATGAACAGGTAAGCCTGGATGAGCTTCTTTCCCGCTCCGATATTCTTTCTGTCCATGCGCCGTTGAACGGATACACGGAGAATCTGATGACACTGGAAAAATTCCGTAAGATGAAGAAATCCGCTATTTTCCTGAATCTTGCGCGAGGTGCCATTGTAAATGAGTCAGATCTGTATACGGCTCTTACCGAGGGCTCCATTGCAGGTGCTGGTCTTGATGTTCTTTGCAAAGAACCAATGGATCCGGAGACTCCACTGCTTAAGATCCAGGACAGCAATAAACTGATCATTACTCCGCATATTGCATGGGCTGCAAAAGAGACCAGATTCCGTGTAGTGGATGAAGTGGTGAAAAACATTCAGCGGTTCCAGCGTGATGACAGGACGAACAGGGTATATTAAAGTTTCAGAAGTGTTTGAGAATGTCTGATACAAAGGGAGGCGTACCTGTGGGAAGTTATCTGGATCCGGGAAATAAAGGGTTTTGCGAAAGCATAAATTCGGCAATTTATGTAGATAAAACAGAACTGATAGACAAAATGAATGCAGTTTTGAATACAAGGCAGAAATTCGTATGTGTCAGCAGACCAAGACGCTTTGGAAAGTCTATGGCAGCAGATATGCTGGCAGCTTATTACGATCGCGGAGCAGACTCCGCAGAACTGTTTGCTCCTTTCAAAATTGCAGAATCACCGTCTTATCAGGAGCATTTAAATAAGTATGATGTAATAAAAATCAATATGCAGGAGTTTTTATCGGCAACACACGGTATGCCGGAAATGTTGAAGCTGCTGCAGAAAAGACTGCTTACGGAACTGAAAAATGCATATCCCGATATGGTAATTGATGATTATCTTATTTTTGCCATGCAGGATATATATGCAAAGACGAAGCGCCCATTTGTAATTCTTATTGATGAATGGGACTGCTTTTTTCGGGAATATCAGCAGAATCAGGAGGCACAGAAGCAGTATCTTGACTTTCTTCGTTCATGGTTGAAAGATAAAGAATATGTGGCATTGGCATATATGACCGGGATTTTACCAATCAAAAAGTATGGAACACATTCTGCCTTGAATATGTTTACAGAATACTCCATGACAAATCCCAGGGAGATGGCAGAATTCTTTGGCTTTACGGAAGATGAGGTCAGGACATTATGCCGGAAATATGAGCGTAATTTTGAGGAAGCACAGGCATGGTACGATGGCTATGAACTGTCCACTATGGAAAATGGACAATTAAAAACATATTCCATGTATAGCCCCAAATCTGTGGTTGATGCAATGCTTAGTGGTGTGTTTGATAATTACTGGAATCAGACCGAAACTTATGAAGCTTTGAAAATTTATATCCGTATGAATTTCGCTGGCCTTAAAGATGATATTGTCAGAATGTTGGCCGGGGAACGGGTTTATATCAATACAGGAACTTTTTCTAACGATATGACTACTTTTCAATGTAAAGATGATGTTCTGACATTGCTTGTGCATCTTGGATATTTAAGCTATCGCTGGACGGATAAGTCTGTATCAGTTCCCAATAAGGAAGTATCTCAGGAATATGTAAATGAAATAAGTACAATGATAGAATTTCACTGAGTTGTACGATAAAAAAGCAAAAAGCATGTATGCATAATTGAAAAATATAAGTGAAAAGGGAGGCTACATGGCAAAGAAATACTATGCAGTAAGAACAGGCAGAAAAACAGGTGTATTTATGACCTGGGCAGAGTGCCAGAAACAGGTCACGGGATTTTCGGGAGCAGAATTTAAGAGCTTTCCCACTATGGAAGAGGCACAGGCATTTGCTGGTGTGAGTGCAGAGGGCATCCCGGATACACCTTCCAGAGCAGAAAAAACTGCGTCAGACCAGGTGATTGCCTACGTAGATGGCAGTTACCGCTCTGACACCGGTGAATTTTCCTACGGAATGGTCATTCTGAAGGATGGAGAAGAGCACACATTCTGTGAAAAAATGACGGACAAAGAGCTGGCACTGATGCATAATGTAGCAGGAGAGATCAAAGGCTCCGAAGCGGCAATGCAGTATGCTGTGGATCATAATATTCCGGAAATCACCATTTACCATGATTATGAAGGCATTGCCAAATGGTGCACAGGTGCCTGGAAAGCTACCAAACCCGGAACAATAGCGTATCAGAGCTTTTACCGGGAAATCACGCAGAAGGTAAAAGTACATTTCATAAAAGTAAAAGGTCATTCCAACGATAAATATAATGATATGGCAGACCAGCTGGCCAAGTCGGCACTTGGAATTTAATCACAGTATTGTATCTATAGCCTGAAATACCTTTGTAAGCTTTCTTTTATTGGATAATCTTGTTAAAAATTGTACCCAGTGAGGAAGCTGCCCCATTTGGGTTGAAAATGAAAAATTCGGTCTATATAATAGGCTACATAGAACAAGAAAGGCCGTGAAAAATAAACATAAAATTACGAAAAAATGCGAAAATATCAAAAATAATTGAAAAACAGACTACAATGTACTAAAATAAGTACACATAAAAGAGCAGAAGCTTTTACATTAAATAATATGAGTGACAAAAGGTCTTTTGCCACTTATATCATTAAATATATTTCAGAAATTCAGTCAAGGAAAGAGTGAAACCATGAAAGAGAAAAATCATTTCAAAAAGATTTTAGCTTTAATGCTCGTTCTTGTTTTATCAATAAATCAATTTTCTGTAGTCTTATATGCACAGGAGGAAAGCTCTCTGGAAGACTTCACATCATCTGATGAGTCAGAAGCAGAGGCGAATGTGGAAGCTGATGACAGCGGATTCAGTGACGGCACTGATCTATCGGATGCCCCCCCAAGTGAACCGTCATCAGATACACCTGTGTCCGAAGATAAGAAAACGGAAGCACATCTTACAATTATTCCTGATAATGAAAAAGAAAATACATACGTGATAGAAGCATCCTGGCAGATCACTGGCGCCCAGGATACAGACACTCGTCTTGCCCTGGCAATGGATCAGACTGCCTACGCAGCCCTTCCTGATTCTGCAAAAGCCGATAGCGAGAACGTCTGTCATATCAGTGCCCTCGATGAGAACGGTGAGGAAATCACCCTTCCCATGACTCTTATGTCAGACGAGAATGACTCCAGTCTTCTCCGTCTGGTATACATGCAGTCAGGCGATGGCACTGTACAGATTTCACAGATCATCACTCTGGAAAAATGCGAAGAAGCCAGCACAAGCTCTATTTCTGCCCAGTGGTACAACGACCAGTGGACCACTCTGGAAAAACAGGAAATTCAGTGGACCAAGAGTGCAGCAGAAGAGCCGGCAGAGCCAGAAGTAACGGAAACCCCAGAGATAACAGAAGAGCCAGAGGTAACAGAAGTCCCGGAGGTAACGGAAGCACCGGAGGTAACAGCAGAGCCAGAGGTAACAGAAGTCCCGGAGGTAACGGATGCGCCCGAAGTAACCGAGACTCCTGAAGTGACAGAAGCTCCGCAGGCAACCGAGATTTCAGAGGCAACGGAAGCCCCGGATGTAACGGAAACCCCAGAGGTAACAGATGCACCTGAAGTAACCGGGATTCCTGAAGTGACAGAAGCTCCGCAGGTAACCGAGATTCCAGAAGTAACGGAGACCCCGGAGAGCACCGGTGAGCCGGAAGTGACAGAGACACCTGAAGCAGACGATGAAGCGGATATAACGAATACTGTTGTGGAGTCAGAAGATGAATGTTCAGCTGGAGTAACTGTAAGAATGGAAGGCGAAGCCACTGCAAGACCAAGAAGGGCAATGCGTGCAATGGCAAGAAACGCTGGTTCTGTAGATCTGACAGATTATATTACCGATGCGAAATTTAATGTTACGGAAATTGAAAAAAATCAGAATGTAAAAGTTTCAATTAATTACAAAATTTATGCATCCGTTTTGCAGAATGCTGGAACTACTCAGTTGACTTATCAGCTTCCTGAGGGAATTATTCCAAATGACGAATATAAAGGCACGGTATATGATGACAATGGAAATGATGTAGGAACTTACACTATTACGAAAAATGGCGAAATAACAATTTCCTTATCACAAGAGTTTGTGGCAAGCGGTAATGTAATTGACGGAGATATTCATTTTTGGTCACATTTAAATGAAGGAGGAACATCAGGAGAACATACATATGTTTTTTCTCAAAAAGATCAGCTTACGGCAACCATTAAGGTTAAAGAAAATCAATCTGGTACAGGAGAAGATGATAAAGATAAAACTGATTTATCAGTAGAAAAAGAATGCCAAAATTATGATGTAAATACAAAATGTGTTGACTATACTATTACAATTAAATCACAGAACGGAACGGCTGGTGACATCAAAGGATTTAACGATAATATGTCTGTTACGTCTGGGATTAGTGGAAAAGTAACATCTCCGATATTACAGAAAGTGGGCGCAGATGGAAATATTATCACATGGAAATTTGATGATTATTTTGTTATAGATAATAACAGTAACATTAAATTAAAAGATAATGTAACGTTGCCAGCTTTGAAAGCTGGTGAAAAATACCAGTTAGCTTATCATGTGGAGTATTCTGGATTCGATAAAATTAATACAGATGGTTCCTTGGGAAACAATGTTCAGATCCACGATGACAAACATTGGCCAAGTGACAGTACAAATATTTCATTTAAGCATAAGTGGATTTCCAAAACGGGTAGGTATGATGCTCAGACAGATGAAATAATCTGGGAAATTGAAGTAAACAATTTCGGCGGAGATTTGGAAGGTTATCAGTTAGAAGATCTTCTGAAAAAGAACGGAGCTGAGATTTCATCTGGTACATTTTCTATGATTGAATATGATGGAAATGCAGAAGTTGCGCGATATGATAATTTGACGTTCCCATTTATATTCAAACAAGGTTCTGAAAGTGGAAATGTTGTTAATACAAAGCATCGTTTTGTAATTAGTTATAAAACCAAAGCTGATGGCGGCTTTTATAATTATTATACCAACAGAGCTGATTTGAAGGGTGGGGATGGAGGATTCTCCTCTGGTGAAATTGGAGTTGAAGTAAAGAAAGATAACGGTACTCTTGATAAGGAATTTGTGCCGTCAGATACCACATCTGAAGATGGTAAAACGAAGATTTACGATTGGAAAGTTGCCTTAAATGTTCCTTCAGATGGATTAAAGGATGGATCATATTACGAAGATACAATTTTACTTGAGTACAATGAGGCCATTGGAATTCACTATATTACTTCAGAACAATTGAAAAATTTACAGTTGAATTATTTGGAATATGGAGTAGAAAAGACATTAGATACTAAGTATTATGAAATCCAGATAAAAGATGGAAATGATTGGAACGCCTGGGATGGAACTTCAACTTCTAATTACAGTAGTTTTAGAATTGCTTTTAAAATCAATGAAAGTCAAACCTGGCCGGAATCAATTAAAAATTTAGTTTTGAAATATTCTACAACTGCTGACGTCTCCAGTATGGCAGACGGAGCTGTTTGGACATTTAGAAATACTGGAAAATTTTATCAAGATGGAGGATATACTGAAGATAGCGCTGAAAAGAAAGAAGTAAATGGAGGATATCTTAGAAAGACAGATGTTGGTGGAAACAACGGAAATTATGTTTTTGATGAAACAAAGGGAGTTTTATATTATTGCCTAACCGTTAATGAAACCTGTTCTTTGACAGAAAATGGCACTATTGTGATAAAGGATAAATTGCCAGAAGGAACTTCATTATATTTAGGAGAATACGATATAAGTGAAACTTCCGGCGGAAAATATCATGGTAGTCCCAATATTAACGATAGTGTGGTAAAGGCATATTGGGGTGGTAATTATACAGATTATGAGAAAGGCTTATGGTCTGAAACTGGAAATCATGCTTCTGGAAAGTATTTTGTACACAAAATAAATGAACTGATTTCATATTCTTGTAACGATGGCATATTAACAATCACAATACCTGAAGAGGCATATTATTTTAACAGCAATAATACAGAAAAAACCTCACATAAAATTTGCATTTTCTATGCAGTCCAAATCAATGATATGCTTGGAAAATCAGATAGCAAAGAATATACAAATAATGCAGAGATTTATGTGAATGATGAGAAAAAGGCTGAAGATTCTACGACATCTACCGTTACGAAATCTTACATCACAAAAATGAAAAATTCGGATATAGATGATGTAAAAAACGTAAATGGAAAAGATGAAATATCCTATCGTGTTGTTATTAACCCAACCGGTGTGAAAATGGCAGGAGGCAATAACCTGACAATTACTGACACTGTAGATTATACAAAACACCAGATAAATGGTAAAACATATTTAAAGGGTGTTGGATTAAAAGCAAATTCGCTTCATATCTATCGCTTGAACGAAAATGGCACGAAAGGCTCTGAAATTAGTAAAGTGTTATACTCGGTAAAATATTCTGGATCTGGTAATAAATTTGAAATGGAATTATCTGTACCAGATGAGATACCAATGATTTTAGAGTATACATATGTAGTGGTTGCGGATGAGGAATGGTTGAATCAAAATAACCAAAAAGAATATTCTTTTACAAATGATATTGAAATATCAGGAGAGTACTCAGACGGTAGTTCGGTAACTGACAAAGAGCTGGTCAAAGGAAGTAGTGCAGGTGCAAGGACGAATAAACTGGTATTGACTAAAGTAGATAAGGATAACCAGATTATTTATCTAAAAGGAGCGGTATTTGAGCTACAGAAGTATATTGGTGAAGTAGCGGATACTGACTGGAAAAATGACTCCAAATGGCAAATGGTAAAAAGTTATACAACTGGAGTCAATGGAACAGTAACTCTTGCAGGATTGGAAGAAAAGGCAATTTATCGCTTAGTTGAAACAGAAGCACCAACAAATTACAAACTTCCTGATTCACCAGTGTATTATTATTTTTCCTTGAAAGAGGATGGTTCGGAAATTTTTCCACCAGGCTTTGAAACTGAAAAAGAAAATGTTTCGACAGGCTCCATTATAATTGAAAACGAAAAGAGCAATGAGGACTATACTTCCATAGAAATTGATAAGCAATGGAAATCATCGGCTGGCAATCTGATAAAAGTAGATAAGAATACAGAATCAAAAATTACTGTTAACTTATATCAGTCAATTGTTAGAAATGCGGTAATTACCTCTGAAACAAAAGCTTATAAAACTGTTGATATTACGCCGAATGATGATGATCAGTGGTATTACGTTTTTAACAATTTACCGAAACGAGATCAGAATGAAAACGAGTATTTCTATTATGTGCGAGAAGTCGTAAGCAATCCGGAACAGTGGAGTTATGTGGTTTCCGGAGAAAATCAAGAAGGTATTGTCGGGGGAAAGATAATACTGGAAAATAAAAGAAAGCCTGGTGTGACTTCGGTCAGTGTTTCAAAACAGTGGAAAGAAGGGGCGGTATCACAGAACTCAGTTCCTGTTACGCTGTATCGTTCAAAACAAAAATCTCAGGGAACGGAGACAGGACAGAAGAAATCCATAACGTGTAAAGTATATTGTAATTATAATAATAATACTAATCAAAGAGAACTTTTAAAGGATTTTGGTTCGATTGAGGTTTTGGAATCAGGAAGTGAATTGAAATTCCTGTTGTCGGATGCTAAAGATTGGTACAACTTAACAGAAGTGAAGTATACTATTGGAAATAGTGCGCTTCGGTCTGCACAATTTAAAACAATTGCCGGTAGTGGGAAAGTTAATCATGAAATTATCTGTCCAGATGTAAATGATGATATAGTACTGGAACTTTATTATAAAGGTTATGTTTGGACTGGAGATTTGACAATTTCTGAAAGTATTTCACCCAGCGCAGGAACTTCTGGAATGTTAAAGCTTCCAGAAGATGCAGAAGAGGTAGGAACAGTAATTTTAAAGGCTGATAATTCCTGGAGCCATAGCTGGACAGACCTTTCCGATGAATACTACTATTATGTTTTGGAAGGTACAGATGGAAGTGGATATTTGCCGGGCTATCATGCTTCATACAGCTATACGTATCATGATCATGAGAAAACAATGATTGACGCAGTTGTTATTACGAATGAATCCACATTTAAAAATACTGAAATGGCAATATCAGTTGTAAAAAAATGGCAGGGATATTCGTCTGGTGAATATTCGGGATATGTAGTTAAAGCAAAACTGCAGCGAACTTTAGAAAAAGGACAAATAACTGAGGATGTGAAGGAACTGGAATTGAATCAGGGGAATCACTGGAGATTCGAGTGTGACAACTTAGATTCTGGTTATATCTATTCCGTACAGGAAATCGGAGTATTTGATTCAGCTGGAAATAAAGTAGACAACTTTGAAACCAGCTATTCCAGTACGGAATCCACAAATTCTGGCTTCCTTACCGCAACCGGCACCATCACCATAACCAACACCAAAAAAACTCAGGGGATCACCCTACCGGGCACCGGAGGGAAAGACGGATGGATCTTTTATGGGTTAGGAATAAGCTTCTGGGCTATTTCGCTTATCTGGCTTAGCTTGACCTTTAAGAAAAGGAATAAACTAATAAAAGCGGCAAAGGAGGGGCGGAAGGGAATACCATAGAAGAAAACAAAGAAATACCTGAATAATCAGGAAAATAAAAAAGCCGACTCCGGGCAAAATGGAGAGAAAGTGAAAAAGAAAGGAAAAGAAATCATGAAGAAAAATATTAAAAAATGTTTTGCTTTGCTTTTAGCAGTGGTGATGACACTGACGATGGCAATGACAGTATCTGCGAAGATTGAGGGAGTAGATACGCTATGTGATCTTATAATTCTAGATGGTAAAGCTAAGGCTACTAATACTTATAACGTGTATAAAATTGCAGGCTTTGATGTAGAAACTGATTCAGAGAAAAATAAAGTATATACTAATATTAGTGTAGGAAGTCCATATAAGAATATATTTAAACCAAATGAGGTTAAAAAAGAAACTAAAGATAGTGATTATATGGTGGCATTATCAAATAGTTTAGCTAAAGCAGCTGACGCTTCTACTCTCGTTGCTGAAAATGTAACAACTGGTATGGTAGAGGATTTACCTACTGGATATTACCTGATTAAAGAAATCGCTCATAAGGCAGAGGATATTAAATTAGCGACAAAATATATTCTTGTAGCAGTAGATAATGCAACTACAACTGTAACATTAAAAACAAGTGAAGCTTCTATTACTAAAAAGATAGTCTTAGAAGGTACCGAAAATACTAAAAGTCCTTTATTAGTAGATAAAAATGTTGTTGCTGTTAACGATACTGTAAATTATCAGATTGATTCAACCATTCCAGAATATCCATCTTATGCTACCGACATAAAGTATATCATTACAGATACAATGTCTGTTGGATTGACTCCATGTGAAGCAAGTAAAGTTAAAGTATTTATTTGGAGTACTAATAAATATGTTGAGTGCCCTACTGATAAGATAACTGTAAATGTAAATGGACAGGTAATTACAGTATCTTTGGATAGTGACTATGTTGTTGCTAATCCTGGCGGCAGTATTCGAGTAACATTATCTGGTGCTTTAAATACAAATGCTAACATTGGAGCAACTGGAAATCCAAACTCTGTAGATCTCACCTATACAAATAACTGGGATGAGAATACTACTCATAAAACTCCAGAAGATACTGTTATTACATATACAGGTCAATTAGCAATTGAAAAGGTTGATAGTGTTAATAGTGAAAAGAAACTTGCTGGAGCAGTGTTTGCAGTTTATGCACCTAAACAATATACAACTAATGTAACTCTTCCAACGGGAGTTTCTTCAACTATTTCACCAGTTGAAGGAACCACATATTATTACTATCAAACAGTTACAACTGATGAAAATGGTAAAGCTACAATTGATGGTTTGGATAAAGGCACATATTATGCTGTCGAGACAAAAGCACCTGCTGGCTATAGTGTTGATTCTACTCCTAGGGCAATTACACTTACAGTAGCTTCTAATCCAACGACGAGTGAGGATAACTTAGAGAAAGGCGGTGATACTGTAACTCCAAGTGGAAATAGTGGTACAGAGTCTAATTCAAATGTAGCTTCAGCTGATGCAAATAAAGTAACTTGGAATATCGACAATGATAATCCGATTCAGATTACAAACACCAAAGGTCTCACCCTCCCAGGAACTGGTGGTATCGGTACTACCCTCTTCACCTTCGGTGGTATTGCCCTGATTCTCATTGCCGGTGTTATGTTCATCGTTTACACCCGCAAACAGAAAAAACAGTCATAATCAGATTTTGACAACGATCAAAACTAAATTATGATTCCCATCCGGTCCGGCGTTTGCCGGGCCGGATAAATCAAAAAACACAAAAGAAACATTTACTCATCTTTTGTGTTCCGTACTCCACACCAGAACACCTGTAGGGGTGTGAAGCACGGACCAGAAAGGATGATCAATTTCATGGAAAAAAGCAGGAAAAAGCATAAATTTTCTCTGAGATCATGCTATCCTATGGGCGTGATATTTGCCATTTTCGTAATCGGAATGGGATTTATCCTTTATCCTTCCATTGGAAACTATGTGACTTTGAATACAGCTTCTGTCACTATTTCTGATTATGAAAAAGTGATAGATGAGATGCCGGATCCGGAGGCGAAGGCAAAGCTGGAAGCGGCCAGGCAGTTCAATCAGGATCTTTATTACGGGACCACCACAGAGGATGAGGACAAATGTCTGAACATGGATGACGGAGTAATCTGTTATCTGGATATTCCAAAGATAAGCGTCTATCTTCCTGTTTATTATGGTACTGATGATGAAGTGCTGAAGAAGGGTTGCGGCTACATTGAGAACACCTCTCTTCCCGTAGGCGGCACCAACACCAATTCTGCCATGTCCGGTCACACCGGGCTTCCGGGAGCAGAGCTTCTCTCTGCACTGGATCAGCTGGAAGAGGGAGATACCTTTTACATTCATGTGCTTGGCGATACCCTGGCCTATCAGGTGGATCAGATCAAGACTGTAGAGCCGAAGGAGAGTGAAGACCTGGAAATCGTTCCGGGAGAAGATCACGTAACCCTTGTTACCTGTACTCCTTACGGAATCAACAGCCACCGTCTTCTGGTCCGCGGAATCCGCATTCCATACACAGAAGTTAAGGATGAGACTCCGGCTACTGCAGCCACTGCCAGAAGCGGTCTGTCCGCAGCAATGATACGTCAGCTGGAAGTGATCGCGGCACTGGTTCTGGGAGCAGTCCTGGTTGTTCTCATGGCAATGGGCTACACCCGTCATCTGAAAAAGAAAGACGAGACGAATAGTGGTGACAGACAATGAATCATAACATAAAAAAACGTCTGCCTCTTGTATTTATGTTCCTGGTTCTGGTCGCCGGGATTTCCATTCTTGGTTATCCCATGGTCAGTGACTGGCTCAGCGTTTATACAGCAAAGGTAGAAATTGCAGACTATACAGCAGCAGTGGAGCAGGAGGATACCTCCCAGCTGGATGCCATGTGGAAACAGGCGCAGGAGTACAACGAAGCCCTGAGCGGCTCATCCGGCACTTCTGTAGCCTCCTATGACGATCTTCTGGCCGTTACGGATGCCATCGGATATCTGGAGATTCCGAAAATTGGCGTATACATGCCAATTTACCATGGCATTGACACAGAGGTGCTGGAGAAGGGCATTGGCCATATGCCGGACACCTCACTTCCAGTAGGCGGTAAGTCCACACATTGCGTATTAAGCGGTCATACCGGCCTTCCTGCGGCGAAAATCCTTACAGACCTGGATCAGATGGAGGAAGGCGATCTTTTTTACCTCCATGTGCTTGGCAAAACTCTTGCATACAAGGTAGACCAGATCAAAGTGGTTTCGCCGGAAGATACAGATGATATCCGGATCACAGAGGGAAAGGATTATGTAACCCTTCTTACCTGCACTCCTTACGGAATCAACAGTCACAGACTTCTGGTTCGTGGAGAGCGCACAGATTATGTTCCGGAGGCAGTTGCTGTGGAGCCGCCGTCAGTAGGATCAACGGAGGAAATGATTCCTGCATCTACGATCATGATGGTTGGAGCAGCTGGCGCAGCAGTGCTTGTTGCAGTGATAATATTGCTGATCCTTTTTCTGCCGGGAAAGGCTCAGAAAGGGAGAGAGGAATGAGAATGTGAAAAAGTTTCTTGAAAAAGCAGGAGTGATCCTGAGCCTGTTGGTTCTGATCGTTTTTCTGGTCACCGGAAAAGGGGCTTCCTCTGTCTGGGGAGCTTCTTCAGGGGCAGAGGATAGTGAGAAGAAGGGCTCCATAACCTTACAGCTTTCGGCGGATTCCACAGGAGTGGAGATTACACTCTGGAAGGTTGCGGATTATCAGGATGGAAAATATATTTTTTCCAATGGATTTGAAAAAAGCGGAATCACCATTGCCAATCTGAATGATGCAGGTGAAGCCCAGAAGGCGGCTGACAGCCTTACTTCCTATGCAGTGGCGCAGGCAATCCCCTCAGCAGCTGTTAAGACAGCAGATGGAAATGGAAAAATCCTTTTTAGCGGACTTGAGCCGGCATTATATCTGGCAGGGGAGACCTCCGGAAATGAGATCATGAATGTGCAGGGAGTCCTGGTTCCCATTCCGTATTTTGGGAAAAACGGTGCAGATGCTTACGATGCGGAGATTTCTCCCAAGTATTCTTTTCCAGGCGGCGTGCTTCTCGTCCACAAGGTGGATGAGGCTGGAAATTCTGTAGGGCAGGCTGAATTCGTGCTGCAGCAGAAAGTATATGTGGACAGCCCGGAGCAGATCCCGGATGATGCCCAGAGCGGCAGTGATGAAAGCGGAGCTTTTTACTGGAAAGAATTTTCCGCAAATCTGTTATCTGACGCCAATGGCCAGATCCTGATCACGGATATGCCTAAAGGCAGCTACCGGGTGATCGAGACTAAGACTCCGGAGGGCTATATTCCTTCCTCTGTGCCTTATGAATTTTCCATTGAGGCAGCAGGACAGGTGAAGGAGCTGGATGGTATTTATAAGGCTGCATCTGGCAAGGTGGCAGATGTGACGGTTATAAATACAAGGATTTCCGCCAGTGTGAATAAGGTGGATGAAGATGGAAATTATGTTTCCGGTGCAAAATTCGTTGTGAAGGATGCAGACGGAAAGGTCATTATGGACGAGAATGGCAGTGCGAAATTTGTATTTACCAGCGGAGCTGAGCCATACATTCTGAAAGGAATCCCGGCTGGGGATTATTACCTGTCAGAGCTGGAGCCTCCGAAAGGCTTTACAGTTGCCCGTGATGTGAAGTTTTCGGTAAACAATGAGTCGGATGCGGTGAATACCGTTACCATGGTGGATGAGAAGGAGAAGACCACCAACGGTGTTATCACGGTAACAAAGAATCTGTATGATGAAGAGTATAAGGCTCTGATGGCAGAGGATGGCGTGTTCTATGCAGCACTTTTTGCTGATCCGCAGCTGACCACAAGAGTTTCAGCGGTTTCCCCCATCACCTTTAATGGTGTATCCTCTTCCGGTACTGTTTTTAAGGATCTGGATCCTGACACCGCCTATTATGTGGCAGAGACAGATGAATACGGCACTGTAATAGATGCAGATATTTATAAAAATATTTACAGTTATATACCGGTTTACCCGGATGGACAGGAAGTTAAGCTTACAAAAAAGGCTCCTGCAAAGGATTACCACTTTAACAACCAGTTCTACGAGCTTCCGGAAGGCTACTACTATCAGGGAACCATTGCTGTCACCAAGAATGTATTGAAAAATGGTGAGCCGGCAGATTCTGAGGATACCTTCTATGTGGGAATTTTCACAGATCCGGAGCATACTACCCTGTTTGGAGACAGTGTATATGAGCTGGCTATGGATGGAAACAGCAGCGTGACAGTGGAAGTACCGGTTATGATCGGTGATTCCAAGGATGCCGTTGTGAAGTATTATGTAACTGAGACGGACGAAAATGGTGTTCCTCTGGAAAAGAGCAATGAACTTACCTTTACTTATACCGTTGAGAATGGCGACGTGGTTCTGAATTATGAAAATAACAGGGCAGAAGTGGTCATCACCAACGAGTTTGAGGAAGTGACACCGACGGTTACTCCGTCAGAGGATATTACGGAAACACCTGAAGAATCAGAGGATTCCCATACAACCAGTACCCATGTAAAGACGGGAGACGATACGCCAATCGGTCTTTATGTGACATTACTTGTTCCGGCAGCCTGTGCAGTTATTGCAGCAGTGGTGCTGGCAAAAAAGAAAGGCAAAAAGAAGTAAAGAAATAAAAGCCAGGAGGCAGAACCCGGGGTGAAGGGTTCTGCCTCCTGGCTTATGGAAACCTGACTTATGGAATCAGGATACTCTGTAGCGTGTAACTGCGTAAAGCTCATAAGAGTTTCTGGGAAGACGGTAATATCTGCTGTAGCTCTTGGCTTCTGCAAAAAGAGGATCATAAACATAGCCATTGATTTCTGCCCAGGAATGAGCGCTGTTATTGCTTCGTTTGGCATCCGCGCAAACGTAAACCTTCTTATAGCCGATCGCCTTGGCTAAGTAAGCAAAGGCAGAAGCATCTGCCACACAGTCACCTTTTCCGTGGAGAAAATGGTCATTTGCATTGACTGCAGGCCAGTTTTTGCCGCCCTGGTCGAAACGTCTCCAGGTGTAATAATACTTGCGCATTACCCAGTTAAAACAGGTACGAAGCTTCTCGGATTTGGACATGTGGGGATTGGTGATCTGAGCAACGATCTGTTTGGACCGAAGATCAGCAATCTGAGCCTGGGACATTTTCTTTCCATTGGCATTATAGTAGGTGGAACCCTTCTTTTTGCCGATTACGTATCCTTTCTTATCAATAAAATAAGTGAAATTCTTCGCACCACGCTTTATGGTTTTGTTTTTCTGCATGGTTCCGTTGGAATTAAAATAGTAATACTTTTTACCGATTTTCTGAAGTCCGGTAAGACGTTTCCCGTCCTTGTAATATCTTTTCTTCCCACTCTTTAAGGTTACCCAGCCCTGCTTCTTGGGAGCTGGAGTCGGTACAGCAGTAATGGTGGCTGTAGGCTGGGAAACAGGTGCTCCAGTGGTAATGGTGGCTGCAGGCTGGGAAGCAGGTGCTTCAGCAGCAGATACAGACGCAGGTGTAAGGGCAAGTGTGGCACAGGTCAGAATCAGTAAAAGCTTCTTTCTCTTTTTCATTGCAATCCCTCCATAAAAATATAATTGTTTAAAGATATGCTTATTATACTCAATCTTCTTCGATGACCTGTATTTCCAAATAATCGAAGTCGATCTCTTCAATAAAGCTGTCCTGGTAAAACCGTGTTTTACTGTGCTTTTTGAAATCCCGGACGGTGGTATCCAGCCAGATGGGATTGCCAAGATCCAGCTCATAGCAGATCTGTTCCAGACAATGAAAAACCTTATGGGTTCTGGTTTCCTGGCGGTCGTCACAGATCACGGTGTCCTTCAGCATGTGGTTATCTTTCCAGATTCGTCCCCATAAACGAAACATTTTGCTTACCTCCATATTGTTTTAACGTTGATGACTTTTACCTTAACACCGATTATAAAAAAAGTACAGTTAATTTTTTATTAAGCATAAGTCCCCTGGAGTGTATGAAAAAACAGAAAAAACCTTTTTAGCGCGCTAAAGTGTTTTTGCTTGATTCTTCTATGGAAATCTACTATAATTAACGGTAATATTTGCACCTATCAATACAATCAGATGAGGAGGATTTTTGTTATGAAATTATATGATACCGGTGTGTATCTGCAGAATGGAAAGGAAATCATTCCTGCAGCCGAAGCCCAGCTTCCTGTTTCCAGGGAAGAAGCAGCAAGAAATACCATTGCCTATTCTATTTTAAAAGCCCATAATACTTCCGGTAATATGGACAAGCTTCAGATTAAATTTGATAAACTGACATCTCATGATATTACTTTTGTAGGAATTATCCAGACTGCGCGTGCATCAGGACTGGAGCGTTTCCCGGTGCCGTATGTTTTGACAAACTGCCACAACTCCCTTTGTGCAGTGGGCGGAACCATTAATGAGGATGACCATATGTTTGGTCTTACCTGCGCGAAGAAATATGGTGGAGTTTATGTTCCGCCTCATCAGGCTGTTATCCATCAGTTTGCCCGTGAAATGCTGGCAGAGTGCGGTAAGATGATCCTTGGCTCAGACAGCCATACTCGTTACGGCGCTCTTGGAACCATGGCTATGGGTGAGGGTGGACCGGAGCTGGTTAAGCAGCTTCTTTCCCAGACATATGATATTAATATGCCAGGTGTTGTTGCTATTTATCTGAAAGGCACTCCACGTCCGGGTGTGGGCCCGCAGGACGTTGCCCTTGCAATTATCGGTAAGGTATTTGCAAATGGCTATGTGAAGAACAAGGTAATGGAGTTCGTGGGACCTGGTGTGGCTAATTTAAGTGCTGATTTCCGTATCGGAATTGACGTTATGACCACTGAGACCACCTGTCTTTCCTCTATCTGGCAGACAGATGAGAAGATTCAGGAATTCTATGAGATTCATGGAAGAGCAGATGGATATAAAGAACTGAAACCTGGAGATGTTGCATATTATGATGGCTGCGTGGAAATCGACCTTGGAGAGATCAAGCCGATGATCGCTATGCCGTTCCATCCAAGCAATACGTATACCATCGATGAAGTGAATGCAAATCTGGACGATATTCTTGCAGATGTAGAGAAAAGAGCCCAGGTAAGTCTGGATGGTAAAATACCGTATACCCTTCGTAATAAAGTAGTTGATGGTAAACTCTATGTGGATCAGGGAATCATTGCAGGCTGTGCAGGCGGTGGCTTTGAGAATATCTGTGCTGCAGCTGATATTCTCCGCGGTACAAGCATTGGAGCAGATGCCTTTACTTTAAGCGTTTATCCGGCAAGTACTCCGATTTATATGGAGCTGGCGAAGAACGGTGTCCTTGCAGATCTGCTTGAGACAGGTGCTGTTGTGAAAACTGCATTCTGCGGACCGTGCTTTGGTGCTGGTGATACCCCGGCAAACAATGCCTTCAGTATCCGTCACACCACCAGAAACTTCCCGAACCGTGAGGGATCCAAGATCCAGAATGGTCAGATTTCCTCTGTTGCACTTATGGATGCCCGTTCCATTGCTGCGACTGCTGCAAATAAAGGCTTCCTTACCTCTGCTGAGAATTTCACCGGCGAGTACAGAGGACAGAAATATTTCTTTGATAAAAACATTTATGCAAATCGCGTATTTGACAGTAAAGGTGTTGCAGATCCGTCTGTGGAGATCCAGTTTGGACCGAACATCAAAGACTGGCCGAAGATGCCTGCACTTGCAGAGAATCTGGTGCTGAAGGTTGTATCCGAGATCCATGATCCGGTAACCACTACAGACGAGCTGATCCCGTCCGGCGAGACCTCTTCTTACCGCTCCAATCCTCTTGGACTGGCTGAGTTTACACTCTCCAGAAAGGATCCGGCTTATGTAGGACGTGCCAAAGAGGTTCAGAAAGCTGAGCATGCCATTGAGAACGGCGAATGTCCGCTTGAAGTGGTTCCGGAGCTGAAACCAGTTATGGAAGCTGTAAATAAGGTATATCCAGAGGTGGGCAAAGGAAATCTTGGTATCGGAAGCACTATTTTCGCAGTGAAGCCAGGCGATGGTTCCGCACGTGAGCAGGCTGCTTCCTGTCAGAAGGTACTTGGAGGCTGGGCAAATATTGCAAATGAATATGCCACCAAGCGTTATCGTTCCAATCTGATCAACTGGGGAATGCTTCCATTCCTGATCCCGGCAGGGGACCTTCCGTTTGCAAACGGTGATTATCTGTTCTTCCCGGAGATTCGCAAGGCAGTGGAAGAGAAGGCTGACAGTATTACAGGATACGTGGTAAAAGAAAGTGGACTGGTACCTTTCACCGTTACACTTGGCGAGCTGACAGATGACGAGAGAGAAATCATTCTGAAAGGCTGTCTGATCAACTACAATAGAAAATAAAACAATTCAGGGCAGGTGTGCTTTTCATATTGGAAGAGTGCAGCCTGCTCTTTTTATGCTCATATTGGGGCGGGACCCAAGGCCATTCCCCCACCCTTGTGCAAGCATAGGTGGTTTCAGGTCTTTTAACCCTGATGTTGCAATATTCTGAATAATTAGTAAAATTAACACACAAAACAGAATAATAATATATAAAAATATATAAGACAGAAATAAATTAGAAATAATGCAAAAAAGTATTGACAAAACAAAAGGGAGGTGTTATTATAAACCCATCAAAACAAAACAAGAGAAAAACAAAAAACAACTTCATAAAGAAAGGAGCTTAGTGATTCCAATGGGAACATAAAATTCTTCTAATCAATATAAGAGTGACAGGGATCGCATTTCCTGCAAGAAGACCTGATACGAGAAACGTGAAAATAAAAAGTCAGTATCACTTGAATCAGTAGATACTGAGAAACGTATCAAAGGTAATATAGAAGCGATTACTTATATTGAATAACTGTCCACCACTAATACAAAGATCTGAAACCTGTGTAAAGAAACATTTTTCAGAGAATATAACCCTTATCACAGATAAGAACGATATTTTGAGATCCATATTGAACCATTAGAATATGAATCGAAGCTTTGCATTAGAAGAATATCACAGTTGATATTCCAGTCAGAAATAGATCAGGAACTTCCGCTCAAACTTTTTTGTATAATACATATGAGAGAGCATATGAACCAGTAAGTGGTTTTGGATTTAACATATTTAAGTTTGAAATTGTTTATGATAATGATTCAGAGCGTATGAAGTATATCCGACATTTCTGCAAATGAAATTATAATCCGTGAAATTATAATTTCCATCTATCAAACTTCTAAATAAACCGAATGATAAACATCATATCGTTTATGAGCAGGAAATAAGATAAGATATTTTAAATAAAAACTGAATATAGAACAATTGAATACGGATCTTATAAATATTAATAAATATTAAGTATTAATAAATATTAAGTTGAAGATCAATTTGAAAAACGAGGAAAAGACCATTGAATACTGAAGAATTTTAGGACGGTCATCATTTGAAAACAAGTAAAATGATGACCGTCCTTTTTCCGTGGTATCAAATTAATGAGCTTGCCCTTTACGAATACTTGTAAATCCTCACATCATCCGCTATAATGAGGCGAAGAAAATTGAAATGTGCGAGGATCATAGAGATGTTTAATGGGAAAATAGAAGATTATATTCTTTTTGAAGATAAAGATATTATAGTTTGCCGCAAATCGGCCGGAGTTGCAGTGCAGAATGCCAGGATCGGAGCGATGGATCTGGAGAGCTGTCTGAAGAATTACCTGGCGGTCAAAACAGGCGGAAGGAGTGTGCCTTATCTTGCTGTAGTCCATCGGCTGGATCAGCCAGTGGAAGGCGTTCTGGTTTTGGGAAAAACACCTAAGGCGGCGAAAGAACTGAGTGCACAGATTTCAGCCGGGAAAATGGAGAAGATTTACCTGGCGGTCACATATGGACAGCCCAAAACGGCAGAAAACACAGAAAAATCCAGTTGTATGATACTGGAGGATTATCTGAAAAAGGATGGGAAAACCAATACTTCCTCAGTTGTAAGTGCCAATACGCCAGGAGCTAAAGTGGCAAGACTTTCCTATGAAATCCTGGATAGTGCAGAAGATAAAATTTCCAGCAGGAAAAAATGGCTGCTGAAAATCCATCTGGATACGGGACGCCACCATCAGATCCGGGTACAGATGGCACATGCCGGACTTCCGCTGGCAGGTGATCGAAAGTATGGAACAGGAAACAGTGCGGGAGCTGGAAATGTCAGTCTGGCTTTGTGTGCCGCCAGTCTGACATTTTTCCACCCTGTTACCGGTAAGAGGATGAAATTTGAGACAAAACCGGAAGGAATCGAATTTGCCGAATTTCAAATATAAAAAATCAGAAAAACTATAGACGTGGAACTGAAAATGTGTATAATGTAAAAGCAAGATTAAACAGAGATTAAAACTGTGAAAACTGTTTGTTTACAGGTTATTGAGCCGGAACGGCATAACCTATTCAGATGAGGAGTGAAAAAATGAAAAAAGCAGCAGTGATACCTGCAGTTCTTCTGGCTATGTTATGTACATTGACAGGATGTAAGAAGGAAGAAGTAGAGAAGGTAATTGCACCGTTAGTGTCAGATGAGCAGACAGCAGAATCTGCAGAGGAAGCCCAGGAAGAAAGTGATCCTGTTATTCCTGAGATTGATACATCCGTGAAGATTCAGGCTGGTGCCCGCGTGGCTGTTGTAAGCAAGTGCGTAAGCGGTGAATTCTGGAGCCTGGTGAAGCAGGGAATGGAGCAGGCTGTTGAAGATGTAAATGAAGCTTACGGCTTTGAGAAGGATGATAAGGTAACCATGACCTTTGAGGGAGCCAGTGACGAGAAGGACGTGGCCAGCCAGGTTAATACTCTGGATGCTGTAATTGCAGAGAATCCGGACGTTCTGTGCGTTTCTGCCAGTGATATGGATTCCCTTCAGGCGCAGCTTGAAGCAGCTAAAGAGAACGGAATTCCGGTGGTGGCATTTGATTCCGGTGTCAGCGACAGCAAGATGATCCGGGCGTTTCGTGGAACAGATAATACACGTGTAGGTGAGATCGCGGCATACAGACTTGCAGTAGCCATTGGGAAAATGGGCAAGGTTGCAGTATTTTCCGCTCAGGAGAAGACACAGAGCATTCAGGAACGTGTAGCGGGATTTACCAGCTATATTGCCAATTATCCGGATATAGAAGTAGTTGATATTGTTTATCAGGATCAGGTGGAAGATATGACAGCTGCCATGCAGGAGGTTCTTGACAAAAATCCGCAGTTGGAAGGTGTTTTCTGTACCAATGCTGATGTTTCAGATCTCTATCTGGATATGAAAAAGGATGAGACAAAGGATCCTGTTGTGATGGTAGGGGTTGATGCTACAGCCAAGCAGCAGGAGGCTATCCGGAATAATAAGGAAGTGGGAGTGGTATCCCAGCAGCCATATGCCATGGGCTATCAGACACTTTGGACAGCACTTATGGCTACGGCACCGAAGAAGAAAGTGGAAATTACCAGAGATGTCAGAATCGATCCGGCATGGATTGATGCATCTGTTATAGATGATCCGGCATACAGTGCATATTTATATGCGAACTGATCTTTATTAATAATCATTTACGAAAGAAAAACTGTTTTGTACAGCATGAATTCACCAGAGAATGGAGATGCTGATACAAGGCAGTTTTTTTCATATCAGCTGATATATTTTAGACAATACTATCCTGGATGTCTGAATTTTAGTCAAAGCTTAACGATTGTATAACGACAAAATAACAGAAATTTGTTAGCATGTAATTACTTTTTGAAGTGTGAAAAATTTGACGATATGCAATAAAACTGAAGGCAGTTTTTAAATGATTTGCACAAAAAAAGTTGCCATCCACACTGAATTGTGTTAAAATCTGTCTATAAAATGAGACTTATGACAGGAGATATCTATGAAAAAATGGGGAGAAATAATCAAGAATATGACGCTGCTTAGTCAATTTAGCTTATCCTTTATTACTCCTCTGCTTTTATGTCTTCTGATCTGCTGGTGGATAAGCACCAATCTGGGGATAGGAGAATGGATTTTTATCCCCGGCTTTTTTTTCGGACTGGGAGGCTCCTTTACAGTAGCCTATAAGCTTTATCTTTCTGTAACCGGTCATCAGAAAAAAGAAAAAAAGAAGAATAAAGTTTCATTTAATCGACATCATTAGAAGGGAGATTGGTATGAGCAGAATGTTTGCAGATGTGCAGCCGGCAGTGAAGAAGGAGACCAGGAAGGTGGCTATTGGTACATTTGTATGCGTGGTTTTGATGTGGGCTGTATTTGGAATCGGACATCTGGCAGTGCCGGAGCAGATTCCGTTTGATTATACAGTACTTCTCGCCGGATTTATTGGCGGGATGGTGGCAGTACTGAACTTTTTCCTTATGGGACTGACCGTCCAGAAGGTGGTTTCCATGGAGGACGATAAGCAGGCTGCGGCGAAGATGAAGGCCAGCTATAGTCAGAGAATGATGTTTCAGCTCATCTGGAGCGTTCTGGCGATTGCGGTTCCCTGTTTTCAGTTTGTAGCCGGAATTTTACCATTACTTTTTCCAAACATTGTGATCAAGACAGTGGGAATTATTGGGGGAAGGAAGGCCGCATAATGATATATAAAAATCCATGTAACTGAACAGTTACAAATTTATAATGACAGGAGGTGAGAGTACATGGATATCGAAATAACCGGTGGCAGGATATTCTATACGTTTCCATTTGAGATTCCCATTCTGGGGAAATTTCAGATTACGGAGACTCTGGTTGTAAGCTGGCTGGTTATGCTGTTGATCACAGGCTTATGTATCTGGCTGACTCATGATCTGAAGGTGGAGAAAATATCCAGGAGACAGGCTGTGGCTGAACTTCTGGTGGAGACAGCAAATAAGTTCGTCATTGGAAATATGGGTGAGAAATTCAGCTATATGATTCCTTTTGTGGCGGCGCTTTTTGCCACCAGTGTGGTATCCAACCTGATCAGTCTTGTAGGATTGCGAAGCCCTACAGCAGATCTTTCCACAGAAGCTGCATGGGCGGTTGTGGTATTTACTATGATCACGGCGCAGAAGATTAAGACAAATGGTCTCGGCGGATATATGAAGGGATTTACAACTCCGATCCCTATTATGACACCATTTAATATTCTTTCTGAGATCGCCACACCGATCAGTATGGCGTGCCGTCATTTTGGAAATATTCTTTCCGGTGTAGTTATCAATGGTTTGATCTATGCAGCGCTGGCGCTGGCAAGTTCCAAGCTGTTCGGATTGATCCCGGGTATTGTGGGTGATGTATTGTCGAAGATCCCATTTCTGGATGTTGGTATTCCGGCAATTATGTCAGTTTATTTTGACTGGTTCTCCGGAATCATGCAGGCATTTATTTTCTGTATGCTGACTGTAATGTATATTGCGAATGCAGCGGAAGAGTAGGTACGTATTTAAAGCAAAAGAAATCACAAATAACAGGAGGATTTAATTATGGATTTTACAGTATTGGCAAAAGGTATCGCACTGGCTGGTTGTGCAATTGGTGCTGGTCTTGCACTGATCGCAGGTATCGGACCTGGTATTGGAGAAGGTAACGCAGTTGCAAAAGCTCTGGAAGCAATCGGACGTCAGCCGGAGTGCAAAGGTGATGTAACATCTACCATGCTTCTTGGTTGTGCGATTGCAGAGACTACCGGTATTTACGGTTTCGTAACCGGTCTGCTTCTGATCTTTGTTGCACCTGGTACATTTATGAAATTCCTTGGATAATTAAGGATAAGTACCACAGGGGTTACCATTCACAGACCGCGGTTATGGAAGATCCATAGAGGCGGCACCAAAGCAGCTTGTTTTTATACTGGTAAGTTACTGGAAAGGTATGAATGGTGGCAGTTACAACAGGAGGTTAGAACATGCAGGTACAGGAACTTGTAGGAATTGTGCCGTGGACGTTTATCGCACAGATCTGCAATCTTTTTCTCCAGATGTATCTGATAAAAAGATTTCTGTTTAAGCCTGTCAATGAGATGCTTCAGAAAAGAAGAGCTATGGCAGATGCCGAAATCCAGGATGCCACAAAGGCGAAGGAAGAAGCAATTGCCATGAAGACAGAGTATGAGCAGAATATGCAGCAGGCTAAGGCGAAAGCCAGCGATATTGTGAATGAGGCACAGAGGACAGCTTCCCTCCAGAGTGAGGAAATCCTGAAGAGTGCAGCACAGGAAGCCCGTGCTATGAAAGAAAAGGCAGAGAGTGATATTGCCCAGGAGAAACGTAAGGCTGTCAATGAGGTGAAGAATGAGATCGGCGGCATGGCAATGGAGATTGCCGGCAAGGTGATCGAGCGTGAGATCAAAGAAGAGGATCACGCGAAACTGATCGACGAGTTTATTTCGAATGTAGGTGAGGCATCATGACGCAGATTGCCAGATTATATGGCGGCAGCATGTATGATCTTGCTGCTGAAGAACAGCTTACCGACACTGTGCTGGAGCAGATGCAGACTATCCGGCAGCTTTTCCGGGAGAATCCCGATTATGTGAAATTGTTGTCAGAGCCTTCTATTCCGAAGGAAGAGAGGACAAAGCTTCTTGATACTGCATTTGGAACAGAAGCAGAACGGTATCTGGTGAATTTTCTGAAGCTGCTGTGTGAGCGCGGAATCCTGGGAGAGTATTCCGGATGCTGTGAGGAATTTACACGGCGGTACAATGTGGACCATAACATTGCCACTGCAGTGGTGACCAGTGCGGTTACACTGACAGATGAGCAGATGGCAGCACTTAAGGATAAGCTGGAGAGGATAAGCGGCAAGACCGTTACCCTGACCCAGAAGACAGATCCTACAGTGCTTGCAGGTCTTAAAGTGGAACTGGAGGGCAAACAGCTGGACGGTACTGTAAAGAGTCGTCTGGATGGTCTTTCCAGGAAATTAAACGAGCTTATAGTATAAGGATGGATAGAGAAAATGCAGCTTAAACCTGAAGAAATTTCAAAAGTCATCCGCAGTCAGATCAAATATTACGATAACGCCATCAAACAGAATGAGACCGGTACGGTTCTTATGGTTGGTGATGGTATTGCCAGAGCCAGCGGTCTTATCAACTGTATGGCAGGAGAGCTTCTTGAGTTTGAGGACGGAAGCTTCGGAATGGCACAGAACCTGGAAGAGAACAGTGTTTCTATCGTTTTATTTGGTGATGATTCCGGTATTGGCGAAGGTCAGACCGTAAAGCGCACCGGAAAGGTAGTATCCGTTCCGGTTGGTGAGGCTATGATCGGGCGAGTTGTAAATGCCCTTGGACAGCCTATTGACGGTGCAGGACCTGTAGTGACAAGTGAATACAGGGCGATTGAGAGCCCGGCACCAGGTATCTGCGAGAGACAGGGCGTTAACCAGCCTCTGCAGACCGGTATTAAGGCAATTGACTCCATGGTTCCCATTGGAAGAGGCCAGCGTGAGCTGATCATTGGTGACCGCCAGACTGGTAAGACCACTCTGGCAGCAGATACCATTATCAACCAGAAGGGCAAGGACGTGATCTGTATCTATGTTGCAATTGGTCAGAAGCGTTCCACAGTATCTTCACTGGTTGAAACTCTTACCAGAAATGGCGCTATGGATTACACCATCGTTGTAGCGGCTACTGCTTCAGAAGCCAGCCCGCTGCAGTACATTGCACCGTATTCCGGATGTGCAATGGGTGAATATTTTATGTATAAGGGAAAAGATGTACTTATCATTTACGATGATTTAAGTAAGCATGCGGTTGCTTACCGTGCACTTTCCCTGCTGATCCGTCGTCCACCGGGACGTGAAGCATATCCTGGAGATGTTTTCTATCTTCATTCCAGACTTCTGGAACGTGCCGCAAGACTGGATGAGGCACACGGCGGTGGTTCCCTGACTGCTCTTCCAATTATCGAGACACAGGCAGGAGACGTTTCCGCATATATTCCGACCAATGTTATTTCCATCACAGACGGACAGATCTTTCTGGAGACAGAGCTGTTCCATTCCGGTGTTATGCCGGCTGTAAACCCTGGTATTTCCGTATCACGAGTTGGTGGAAATGCACAGATCAAGGCAATGAAGAAGGTTGCCGGTACTTTGAAGCTGATTTATTCCCAGTATCGAGAGCTGCAGAGCTTTGCCCAGTTTGGATCTGATCTGGATGCAGATACCAAGGCCAGACTGGAGCAGGGAGCCCGTATTGTGGAGGTTCTGAAGCAGAACCAGAATGCGCCGGTTCCTGTTGAGAAGCAGGTGGCTATCCTTTATGCAGTAACCAAGGGAATTCTTTCCAGGGTTGCTACAGAGGATGTAAGAAGCTATGAAGCTGGTCTTTATACCTGGATCGACAGTGATGCACAGGGTGCTGCTGCAATGCAGGAAATCCGTTCCACAGGTGCATTATCTGCGGAGACAGAGGAGAAGCTGAAGGGCGCATTGGAACAGTATACTGAGAATTTTGTAAATACAAGACCTGAGAAATAAATTGTGACAAGGAGGACTTTTTATGGCTGCAAACATGAAAGCGGTAAAGCTGCGGATCAAAAGTGTGCAGAGCACCATGCAGATTACCAAGGCAATGGAACTTGTAGCATCCTCCAAACTGCGTAAAGCAAAAGAAAGGGCAGAAGTCTGCCGGCCTTATTTTGAGACCATGCATCAGACCCTTGTGGATATTGCCCAGGGGAATACAGATTTTTCTTCTGTATATGCCAGAGAATCCGGGAATGAGAAGTGCTGTTATGTGCTGATCGCCGGAGACCGAGGTCTGGCTGGCGGATATAACACCAACTTGTTTAAATGTCTGGAAGCAGCCTCTGTGAATCAGGATTTCCTGGTTCTTCCCATTGGGAAAAAGGCTGTGGAGTATTCGAAGCGAAATGGATTTGCCTGTGTTACAGAAAGCTTTGGCGAAATTGCCGATGTTTCTGTTGCAGACTGCTTTGAGATGGCGAATCTGCTCTGCGGGGAATTTAAGAAGGGAGAATTTGGACACATTGATCTTTGTTATACAAAGTTTGTTTCCATGCTTTCCCAGCAGCCATCGGCGATTCCGGTGCTGCCGCTGAAGGACCTGACAGATGAACAGGATACAAAGAGCATCCGGAATCTGATTCTGTATGAGCCGGATGCATCGGAAGTATTTGATGCCATTGTTCCGGAGTATCTGGCCGGTTTGATCTATGGTGCGGTTTGCGAGAGTGTTGCCAGTGAGCTGGCTGCAAGACGTACTGCCATGGAGGCTGCGACCAATAATGCCGAGGAAATGATCGAGAAGCTGAATCTGCATTACAACCGGGCACGTCAGGCAAGCATCACGCAGGAGATCACAGAGATTGTTGGAGGTGCGGAGGGAGTTTAAGCACACGGAACTTCATTTATAGAATGGAAGAAGTGACTGGAATCCTTTCGAGGACTTGTAAGAATTATGGAAGATGAGGTTAGTACTTGTCTTCCACGATATAAGGAGACTGCTAAATGAGCGAAAAACACATTGGCGAGGTGGTGCAGGTAATCGGACCGGTACTGGATATCCGGTTTGGTCATGATGAGTTGCCGGCACTTCTCAATGCCATCGAAATTGATCATGAAGGCACAAAGCTCACAGCAGAGGTTGCTCAGCAGATCGGAGATAATACAGTACGCTGTATTGCCATGAATTCTACTGACGGTCTGGTAAGAGGAACTAAGGCTGTGGATACCGGAGAACCCATCAAGGTTCCGGTTGGAGAAGAGTGTCTGGGAAGAGTATTTAACCTTCTGGGTGATCCGGTAGATAATCTTCCGGCACCGGAGACGAAAGAGCACTGGGCAATTCACCGTCCGGCACCATCCTATGAGGAGCAGATGCCGGCTACAGAGATCCTGGAGACAGGTATCAAGGTTGTTGACCTGATCTGCCCATATGCAAAGGGTGGTAAGATCGGTCTGTTCGGAGGTGCTGGTGTTGGCAAAACAGTTCTTATCATGGAGCTGATCCACAATGTTGCCACAGCACATGGCGGACTTTCCGTATTTACAGGTGTTGGAGAGCGTACCCGTGAGGGTAATGACCTTTACAATGAAATGAAGGAAAGCGGCGTTATCGACAAGACTGCACTGGTTTATGGTCAGATGAACGAGCCGCCGGGAGCGCGTATGCGAGTTGGCCTTTCCGGACTGACTATGGCAGAGTATTTCCGTGACGTAAAGAATCAGGATGTGCTTCTTTTCATTGACAATATTTTCCGTTTTACACAGGCTGGTTCAGAGGTTTCCGCACTTCTTGGACGTATGCCTTCCGCTGTAGGTTATCAGCCTACACTGGCTACTGAGATGGGTGCCCTTCAGGAGCGTATCACTTCTACCAGAAAGGGTTCTATTACATCTGTACAGGCTGTTTATGTACCTGCCGATGACCTTACAGACCCGGCTCCGGCTACTACATTTACCCATCTGGATGCGACCACCGTACTTTCCCGTGAGATCGCCAGCCAGGGTATTTATCCGGCAGTGGATCCGCTTGATTCCACCAGCCGTATCCTTTCCCCGGAGGTAGTTGGACAGGAACATTATGAGATTGCACGTGCAGTACAGAGAGTTCTGCAGCGTTATAAAGAACTGCAGGATATTATTGCAATTATGGGTATGGATGAGCTTTCAGAAGAGGATAAGCTGACAGTAAGCCGCGCACGTAAGGTGCAGCGATTCCTGTCACAGAGCTTCTCTGTTGCAGAGCAGTTTACAGGTATGCCGGGACAGTATGTTCCGCTGAAAGAGACTCTCCGTGGATTTAAGATGATCCTGGATGGCGAATGCGACAGCATTCCGGAGAGCTGCTTCCTGTTTGCAGGAACTATTGATGATGTATTTGAGAAAGCAAAAAATAACCAGAATCAGTAAAGGAGGCTGCCTATGAGGACATTTCCCCTTAGAATCGGTACCCCCGACGGCCTGCTTTTTGAGGGAGAGGTGCAGCGTATTGTGTGCCGCAGTATTACCGGTGATCTGGCAATCCTGGCAGGACACTGCAATTTCTGTACAGCTCTTGGAATGGGTGAGGCCCATGTGATACTGGAGGATGGCACCAGTCGCAGTGCAGCCTGTATCGGCGGCATGCTTACCGTAATGGATGGTCATTGCAGTCTTCTTGCAACCACCTGGGAATGGCAGGAAGAAATCGACGCCGATCGTGCCGGAAAAGCCAAAGAGCGTGCTCAGGAAAAACTGGCCCAGGGTGGACTTTCTGATAAGGAATACAAGATTGTGGAAGCCAAGCTGCAGAGGGCACTGGTGAGACTTAGTGTGAAAAATTAAGAAATGATGGAAAAAAAGGACAGTTTTGCCTGGAGAATGGTGTTGGGTGAGACTGTCCTTTTTGTGTATGAAAGTCTGGAAAAATTTATTGATTTAATAAATCCAGCATTTCATGTGGACTTAAGATGAAAGGTTCGGAAGGAAAATGTTTTAGATTTCCAGAAATAAGATAAGAGGGAGCATATCTTCTGGATTGTATGACAACTTCATAGAAAACAGCGTCTTTGGGATCTGGGAAAATCTGAGTGGTTGGAAGGGGATCAATGAAAATACCTCTTTGGATGATACCGGTGAGAATAGTGTTGACGGCTTCGTGGGAAAATTGAAACTTGGGACGTAGAAGAACTTCGTGATATTCCGAAAGAATTGTATCGGATAAAAGTGGAATGATTTTTCCAGTTAGGCATTCCGTAATAATCGTGCCAGGAACCGAATCAAAGCGGAGGAGTGCGGACACCAAAACATTGGTGTCTATCACTGCGAAGAAGGTCATAAATTATCACCTCCTGACGAAGTAGTATTTCTGACAGCCGTTATTTCTGCATTGATTTCATCCAATGTCATATTTACAGTGCCATTTTGCTTAGCGGCATCGCTGAGTTCTTGCATTGCCTGGACTGCACTTTCTGCTTTATACTCCTGCTCATTTAAGGTCATTGGAAAGGGGATTCCTTTTACCATCAGGGAGCGCTTGATGAACATTCGTACTGCTGTAGGCAGATCAATTCCTAAGGCCTCATATAGAGCAGTGGCTTCTGTCTTCAAGTCATCATCTAATCGTATCTGGATAAGGGAACTTGCCATTTATTTACCTCCTTTTCGTATTTAAATGTAATACAATTGTATGATAATACAATATAAAATGCAAGAAGAAAATTATAAAAAAATGATAAAATGATTTATTTTTGACTTTAAAACGTCAAATTCCCACCACATAAAAGCGTTGACATAATAGAGTGGGCGCGTTACAATAAGATATCGGGACAATAATGAAAAGGGCTGGCTTTAACCGGTCCTTTTTATGTTTGTTGTCCGAAAAAATGAAACAGAATATAAGGGGGACGTTTTGAAAGAAAGAGAAACATTTGGTTCGCGGATGGGATTTATCCTGGTTTCCGCAGGGTGTGCAATTGGCCTGGGAAATGTATGGAAATTCCCATATATGGCAGGTAAATATGGAGGCGCAGCATTTATTCTGATCTATCTGGTATTTCTTGCACTGCTTGGGCTTCCGGTTCTGGTATGTGAATTCGCAGTAGGACGTGCAAGCCGTAAAAGTACAGCAAGAGCATTCCATGATCTTGAGCCGAAGGGTGCCAATTTCCATAATTTCAGCTACATGAGTATGATTTCTAATTACGTACTGATGATGTTTTATACTATGGTTGCAGGATGGATGCTGTATTACTGTTACGCAATGGCAGCTGGTAAGCTGGCCGGGAAAGATTCTGTTCAGGTTGCAGACTACTTTACAGAGCTTCAGGGCTCTGCCGGCACGATGACACTGTGGATGGTGATCGTGGTAGTTTTATCCTTTGGAGTGTGTTCCTTAGGGGTTCAGCGTGGCCTGGAAAAGATTACAAAGGTGATGATGCTTTGTCTTCTGGCACTGATCGTCATTCTGGCAGTTCATTCCCTTACGCTTAACGGGGCAATGGAAGGCGTGAAATTTTACCTGGTACCGGATTTTGCTGCTATGTCTGAGATTGGAATTGGAAATGTGATCTTCGGGGCACTGTCACAGGCATTTTTTACATTAAGTATCGGTGCAGGCTCCATGACTATTTTCGGAAGTTATCTTGGAAAAGACAGATCTCTTCTGGGAGAATCTCTGCACATTACCATTCTGGATACCTTTGTTGCGCTGATGGCAGGTCTGATCATCATTCCGGCATGCTTCGCATTTGGTGTGGAGCCAGGAGCTGGTCCGGGACTTGTGTTTATTACTTTGCCAAATGTATTTAACCAGATGACAGGTGGAAGATTATGGGGAGCACTGTTTTTCCTGTTTATGTCCTTTGCTTCCCTGTCTACTGTAATCGCGGTTTTTGAGAATATTTTATCCTATTCTATGGACAGAAGAGGCTGGAGCCGTGGAAAAGCCGTTATAGTAAATATGGTGGCAATGATTCTCCTTTCTCTTCCGGCAGTATTTGGATTCAACATTTTGTCAGGCATACAGCCTCTCGGAGCAGGAACCAACATCATGGATCTGGAAGACTTTATTGTGTCCAATAACATTCTGCCTCTGGGCTCTGTAGTATTTGTAATGTTCTGTGTGTCAAAATATGGCTGGGGCTGGAAGAATTTTATCGCCGAAGCAGATGCGGGATATGGTTTGAAATTTCCTGCAAATGTACAGAAATATATGCTTTATGTAATTCCGGCTGTAGTAGTTGTAATTTACCTGAAAGGGTATTATGATATGTTCAGTCCGAAGGGACCGGTTGTTCTGACTGTGTGGATGGTTGTAAGCCTGATGGTGCTGGGACTGGTAGGATGGATCATTTTCGGAAAGAAAAAGACAAAGCACTAGAAATATAAGAAGTAAGCAAAGAGGAGTGACCCAAAATGATAGCAGAAAAAATGAAACCTTATGTAAAAAACAATTCTGCAATCCGTATGATGTTTGAGGAAGGAAATCGTCTTCGCGCCATTTACGGACCGGAGAATGTATTTGATTTCAGCCTTGGAAATCCAAGTGTTCCGGCACCGGACTGTGTGCGTCAGGCAATCATTGAGCTGGTAAATGAGGAAGAGCCTACGGTTCTCCATGGCTATATGAGTAATGCCGGTTTTGAGGACGTTCGCCAGGCAATTGCAGAGTCCCTGAACCGCAGATTTGGAACTTCCTTTGCTGCGAAAAACCTGATCATGACAGTTGGTGCTGCCAGCGGTCTGAACGTAGCATTTAAGACAATCCTGAATCCAGGGGAAGAGGTGATCGTTTTTGCACCTTACTTTCTGGAGTATGGTGCATATGTGCGCAATTATGACGGCAAGCTTGTGGAAATCTCACCGGATACTGCCACATTTCAGCCGAACCTGAAGGAGTTTGAGGGGAAAATCACACCGAAGACACGGGCTGTCATTGTGAATACACCCCATAACCCCACTGGAGTTGTATATTCAGAAGAAACAATCAAGAAACTTGCTGCAATTCTGGAAGCCAAGCAGAAGGAGTTCGGCACAGTAATTTACCTGATCTCCGATGAGCCGTACAGAGAACTGGCTTACGACGGCGTGCAGGTACCCTATCTGACGAAATACTATGCAAACACAATTGTAGGCTATTCCTACAGCAAATCTCTTTCCCTTCCGGGAGAGCGTATTGGCTATCTGGTGATCCCGGACGAAGCAGATGGAAGCGAGGAACTGATCGCGGCGGCAGCCATTGCCAATCGTACCATCGGCTGTGTAAATGCACCATCCCTGATGCAGAAGGTGATCGCCAGATGCGTAGACGCAGAGGTGGATGTGGCAGCTTACGATAAGAACCGCCTTGCTCTTTACAATGGACTGAAAGAACTGGGATTTGAATGTATCAAGCCACAGGGAGCATTCTATTTATTCGTGAAGTCCCCGGTAGCAGATGAAAAAGTATTTTGCGAAGCCGGCAAGAAGTATAATATTCTTATGGTTCCGGGAAGTTCTTTTGCCTGCCAGGGATATGTGAGACTGGCTTATTGTGTATCTTATGAGACAATTGTGAATTCCCTGCCGCAGTTTAAGAAGCTGGCAGAAGAATTTGGGCTGAAAGCGTGACGGAGGATGTTATGTCCAGCTTATACATCGTAATTCCAGCATACAATGAATCGGCGAATATTGAGAGAACCATTGACCAGTGGTATCCAGTGGTGGAGAGGCATAATGATGAGGGAAAATCCCGCCTGGTGATCATCAACGACGGTAGCAGGGATAACACCTATGAACTCCTTCGGAAATGTGCCTCCACAAGACCACTTCTTGTGCCTCTTGATAAGCCTAATGGCGGACATGGTCCCACAGTCCTTTACGGCTACCGCTACGCGGTTGGTCAGAAAGCAGACTACATTTTTCAGACCGACTCCGATGGACAGACAAACCCGGATGAATTCGAGCCCTTCTGGAACCAGCGCGGTCGCTATGATGCCATAATCGGTACCCGTTCCGTCCGTGGTGACGGCATGTCCCGGAAATTTGTAGAGAATGTGGTATGTCTTCTTCTAAGAATAATTTTCGGCGTAAAAATCTCCGATGCCAATGCGCCATACCGCCTGATGAAGAGAGACCTGGTAGCCAGATACATTGACAAGCTTCCGGAAGATTTCAACATCCCAAACATTATGCTTACCACCTACTTTGTCCATTACAAAGAGAAAGTGAAATTTATCGATATCACCTTCAAACCCAGACAAGGCGGAACTAATTCTATTAATGTGAAGAAGATTGTAAAAATCGGCTGGAAGGCTGTGAAAGATTTTTATAAACTGAAAAAAGAATTGTAAAATAAAAGAGCAGATAAATCTTATTTTTCTAAGATCTATCTGCTCTGTTTTTCAATGATGCTTTATGCATTCTTCTTAATGGAAGCTCTCTTTCTGTCACGGGAATCCAGGATTTTTTTACGAATACGAAGGCTGCTTGGTGTAACCTCCAGAAGCTCGTCGGTATCAATAAACTCGATTGCCTGCTCCAGACTGAGAACTCTGGGCGGAGTCAGCTTCAGTGCCTCATCAGCAGAAGAAGAACGGGTATTGGTCAGATGCTTGGTCTTGCAGACATTCAGCTCGATATCCTCTGCCTTGCCATTCTGTCCGATAACCATACCGCTGTAAACCTTTGCACCAGGTCCGATAAACAAAGTACCACGCTCCTGAGCTGCAAACAGACCATAAGTAACAGCCTCGCCGCCCTCGAAAGCGATCAGGGAACCCTGCTTACGATACTGGAAATCTCCCTTGTATGGAGAATATCCATCAAAAATAGTATTGATAATACCAGTACCCTTAGTGGAAGTCAGGAAGTTTCCACGGAAACCGATCAGTCCACGGGATGGAATATGGAACTCAAGACGAACAGAACCATCGCTGGCTGTGCTCATACCCTGAAGCTCACCCTTACGCTCGCTGAGCATCTGGATCACAGTACCGGAAAATTCCTCCGGAACATCAATATAAGCGATCTCCATTGGCTCTAACTTCTTGCCGCGCTCGTCGATCTTGTAAAGAACCTCTGGCTTGCTGACTGCAAACTCATATCCCTCACGTCTCATATTCTCAATAAGAACGGAAAGATGAAGCTCTCCACGTCCAGAAACCTTGAAGCACTCTGTGGTCTCTGTATCCTCTACACGAAGGCTGACATCTGTGTTCAGCTCTCTGTAAAGTCTGTCACGGAGATGACGGGAAGTAATGTATTTACCCTCCTGGCCAGCAAGTGGGCTGTCATTTACCAGGAAGTTCATGGCAATTGTCGGCTCAGAAATCTTCTGGAATGGAATTGCTTCCGGGTTATCTCCACCGCAAAGGGTATCTCCAATATGGATTTCCGCAATACCGGAAATTGCAACAATTGATCCAATAGTTGCTTCTTTTACTTCAACTTTGTTCAGACCGTCAAACTCATAAAGCTTGCTGATCTTAACCTTCTGTTTCTTGTCCGGATCGTGGTGGTTCAGAAGAGTAAGCTCCTGGTTTACTGCAATAGTACCGCTTTCAACTTTACCAACACCGATACGTCCAACATACTCATTGTAATCAATTGTACTGATCAGTACCTGTGTGTCTGCGTCAGGATCACCCTCCGGAGCTGGAATATATTTCAGAATAGCTTCAAACAGCGGCTCCATGTTCTCTGGTGTATCTTTAAGATCAAGAACAGCGTGTCCTGTTTTTGCAGAAGCATAGAGGAACGGGCAGTCAAGCTGCTCATCGGAAGCTCCAAGGTCCATAAGAAGTTCCAGAACCTCGTCAACAACTTCATCAGGTCTTGCTTCCGGGCGGTCTATTTTGTTAATGCAGACGATTACGTGCAGATCCAGCTCAAGAGCTTTTTTCAGAACGAATTTGGTCTGAGGCATAGCGCCTTCGAAAGCGTCAACCAGAAGGATAACGCCATCTACCATTTTCAATACACGCTCAACCTCACCGCCGAAGTCAGCATGTCCTGGTGTATCAATAATGTTGATTTTGGTGTCTTTGTAATGAACAGCAGTGTTTTTGGAGAGAATTGTGATTCCACGCTCTCTCTCGATATCGTTGGAGTCCATGACGCGCTCCTGAACCTCCTGATTGGCACGGAAAACACCGCTCTGCTTCAGAAGCTGGTCTACCAGAGTGGTTTTACCATGGTCAACGTGGGCAATGATGGCTACGTTACGTACATCTTCGCGTTTCGTCTTCATAAAAATCGAAATCCTTTCTTTATTGTGGCAGAAGAAATCTGCCGCTTTCTTTCCCTGATTTAAAATGATTATCCTATCTTATTTAAGGGAACAGTAACCAATCTCCCAGTTTACCACATTTTTCGCAGATTACAAGGCATTGAAAAAAATTTTTTGATTTCTGGTTCTAAATAAGGGGATTTTTTCATAGATATTATAGAACAACAGGTAAGACAAGTATCTGAGGCATGTCCCAAGGTTACCGAATAAGTCTGCAGAAAAAAGTGAAAAGAGGAAGGAGAACTACATCATGGCAGATAAAATTATCGAAAACAATCAGGTTTCCCTTACAGGAAAAATCGTAACAGGTTTCACATTCAGTCACCAGGTTTACGGAGAAGGCTTCTATACTATGGAGCTTCTGGTAAAGCGTCTCAGTGATTCCGAGGATCGGATTCCGGTGATGGTCTCTGAAAGACTGGTGGATGTTACACAGGATTATGTGGGACAGTATGTGGAAATTCACGGACAGTTCCGTTCCTATAACCGTCATGAAGAAAAACACAATCGGCTGGTGCTTTCCGCATTTGCCAGAGAACTGAAATTCCTGGAGGAGGAAGAGATGCTGACCCCTGTAAATCAGATATTTCTGGATGGATTTATCTGTAAGCCTCCTGTCTATCGGAAAACACCGCTTGGGAGGGAAATCGCTGATCTGCTTCTGGCAGTAAACCGGCCTTATGGAAAATCAGACTACATACCATGTATCTGCTGGGGAAGAAATGCGAGATACGCTTCTGCTTTTGAGGTTGGCGGCCATGTGCTGATCTGGGGCAGGATTCAGAGCAGGGAATATATGAAGCGAATCGGAGAAAATGAAACTCAGAAGCGGATTGCATACGAGGTGTCAGTGAGCAAGCTGGAGTACGTGTGAGCAAATTTTACTAATTTTCTTCTGCTTGCAATTCTTAGTGTTTTGCGGTAATATAAGCATATTAAAAATGGCGCAATTTGCGAATAACTGCATTGCGAGGCATGTTGGCAGCCAGTGGCATGGCTGTAACAGTATTTTTAACAATAAGAGGAATTGGTATGGAAAAAGAAATAGCGGAAGTATATTGCGGCAATGGCAAGGGTAAGACTACACTGGCAATTGGCCAGGCGCTGCGGGCATCTTCTCAGGGAAAAAGTGTGATCATTATTCAGTTCCTGAAGGGAAATGAAAGACGGGAACTGGATTTTTTAGAAGAACTGGATCAGCTGGATATTAAGATATTCCGTTTCGAAAAGATGGAAACCTGTTATGATCAGCTGAATGAGGAAGAGCAGGGCGAGGAAAAACGCAATATTCTCAATGGCTTAAATTTTGCCCGTAAGGTAATTGCTACTCAGGAGTGTGATTTCCTGGTACTGGATGAGATTCTGGGACTTCTGGATAAGCATATTGCAACTGTGGATATGGTTGCTGAGCTTTTGAAGCAGAAGGATGAATCCATGCATGTTATTCTCACAGGAAACAGAGTAGATCCTGGTCTTTTGGATTATGTAGACAGTGTAACTACCATTACTACTCTGGGACGGGAGCAGATTTTACCGGAAACTAAGTGAAAAACTGCTGAAGGACACAGAAGGATGAATAGGAGGAAATAAAATGGCAATTTTCAAAGGTGCAGGTGTTGCAATCGTAACTCCGATGCATGAAGACGGAAAGGTAAATTATGAGAAACTGGAAGAGCTTCTGGAGTTCCAGATTGCGAACAGCACAGATGCGATCATTATCTGTGGAACTACAGGTGAGTCTTCTACAATGACACATGGAGAGCATCTTCAGACTATCAAATTTGCAATTGACAAAGTTGCCGGAAGAGTTCCGGTTATTGCAGGTACCGGTTCCAATTGTACAGAGACTGCGATCATGATGTCCCAGGAGGCTGCTTCTTATGGCGCTGATGCACTTCTGATCGTAACTCCATATTATAATAAGGCAAGCCAGAAAGGGCTTATCCGTCATTATACTGAGATTGCCAATTCCGTACCGGAAACTCCGATCATCATGTATAATGTACCAAGCCGTACAGGCTGCAATATCCAGCCTGCTACAGCAGTTGCTCTTGCAAAGAATGTGAAGAACATTGTAGGAATCAAGGCTGCAAGCGGAGATCTTTCCCAGATCGCCAAGATGATGTCTATGGCTGACGGAGCTCTTGAGCTTTATTCCGGAAACGATGATCAGGTACTTCCGATCCTTTCTCTTGGCGGACTTGGAGTAATTTCCGTTTTATCCAATGTCGCTCCGAAGAATACACATGACATGGTCATGAAATTTATGGAGGGAGATCTTGCAGGAGCTACCAAGCTTCAGCTTGAGGCGATTCCTCTCATCAATGCATTATTCTGTGAGGTAAATCCTATTCCGGTTAAGACAGCTTTAAATCTTATGGGCTGGAATGTAGGTCCGACCCGTATGCCGCTTTGCGAGATGGAGCCGGAGAATGAGGAGAAACTGAAAAAGGCTCTTACAGAGTACGGAATCAAGCTTGCATAAGAGAGGAAGTAATTACAATGGTTAAAATTATCATGCACGGATGTAACGGTCATATGGGACAGGTTATTTCCGATATTGTTGAGAAAGATGCAAATGCCCAGATCGTAGCAGGAATCGATATCGCAGACCAGGGGAAAAACAGCTATCCGGTATTCACAAACATTGACGACTGCCAGGTAGAAGCAGACGCTGTCATTGATTTTTCCTCTCCGAAGGCTTTTGAAAAGCTGATGGATTACTGTGAGAAGAGAAATCTTCCGGTTGTTCTTTGTACCACAGGCTTAAGTGAAGAGCAGCTTGCAAGAGTGGAAGAGAGTGCGAAGAAGATCGCAGTTCTGAAGTCCGCAAACATGTCTCTTGGAATCAATACTCTTCTGAAGCTGGTTCAGGACGCTGCCAAGGTTCTGGCAGCAGCTGGCTTTGACATGGAGATTGTAGAGAAGCATCACAACCTGAAGGTGGATGCGCCAAGCGGAACTGCACTTGCACTTGCAGACAGTCTGAACGAGGCAATGGAGAATCAGTATCACTATGTATACGACCGCAGCCAGAGAAGAGAGAAACGTGATGCTAAAGAGATTGGTATTTCAGCAGTTCGCGGCGGCTCTATTGTCGGTGAGCATGAGGTGATTTTCGCCGGACAGGACGAAGTGATCGAATTTAAGCACACAGCATATTCAAAGGCTGTATTTGGCAAGGGTGCTGTAGAAGCTGCGAAATATCTTGCCGGTAAACCAGCCGGAAGATATGATATGAGTGATGTGATCGAAGGCTGATTATAGAAATTTTTGCCAGAATAATTTTTTCTCATCTGGATATATTAGGAATACACAGCAGTATTTTCAGCTGAAAATATTCTTAAGAAAAGGAGACAGATGAGATGAAAAGAATGAAGCGTATGCTCATAGGTTCTTTGCTGGTATTTACACTATGTATACTCACTGCCTGCGGTAAGGATAATAACGCAGCAGATGAAGTTCCAAACAACAAAAATGAGGATACAGGCAATTCCATTTCCGGAGACATTGGTGAAGGCGTTGAGGATTTGGGCGACGGAGTAGCTGATGGAGTCCGCGATGTGGGAGAGGGTGTAGGAAATGCCGTGGAGGATCTGGGAGATGCTGTAGGTAATGCAGCAGATAATACTACGGATAACACCACAAATGATGCTACAAATGATGCCACGGATAATACCACGAATGATGCGGCGGATAATGTCACAGATAACGCAGCAGATAGCGCTGAGAAAAACGCAGCAGACAATGCAGATGGCACTTCTGCAGATAAGGCATCAGACAAGGTTTCGGATAGTACCGCAGATAACGAAAAAAAGTAAGTATATAGTAAAATGTAAATTTGGCGCTGGATGAAGATGTATATTTCATTCGGCGCTTTTTTGTGGTATGATTCCATAAAAGCGGAGCATATGCTTCACGATATGCGAATATAAGTGGAATTCAGAATAACCAGAGGAGGAACAGTATGAAATTTCGTCCGTGCATAGATATACATAATGGAAAAGTGAAACAGATTGTAGGAGGAAGCCTTCAGGATAGGGGAAATCATGCCAAGGAGAACTTTGTGTCAGAGCAGGATGGTGCTTTTTATGCATCTTTATACAAAGAAAAAGGGCTGAAGGGTGGTCACATTATTTTACTGAACAGTGCTGATTCAGAGTATTACAAAGCCACGAGAGACCAGGCATTTCTGGCGCTTGGTGCGTATCCGGGAGGCCTGCAGCTTGGAGGTGGTGTAAATCCTGAAAATGCAGCTGAATACCTGATGGCAGGTGCCAGTCATGTGATCGTTACCTCCTATGTATTTCGGGACGGACATATCTCCTGGGAAAATCTGGAAAAAATGGTAGAGGCAGTTGGAAAGGAGCATCTTGTCCTTGATCTGAGCTGTCGGAAAAAAGAGGATTCCTATTATGTAGTTACAGACCGCTGGCAGAAATTTACGGAAGAAAAGGTAACCCTGAAGCTGATGGAAAAGCTGGGCGGTTATTGTAATGAATTTCTTATACATGCAGTGGATGTGGAAGGGAAAGCAAATGGTGTGGAAGTTCCTTTGGCAAAGCTGCTGGGAGAATATGAGGGACACCCGGTCACTTATGCAGGTGGTGTTGGCAGTATGGAAGATATCCGGATATTGAAGAAAGCCACCTGTGGAAAAGTGGATGTGACAGTGGGAAGTGCATTGGATCTGTTTGGAGGAAACATTCCTTTTACAGAATTGACAGGTGAACTCTAAAGAAAATCAATTCTCAATTTTTGCGTCAGATATCTGCAATTTTGTGAAAAAAATCGTAATTTTTTCAAAAAATGATATTATTTTTTTGATTAATGTGTTATAATGAATCCATCAAACAGCAAAGGGGATGGAAGCATGAAATTCATTATCAGCGGAAAAAACATCACAGTGACAGACGGGCTTCGTACAGCAGTAGAGGATAAGCTCGGTAAACTGGAACGGTATTTCACTCCTGACACTGAAGTTGTCGTAACTCTTAGTGTAGAAAAAGAAAGACAGAAAATTGAGGTGACGATCCCGGTTAAGGGCAACATCATCCGTTCCGAGCAGGTCAGCAACGATATGTATGTATCAATCGACCTTGTAGAGGAAGTAATTGAACGTCAGCTCAGGAAATACAAGAACAAGATCGTGGACAAGCAGCAGTCAGCTGCCAACTTCCAGAAGGCATATCTGGACAAGGATTATGAAGAGGACGAAGAGGTTAAGATCATTCGTACCAAGAAATTTGATATCAAGCCTATGTATCCAGAAGATGCATGTGTTCAGATGGAGCTTCTTGGACATAATTTCTTCGTATTCTGCAATGCAGAGACGGATCAGGTGAATGTAGTTTACAAGCGTAAGGGTAATACCTACGGACTGATCGAGCCGGAGGATTAAGCAGAACTGCTTCTTGATTTTATTTTAGAAAATTAAATATATGAAATAATGGAGTCCCGGAGGCATATGTCTCCGGGATTTTTACGCGGTTTTGTAAGAAATAATGGGAGTAATATCAAAACCTTCAATACATTGTATGGATCAGTTCATGGGTGGTTATTGTAAGAATTGGAAGTTTTGTTTCTTCATAAATACTGTAGGCCAGAAACCCGGCTCCATTTTCCAATGGGAGGGTATGGGTGTGCATATCCGGATGCAAGGTGAGAATCTCCCGGAAATTTCCGGTGATCCCTTCTCCGGTAAGTTTGACGGCGCTTTCCTTCATAGCCCAGATCCGGCAGAAATCCTGGGGGGACTTTAAGAAAATAAGCTCCTCCTGAGTGCAGACTCTTCGGATAAGAGACTCCCGGGGCTTTGTGAGCTTCTGGATATCCAGACCAATTTCCCTGTCATGCAAGGCACAGCCTACGAAATTTCCGCTGTGGCTGAGATTAAAAAACGGCATATTTTTTCCACAGAAAAATGGTTTCCCGGAAGATGTTTTCTGGAAATCGGGGATTTCCCGGAAACCATATTCCTGCTTAAGTCCATACTGCAAAAGCAGCCAGGCCAGGGCAGAACGCTTCTGATCTTCCGGCTGCTTAAAATGGAGTACATATTCCCGGCGTTTTGCTGGCAGTAATTGCAGACATTCATGAAAGAAATGGTCTGATATTGTATCAATTTTTTGAAAAAGATAGATCATTATTAAAATTCTCCTAAAGCATAAAATGATTTGAGTGCTGATTTTTGATATAAATTTATTTTACTTTAATATATCATACTGGAGACATATTTTGTTCATCAAATATTTATTGTTTTCCATGGCAAAAAGTGTTAAAATAGACTGGTATGTTAAACAAAATGTATAATTTTACATGAAATGAAATCAGTTATATTACACAATATGACATCGAAAATAAAGACAGACAGGAGTATAAAAGCTAAATGAACATGTTTTCAAAAGTTTTCGGAACCCGCAGCCAGCGAGAGGTTAAGCGTATCATGCCCCTCGTTAAGAAAATCGAGGATCTGCGTCCCGAAATGCAGAAATTAACCGATGAAGAACTTCGCGGTAAAACAAGAGAATTTAAGAAACGCCTTGAAGAAGGGGCTACGCTGGATGACCTTTTACCAGAGGCATTTGCTACCGTCCGTGAGGCTGCCAAGCGTGTGCTCGGAATGGAGCATTTCGAAGTACAGCTCATCGGTGGAATCGTACTTCATCAGGGCCGTATTGCCGAGATGAAGACTGGTGAAGGTAAGACACTTGTAGCTACATTGCCATCCTATCTGAACGCTCTGGAGGGCAAAGGTGTTCACGTTGTCACAGTCAATGATTACCTTGCGAAACGTGATGCTGATGAGATGGGACAGGTTCACAGATTCCTTGGCCTGACCGTTGGGGTTGTTCTGAATGACATGAAGCCGGAAGAGCGCCGCGCAGCTTATAACTGTGATATTACTTATGTTACCAATAATGAGCTTGGCTTCGATTACCTTCGTGATAACATGGTTATTTACAAGGAGCAGCTGGTACAGCGTGATCTCCACTACTGTATCATCGATGAGGTCGATTCCATTTTGATCGATGAGGCTCGTACTCCTCTGATCATTTCCGGTCAGAGCGGCAAGTCCACCAAGCTGTATGAGGTTTGCGATATCCTTGCACAGCAGCTGGAGCGTGGAGAAGCCAGCCATGAGATGACCAAGATGGCAGCCATCATGGGAGAGGAAGTTATCGAGACAGGTGACTTTGTTGTAAATGAGAAGGATAAGATTGTCAACCTTACCGAGCAAGGTGTGAAGAAGGTTGAGAAATTCTTCAGTATTGAGAACCTTGCAGATCCGGAGAACCTTGAGATCCAGCATAACATTATCCTTGCACTTCGTGCCCACAATCTGATGCACCGTGACCAGGATTACGTTGTAAAAGACGACGAGGTTATGATCGTCGATGAGTTTACCGGACGTATTATGCCGGGCCGCCGTTATTCTGATGGTCTTCATCAGGCAATTGAGGCGAAGGAGCACGTTAAGGTTAAACGTGAGAGTAAGACACTTGCAACTATCACATTCCAGAACTTCTTTAACAAATACGATAAGAAGGGTGGTATGACCGGTACTGCTCTTACTGAGGAGAAAGAGTTCCGTGATATCTATGCAATGGACGTTGTCGAGATCCCGACCAATAAGCCGGTTCAGCGTAAGGATTTAGACGATGCCGTATATATGACCAAGAAAGAGAAATTCAATGCAGTTGTCCAGTCTGTAAAGGAAGCCCATGAGAAGCAGCAGCCTGTACTGGTTGGTACTATCACTATCGAGACTTCCGAGCTCATCAGCCGTATGCTGAAGAGAGAGGGAATTCCGCATAATGTATTGAATGCCAAGTTTCATGAGCTTGAGGCTGAGATAGTAGCACAGGCTGGTCAGGCCGGTGCAGTTACCATTGCAACCAATATGGCAGGTCGTGGTACTGATATTAAGCTTGACGATGTATCAAGAGCAGCCGGCGGTCTGAAAATCATCGGTACAGAGCGTCATGAGTCCAGACGTATTGATAACCAGCTGCGTGGACGTTCCGGACGTCAGGGAGATCCGGGAGAATCCCGTTTCTACATTTCCCTTGAGGACGATCTGATGCGTCTGTTCGGATCTGAGCGTCTGATGAAGGTGTTCACCTCTCTTGGTGTAGCTGAGAATGAGCAGATTGAGCATAAGATGCTTTCCAACGCAATCGAGAAGGCACAGGAGAAGATCGAGTTTAACAACTTCGGTATTCGTAAGAATCTTCTTGATTACGACCAGGTTAACAATGAGCAGCGTGAGATCATCTACAAAGAGCGCCGCCAGGTACTGGATGGCGAGAACATGCGCGATGCCATCTACAAGATGATTACAGATATTGTAGATAATGCTGTGGATATGTGCTTCTCTGATGATGTGGATTCTGAAGAGTGGGATCTGAATGAGTTCAACAGTGTACTCCGTCAGATCATCCCAATCGAGCCGCTTACTGCCGAGAAGGTTAAGGGCAAGAAAAAGAATGAGATGAAGCATCTGATCAAGGAGGAGGCTGTGAAGCTTTACGAGGCGAAGGAGTCCGAATTCCCGGAGCCGGAGCAGCTGCGTGAGCTTGAGCGTGTTATCCTTCTGAAGAGCATTGACAGCAAGTGGATGGATCACATTGATGACATGGAGATCCTCCGTCAGGGTATCGGCCTGACTGCTTATGGCCAGAGAGATCCGGTTGTTGAGTACAAGATGGCTGCATTTGATATGTTTAACAGCATGATCACTTCTATTCAGGAAGATACTGTCAGAATGCTGTATCATGTACATGTTGAGCAGAAGATCGAGCGTGAGCAGGTAGCGAAGGTTACTGGTACTAACAAGGATGATTCCAGCGTTCGCAAGCCGGTTCAGAGAAAAGAGATCAAGGTTTATCCGAATGATCCGTGTCCATGTGGAAGCGGTAAGAAGTATAAACAGTGCTGCGGCAGAAAAACTGCAAATGTATGATATGAGATTAAAAAGCGAATTTCAAAGTATTGGTTATCTTTGAAATTCGCTTTTTTCGTATATTGCAAAATCGCTGGTTATTGGTGATTGGAAAATAAGATGCTGCGGTTATTTTAGCTGGCTTGGTGCAGTCCCAAATTGTTTTTTGTAGGCACGGGAGAAGGTGGTATAGTCGGAAAAACCGCTTAACTGGGCGGCTTTCAGGACAGGGGCACCCTCGGCTATTTTTGTGCGGGCCAGAAGGAGCCGCTTGCTTATAATATAATTGTGTATGGTGTAGCCGGTTTCCTCCTTGAATTTCCGCATCATGTGATACTTGCTCAGGTAGTATTTCCGTGCAAGGGTTTCAATGGAAAGATCTTCAGTAAGGTTGTGGTTAATATAACGGAGAAGCTCTTCTATCTGGGAATCACTGCTGTAGGAATGAACGTCATAAATATACTGCTTTTCCAGAAAAATGCGATTTACATAAACCATAAACTGGATAAAAAGTGCGTTTCCAAGAAGCTCACTTCCGAATTTTTCGTCTTTCAGAGCAGCTTCCAGTTCGTAGAGAAGCTGCTTTAATTTCTCCTGAGTGCCAGAGTCCAGACGGATCAGATTGTAACTTCGGTCAATTGCCTTCTGAAAGCAGCGAAGCAGTTCTGTGGAGTTGATGTCGTCGCGGATCCATAGTACAAAACGTTCGTATGGAACAGAAAAATCAATTTCAGGTTTGTGGATAGCGTGACGGTTTACGAGGAGAATGTCCCAGGGCTTCAGATAGTAGGACTTTCCTTCAATGTGATAGGCAGCCTTTCCGGAAAGAAAGATGATCACTTTGTGAAAATCATGGTAATGGTAGGAAAATTCCCGTTTGGTCTGGTCTTTGATGTGAAAAAGCCGGAAATCCTGCTCCAGATAGCCGGTTTTTTCCGTTGGCTCATTGAAAGAATTCATATGTTATGGCTCCTGTTTTGAATAGAGTGTGTATGGAAGCGTAAACTTCATATTACTTTATTATAAATGAAATACCGCATTTTTTGCAATATATTTCGCAAGTTATTCTATGTACATGGGAAAAATAAACGCTATACTGAATCTATAAGATGTGTTTGGCGAAGAAAGGAAAGAAAACAATGAGAGACAGTATTATCATGACAAAATATCAGGGACTTGGAAATGATTATCTGGTACTGGATGCGAAGAAAAACCAGCTGCAGCTCCAGGGGAAAAAAGTAGCTCTTCTTTGCCAGAGAGGATTTGGCCTTGGCGCAGATGGTGTGTTATACGGTCCTGTTGACATAAATGGAAAAATGGGAGTGCGCATTTTTAATTCTGATGGAAGCGAAACTGCGATCAGTGGAAACGGTGTCTGTATTTTTGCAAAATATCTTCTGGATAATGAATATGTAACTGAGAAAAAGTTTGCGATTGAGACCTTATCAGGAACCATTGAAGTGGAATGTCTGAATGCCAGAGCTACAGAATTTCGCGTTAATATGGGAAAGGCGTCCTTTCTTTCCAAAGAAATTCCTGTGACTGGTGAAATCCGTGAAGTGATTGATGAGAATTTCACATTTAACAAAGAGGAATATAAGGCCACCTGTCTGACCATCGGAAATCCACATTGTATTATATTCATGGATCAGGTATCTCCGGAAAAGGTGAGAGAACTTGGACCATATGTGGAAAATGCAGATGAGTTTCCGGAAAGAGTAAACCTGCAGATCTGCCGTAAGATTGACAAGGGAAATCTGGATATTGAAATCTGGGAGCGTGGTTCCGGATATACAAAGGCTTCCGGTACAGGAAGCTGCGCTGCAGCAATTGCTGCTTACAAAAAAGGTCTGATGGAAAATCGAATTAATGTAAATCAGCCAGGCGGTATGCTTCAGATTGATATTAAAGAAGACGGGACTGTTTTTATGACAGGAATTGTGGGATACATTGGAGAGATGAGTGTAGCTGAAAGCTTTTTTGCATAAAAAATCATAACAATGTATAAGGATTCAGATATGGAAGTAAGAAGACTTCTGTATCCGGATCCTTTTTTTTATATATGAGATTACTCCGTAATGTTCCTATTACACAATCCGTTTTATTGATAAAAAAAGTGCAAAGACTTTCCTAAAAAAAGATAGACAACACTAACACAAATCTGTAAAATAAACGTTGGTTAGAAAACACTAATTAATATTACATGAGGAGGAAGAAGATGGCTGACAAAAAGTTAATAAAAAAAATCGCCCCGATTATTATGAGCGTAGCTGTAGCAATGACAGGCACTCCAACTGGCGTTTTTGCGGAAGATTTTATTTCCGGTGAAATGGAAGCTGAGATTTCCGGTGAAGTGGCAGATGTTTCAGAAGAGCCTTCTGGGGATCAGGAAGATATGTCTGGTTCAGAAGAGACTGCAGATTTTGAAGGAGAGAATGAGGCTGGCTTTGAGTCTGGTGAGGAAGCAGCAGAGGAAGCTGGTTTCGAGGACGGAGAAACGGAGGAAGCTTTTACAGCAGATGCTGAAGGTGGAAACAATAATGCTGACGGTTCTGTGAAAACAGTTGAGGATGGTCAGATCGTACTGATGAATATTCCTTACGAGGCTTTTTACAGATCTGAGTTGAAAAACAATGATGTAAAAGTAGATGCATTTACATCTGCGACGAAAGCAAAAACAAAGATGAGCGGCGTGATGAATGGAAATGCTGCTTATCATACAAGCGCGGAAGGAAATGAACTTGCAGGTGTTACTTTTCCAGTAAAAGTGAATAAAGCTTCTGATTTGGAAAATTTTAAACAGATTACAGACAGCACTACTATAGAGATTACTACGAACATGAAAGGCCAGGTAAGTACTAATACATATACTGGTGCAGCGGCTCTTATTGAACAGCCAAACTATACTTATTATGTTCCGGCAGAAACTCCGGCATATTACAAGGAAATGAGCGTAGATGAGAACGGAAATATTTCTTTTGGCGCTGTTCAGGGAATGTCCGAACAGAATGTTAGTGTGAATGCTGAATTAAAGCTTAATTCCAAATATGGAGATTATCAGCTTGAGCTGGATGAGACGGCAGTAAAGGCAGTAGTAAATGCATCTAATGGTGATAAGATTTATGGTGTAATTATCAATACAACAGACGGAACCACTTATGCACTCCGTCATCTTGAGAATATCTGGAAAGGAAAAGAACTTGCATGGAGCACCGGCTTTACAACAGAATCTCACGGTTGCCCAATAAGCTCTGACCACTATAAATCCATGATGGGAAAAACTATTTCCAGCGTAACGTATTATACGGATAAAGGGGAAATTAATTTTGATATTCCAGATACTTATGTTCCGGTAAAAACAGGTGTCAGTGCAACCGTTGACAACATCAAGGTAACAGATGCAGAGGTTAAAGTTGAATTATCTGAAGCACTTCCATCTGATTATTCAAAGAAATATGCAGTTGATGATGTGGAAGCAGCGACAACAGAGACAGGAGTAAAGGTTACAAATCTTACCCCTGGAACACATACTCTGACAATTTCCGATGCAAATGGAAAATATGCTCCTGTCAGCGCTACTTTTACAGCAACAACAGATACTGTGATGGCTTCCTATGATGAGTATGAAGGAAAACTGGTTGCTGCGGCAGATATTACCGCTGAGCAGTTTGCTGCATTTACCAAAACAGTTTCAAAAGTAAAAATTGGTGACAAAGAGTATGCTGCAAGCGGAAAAGGTGCTGTGAAGATTGTTCAGGAGGATGGAACTCTTGATTATTCTAAAACAGCTGTAAACGATGGAGATACAGTAGTTGTAAGTGCTGCCGGATACCCAGCTGTAACATTTGTTTACCACGAAAACGTATATGTATACGCAGGTCTTACCTGGGCACAGTACTGGGCTGCTGAAAATGTTTTAAATGCAGGAAGTACGGCTTCCTCTGATACTGCAGACAGAAGAGGCGAGAAAGACCTTGGTGCATTTGATGAGGTAACAAGAGCAACTTCCAATCATGGACTCCATAGAGGAAGCTTTCAGACAATTGCAACTATTTATACAAAAGCAGGAAATTCATACAAATTAGCCGGATGGAAGGATAAATCAACAATGATCCTTACTGACGGAAGCACAGCTGCTTTTGGAAGAGGCACTGTGAATGGAGAAAGCATTGATCATTATGTAGTATCCGGTTTGAAATATGTTCCTGTAAAAGTAAAGAGAGCAGATTACAGTGCATTAAAAGAAGCTTATACAGTTGTGGAAAATGGCGGAACTTTATTCGGTGGATTTGGTGAAAATAACCTGGCCGCGTATACAGCAACTGCAGCAGTAAATGATAATACAAATGGATTAAAAACAGCAGTAAGAGCAGAAGACGGCTCCTTCACTTTCAGCGCAAGAGTTAATGGCTCTGATTCAGGACTGAAAGATACTGCACAGAAAACAGCAGATGGCATTACAGCTACAGTAAAACCAGGAAGTGGTTCTTATGGTGAATTCCTCAGAGTCGATCTTACAGGAAACTATGGCGGTCTCGGTGAAGCTATGCAGGCTGTAAAATGGACATATTATGGAAACGACAGTACATACAGTACTCCACTTCAGTCTTATGGAACAAAATTCGCATCTGATAACTGGATGCATAAGATGATGGGAATCCAGCTTGGACTTAGTGATTCCTTAAGATGCCAGCTCCCGGAAGGATATGATGGAACCGGATACTGGACACTGACTGTTTACGGACTTGGATATGCAGATTATACTGTAAAATTCCAGGCCACTTCTGAAAACATTGCAAAACCTGCCGGTGATGCAGATTCCACTCCGCTGGAAAACATTATCGCAGAAGCAAAAGCTTTAAATGAAGCAGATTACACTTCTGAGAGCTGGGCTGCTGCAAAAGACAATATTGCAAATGAACTGGAAGAGTGTGAAGATATGCTGGCAAACATTAAGCAGCAGACAACTTACGGTGTAGAAGAACAGATCGGACACCTGAGAGAAGCTCTTAATAGTCTTGTGAAAGCTGAATTCAAGCTGAGTGCAGAAACAGTATCCTTAGATACAGATAAGAATAAGACTGCGGCTCTGAAGGTTACTACAAACCTGACAGGTGATGTTACCTGGAAGAGTAGCGATGAAAAAACTGTAACTGTTGACAAGAATGGTAACGTAACAGCTGTAAAAGCCGGTACAGCAACTATCACAGCAACACTGGGCTTAAAGAGTGCAGCCTGCAAGGTTACTGTTAAGGAAGTTGTAAAGCCAACTCCAACTCCTGCACCGACACTTACTGCAAAGGCAAAGAACTCCGTAATTTACACAAAGGGACTGAAATCCACACGCATTAACGTGACAAAAGTTGCAATCAGCGGAACTGTAAAATACACTTCCAGCAACAAGAAGGTTGCCACTGTGTCTTCAAAGGGTGTTGTGACAGCAAAGAAAGCAGGAAAAACAGTTATTACGGTAAAAGCCGGAAAATACACCGCAAAGGTTACCATCCAGGTTAAAAAACCAACCTTAAAGCTTGCAAAATCTTCTGCAACAATCAAGAAAGGTAAGAGTGTAACCATTAAAGCAACCGCAGCTCCGAAAGGAACTGTGAAATACAAATCCAGCAACAAGAAGGTTGCCACTGTTTCCTCTAAGGGTGTTGTAAAGGGGAAAAAGAAGGGTACAGCAACCATTACAGTTACATGCAATGGCGTATCTAAGAAATTCAAAGTAAAAGTTAAATAATGGCTGCTGTTTTACACACAACCATAAAAAAATAAGAGAAAAGCAGAAACGGGGGCCGTTTAATAACAGCCCCTGCTTTTGCTTGTAAATGGAAATTAATTTTACAAAGCAATTTATGATGTACCAGGCAGGAGACAGCATGAAAAAAACAGACAACAATAAGAATCATTTTGAAAAGCAGAATCTGGTTAAATTAGCCCCGGCCGTGGCGGTGATTGCAGCGGTAGCAGCTGCAGGTACCTGGAGCATGGATGAAAAGTCCAGTCAGACGGCAGATGAAAAAAGCATTGTAAAATCCATAGAGGTTGAAAACTGGCTGAAAACAGCTTATACATATGAAGAAGACGAAATATTGAAAAGTACTGGAAGCAAGTCTTCTTCCAGTAAGAAAAAGAAATCTAAAACGACACTGAAAACAGGTGGAATAAAAAAAGGCTCCGCCAAGTCTTTGCCGGTAAAGACTGCAGAAGCATCCGGACAGGGGCAGGGAACGACCACTACACCTACCACAGAAGTCCCGAAAAATGGTTATAAAGATGGCACTTATCAGGGCAGCGGAACTGGTTTTGGAGGAAACATCACAGTACAGGTGACGGTATCTGGCGGCGAAATTGCATCAATAGATATTATAAGTGCATCTGGGGAAACAGGCTCTTATTTATCCAATGCGACAGGCGTGATCAGCAGGATCCTTTCCAGTCAGTCGCCCAATGTGGATGCGGTTAGTGGTGCTACCTACTCTTCAAATGGAATTATCCAGGCGGTACAAAATGCGCTTGGGAAAGCTGCAAATAGTAAGAAGGAAGTAACCCCTACTCCAAAACCAACGAAAAAACCGCAGCAGGATACCTCTGTTAATTATAAAGATGGTGTTTATGAAGGACAGGCAGAAGGCTTTGATGGCCCTGTAACTGTGAAAGTTACCATAAAAAAAGGAAAAATTAAAAAAATAAAAAATACCAATACAGATACTCCGGAATTTTTTAATAAGGCATGGAAAACAATCAAAGCAGATGTGCTTGCGAGACAAAGCCTGTCCGGTGTAGATGCGGTCAGTGGCGCAACATTTTCTTCAAATGGTATCCTTGGAGCTATTTCACAGGCACTTTCCCTGGCATCTGCAGATTCAGACTCCGGGGAAAAGGGAGAAATCACGCCAGTTCCGACACAGACACCATCTGATGCAGAGCCGACAGTAACACCACAGCCCACAGTTTCCCCAGATACACCATCTGAGGTGAAAACATTGAAAGACGGTACTTATACTGCCTCTGCATATGGATATTCAGGTCTTGTTAACATAACTTTGACAGTGAAGGATGGAGTAATTACAGAAGTCACAAATACAAATTCGGATACAAGAAGCTTTTTTAATAAAGCATGGAGAAAGATTCAGCCGCAGATTCTGGAAAAACAGACCGCAGAAGGAATCGATACGGTTTCTGGAGCAACCTTTTCCTCTACGGGAATTCTGGATGCGTCAAAATCGGCACTTGAGCAGGCGAAAATTACAGAAGTGGAGCCTTCTGTAAAACCGCAGCCCACAGAAGTACCAAAGCCCACAGAAGTACCGCAGCCCACAGAAGTACCAAAGCCCACAGAAGTACCGCAGCCAACAGAAGCGCCGGAGCCAACAGAAGCGCCGGAGCCCACAGAGGCGCCGCAGCCCACCAGTATCCCGGTACCGGATGAAACACCGGAACCAACCAGTGTACCACAGCCCACAGAAGCGCCGGAACCGACCAGTATCCCGGAGCCAACTCCGGCTGGACTTTATAAGGATGGAACCTATACTGGCATTGGGGAGGGCAATGATGGTCCGGACAGCGTGCAGGTAACAGTTACCATTTCAGGAGGTCAGATCGTAAGTGCAATCTATACTTCCTATGATGACGAGGACTATGTGGATGAGGCCTGGAACGGAATTATTGGACAGGTTCTGGGAAGCCAGTCTGCGGACAGTATAGATACCGTATCTGGCTGCACCTATTCTTCCCAGGGAATTATCCAGGCATTTAGAAATGCATTAAACCAGGCAAAAGGAGCATAACCCATGAAATATCAGAGTTTTATTATGAGAGTTTTATGTCTGATCCTGATCATTGGAGCGGTACTTGGCTACAATTCCATGCAGAAAAAGGATAGTGATACCAAAAAAGACCAGCAGATCGCCAGTCTGACCACAAGAGTGGAGGCTTTGGAGAAGCAGCAGGACGAGATCTTAAGTGCAATTGAGGAGGCTGCCAAGGCCCAGGAAGAGGCGAAGAAGAAAGCAGAGGAAGAAGCTAAGAACAAGAAGGACAGTGCTGCGAAAGAGGATGCAGATACTGCTGATAAAGCGGAAGAAGAACAGGATGACGCAGACAGCGAAGAGGATTCTTCTGAGAAAAGTGAAGACCTTGCATACAAAAACGGAACATACACAGGAGATGGTCAGGGCTTTGGAGGAAATATCCAGGTTCAGGTCACTCTTGAAAATGACACAATCACAGACATTCAGGTTGTAAGCGCACCTGGCGAGGACTCCGCATATCTTTCCCAGGGACAGGGCGTGATCAGCACTATTCTGGCTGCCCAGAGCACTGATGTGGATACCATTTCCGGTGCAACCTTCAGTTCCACCGGAATTATCAATGCTGTAAATGATGCACTTGGAAAGGCGGAAAATCAATGAAAAAAAGACAGAGAAAAATCCGGCTGATCCGCGCCGGAATCCAGCTTCTGTTTTTCATTTTTGCCCCGGCACTTTTTTCCACAGCTTTTGCCGGCGTAAAATCCATTTTCCAGGCAATCGCGGCGCATCAGGCGATCACCTGGAATTCTTTTCTGGATGTGACAGCCGTATTGCTTGTGGTGACATGTCTGTTTGGACGGCATTTTTGCGGATATGCATGTGCATTTGGCTCTCTGGGAGATGTATTATATGAACTGACTGTGTTTGTGAGACAGAAAGTATTTCATAAAAAGGGACGTCACGGTTATTCTGAGAGAATGATCCATATTCTTCAGAAGGTAAAGTATATCTGGCTGGCTGTTTTGCTGATTTCCATTCTTACCGGTTGGTATGGACAGCTTCAGGGGATGAGCCCATGGGATGTATTTTCCATGCTTACCGCAGGCAGACTGCCTGGAGCCGCTTATAAGGTCGGCATCATTTTGCTGATCCTGATCATGATCGGAATGTGCACACAGGAACGATTTTTCTGCCAGTTCCTTTGCCCAATGGGCGCAATTTTTGCTATAATGCCTATAGCACCCTCCGCACTGTTTAACCGTGACCGAAATACCTGTCCGGCGAAATGCGGCGCCTGCAAGAAACGCTGTCCTGCCCATCTTGATATCGACGGCGATACCCCTCTTTCAGGAGAATGCATCTGCTGCCACGCCTGCCAGGGAATCTGTCCGAAGAAAAATATCCGGATAGGGATTCCGAAGGTGAAGGAAGAGAGTGAAGCAGTACAGGAGAATGCAGCAAAAGTTTGAGAACAGTAGATTAAAATAACAACAGAAAGAACAGGATATGAGTAAGAGAAGAAGAGAAGCGAAATTTCAGAATGAAATCATTTTAAATAGAATGAAGGGGATGGGAAATAAGCAATTTCAGGATTGCTCATTTAGAGAGGCTGGGCGATTTGGAAAAAGAGGAGTTTGTGGAATTCTTTGCGGAAGTCTGCTGCTCGCTGGCATAATGGGAACTGCACCTGGAAAAACAACTACAGTTGTTTATGCAGCCGACATAGAAAAGTACACAAATGCGGACTTTGCGATGGACACAGTAGTTTCCGAAACCCTCTATACCTCTGGCGAGGACATCAACACCCAGATTGGCGAAAAGCTTCGTGAAATGGAAACCACCCTCCTTTCCTGGACTGACGAAAACTCCCAGATTTCCCAGCTGAACAATGCCGACGGTGGGACCGTGGAGGTTGACACTGATCTTGCCGCAGATCTTGAGAAAATCCGCCAGCTTTCCCAGGACTCTGACGGCGCCTTTGATCCAACTCTTGGAAAGATTATCCGCCTGTGGGATATCGACGGCGAGAACCCACACGTGCCGGAGCAGTCTGAGATCGACGCCCTTCTCCCCGAAGTGGGCTACGGGAAAATCCAGCTGGATGGGAACCAGGTAACCCTTCTTGATGGCTGTACCCTGGATCTTGGTGCCGTTGGAAAAGGCATGGGCTGTGATCTGATCATGGATTACCTGAAAACTCAGCCTGACGTCTCAGGCATGATTCTGAACCTGGGTGGCAGCAGTGTCATGACCTACGGCGAAAAGCCCGACGGCTCTCCCTGGAAAGTTGCCCTCACCGATCCCCGGGATACTGAAGGTGACTATCTTGGCGCCATCACCCTGGACGCCAATCAGTTCCTTTCCACCTCCGGTGACTACGAGAAATACTTTATAGAAGACGGAATCCGCTACCACCACATCCTGGATCCAAAGACCGGCTATCCCGTCCAGAATGGTCTTACCTCCGTCACCATCGTCTGCGACCAGGGCTACCTTGCCGACGGCCTCTCCACCGCCTGCTTCGTCCTGGGCATGGACGCCGCCAAAACGCTTCTGGAGAAATATGGCGCAGAAGCTGTATTTGTAGACGAAGATAAAAAAGTGTATGTGACAAGTGGATTGATGGATAAATTTGAACTCATGAAAGCTGGATACACAGTAAACGAAGCATAGGATAGTTGACATAAAAAAGAACCCTGGTTGATAGCCAAAAACTATCGCCCAGAGTTCTTTTTTTAACCAACAGCATTTGGATCGGATATTTTCCTAAGTGGGGCTTCGCGGAATGTTGCGCCGCTCCGCGTGGAATATATCCAGGTCAAATGCGTACGGTGTAAATATCTTACGGAATCCTCTTTAATACCTCTTTTGTCAGCACACCGATCAGCAATCCTGTAACGACTCCCGATACCATCAGTGCAGGAGCATAATAATATAATAATCCCACTGTATGCGTCGCCGGAATTGCTACCAGCAGCTGTCCGATATTATGGGAAACCCCGCCTGCCACACTTACACCCAGGTGCCCGAATCCGGCCTTGTTTTTCAAAAAGACCATCACGGTCAGACTAAGGGCAGCCCCGGCCAGGCTATACATAATACTGGATCCGTTTCCAAACATAAAACCGATAATAAAAATCCTTACAACTGAAACCAGTGCCGCCTCTTTCCAGCTGTACCTTTCCAGAACAAAAAGTATTGCCAGGTTGGCAAGCCCCAGCTTCATTCCCGGAATTCCTGCGAAAAACGGAATTAATGATTCCACATACCCGAAAATAATGGCAATGGCTGCGAATAGCCCAAGATACGCTGTCTTTTTCTGATTCATCACTTATACCACTGCGTCAAATCCACCTTCGGAATCCTGTGAATCTGAATCGCCCTCTCCATGAATTACAACTCTGTTTGGCAGACACACAATATATCCGCCTGCGCTTCCCACTGCAGGCTGCTTCATACAAAGATGATCCGGGCAGTCTGCCTCTGTCATTTTTACCTGACCGTTTTTTATTTCACAAACATTGGTATCTCCGATCTGGATCACCTGGTCTTCAGCCAGAGAATAAGTTCCATAAAGCTCTCCATTCACCGTGATCTGAATGGTTCCATGAGTCCCATGTGGAAGCACATAAACATAAATACAAAGCATCACCGAAATAAACAGCAGTGCGCCGATAAATACCATTTCTTTTTTCTTCAAATAGATACCTCTCTTTTTTATAAATACCAATTAATGATAAAAGAAATAGAAAAATTTTTCAACCTCTTCTAAAATCTGTTTTTGAGAAAAAATTGCAACAGAGGGAATATTCCGGCTCTGCGAGGCATATTCCGGCTCTGCGCGGCTTTTTATTGTAATTTGCACCTAAATATGCTATTGTATACTTTGAAAGTCTGTGTGCCGCTGGGGCCAAGTGCTAAAGGGCGGCATTGTTGAAGAAATATAAGAAAGAAGGTGAAGCTATGGTTGAATTAGACCAGTTCAAGAGCATTCTTGCAACATACACAGAACCATTAGTGGAAGTGAGGGATTCACTTTGACCTGGCTAACAAGGAAAAGCGGGTTGAAGAATTAGAGCGCGAAATGGAAGCGCCTGATTTCTGGGACAATGCAGAAGTATCCCAGAAGAAAATGAAAGAATTAAAGAGCATGAAGGACGACATGGAGACCTATCAGAATCTGGTAACCCAGATGGAAGATATGGAAACCCTGATCGAGATGAGCTATGAGGAAAATGATCCGTCCATGATCGAAGAAATCCAGGAAATGCTGGATGAGTTCCAGGCTCAGTTTGACAGCATCCGCGTGAAGACTCTTCTTTCAGGAGAGTATGACAGTGAGAATGCTATTATCAAGCTGAATGCAGGAGCAGGTGGAACAGAAGCCTGTGACTGGTGCGGAATGCTGTATCGTATGTATACACGCTGGGCTGACCGTAAGGGATTTTCCATAGAAGTACTGGACTACCTGGACGGTGATGAAGCCGGTGTGAAATCTGTTACCTTCCAGGTAAACGGTGAAAATGCATACGGGCTTCTGAAGTCTGAGAAGGGTGTTCACCGTCTGGTCCGTATTTCCCCGTTTAATGCGGCAGGAAAGCGTCAGACCTCCTTCGTATCCTGCGATGTTATGCCGGATATTGAAAAAGACCTGGATGTAGAAATCAATGACGAGGATATCCGTATTGATACCTATCGAAGCAGTGGTGCCGGTGGACAGCACATCAACAAAACCTCATCCGCTATCCGTATAACCCATTTCCCTACAGGAATCGTGGTACAGTGTCAGAATGAGCGTTCTCAGCATATGAATAAAGACAAGGCTATGCAGATGCTGAAGGCGAAGCTGTATCTTCTGAAACAGCAGGAAGCAGAAGCCAAGCTTTCCGGAATCAGGGGCGAAGTAACAGATATCGGCTGGGGAAATCAGATCCGTTCATACGTTATGCAGCCATATACCATGGTCAAGGATCATCGTACAAATGAGGAGACCGGAAATGTGGATGCAGTTATGGATGGTGCTATTGATATCTTTATCAATGCATATCTGAAGTGGATCGCACTTGCGAAGAAACCGGCAGAATAATAAATAATCTGCCGCAGCTGGAAGTGGAAGGAAACGCGACATGCCAAAGACAACAGATAAGAACAAGTATTTTGTAGTAAGAGAGCGGGCTGTGCCTGAAGTATTGCTGAATGTGGTAGCGGCTAAGAAACTGCTGGAATCCAAGCGTGTGGCAACCGTTCAGGAGGCAGCAGATGCGGTAGGAATCAGCAGAAGCTCTTTCTATAAATATAAAGATGATATTTTTCCCTTCCATGAGGAAGCCAAAGGAAAGACCATCACATTTATTATACAGATGGACGATGAACCGGGGATTTTATCGAATGTTCTTCGGGCTATTGCAGAAAATCATGGTAATATTCTGACTATACATCAGAGTATTCCGATCAGTGGTATTGCCACTCTTACTTTAAGTGTGCAGATCCTTTCAGGTGAAGGTGATGCAGAGGCTATGGTAGATGATATTGAACAGATGGAGGGAATCCATTATTTAAAAATTTTAGGCAGGGAGTAACGGACAGATGATAAATATTGCAGTGTTAGGATATGGCACAGTTGGAAGTGGTGTTGTAGAAGTTATCCGCACCAACCATGAACTAATTAACAAAAGAGCCGGAGAGGAGATCCGTGTGAAATATGTTCTGGATCTTCGCGAGTTTCCGGGAGATCCGGTAGAAGAGATTCTTGTTCATGATTTTGAGCAGATCATAAAAGATCCGGAAGTTGCGATCGTAGTAGAAGTTATGGGTGGTACCGGCGCTGCATACTCCTTCGTGAAAAGAGCACTTGAAGCCGGCAAGAGCGTGTGCACTTCAAATAAAGCCCTGGTTGCCAAGTATGGTCCGGAACTTATGGAAATTGCCGGAGAAAAGAAAATCAATTTTCTTTTTGAGGCCAGCTGCGGCGGTGGAATCCCGATCATCCGCACTATTAATGAATCTCTCACAGCAGATGCCATTGATGAGGTTACCGGAATTTTAAACGGAACCACCAATTATATGCTGGATAAGATGAATAAAAAGGGCGCAGACTTTGACACGGTTCTGAAGGAAGCGCAGCAAATGGGGTATGCAGAGGCTGATCCTACCGCAGATGTGGAAGGTCATGATGCATGCCGTAAGATTGCCATTCTTTCTTCTCTGGCATATGGGAAATTCCTGGATTTTGAGAAGGTTTATACAGAGGGAATTACGAAGATCACACCAGAGGATATGGAATATGCAAGAGAGATGGGAAGATGTATTAAGCTTCTTGGTACAAGCAAGAGACTTGGTGAGAACTCTTTCTATGCAATGGTTGCCCCGTTCCTTGTAGGCCAGGACAATCCTCTTTACGGTGTAAACGGAGTGTTCAACAGTATTTTTGTCCATGGAAATATGCTTGGAGACGCCATGTTCTACGGCAGCGGAGCTGGTAAGCTTCCTACTGCAAGTGCTGTTGTGGCCGACGTTGTGGAGGCGGCAAAGCATCTTCATGATACCATTCCCACAAACTGGAGTAATGAGGAAATGCCTCTTATGGATCAGGATTCTGTGGAGGGACGTTTCTTTGTCCGTGTGAAGGATACTTCTCTGGATGAAGTAGACAAGGCTTTCGGCACAGTTGAGGAAGTGATCGAGCCGGATTCCCTTCCGGATGAATTTGGTTTCGTTACCGGACTTATGACTCAGGGCGAGTACAAAGAGCGTGTGAAAGCTCTCGGTGAGAATGTTCTTGGCATGATCCGCGTAAAAGACTGACAGCGTGAAAGGATAAAATATGCTGATAGTTAAGAAATTCGGCGGTACTTCTGTTGGCAATAAAGAAAGAATGTATAATGTTGCCAATCGTTGTATCGAAGAATATGAAAAAGGAAATGACGTGGTGGTAGTTTTGTCTGCCATGGGAAAATATACAGATGAGCTGATCAGTATGGCTCATGATATGGACGACAAGCCGCCGAAGCGTGAGATGGATATGCTTCTCACAATTGGTGAACAGATGTCCGTATCGCTGATGGCAATGGTGATGCATAAGCTGGGAGTTCCGGCTGTTTCCCTGAATGCGTTTCAGGTGACGATGCATACTACAAGCAGTCATCAGAATGCAAGGTTGAAAAGAGTTGACACAGAGCGTATCCGCCGCGAGCTGGATGCCCGCAGAATCGTAATTGTAACCGGATTCCAGGGAGTTGATAAGTATGATGACTACACAACTCTGGGAAGAGGCGGTTCCGATACCACTGCAGTGGCACTGGCAGCAGCGCTTCATGCAGATGCCTGTGAGATTTATACAGATGTGGATGGCGTTTACACTGCCGATCCGCGTAAGGTTCCAAAAGCCAGAAAGCTGAAAGAGATCACATACGATGAGATGCTGGATCTGGCAACATCAGGAGCGGGTGTACTTCACAACCGTTCTGTGGAAATGGCGAAAAAATACGGCGTGCCTCTTGTGGTTCGCTCCAGCCTGAATAACAGTGAAGGAACGGTAGTTAAGGAGGTAGTTAGCGTGGAAAGAATGCTGATCAGTGGTGTGGCGCTGGACACAGATGCTGTGAGAATCGCAGTGCTGGGACTTCGCGATGTGCCTGGTGTTGCGTTTAAGGTATTTGATACTCTTGCAAAGAAAAATATTAATGTAGATGTTATTTTGCAGTCCATCGGACGTGCAGGAACAAAGGATATTTCATTTACAGTAAATAAAACAGATCTGGAGGATGCGGTTGCCATTCTGGAGGAGAACAAGGAACGTCTTGGGTTTAAGGAGCTTCATTCTGAGCGTAATATTGCCAAGCTGTCCATTGTTGGTTCCGGTATGCTCAGCAATCCGGGTGTGGCAGCAAAGATGTTTGAGAGTCTTTACAATGAAGGGGTAAACATTAACATGATCTCCACATCTGAGATCCGTATTACTGTTCTTATCAATGAGAAAGACGGAATCCGTGCTATGAATGCAGTACATGATGCCTTTGGTCTTGCTGATTAAAAGCAGAATTTTGTTCACAGGAGGGAGATATGAGCAACTATGTTATCAGCTGCTGTTCCACGGCAGATCTTACCAAAGAACATTTTGAAAACAGAAATATTTCCTATATCTGCTTTCATTATGAACTGAATGGAAAAGAATATGCAGATGATCTGGGACAGTCCATGCCTTTTGATGTATTTTACAAAGCAATGCAGGATGGTGCATCGACGAAAACCTCCCAGGTAAATGTTGATGAATTCGAAGAATATTTTGAAGGATTTCTGAAGGAGGGCAAGGATGTGCTTCATGTCTGCCTGTCTTCCGGAATCACAGGTGTTGTAAATTCAGCCAATATTGCAAAGGAAGAGCTTGAGGAGAAGTATCCGGACCGCAAAATACTGGTTGTGGATTCTCTGGGAGCTTCTTCTGGATATGGTCTTCTTATGGATCGTCTGGCAGATCTGCGGGATGAGGGAAAATCTCTGGAGGAAGTTCATGCCTGGGCAGAAGAGCATAAGCTGAATCTGCACCACTGGTTCTTTTCCACAGATCTCACCTTTTACATCAGAGGCGGCCGTATTTCCAAAACCAGTGGATTTTTTGGCACTATGCTGAATATCTGTCCTCTTCTGAATATGGATGATCAGGGAAAGCTGATTCCAAGATATAAGATCCGTACCAAGAAGAAGGTGATCCGTGCAATTGTGGATAAAATGGAAGAATATGCAGAGGGTGGACTGGACTACTCAGGAAAGTGCTATATTTCCCAGTCTGCATGCATGGAAGATGCCAGAGAAGTGGCAAGGCTGGTGGAGGAACGTTTTCCACGGCTGAATGGTAAGGTTGAGATCAACAGTATCGGAACCACCATTGGAAGTCACACAGGACCTGGTACAGTAGCTTTATTTTTCTGGGGAAGTAAGAGAACTGCGTAATTGGAATGAAATATATCTGGCCGGGATGTAACTGAATCCCGGCCTGCTGTTTCACTGCAAAGGAGAATGAATATTATGAAAAAAAGAAGTACGAAGGAGATCAAACTGCAGGCAAAGAAAGCACTGCAGGGGCATTTTGGGACAGTAATCCTGGGACTTCTGGCAGTGTACGGACTGAACATGCTGGGAACGGTTCTTTCAACGAAGCTGTTTTCCGGAACATCTGCGCTGGATCTGATTCTCAGTGAAGTATTTATGCTGGTGGTGTCACTGATCGTGGGAATTGTTTCTGCAGGTCTTGGTTATATGCTTTTGAATATTTCCAGAGGAAAAGAGTTTTCGCTGGGAGATCTTGGCTATTTTTTTAAAAATCAGCCGGACCGGGTTATTATTGCCGGATTTGTGCTGGCTGTGATCCAGCTGGTCACAGCAATTCCTTATTATTATGTCAGCTTTACTACAGATCCTGGTCTGACTGTTGAGTCACAGATTCAGTGGCTTTCCATGACGCTGGGATTGCTGGCAATAAGCACACTGCTGAATTTTCTTGTTTCCCTTCCGTTTGCCATGACATATTATCTTATGGCAGATGACACAGAGCTTGGCGGCATTCAGGCGTTGAAGGAGAGTGCCGGAATAATGAAGGGGAATATCTGGAGATATGTGAAGCTGAATCTCAGTTTTATTCCGCTGATTCTGCTATCTGTGTTTACTTTTTATATAGCACTTTTCTGGATCATGCCTTATATGGAAATGTCTATGACAGCATTTTACAGGGATCTGAACGGTGAACTGGATCATAGACTGCCGGGAGAAGGATATAATTACGATTACAGCGGCGACAGGCATGATGATTATAATTCAGAAGCATAAAAGCTTTATGGAGCACCGGGCTCATTTAGTATATAAGCAACGAGGAGAATGAAAAATGGATATTTTACAGGCAATCACCCAGGAGCTTGGGGTGGAAAAATGGCAGGTGGAAGCTGCTGTTAAATTGATTGATGAAGGAAATACAATTCCTTTTATTTCGCGATACAGAAAAGAAGCTACCGGAACATTAAATGACGAGCAGCTTCGTAATCTGAATGAGAGACTGACGTATCTTCGTAATCTGGAAGACAAAAAGAAACAGGTACTTTCCAGCATTGAAGATCAGGGTAAACTGACACCGGAGCTGAAGGAACAGATTCTGGCAGCACAGACACTGGTTGTAGTGGAGGATCTTTATCGTCCATATCGTCCGAAGAGACGTACCCGTGCTACCATTGCCAAGGAAAAGGGACTGGAGCCACTGGCAAACATTATCATGCTCCAGATGACAAATAAGTCCATTGAGGAAGAGGCAGAAGCCTTTGTTTCTGAGGAAAAAGAGGTTGCATCTGTGGCAGAGGCGATTGCCGGTGCAAAGGATATTATTGCAGAGCATATTTCTGATGAAGCAGATTACAGAATCCATATCCGTGATCTTACTACAAAGAAAGGAACAATCAGTTCCACTGCGAAGGATCCGGAGACACAGTCTGTATATGAAATGTATTATGAATTTGAGGAGCCGGTGAAGAAGCTGGCTGGTCACCGCGTGCTGGCACTGAACCGTGGTGAGAAGGAGAAATTCCTTACAATTAAAGTTGGTGCACCGGAAGAAGACATTCTTCGTTATCTGGACAAACAGGTGATCACCCGTGACAATCCGTTTACTACACCGATTCTGAAAGAGGTAACAGAGGACAGCTACAAGCGTCTTATTGCGCCGGCAATTGAACGTGAGATCAGAAGTGACCTGACTGAGAAGGCAGAGGACGGCGCCATCAAAGTGTTTGGCAAAAATCTGGAACAGCTTCTTATGCAGCCTCCAATTGCCGGACAGACTGTTCTTGGATGGGATCCGGCTTTCCGTACAGGCTGTAAGCTGGCTGTTGTGGATCCTACCGGAAAGGTTCTGGATACGACTGTTGTTTACCCGACTGCACCTACTAACGAGAAGAAAATCCGCGCAGCGAAGGATACAGTAGAAGCTATGATCCGGAAGTATGGCATTTCCCTGATCTCGGTTGGAAATGGTACAGCTTCCAGAGAATCTGAGCAGGTAATTGTAGATATGCTGAAGGAGATTCCGGAAGCAAAGGTTCAGTATGTGATCACAAATGAGGCAGGCGCATCTGTTTATTCCGCAAGTAAGCTTGCAACAGAGGAATTCCCGAATTTTGATGTAGGACAGAGAAGTGCAGCCTCCATTGCAAGACGTGTGCAGGATCCGCTGGCTGAGCTGGTTAAGATCGATCCGAAATCTATCGGTGTTGGTCAGTATCAGCATGACATGAATCAGAAGAAGCTTGGAGAGGCACTTACCGGCGTTGTTGAGGATTCTGTAAATAAAGTAGGTGTGGATTTAAATACTGCTTCAGCTTCCCTTCTTGAGTATATTTCCGGTGTTTCTAAGGCTATTGCGAAGAACATTGTGGTTTATCGTGAAGAAAATGGTCGTTTCACCAGCAGAAAGGAGCTTCTGAAGGTTGCGAAGCTTGGACCGAAGGCATTTGAGCAGTGTGCAGGATTTATGCGTATCGCAGGAGGCTCCAATCCTCTTGATGCTACAAGCGTTCATCCGGAGAGCTATGAGGCTGCTTCTAAGCTTCTTGAGAAACTTGGATATTCTGCAGAGGATATTGCAGGCGGCAAGCTTGCAGGGCTTTCCAGACAGATCAGGGATTATAAGAAGACTGCTGATGAACTGGAAATCGGAGAGATCACTCTTCGCGACATTGTAAAAGAGCTGGAGAAGCCGGCACGTGATCCCCGTGACGAGATGCCGAAGCCGATTCTTCGTACAGATGTACTGGATATCAAGGATCTGAAAGAGGGAATGGTTCTGAAGGGAACGGTCCGCAACGTAATCGATTTCGGTGCATTTGTGGATATTGGGGTTCATCAGGACGGACTTGTTCACATTTCCCAGATGAGTGAAAAGTTTATCAAGCATCCTCTGGAAGCAGTAAGTGTTGGGGATGTTGTGGAGGTTCGGGTTCTTGGTGTTGACGAGAAGAAAAACCGGATCAGCCTTTCCATGAAGGGACTGAATAAGTAAAATGATACAAAATATACTGATTGTATATCTTGCCGCGATGAATATAATTGCTTTCGGGATGTACGGTATAGATAAGCAGAAAGCCATCAGGAAACAGTGGCGCATCCCGGAAGCTCAGCTTCTGGTGGTGGCTGCTATCGGTGGTTCTGCCGGTGCGCTTCTTGGAATGCAATTTTTTCATCACAAAACCAGAAAGTGGAAATTCCGTCTGGGTGTGCCGCTGATCCTTGCTGTGCAGCTGATATTGTGGAGAGTGCTTCAGTAGACGGTGGATAATTTGCTGCCAAAATAAATTTCCGGTGGAAAACAACGGGATTTTGTTTCTGGGAAAGGTCTGGCAAAAGGAGATGGTAATTTGGAAGAACAGGTTATAGAAAACGCAGTTCAGGAGACTGTGAAGGAAACGGTAGATAAGGTAAGTTCCAACTGGGAACAGGTCAAGACTTACTTTAACGGTCATATTCCGGATTTGATCAGCTTTGGAATGAAAGTGGTTCTTTCTATTGTAGCCTTTTATGTGGGAACCAAGCTGATTAAGTGGTTTTTGAAGCTTGCCAGGCGCTCCATGGAAAAGGCTGGCATAGACAAAGGTGTAGCCCAGTTTATCTGTTCTTTTGGAAGATTTCTTCTCTATTTGATTCTGATATTTAATATTGCAACAAATTTCGGTGTGAAGGAATCTTCGGTGGCAGCACTTTTGGGAACGGCCGGTGTTACCATTGGTCTTGCCCTGCAGGGCGGTCTGGAGAATCTGGCTGGCGGCGTGATGCTGCTTTTGTTCAAGCCTTTTCAGGTGGGAGATTATATTATCCAGGACCAGGTAGAAAGTACAGAAGGTACTGTGTATAAAATTGAGATGTTTTATACGACTCTCACCACCATTGATAATAAGCATGTGATCATTCCGAACGGAAAACTGTCTAACAGCACCATCATCAATGTAACTGCCCGTAATCTTCGGAAGCTGGAAATTAAAGTGGGAATCTCTTATGATTCCGATATTAAGAAAGCGAAGAAGCTTTTGCAGCATATTCTGCAGGAAGACCCGGGAACCAAATCCGACAAGGAAATGATTGTTTTTGTAGATGAGCTTGCCGACAGTGCGGTGATCATGGGGCTTCGCGTCTGGGTGCCTACAGACAAATACTGGAATATCAAATGGCGCCTGAATGAAAAGATAAAAGAAGCCTTTGATGCCAATGGGATTTCCATTCCATATCCGCAGATGGATGTGCATGTGGTGGAAACAACTTCTGTGGAGAAAGGTTCCAGGTAAACAGTTAATACTTTTTTATGGAACAATACTGGTGATTTTTTTCTAAAAAATTTAGAATCTATATTGAAATTACCAAATATCTATTGTATAATCCACCATGAAAAGAAAATTTCTTCGGGGCAGGGTGATCGGAATCCTTGGATATCGAAATTCCCTACCGGCGGTATAGTCCGCGACCCGCTTCGGCGGCTGATTTGGTGAAATTCCAAAACCGACAGTAAAGTCTGGATGAGAGAAGAACGCGATGATCAGATAAGTTGATATTTATTTGTACGTGCTCATTGCCCCGGAAGAGATTCCGGGGCTTTTTATGTGATGAAAATCCATCACATACTTGCAGAAATTTTCTTTAAATACTATAATTTAAGGAGCGATGAGTATGAGCGAACAAGTAATGAGAAATGGGAATGTAATGGAGCGAAGCCGTACCAGAACCATTGCCCAGGTGGCAATGTTAGGTGCAGTAGCGGGTGTGCTGATGAACTTTGAGGTTCCACTGCCATTTCTTGCACCATCCTTTTACCAGCTGGATTTCTCAGAGATTCCGGCTTTGATCGGTTCTTTTGCAATGGGACCGGTAGCTGGTATATTGATTGAACTGGTAAAAATTCTGGTACATCTGGTAACAAAGGGTACCATGACTGCAGGTGTCGGTGATGTTGCGAACTTCCTTTTTGGCTGTTCCTATGTGGTTCCGGCCGGTTTGATCTACCGTTATCATCATAAGAAAACAAGAACACACGCAGTTGCCGGTATGGCAGCAGGTGTAATTCTTACCACTGTTCTTGCATGCTTTGTGAATGCATTTGTTCTTCTTCCTGCATATGGCAAGGCATTTGGAATGCCGGTACAGGCGTTTATCGAGATGGGTGCAGCAGTGCACAGCGGTGTTACCAACCTTTTTACTTTTGCAATTATGATTCTTGTACCATTTAATTTATTTAAATACACATTAACCTCAGTGATCGTGTTCTTTATTTACAAGAGAATCCGTGTGATTCTTCGCGGTGACTGATGAAAAGAGGTTCCTATGGGAAAAATCAACAGCATTACAAAGCAGACAGATAACCGTTATGTAAATCTTTATAATGTAAAGGCCACCAGTGTTCACAATACTCCGGTAAACTATTTTGTAGCTTCCCGGGCCAAAGACGTGGATAATCTGAAAATGACCACACACAAGAACAATCCGGACGGTGTGATTATCTACAGTATTTTCGGAGAAAAACACGATAAGGTTGTATTAATTCGTCAATATCGTTATACTTTGGGTGATTACATATATGAATTTCCGGCAGGGCTTGTAGAGCCTGGTGAGAATTATCATGAAGGTGCAGTCCGGGAAATGTATGAGGAAACAGGACTGAAGCTTGAACCCATTCCGGTAGCGGAAGCTTACCAGAAGCCGTATTTTACCACTGTGGGAATGACAGATGAATCCTGTGCTACTGTATATGGATACGCCAGTGGCGAGATCAGTTCCAAGGCACAGGAAGATACGGAAGAGATTGAAGTGGTTCTGGCTGACCGCGAGGAAGTGAAGCGGATTCTGAAGGAAGAGAATGTAGCGATCATGACTGCCTATATGCTGATGCATTTTCTGGAAGATAAGGAACCATTTGGATTTTTGAATAAGATCAGATAATAATAAAATCCCCGGAAGCCCGGGGATTTTTATTATGTAGCAGGATTCTTTTTTACTCATTCATAGTATTCAATATCCTGATCGGAGGTATCCGAAGAACTGTCGCCATTGTCAAAACCGGAGTCAGAATTATCACCTGTATAATCAGAATTTCCGCTGTCTTCTGTTCCGTAGTCCTCAGAAGGATCTTCTGTATAATCAGGAATATCGGTATTATCAGTAGTGTCGCTTCCTGAACTGTCTTCGGAATCTTCTGTAGGATAAGTAATCTGACCACTGTCAGAGGAATCTGTATCAGAAGTATCGTAACTGCCGTCATCAGAAGTGTCATCCTGACTGCTGTCGTAAGAATCATCATAGTTACTGTCCTGGCTGTAAATCGGAAATTCAGCCTGTTCAGCCTGTTCAGCCGCAGTTTCCGGTGCTTCTGTCAAAGTGGTCTTGGCTGTGGGAACCCGGCTCTCCTTGGGAACCACTACGGAAATTCCAAACATAGCCATACTAAGCAAAATCGCTGTGGATGCGATATGAAATTCATCTTTGTATCTCATAAACTTTACACCTCATAAGTATTTTTATTAACGGTTATTCAACAGATATCCCAATTATAACACAATCAGGAATGATTTTGTAAAAAATAAAAACAGTATGGTTAAGAATAGTCACAAAGACTGGATAAAATAGTCAGTTTATGTTATATTATATAGGAAAAAAACATGTAACTTATTTATCTGATTTTATAAGTTTTTTTGTGGAGGGAACGGATAAGAGCAGATAGTATAAGAATATAATTTCTATTATAAGGAAGGTGAGCAATTGGAAAATTATACTAAGTACAAGCTGAAAAGCAGTGATGAGCTTACATCAGTGCTGAACGGCATGGACAACCTGTTTGTGATTGCCTGTAATAAGTGCTTTAAGGAATTTGAGACGGTTGATGAACCGGATTGTGATGAATTCCTGAAGTTTGCAAAAGAACAGGGAAAGACGGTTACAGGTAGTGCGAAAGTTGATTTCTTGTGCAATAAAATGCACACAGAAAGAAAATTGCAGGATCTGCTTCCTGAAGGCACAGAGAATGTGGTAGTAATTTCCTGTGGCCTTGGTATTCAGACCGTTGCGGATCTGGCAGGAAAGCCTGTTATTGCTGCAAGTAATACTCTTAACTACAGAGGACATCATGGTATGGCACTTACCAAGAAGAGCTGTGATGCATGTGCACAGTGTTATCTGAACATTACCGGTGGTGTCTGTCCTATCGTTGACTGTTCCAAGAGTCTTGTGAATGGCCAGTGCGGTGGAGCCAAGAATGGAAAGTGTGAAGTAGACCCCAATAAGGACTGTGCATGGGAGAAAATTTACCAGAGACTGGCGAAACAGGGACGTCTGGAAGAATTTCTCAATCAGCCGGTACAGGTTCGTGACTTCTCCAAGGTTAATTTCAAGGTGATCAACGATTATGTGAAATCAATCAGGGAAGACAGACTGGATGGTTACTATGGCGGTGTTCATCCGTCAGAGCGCAAGGAATATAGTGAACACATTGCGCTTAAGAAGTTCCCGGATCCGAAGACGGTTGTAATTTCCATGTCTCAGCATCTGGGTGCTCCGGCGAATCCAATCGTTCAGGTTGGCGATACTGTAAAGGTTGGTCAGAAGATCGGTGAAGCTGCCGGATTTATCAGCGCTCCTGTACATTCCAGCGTAAGCGGAACAGTAGTTGCTGTTGAGCCTCGTATGCACGGCACAAGAGGCAGTGAAGTGATGGCTGTTGTTATTGAATCGGATGGAAAAAATACTCTGCACGAATCCGTACAGCCACATGGAGATCTTGACAAGCTTACTCCGGATGAAATCATTGATATCATTCGTGAGGCAGGAATCGTTGGTATGGGTGGTGCAGGTTTCCCGACCTGTGTCAAGCTGAAACCGGCGAAACCAGTTGACACCATTCTTCTCAATGGCTGCGAATGTGAGCCGCTTTTAACAGCAGACCACAGAGTGCTTCTTGAGTATGCAGATGATATTATTTTTGGTCTGCGAGCAGTCCTCAAGACAACCGGCGCCCAGAAGGGTATCATTGTCATTGAGGATAACAAGCCGGATGCCATTGAATTAATGCAGGAAAAAGTTGCCAATATCGGAGATATGGAAGTGTTTGTTGCCAGAACCAAATACCCACAGGGCGCTGAGAAAACTCTGATCAAGCGTGTTATGGGCAGAATCGTTCCAAGCGGCGGTCTTCCGGCAGATGTTGGCGTTGTAGTAGATAATATCAGTACAGTAAAAGCAATTTCAGATGCGATCCAGACAGGAATGCCTCTGATTGAGCGTGTTGCAACTGTTACAGGTGAGAAGATCAAGAATCCTGGAAACTTTATCATCAAAATCGGTACAAGCGTAAGAGAACTGATCGACTACTGCGGCGGATTTACAGATGAAGATGTACTTGTAAAGATGGGTGGACCTATGATGGGATTCCCTCTGAATACACTGGATGTACCTATGATGAAAGGCTCCAACGGTATCATTGCCATTGATACAGATGAGACCAAAGAGCAGCCATGTATCAAATGCGGACGCTGCGTAGATGTTTGTCCGATGGAACTTTCTCCGCTGTATTTCGTTAAATACGCCAAAGACGAGAACTGGCAGGGCATGAAAGACATGAACGTTATGGATTGTGTTGAGTGCAGATGCTGTCAGTATATCTGTTCTTCCAAGATTCCGATCATCGACAGTATTAAAGCCGGAAAAAATGCAGTAAGGGGGATGAAGTGATATGTTGATTACCCAGTTAAAAGCAAAAGAAGCAATCACATCACTGACAGCCGGAAAGAAAGTTTTTATTATTAACTGTCATGGATGTAAAGAGGTTCGTTTTCCGGAAAAAGAAGCTGTTGAACTTCAGAAGGAGCTTTCCGCTGAAGGAAATGTGACAGGAATTATGACTACTGATTATATTTGTAATCCGGAAAATATGGAGCTGCGTCTTCAGAAACATATGAGCAAAATTCAGGAAGCAGATATGGTTCTTGTATTTTCCTGTGGTGTTGGTGTGCAGACAATTTCTGAATATCTGGAAGATAAGATGGTCTGTGCTGCCTGTGATACATATCCGGTACCAGGATTCCAGGGTGTGACACCATTAGAATATAAATGCGATCAGTGCGGTGAGTGTTATCTGAATCTGACAGGTGGAATCTGCCCGATCACAGCATGTTCCAAGAGCCTTGTGAATGGCCAGTGCGGCGGTTCCAAGAATGGAAAATGCGAAGTTGACAGTGAAATGGAGTGTGGATGGGAGCGTATTTACAGACGCCTGAAAGAGATTGGACGCCTTGATGTGCTGAAATGCCCGACACAGATCCACAATTTTGCTACAGATGATGAAGTGAAATAAAAGGTTAATCCTAAATTTTTAATGATTGGAGCAAATATAATATGAAAATGAAAGAATTATTCGATCGTGGTGAATTTGTAGTTTCAGCAGAAGTAGGACCGCCGAAAGGAATCCATGTAGGTGAGCTGGTAGAAGAAGCCAAAACATATCTTACAGGTGTTCATGCAGTTAACGTAACAGATAACCAGTCTTCTGTTATGCGTCTTGGATCTCTTGCTATGTGTAAGGTTCTCAAAGATGCAGGCATGAATCCGATTTTCCAGCTTGCATGCCGTGACAGAAACCGTATCGCTCTGGAGTCTGATCTTCTCAGCGCAGCTATGTTTGGTATTGACAATATTCTCTGTCTTACCGGTGACCACACTAAGATGGGTGATCATCCACAGGCAAAACCAGTCTTTGACCTTGATTCCGTATCTCTTCTTCACACAGTGAAGCTTCTGGAGTCCGGTGTGGATCTTGGCGGAAACCAGCTTGTTGGAGAGCCTCCGAAATTCTCTAAGGGTGCTGTTGTATCTCCATGCAGTGATTCTGTCGATGCACAGCTTGCAAAAATGGAGAGAAAGGTTGCAGCTGGTGCTGATTATTTCCAGACACAGGCTGTATTTGAGCCGGAGAAATTTATTAAATTTATGGAAAAAGCGAAACAGTTTGGAAAACCTGTACAGGTTGGAATTATTATTCCGAAGTCCGCTGGAATGGCTAAATTCATGAATAACAATGTTGCCGGCATTCATGTTCCGGATGAGATGATCGAGGAGCTGAAGGCTGACAAAGAAAAAACAAAAGCCGGAATTACCGGTGTTGAGATCGCTGCACGTATTATTAAAGAGTGCAAGCCATACTGCCAGGGTGTTCATATCATGGCACTTGGCTGGGAGTCCAAGATTCCGGATCTGCTGAAATTAGCTGAAATCTAAAAATTAAAATTACACGGGCCGTCCGAAACATGAACGTAGAATTTGCGTTTGTGGAGGATGGCTCGTTTTTTTTGTAATTTGAAGAGAACTTGCCCGTTTTGTTTCGTAATTGGAAATTACGCCGCAATAGAAATAAAAATAGTATTGTTTTAAACAGAAAGGAACGATATAATTTTATTATTGGAAAGTGATGGGGCAGGAGAAAAATTATATGGAAACAAACTATGCAAAAAGTGCATACAGAACCTTTTTATTCTGGGGAGTATGTTCTTCTCTTGGGGTTACCGTATCCACCCTTGTGGACGCCACCCTGGTAGGAAATTTTATAGGCAGTACCGGACTGGCTGTGGCGAACATTGCTACACCGGTATTTCTGCTTTATTTACTTATGGGAATCACCCTAGGCGGCGGTGCAGGCGTCTTAATCGGGAAAAAACTTGGTGAAGCAGATCTGAAAGGTGCAAATCGGATTTTCGGCTCCGTATTAAGTGCAGGCCTGATAACAGGTGTGCTTTTCGCAGCAGTATCTCTCGTATTTCGCAGCGCATTATGCAGTCTGCTTGGTGCTACACCGGAGCTTTTGCCACAGGCCCTGCAGTATCTGACCGTGGTGTTTGCCTTTGCACCGATCTATGTATTATATAATATTCTCTCTATTGCAGTGCGGACAGACGGCGCACCAAAGCTGGCTGCCATTTCTTCCGCTGGCGTTATTGTCACAAATTTAAGCCTGGATCTGCTGTTTATGAAAGTGCTGAACTGGGGGCTTGTTGGGGCTTCGGCGTCTTTATGCATTGCGGAAACAGTGGGAACTCTGGTGCTGCTTACCCATTTTTGGAACAAACAGGCGCTTTTAAGCTTTCATTTTCACATTCCTACCTGGAATGAGATCAAAGAATATGTGGAAAATGGATTTGGCGTAGGCTCTGCATTTATTTTTCAGGCAGTGGTTATGCTGGTGTTTAATACCATGCTGTTAAAGGGAAATTCTGAAAATGGCACTTTTTCTGTGGCTGTATTTGGCGTTATTTATACTATGAGCACCATTCCAGCCGCCATGTTTGACGGAGCCGGAGCAGCCGCCTCCACAGTTATCTCCATTTTAGGAGGGGAAAAGGACTGGAAAGGAATGCTGGCTGTGTATCATGACGGATTGCGGATCGTTGCAGCCGCAGGAGTGATTATGGCATTGTTTTTTGCAGCCGGGGCAAAAAATATACTGATATTCTTCGGTCTGAATGATGGTCCGGCACTGGAAACAGCAGCGGCCGCATTTCGTATTTACGCATTAAGCGTTGCTCTGGCAGGAGTGAATGTGGTAACTACATCTTTTTGGCAAACAATAGGAAAAACAAGGTATGCTTCCGGGTTATCTGTTTTACGAAACTTTGTTCTTATGCTAGTGGCTGGATTTTTACTGATTGAGAAAAAAGGAATCGTAGGGCTTGCGCTTGTATATGTGATAAGTGAGGGAATTTGTCTGCTGCTGGTGTTTGCGATACAGATATTTGGAAAAATAAAAGAGTACATAAAAGAAAAATACAGCTTTACCAATCGGGTTTTTGAGGAATATTATCCCATCGAGGAAGGCAGTATGGAAAAAATGTCCCAGAATCTGGAAGGGCTGTGCGACGAATGGGAGCTTGATTTTAAACAGTCCTTCTTTATCCATCTGATCGTGGAAGAACTGCTTTTGAATATTATGAAATTTGGCATTGGCGAAACAGATAAGAAATATTATGTATCCGTAAAAGTAATGGACAACAACGGCGAATGCATCCTGCGGATCCGCGACAATGTCAATTCCTACAATCCCTTCGATCTCCGTGGCGACGAGGTTGACCGGGCCGTAATGGAGATGATCAAGAAAAAGGCGAAGTATTATGAATATCAGAGGAAGCTGGTGTTTAATTATCTTTATGTGACGATCTAACTTGTTTTACATATGGCAACATGCTAAACTAAGTTTAACCGAATATGCTGCGAAGCAGCATTCGGTGTAGAGCCGCGTAGCGAAGCGGATTGCGAATATCCGCTTAACACAAATTATCAGATGGAGGTGACGACTCATGAGCCAGACCGTGTCTCTGGGAGCACAGGATTTTGCATACATCAGAGAAAATAACTGTTTTTTCGTAGATAAAACTGATTTTATCAGGGAGTGGTGGGAGAATAAGGATTCTGTTACCTTGATCACACGTCCCCGGAGATTTGGAAAGACGCTGAATTTGAGTATGATGGAATGCTTTTTTTCCGTTGCATATGAGAAAAGAAGCGATTTATTCCAGGGATTATCTATCTGGAAAAGTGAAGAATACCGTAAACTGCAAGGCACCTATCCTGTAATCTATATGAGCTTTGCCAATATGAAAGGAAGCACAATTTCGGCGGTTAAAGAAGGCATTATACAGAGTCTGGTAAGATTGTATGGAAAATACTCATTTATTCGGAAGGAAGCCTTTATGTCACCTCAGGATCTGGAATATTTTGATTCTGTGACATTGGAAATGTCAGACACTACAGCCGCTTTGGCAATCAATTCTTTATCTGATTATTTAAGCCGTTATTATGGGAAAAAGGTGTTGATTTTTCTGGATGAGTATGATACGCCTCTGCAGGAAGCCTATGTGAATGGATTTTGGAAAGAACTGGTAGATTTCATGAGAGGGTTGTTCAATGCTACATTTAAGAGCAATCCATTTATGGAAAGAGGGCTGCTTACTGGAATTACCAGGGTTAGCAAGGAATCTATTTTTTCAGATTTAAATAATTTGACAGTGGTGACGACAACTTCTGAGAAGTACAGCAGTCAGTTCGGTTTCATTCAGACTGAAGTCTTTCAGGCACTTGAAGCATATGGGCTGAAAGAACAGAAAGAAAAGGTAAAATACTGGTATGATGGATTTTCTTTTGGAAATCAAAGGGATATCTATAATCCGTGGTCCATTACCTGTTTTCTGGAAGAGAAAAAATTCAAGCCTTACTGGGTAAACACCAGTTCCAACGAGCTGATTATTTCCTTGATCCAAAAGGGAAATGCAGAAACCAAAATGATTATGGAAGAGCTTCTGGAAGGTAGAGAACTTGTAACTGAAATTGATGAAGAGATTGTTTTTGAACAACTGGGAAAGAAAAAAAACGCCATTTGGAGTTTATTTCTGGCAAGTGGATATCTGAAAGTAATGAAGGTAGATATTGATGAACAGACAGATCGTTTTATCTATCATTTAAGTGTTACGAACCGAGAAGTACGAATGATGTTTGAAAATATGATAAGAGACTGGTTTTCAGACGAAAATGTACCATATAATGAATTTGTACGCGCATTGCTACGTGGTGATGTGAAAGAAATGAATCATTATATGAATGATATTTCTATGGCAACCTTCAGCTTTTTCGACGTAGGCAGTTCCAAAAGTACTTTAAATGCAAAGGCAGACAGGCCAGAGCGCTTTTATCATGGATTTGTCTTGGGACTGATTGTGGAGCTGATGGGAAGATACCGGATATCTTCTAATCGGGAAAGTGGTTATGGTCGTTACGATGTTATGCTGGAACCTGTCAATGGTAATGATCCTGCTTTTATTCTGGAATTTAAAGTACGTGAAGATGACGAAAAATCACTAGAAGAAACCGTGGCAGCTGCAAAGAAGCAGATTCAGGACAAGGCATATTCTAAGGAACTGGAGACAAGAGGGATAGATAGGAAGCGAATCCAGTGCTATGGGTTTGCATTCCAGGGGAAAAAGGTATTGATAGGATAATGAACAATATTGAACTACCTGTTTCTGGTTTAAAATTATGTGACAGATGTGTGCCTTACCGCTTGCGCCGGTACTCATTAGGAGTCATTCCAAATTGCTTTTTAAAAGCAGTCTGAAAGTGACTCTGACTGGAAAAGCATAAAAAGGTACTGATGGTACTGATGGATTTGTTTGTGTATTGCAATAATTCTTTGCCTTCCTCCAGTTTACAGCGCAAAATAAAGGCACTGACAGAAAAGCCAAGGGTCTTTTTGAAATAAGAAGAAAAATAGGATTTACTGAATCCCACATAAGCAGCAACATCCCCTACTGTGAGATGCTGGTTTGTGTTTTGCTGAATATAACGAATTGCTTTTTGAATGCACCCGTCTGTAGAGACGGGTGTTTTCGATTCTGCCACTTTTTGGGCAAAAGCATAACCAACCTTTGACAGAAGATCATACAATCCTTCAATGTTATTCAGTTTTTCTGAAGCCTGGATAAAATAATCGGAAAGCTGATAGGCACTGTCATAATCAAGACCTCCCTCTATTGCAGCCCTGGTGCAGATGGTTGTTGTGATGATGATGTCATTCTTCAGCTGGCGAAGTACAGTAGAACCTGTAACACCCAGATGATAATTGCTGTCACTGAATTCAATATTTTTAAATCCCTGGTAGTTACCAGTCCTAACAAGCTTCAGAATCTGTTCCTCGATGGCATAAGTCTGATTGTGCTGTTCATTTTCCTTGGTCTGGTAAGTTCCTTCGAGCAGGGAAGCATCTTTTAAGGATATTTGTACAGAGGCTCCTGGCTCTGAAGCTGTCAGCTGTTCCAGAGTCAGTAATTCTTCATGAAGACAATAATTAAGAAAGAGACACTTTTTTAATAAGGAATTCATAGAGAGACAGGGAATCTGATGGAGAAAGCTGTTAAAATCTGCGCGATCATGATTGGGAACGGTATAATCCCTGTACAATTGCTGCAGGTCAGATTCTGTATATGGGATATTGGTCACTGGACCGAAAACAAGCTTCCCATCTTCCAGATAATCTACCTTCAGGGAACAGAAAATGATACCATATTTCGTAGTGCAGTAGGAAATCCTTTTTTCTGAAGCCAGAAGATCTTCTATATATTTCACTGGAGGATATGTAAGATCCGTCTGCTCCGGCATACAGAAGATACAGGTTTCCCCTTTAAAAAGATACATTGGAATGTTAGAATCCAGATAGTACATTTTAATAAAATCCATCAGATTATATGAATCTCTCATAACGAACTCCCTTATCAA
>NZ_CAKRNY010000006.1 GCF_934371575.1 uncultured Blautia sp. | reverse complement strand
GTTCAGTCGATTGTCAACAGTTAATTTGAATTTTCTGAAAACTTATTTATTTTTCAGTATTTCAGAAGCAATTCCTTACGACAGCTTGTTTACTATACCACCGCCGCAAGGAGAAGTCAAGCACTTTTTACAAAAAAGTTTGTGTTTTTTTGTGCAACTATCATTTGATTGAAAAGTATAAAAAACACATTCTATCTATCATATCAACGTCTGCTATATTTGTGTAAATATTTTTCTCTTGTTGCCATTCCGCCTCTGATATGTCGTTCTGACTTATTTACATCTAACACTTCTCGCGCCTGCTTTGCCAATACTGGATTTAGGCTCATCAATCGGCTTGTTACATCTTTATGTACCGTACTCTTACTTATCCCAAATCTTTTCGCCGTCTGCCGCACCGTTGCTTTCGTTTCAATAATATAATTCCCAATTTCCACTGCCCGCTCTTCAATATAATCTTTCAAAGAAACGCCTCCGAAGACGCTGTTTTTACAGTGTATGCGAAGGCGTTATCATTATATGAAAAATATATTCCAGTAAAGCGGACATTCGCAATCCGCTTTGCTACTTGCTCATGAACGCAGTCGCTTCGCGACCTGTCAGTGGGAGCTGAAAGCTCCCACTGACATAAGCATCCCCCTTACCCCCCGCTTAGTGCTCTGCGCACTTGAAGCGGGGGAATGCTTATCTGCGTTCAGCTTCCTTGAATCCGACGAACACCTTATCCTCTGTTATAAGCAAAGGTCTTTTTACCAACATACCATTTGTTGCCAGCAATTTCAGCTGTTCCTCTTCACTCATTTCCGGCAGCTTATCTTTTAATTTCATCTCTTTATAAAGCATTCCGCTGGTATTAAAAAAACGTCTCAATGGCAATCCGCTTTTCTGATACCATTCCCTTAATTCCTCATACGTTGGATTATCTTCCACAATATGACGTTCTGTATATTCTATTCCTTGATTATCCAGCCATTTTTTAGCTTTTTGACAAGTAGAGCATTTAGGGTAGCAAATAAACAACATAATATTTTCCTCCTATTATTGTGGACGTTTAACAATTTGCAAATCAATTAAATGGAAGTTCTTCATCATCAAAACAAAGTATGTCGTTCTCCTCATCTTCCATTCCCTGAAAATACTGTTCCAGATATTTGTCATAATCTTCCAACGCCTTATCAATCTGTTTTTTCGCCGCTTCATTCCCAGACTTTTCATAGAACTTCGAAGCCGCCGTAAAAATGATATCATTTTCATCTGAGCACTCGCTTGGATTCAATATAAAATGGTCTATCAATTCCTGGCCCTTTTCGTAATCCTCTATTGCAATACAAGCGTAAATACCAGCAGCTGCAGCCACAATATTTTCCGGTTCTTTGTTTAACCACTTTTCAAAATAAGAGAAGGCTTCCTGATTTCTGCCAAGACTTAACAGTGCAAATATTTTACGCATTTTCAAATCCGACCCCGTATACTCCGGCCAGCCAAACATACCAAGCAAGTCTTCACACATTTTTAAAAGGATTTCATGCTCTTCGCGCATATCCATTTCATCCAGGCAGTCTTCCAGCCATCCCAAAACATCATATTTATAATCCGTATCCTCATCCAGTTTTTCCAACTCGGATGCAAAACCAGGTCTTTGCTGTCTTTCTTCCAGGACAATTTCCTTCAACAGTTCAAACGCCTGTAACCAACAGTTGCTCTTCTCAGACACTCTCCTTATAGTAATTTTGATACTATTTTACCAAATTATCTCTTTAAAAACCACCTGATAATTATCTGAACATTTTTATTGCATGAATGTAGCTTACCGATTTCTGTGCTTTTTCCCGTAATACCTTCACTGCGAGCAGAAACTTATGCGCATCATATTTTTATATGGAATAAACTCCCAAAATCTGCTATTATAAAAGACATTGAAATACAAATTAATTTTAAACAACAGAGGTGTTAGACATGAGTTGGTATAACGAGGCAATTTTTTATCACATTTATCCACTGGGTTTGACTGGTGCACCAAAGCAGAATGAGTATGGTGAGCCGGTCCACAGGCTGAATACTCTTCTTCCGTGGATTGACCATATTAAAGAAATCGGATGCACAGCTTTATATATTGGACCTTTATTTGAAAGCGTGGGACACGGTTATGAAACTACTGATTATAAGAAACTTGACTCCCGATTGGGTGATAATGAAGATCTGAAAAATTTCGTAGCTTCCTGCCATGAGAAGGGAATTAAAGTTATTTTTGATGGTGTATTTAACCACACCGGACGTGACTTTTTTGCGTTTAAAGACATTCAGGAAAACCGTCAGAATTCGCCTTATGTAAACTGGTATTGTAACGTAAACTTCTCTGGAAACACAGAGTATAACGATGGTTTTTCCTATGAAAACTGGGGTGGATATAACCTCCTGGCCAAATTAAACCAGCGCAATCCTGATGTTCAGAATTATATTTGTGATGTAATCCGTTTCTGGGTTTCTGAATTTGATGTAGACGGCATCCGCCTTGATGCTGCAGATGTTCTGGACTTTGATTTTATGAAACAGCTTCGCCATACTGCCGATGAAGTGAAACCTGATTTCTGGCTCATGGGCGAGGTTATTCATGGCGATTACAGCCGCTGGGTAAACGGAAGCACTCTTCACAGCGTAACTAACTACGCACTTCATAAAGCCCTTTACAGCGGACACAATGATCACAACTATTTCGAGATCGCACATACTGTAAAATATCTGCAGAACATGGGTGACCTTGACCTTTATAATTTCGTGGACAACCATGATGTAGAACGTATTTATACGAAGCTTTCCAACAAAGCACACTTTGCACCTGTTCATGTGCTTCTTTACACTCTTCCGGGAGTACCAAGCATCTATTATGGTTCTGAATTCGGAATCGAAGGACGTAAAGAACGCACTTCTGATGACAGCCTAAGACCTGCCCTGAATCTTGCTGATTATGCTGACGCAGTGGAGAAAAATCCTTGCACAGCCCTTGTTTCTGCCCTTGGAAAAGTCCGCCAGAATACACCTGCTCTTAGTTATGGAAGCTACGCAGAACTTATGCTTACCAACCGTCAGTATGCTTTTGCCCGCGATCTGGATGGAGTGCGCGTAATTATCACTGTAAATAATGATGATAATTCTGCTTCTATGGATCTGGCTGCCGGAAATGCTGCTGAATATATAGGTACTCTGACCGGGGAAAAAGTGGCTGTGGAAAACGGACGCATTCATGTGACTGTTGCAGGAAACAGTGGAAATATCTGGGTTCCGGCAGGAGATATGCCAGAGTATAAATCTGTAGAAATGAATGTGAAAATGCCGGAAAATGTTGCAGAAACGGATAATATAGAGGAAACTGTTGCAGTTGCCGCAGATAACTCTGCCAACACAGGAAATACTTCTGAAAAAGCGGCTGACAGTACATCAACTAATACGGTTGCTACGGCCGAGCCTGCTTCCGATAAATCCGAAGTAACTGTAGACTGGTCCAAGTCCCCAGAGGACATGACTGTGGAAGAACTCCAGGCCTGCATCCTTGCAAAAATGGCAAACAACGGCCCGGTAACCGACCAGATGAAGAAAACTGTTTACGACAACATCTGGCATGATTCTCTTGTGAACTGGCTGAAGAGCTTCCGCTAATTTGCGGCAGATATCAGGATCTTATGCTCGCGTAAATACAAAATGCCAGAATGAAATTTGCTTTATCCTCACCATAAAGCTTTTCATTCTGGCGTTTTTTATTTCTTAATCTCTAAACCATAAAATCCTATTTCTGCCGGAATCTTTTCAAATACTCCTTCTGTTCCGGTGTAATCCGGTAACTCTCCACCGCTTTCTGAATAGTCTTTTTGTGCACCCACTCTGACAGCCTGTGCTGTTCAATATAAGGTACAGTTTCCTCCCACTGTTTTGCCAGTGCAGTGGCAAAATACCAGGCGATCATCATGTTTACATAATATTCCTGAGACTGCACGCCAGCCACCATTTCAAGATATTCCTGGGAAAAATCCTCGTCCAGGAAAAGGCGCATAAGCATGCCAATTCCGTAGCGGATGGTGTAGGTTTCGGAAGATTCCAGCCATTCGCGGATCTTTGCAAGCACCGCTTCTTTATTTTTCCTGAAGCATTTCGGTTCCGAAAAATCACAGGTAGCCCAGTTATCGATATATGGAAGAAAACGCTGTACTTCTGTCATACATTTCAAATAGTCTTTCATTCCTGTGATCAGCATCATATGAAGATTGTTTTCTTCATAAAGCCGATGTGGAAGCTGCTGTAAAAACAGCTCTGCTTCCGGCGTTTTCGCAAACTCTTTTGCAAACTTCCGAAGGACTGGAACCCTGATTCCAATAACAGTTTCTTTATTTATTCCAGGCATTAATTTACTGTGGAAATCACGGTATTTTGTATCTTGCAATTCAAATAACTGCCTCTGTAATTCAGTTAATTCTGCCATATACACTTCCTATTTTCCCTTGTCCGCTGCCTCAAGGCTTGCCATAAGCAGCTCATAAAAGTCATCTTCGCCCTCCAGTTTCGGGGAATTTTCACCTCCGCCGTTGGTGCTGCGGCGCATAGTTGCATAGAAATCTTCTCCGGCAGATACCAGATCCATTTCATACAATTCATAGCCAAGTTCCCTGCATAATCTACAAAAAACAGTGAGAGGATCCTTTTCCAAGCGGGTTGCCAGAAGTTTTCTTCGAAGTTCATCATCTTTCAGTGCATCACCTTGCAGACGGTCCAGAATTTCCAATGTTGTCATATGCGGTACCTCCTTTTGCAGACATGCTGGCATTCCTGTTCCAGCTTCAGCTGTGTTATTTTCATATATTTTAATACCTCAGCTATCTGTGTGCAACTGTTAATTTCAGGATTTTCCCGCAATTTTTCCAGCATTTTATCCAGGCGCTTATTGTCATTTTCCGTCAGCTTTTTGCTGTACTTTTCGTACTTTATAAGCTCCGGGATTCCCATGTGGTACAACTGAAATGGGATATTTGTTTTCCTGCAAAGGTCCAGATAGATTTCAAATCCACCCACGTCAATGTCTCCAAAATGAAGATATTCTGCCTGGGGAAGCTGCTTATAAATCATCTGCAAAAGCCTGCGCCGCACCTGGTTATGGTAGCCGCCAAGATAGATCAGAATGCCCTCTGGTTCGCTCCAGCGGTAAAATGTGGTTAGGTTTTCTATGGTGATTATCCTTTTCACATTGGAAATATTTGTCAGCACCAGAGTATTAATATCCTCTCCAGAAATTCCAATTCCCTGCCGTAAAGCTGCAAGATCAATCTGAAATCCGGAAGTATTCTGCGGTCTGTTTTCAGTGCCATCACCGCATAGCTCAAAGGGTTCGGCGTCCAGCCCCTTTTTCAGGAATATACCGTCCGCACCTGTCTTCTGCTCCTTCTGTAACAGGCAGCCACAGCCTTTCAAATATACATAGTTTGGAGTATGGTAAATCTGATATTCTGCCAGAATTTCATACACATCCATGTCTTCATACCCAGAACCAAATCTACGCAATATTTTCCCAATCAGGCCAATCATATTTTCAAATTTCTTGGAATCGCCAAGGTGATCTATGGAAAATTCACGGATATATACAGGCTTTTTATTCTGTTCAATCGCACACAAGGTATCAAGAAGTTCCCGTGTCTGAGTGGGATCCGCAATGTCAATGTATTCTTTTACCGGTTTTCCATCCTTCATACGCCCGAGAAGATATTTGACAAACTCCGCTATAATCCCATTTTCATTTTCTCCAGCTGCTTCGGCGTCCTCACTTATCAGATTTGCATTTCCACAGTTTTGGCCATCTCCACCGTATTGATTGCTGGGATTTCCAGTGCATTGTTTCTTCCCATATTCTTCTATATATTCCTGTAGTCCCCTCAACGTCAGCTCTTCATTAACCGCTTTCGGCGTCCGTTGGAGATACTGATACACCTCTCCCACCGCCTCTTCCTTCAGGATCACCTTCTCAATGATCGTCCCTGGTTTTCGGTTTTTCCACTGGATTTTCAGAAAACCACGCCGTTCCATATCCTCTGCTGCCACATGGATCTGCTCATAAACCATAGAGCTTTCATCAAAATATTCCGGCAGATTTCTTCTGGAAAAAGTCATGGAAACGTGGATCTGAACTTTATTTTTCCCAGAAGAAAGCAGGCTTTTTTCGTAAGAATCCAGCAGATTTTTTAACAGCAGCTGGTCATACTGCATTGTGATATTCCTCCACATAGCTCCGCTTCTGGTCGGTCATTACCAGCATGATCTCATCCATAGAAGGGCCAATATACTGGATCTTATCCGGCGGAGCAGCAATGATCAGCTGAAGGGGAAGACGTCTCAGGAACTCCAGAACACCGCCGATCCTTTCATCATCCATGTTATTAAAGGCCTCATCAAACAACACCAGACCTGCTGCCTCGCCCCCGATATTGTTGCTGTAAAGCTGCACAAAAGAAGCTGCCACAGTCACATAAAACGGGGTCTGTGTCTCGCCGCCGCTCTTCTCCTCACATACCTTGGAATAATAAGAATAGGTGCCATCATTGTGTATGATCTTAATATCATAATCCATGTAGGTACGGTAATCTGTAAACTCGTCAAGGGCCTGCGCACTGTTGTCTCCGCTTACCGAAAGCTGCTCAAACAGCTCCTCGATCACGTCCTTATGGGCCTCATGGAAAATTCCGGAAAACAGGGATTCGCCCTGTGTTACATTGAAATCATCCATGATCATCTCATAATAATTGCGGTATTTTTTGCTTGGCATAAACTGGAATTCATATCGTTCACTGCTGAAATCAATCCCCTTTAACGCCTTGTTCAGTTCCTTAAATTCACCCTGGGCAAGCTTCATATTCTCCTGCAATTTTGCCAGGAACTGCTCATGGAACTCAGTCTCTGCAGCTTCCCGGGCAGACTGCACTTTCTCTTCATAATCAAGCAGTTCAGAGTTTTTCAGCCGTTCATACACAGCCTCAAATTCCGGGAAGCCATCCAGACTGGCAGCTGCGCCAAAATCGTGCTCCGTCTTATATTCTACCATGGCATTTACCATGTTATCTTTGGCATTCTGGCATCTGTCACTGTTGTATTTTCTCTTATTAGAGGGCTGCTTATAAAAATACTCATTCTGGAACTGTTCAATGGTTTTTCCACCCAGTGCTTTCTCATATTCCTGATTCCAGGTATTTAAATGGTCTTTTGCCGCTGCGCCAAGAGCGGTTACCTCGCTTTTTCCTGAAACCTGTTTTTCCAGAAGTGTCTGTTTTCTTGCAAGCAGATCCTGGATCCGGGTGCGCATTCCTCCGATTTTTTCTCTGTCAGAATTGATGGTGGAATCCAGGCCTCTAAGCACCTTTTCCAGTTCTTCCAGCTGAACCTGCTTCTGGATCAGGGTGGAGTTTTCTTTTAGTTTTCGAATATTTTCCTGGCATTTTTCAATGGATCTATTTACCATACGAAGGGTACTGATCACATCCAGGCGGTACTTAATATCCACATCACATTCGGTAGAAAGAAGCCCCAGGATCTCTTTCATTCCAGCCAGCTGCTTCTCCTGATTTTCCATTGTTTCACTTAGCTTCTGGAGTTCCTCCTCAGCCTGTACCAGCTGTACGGTAAAAGCATTTTTGCCAATAAATGGAACCCGGTACACTTCCGGTTTGATGGCACTTGCCACACGGTTCTGGTAGCGCATACAGCTCTTTGTAATAGAAATAGAATACTTTTTCAGATCCTCGTAGCGCTCACACATCTGCACTTTTCCAAGGATCATATTGCTGTACTGGCGGGCATATTTGTTCTGGGCGGTGACTGCCTCTGCCAGGGTTCCAGCAGGCGCGGTATTGTATTTTTCCAGGTCTTTTGTGTTGATCAGCCCCACTCCATAGACCTTTTTCTCTCTTCTTAAGCGGTCGTAAATACCAAGTGCAATGTCGAAATTCTCTGGTTCCACAAGCACGTAGAAACGCTGTGTATTTAGATAGCCTTCCACTGCATTTCGCCATTCTTCATCCTGGATCTCCAGCATTTCGCAGAGTACTCCTGGCTGGATTTCTCTTCCAAGAGCGGCAAACTCTTCCTGTACAGAGTCCACAAGAAGCTCTACCCCAGATGGATAAGTCAGCTTTTTGCGTTTCAGTTTATTAATTTTTTTGTTTAATTTTTCACGTTCTGTCTGGTTCTTGTTCAGCTGGATTTTCAGCTGTGCCTGCTCTTCCTGCAATTCTCCAAACTGCAGCTGTTTGAAATGGATCACATCATCTGTAAGGCTCTTTATTTCTGCCACATTGATATCGCCATCCAGGGTTTGAAGCTGTTTCCGGTATTCACGGATACGGGACGCAAACTCTGCGCTGGTTCTATTTTCTGCGGTTCCCATAGCCTTCAATAAGCTCTCGCAGGTTCTTGCCGCCTGGGCCACACTTTTCTTCAGTTCAGCCTCCTCAGCCATAGCACTCTGACGCTTGTCCTGAAGTCTTGCAAGCTCTTTTTTCTCTTCTTCCAGAGCTACAAATTCCTGGTTATGGCGCAGCTCTACGCGGATATTTGTGGCAATTTCCTGCTTCTCGGTGCGCTCTTTCTGCAGCATTTCCAGCTGGGTTTTCGCCTGGGAAAGACGGATTTCCTCGTTCTTTTTAGCAGTATCATTGCTGCTGATCTGGCTTTCTACCTGGTCCAGATCACTGCGTTTCAGGAAATATTCATACATTCTGTCTTTTTCTATATACTCCTGCACACGCTGGTGAAGTGCTTGGATATTTTCCAGTTTTTTCATTCTCTTTTTAACATTACCCAGTGTACGTTCCATGTCCTGATAAGTGCGTACATTCTCACGAAGTACATCAATATTAACCTCTTTTTCATCCAGAACATAGGAGTAAACAAAGTCCTTGATATCATCAATCGGCTTAAATGCAAGAGCTTTTGGAATCAGGCGGAAGAACTTATCCTCAATTCTTCCAAGCCTTGCTGTGACCATTCTGCGGGCTTCTACATTAGTTTTGCACCACTGCCGGATATCAGGATTGGACCCACGAAATTCCGCAATGGATTTCACCTGGTTTCCATACAGGAAAAGGTCATCTGAGATCCTGGTATTCTCCAACAGATAACGCACAGTGGTCTCCTGTCCTTCTGAAGAAGAATCTACCACTGCACCGATAATAAAATACTTATCCTTGCTTTCCTCATAAAACTCCAGGGCAACATGAGCACTGATTTCTCCCATACGCTCATATGGCTGGTTTTCTTTTCCTGTTTTACAGCGAATATAACCGGTAAGCTTTCGCTTGCCGTTCTCATGGGCAGCCTTATTAAAATAGCCGGTGGAACAGATGATCACAAACTGAATTGCATCCAGAAGAGTGGATTTTCCAGCACCGTTTTCACCGGATAAAAGAGTGGAATTTCCAAAATCTATGGTACAGTTATTGAACCTGTGCCAGTTAATCAGCTTCATCCTCGTCAGTTTCTTCATTGCTTACATTCTTTCCCTTTCTGTATGTCTCCAATTTCTCATATGCAGTCTTAATATCCTCTGCCCGCACCGCCATCAAAACAGAATCGTAAATCAGAATACGGGATTCTTCATCCCCCATATCCTGATCCAGAATCTCTACGAGCTGGTATCTTCGGAACAGATATAACGCATTTCGCATGGTTGTTTTGTCGATTATTTTGTCACGGATTTTCAAACTGATAAACTTATCCTGAATGTCTCCCAGATTTACAATTACCTCTTCAATAGCAGACAGTTCACGTTTTTTTTCATCATAAAGGATCCGCAGGATCAACAGTACAATAGAATCATAAAGCTTAAGATTCATCCTGTTGATTCCTCTTGGACTTGTCAGCTGAATCACTCCGTATTCTTCATTTATTTCAAGGCGATAGCCCAAAACACCCAGATATTCTTTAAATTCCTTTCGGTATTTCAGCACAAAATAATAGTCTGCTTTAGTATTCTGATTGCCCTTGCACAAAAAACAGGTTCCAAGAAGACGATTGCAGACTCTGCCAAAATTATCCTTATCTTTTTGCAGCATTCCTTCCAGATATTCCATTTCCCTTCCTCCGTATTCGAAAATCTTTGAAACGATAGCCATTCACTTCCCGCTCTTCCAGCGTTTCTATTGCATAATCCATATTTTTGCGCTGTCCGTAAAGACGCACATAAATCAGTTTTATAAAATCATCTTCATTATTAAGCGGCAGCTGACTGGCTTCCATTTCTTCCCTATCTTCAAGCTGGCAGTCAACATAGGTCTGAATCTTTTCCACACTGATCACCCTCTGGATTTTTTCTGCCATTTTCCGCATTTTTTCACGACGAAAAGCCTCGTCTGTCTCTTCTTCCTCAAGACTGGCCGGAACAAATTCTTTTTTTCCTTCCACTGCCAGATACAGAGAATTCTGCTCCAGAATCGAACACTGATAAATTCGCACCAGGTCATCCAGAAAATCAATTCTGTAGATTCCGCCAAGATCCATGTTTTCCCTGTTGATTTCCTCATTGATCCCCATAAGGAGTTCTTTCAGCTGCCCCCGCACATCCTCATTTCCTGCAAGAAGAAATTTAGCACGGTTAATAGCTGCACGCTGATACTGGGTGTTTTTCTGGTTGATTTCCTGAAGAATTTCATCCATATTACGGAATGCCTCAATAATCTCATGAAGATAATGATAAGTCAGTTCGCGGCCATCTTCACTGGAAATTTCCCGAATGGCTGCAATTTCTGCAGATGCTTTGTCGAGGAACTCATCATTGTGACTTCGTTCCTCCAGCTTTTCTATGATTTCCGGCCTGAATTTGGAAACATTGTCGGATGTCAAAAGACGGTGATATGCCTTATCTACAATATTCGTAATATAATCATTAAACAGCGCATCCATGATCTGCGCCACAGTGCTGTGTCTGGTAAGATCGTCAATATAATGCTTGATATTCGAATTAAGATTTTTAAGTCCGGTTATAAGATAATCTGTATTTTCCCAGATCTGCATGAGCACAATTCCAGGCCTGTCCATGTTCCCCTTTACCAGACTGTAAATAGTATAAATATACCCCTGATATTCAATCTGTTTGCCATCAGCAATATCCAGCAGTGTTTTGATCACCTTCACTGCATATTCTTTAAAATTTACCCGCTGCACATAGCTTTTATCTGTCTCTACCTCGATCCACCCGTAGTATTCCAGGCGCCGCAGAATTCCATTTGCCCTGCTTCTGCTGTCGTTTGCCTGAAATTCTTCTTCCACAAGCTGCGCTGCATTTTCCTGGTCAAAATAAAATTCCAATTCCTCCACCAGCACATCTCTTTCCACACCAAAAGAGAGCTGATGTTCCATGATGGAAAAAAGCCGGCTGATGCATTCCCAGTATACGATTCGATTCGGGGAAGACAAAGGGACGAAAAAATTGTCCGGAATTACATGAAACATAGAGAGTATCCTTTCTGTAACTATATTTTATTGCACAGGTTTTTCTCAGATAGCAAGACGTAAAATTCCCAACACCAGTAAGTGTGCCGGATAGAAAATATAGAAAAACCATTTTGAAAAAGCAGGATGCTTCCGGGAACGTTTTCCATTATACAGATAGATGATACAGAGTCCGGAGAACAAAATTCCGGAAACAGCACCAAGAGACTGCAAAATACCTATGACAGGTGTTGTCGTTTCCAAATTTTCAATAAGATTCAGAATTCCAAAAAACAACATAGCTTTTCCGAAAACAGACCAAAGGCGCTTATTTCGTTCGCCCGCTGAAAACATTTTTCCCTGAAGCCCCACTGCTCCACAAGAAGCAAACCAGTAAGTAAAAACAGGCGCCAGAAGTGCCCAATCACTGTACACCGAGAGAAATACCAGTCCCAGAATACAAAGGGTCTGGTATTTACCTGAAGGGATTTTTTCCATTGCATAAAGTATCAAAAAGCACAAAAAAAGTGTAAACAGCATATTCATGTTTACAAATCTGATAATTCCTTCTTCTGTGAAAGCAAGACAGAAGGGAAGCTCAGAAAATACGGCAAACAGGAGCAGCCGTTTGCCGTATTTCTCTTTGGAATGTGTGTAGCTATAGCCTTCCACCAAAAAATAACACATCGTAATAGCCGTAAAATATCCCACATCTACCAATACCTGAAAAAGGAGTGTATCGGACTTCAGAAAAATATTGGCAATGTGATTCAACAGCATGGTAAACATCGCTATATATTTAATTTGTTCTCGATTCATATTAATTAAAAGCCCTCTGTGCCTCGCGAAGCTCCAATTCCACCTTCTTCGTCTCGTCCTTTTCAATATGGAAATCGTATCTTTTTCCAAGAATACTTCCATCTGGGAGACGTTTTCCGGTTAGAAGCCTGTAAGCACCAGGCATTACATCCAGCTCCAGTTTACCATTCTCCCACTTGCAATTTCTAAAATCCAAAGTGAGATAACCCTGACCGTCTGTAACTGCAAGCGTCCAGTCCTGAAGATACTCCCAGTCCTCTTTTTCCCCGGAAAGAACAGTAAGATGGGACTCCTTCCGGCTTTCCTCCAGCACTGCTGCAAATCCCCTTCCATCCCAGTATTCAATGGCACCATCTGCCGGATTAAGCCGGGATGGAATTCCAAGAGTTCTTGCAATTGCCACAAACAGAACCTTATGAGACTTCTCACCTGCAATTCCAAGATCAAGCGCCGCCCCCGGAGTGGTGTATGCAGTTACGCGTTCCTTATCGTTTCTCACTGAAATATTGTCCTTGATCCATGTCCAGATACTTTTCGGGTCAGCTTCAAAAGCGCTCCTCTGATTCTCATCAAAATAGCCAAAAATTTTCTTTCTCCATTTTGTGAGAACCTCGTTTTCCACACGTGGATTCCATACATACGGAATGTAAATCTCATCCGGATTAAATTCCCGATAAACAGAAGCTTCCTGATAATGCCCTTCCAGCACTTCCGGAAAAGCATCTCTTCTGTCTTTCTCAGACAAAACATCCATCATTGGCTTCACCTCTTCCATAGTATGACCGAAAAGGCAGCGCTTCCATAATGGCTGAAATTTCTCAATCTTACGGCGACAGTGTTCTGTCTCTTCTGCGACACGGCGCCTGTTCTCCATTTCCTGTTCTTCTGTTACAGACCATTTTATTCTTCCGGTATCCTCAGGTGCATTCATATCAAAATCCACCCAGAGTTCCTCTTCGTATTCCTCTCCAAGTGTGCAGACAAAGGTGTCCCTTTCTCTTGTATCGATTACTTTTTCTCCGTAAGCGCCGTCGTAAACAGCACAGATTAACAGGCTTCCAAGCCCTGTTTCAAAAGAAACACATCCATTTTCATCTGTCTGCAGCCGGATAATCGGTGAAAATTCTCCGTAATTCATCACCTCAGCCTGAACTGTTGCGCCAGGCACAGGAGTACCGTCCAGATCTTCAACACTAATGGTGATCCGTCTGGTTTTCGCATATCTGCCAAGGAGATTCAGAATGCGGTTCATTCCATCTTTTCCAATCACTTCTTCATCTGGCATAGCACGGTCATACCATCTGGAGCCAATCATCATTGCTCTTGATGCAGCATTTGTAAACCGTCCTTTATCCAGAACAGCTTCCGGTTCACATGCTCCCAGATAATGCCAGTCTCCATCACACCACACTTCCACCCAGACATGGTTTCCATCACAATGAGACCATCTCTGCACGTATGCGGATCTGGCTGGAATTCCTGCACTTCTCAGCGCATTTATAACAAAAACAGTCGTTTCTCCGCCACGGCCTACACCACTTCTGTATGTTTCCAGTGCGGAGCTGGTGCGAAGATCTGTTTCCTGATACATCGCCTCGGCAGTGCACCAGTGGTTAATTTCCAGTGCTGCTTCCATCATATTCATGCCCTGGATCCGATCTTTGATTTTTTCCCAGAAAAAGGTTCTGCAGGGCTTAATTTCCTCATCATTTATTCTATGAAAAAGCACATAATTGAGAAAATAAAGCTCTGGGTATTTCTTTACATAAGGAGAATTTTTCCAAAGACAAATTCCCTGCTGCACATAATCCAGATAAGTGTCAAATGTATAATTCCCAACATCACTGTAAGGCATATTGCTGTAGAGATACTTCATTCCGATCACAATATCTTCATTAAGTGCTTCCATTCTTTTCTTAATTTCTTCTGCCATAGCAGGCAGTTCCCTGGAAAAATCTTCAAAGTCCCGTTCTATTCTGTCCCTGTTTTTTTCAAGAAACATCTTTTGTCTCCTTCTCATCAATAACGATAATACCCACACATTGACATTTGTTCCTGTTTATATATTACAAAGGTTCTGTCATGACATTTGCGTGTCTTGACAGAACCCTGGTCACTTACTTCATTATTCCATTTTTTCTATTCTTTTGTCAATATATAAAGACAAAAAATCCACACTGCCGCCAACACCCAGCGTACTGCTGTTCAGGCTCAGATCATAATTGTGTGACTCAGACCATTTGGTTTTACAATGGCTGTCATGATATTTTTTACGTTTTCTGTCCTTTTCACGGATAAAACGCTCAGCCTCTTTCTCATTTTTCCCATAAAGCTTGGATACACGGGCAATTTTGTGATCCATGTCTCCAATAATGAAAATAGAAATCAGCCCTGGATAGTCCTTAAGGATTGTTTCGGAACAGCGTCCTACAACCACAAAGGATTCTCCTTTCTCTGCTTTTTCCCGCAGGAAATTAAACTGCATCATGGCAACATTGTCAGCTGGAGAACTGCTCATTCCTTTTACAGTTCTGTAAAGGAATTTGTTATGTTTCATCTCATCATAAATCTCCAGATCTTCTGTTTTTACATTATGAAGATCTGCCACCTCTCTCAAAAGATTGTGGTCATAAAGAGACAACCCATAACGTTTTGCAATTCGCTCTGCAATCTCATGACCTGCGCTTCCGAACTCTCGTCCGATAGAAATAATTACCTGTTTCTCTGTTTTCATGGTATCCTCCCTTCTAGAGCGTGTTTGAAAAGGCTCTAAGCCAAAGTCAGGCTTTGGTCAAAGTAATTATAAATATCTCGCATAAATCATCAGCATGGAAATAAGGATTACCAGGATTGTGGCAGGTGCCATTGCCTTACAATATCTTCCCCACTTGATCATATGACCGCTCTTAGCAGCTGTCGCAATACCTACTACGTTTGCTGAGGCACCGATCGGAGTTGCACTTCCACCGATGTCAGTACCCATTGCAAGAGCCCATGCAAGAATGGAAATATTAATTCCCTGTGCTGCTGCCAGATCATTAATAACCGGAATCATAGTAGCTGCAAATGGGATATTATCAATAAATGCACTTGCCACAGCGGATACCCAGATAATGATCGCAATCATGATCTTCAGGTTACCACCGCTTACCTTGCCGATAAAGCCTGCCAGAATTGTAAGGATACCGGTCTGCTCCAGACCGCCTACTACTACAAAAAGTCCTACAAAGAACAACAGGGTTTTATAATCAACTTTTTTCAGCAAATCTATAGCATCTTTTCCTGAAGTGATCAATGTGATAGCTGCAATAAATACACCGATACAGGATACGGTAAGTCCTGTCGCTGAATGTGATACCAGTAAAACAACTGCACAAAGGAAAATCACCCAGCTGATGATAAAGCCCTTTTTGCTCACAATTGCTTCTTTAGGATCCGGTAATGTGGATGGATCGATTTTCCCTGCATTCTCTGTAAGCTCTTTGCGGAAAATAAAGTAAAAGTAGATTACAACCATTATCAGCGCAACAAATGCGATCAGACCTGTATTGGTTACAAAATCTGCAAAAGAGAATCCAAAGGAAGTTCCAATGATAATGTTCGGCGGGTCTCCGCACATGGTTGCTGATCCACCCAGGTTGGCGCAGAAAATTTCCGCAAGAATCATAGGTACTGGATTAAACTTCAGAAGCTGTGACAACTCTACTGTAACTGCTGCCAGGAACAAAATTACAGTGATACTGTCAATGAACATTGCAAGTACAAAGGACAGGAGCATAAATGTAATAAAAATCGGGATGATCTGGTATTTGACCAGCTTCGCGATTCTCATGCATAACCAACGGAAAAATCCGGAGTTTGCCATACCTTCAACCATGATCATCATACCAGCAATGAACACGATTGTTTCCCAGTTAATTCCGGCAGAAGCCTCGCTCGCTTCACCTGCTGTGTGCCAGAATTCCGGTGAAAAAATACTATGTATATTCAGTGTTTCAATAATTGCCTGGGGACTGTGCATACAGATTCCAAATACAAGAATCAGTGTAAGAACAGCACATCCCAGTGTAACAATATGTCTTTCCCAGACTTCTGTAATAATCAGAATAAACATTGCCAGGAAAATAATTACTGCTAAAATCTGTGCTATCATTTCTTTCCTCCATGACTGTCAAACCATGCCATCCAAAAGCCGACTGCAATGGCTGCAACAATCATTATCCCTATAAAAATATTAAGTAACATATGGTATCAACCTCCAATCATATACATTTTGTTCGCATGGATAACAACTGTACATGATTTTCAGTGCCCCTGCCCGTCCTGGTGATGGATATAGCAAATAATAAATTTTCTGCCATCCGCATCATTTCCTGAATTCAAATATCTTCTATCTTTATAAAATATGATATTCGCAAGCAGAACTGCAAGCATAATGAGCACCAGGATTTCCAAACCACTCCTGTAGTGAAAACGCTGGTCCGCCTCCAACCTTACAGACACCTGCCGAAGTCCTGTCAGTTCTTCTGCACTTGTCTGGGTACTTCTGGAAAACTCTGGAGAGATCAGAGAAGCTGAGGCCGGTTTCAGATCGTAAACGTGCATTATATTCTCTGCTTCCATGCCGGCAAAAAACACACATAAAACCGTCACCGCCAGACTAAAAAGCAGACAGATAAAACGGCTTGCACATTCGTTTTTTTTCACTTGGCCTCACCTCGATACCTAAAAAAATTCGTTTCTATAATAGCAAATTATGAATTTATTTTCAACTTATTTTTCTAATCCATTTTCTCTTATTATTTAATTCATTTAGCCCTAATCCGGCCATAATCAGATAAACTGGAATAAACATAAACAGGTATTTCGGTCGACTTTCAAAAATCATTGTATATGCCGATACACCTAAAATCACTAATTTTAAATACAGCATTGTTTTATTATTATTTCTTGTCTTTATTCCCGCAAACATAATACAACTTAATACCAAAAGCCATAGTGTCTGTTCCATTAAAGCATAATAGCGATTATACGCTTTCTTTTTTATAAAAATTTTTTCGACCAACGAATTACCGTACTTTTCCTCACCTTTTGTCACACTTTGGACTGGCGAAAAACATCCATCATTATAATTTTGGAAGTTCTTGTATGTATAAAAGAAAAGATTTCCTGCCAGTCCACGGTTCTTAATTCTTTTTATTCCTTTTTCCCGATTTGCGGCATTTCGTTCTTGTACTGTAGCAAAACTATCTGTATATCGGATATCTTTTACATTTACAGCCCCAAGATAAGAATCTTTCTGCCCCATCATAAAATAATGCCATAGTCCTCTTTGAATTGATGGATCATCTACAAATCCATTTTTTTCAAAATAGCCATTTTGCATTTTCATAATGCCGCCAAATGTGCATACAAATACCAGGCACAAAACAGCAACCTGTTTTATAAACTTTTTCTTATCTTTAATTTGCAGACATAGTATAACAATTCCTCCTGCAATTACCAGAATAGCCACTGTAATTTTAATATAACAACCAATTGCTAAAAGAATGACTGAAATAATATTCCATCCAATTTTATCTCTCCAATTAATAAATATAAATAGAAAAGCAGTCAAAAAGAATACACCATAATTATCTGTATAAGGAACAAATGAACGATATGCGAAATCAAACATAAACACGCCAATCAAATAAACAGTAAATGCAATGCTCTTCTTTCCGGTCAATTTATAACATATTTGTGCTGAAAAAAGGACAGAAAGGTTTACCAGTAACAGTCCTATTACTATAACAGGCTGCCAGTCTTTAAAAATCTTTATTAACATTGCAAAAACAAACAAAATGTTACGGTTCATCCGGTAATAATTAAAGTATGCCTGATTTATAAACGTATGTTCCTCAGCCAATTTAATCGCAGTTTCCCGAACTCTTTGAAAATCATAACGAATTGGCTTTGAAAGGTAAGTCATGAGATACATCTGCATGCCAAACACCAATATATTCATTACAAGCAAAAGCAAATAAAACTTTTTCTTTTCTATCTTCTCAATTCTACTGATTACTTTTTTCCCAGCTGCCCAAAATATGACTGCCAAAATTATAACCACAAACAAAGTTGGTACAAAATTGCTGTATTCATATGTTCGCTTTTTGTAAGCCGCATTTCTATTTAAACATATTACTGACAGAAGCGTATATCCCCAGTACCCTGCAAAAAGCAGCCCAATCAGCCAGTTTATTTTCTTGCTCAATTTATTCATTCATATGTTCTCCTTTTTGCGTATAATTAAATATATTATAATTCAATTTCGTTTCGCTGGAATTACTTTTCTATTACAAATTATATACAAAAAGCACTATAAAGGAATCCGTTCTGAATCCACTTTATAGTGCTTCTCATATTTCATATTCTATAAGTCTTCCAGACTGCTTTAATTACTCAGCGTCTGTCTCCTCAGCTGCCTCGTCTGCTGTGTCAGCTTCTGCATCTGCGCTCTCATCAGTGTCTGTTGCTTCTGTGTCCTCAGCCTCTGCGTCATCGCTGTCCTCGAATGGGATAACGGCTCCGTCATATTTCTCGTTGATGAAATCTTTAATCTCGTCAGATTTTAATACATCTACAAGAGCTTTGATCTTGTCGCTGTTCTCGTTGCCTTCTTTAACTGCGATTACGTTTACATATGTTTTTGCAGCCTCGGAATCAGAAGTCTCATATGCAAGTGCATCTTTGGATACGGAGTAGCCAGCCTGAAGTGCATAGTTTCCGTTGAGGACAATGTAGGAAGTCTCTTCTGCAACACGTGCTACCTGCTCAGCTGCAAGCTCAACGATTTCTACATTGTATGGGTTCTCCTCAATATCGTTTACAGTTGCCTCAAGACCAGCACCGTCTTTCAGTTTGATAATTCCGTTGTCCTGGAGGAGAAGAAGTGCTCTTGCCTCGTTTGTGGTATCGTTCGGTACTGCGATCGTGTCACCGTCTGCGATGTCATCAAGGCTGGATTTTGTTCCAGGATAAATTCCAAATGGCTCGTAGTGGATTCCACCTGCATTTACAAGGTGGGTTCCTTTTTCCTCATTAAAGCTGTTCAGATATGGAATATGCTGGAAGTAGTTTGCATCGAAATCACCGCTCTCTACAACTTCGTTTGGCTGTACATAATCATCAAATACAGTTACTTCAAGGTCGTAGCCCTCTTCCTCAAGGATTGGCTTTGCTGCCTCAAGAATCTCAGAATGTGGTGTCTCGGATGCTGCTACTGTGATAGTTTTGTCATCATCTGCTGCGAAAACAACAGATGTTCCAACGGTTCCAAGTACTAATGCTCCTGTAAGTGCTGCTGCGATTAATTTTTTCATAATAAAGTTCCTCCTCGTTTTTAGAAAAATATATTTATTTGTTATTATCTATTTTCGTTTGTCCAGCTTATTGGCTATGAACATACCAATTGTCTGGAAAATCTGTACCAGTACTACCAGAAGGATGACTGTTACCAGCATAATGTCTGTCTGCCAGCGGTTGTATCCGTAACGGACAGCAATGTCTCCAAGTCCGCCTCCTCCTACGGTTCCTGCCATTGCGGAGTAACCCAGGATAGTTCCTGTTACAATGGTGGCTCCTGAAATCAGGGATGTTCTTGCTTCTACAAGAAGAACCCGAAATACAATCTGAAAATTACTTGCTCCCATGGACCTTGCAGCCTCGATAACTCCCGCATCTACCTCATTCAGGGAAGATTCTACCATTCGTCCGATAAAAGGGATTGCCGCAATGGTAAGGGGTACGATAGTTGCTGTTGTTCCATAGCTTTTTCCTACCAGAAATCTGGTAAATGGAATGAGCAGAATCAGAAGAATCAAAAATGGAATACTTCGGAAAATATTGGCAATCACATCCAGAATCTTATAAAGTACTGCATTTGGCCGCAGACCTTCTTTATCAGATACTTTCAGCAGAATACCAAGGGGCATTCCGAATACATATCCAAAAAAGGTGGAGAAAAGTGTCATGTATAAAGTCTCACCCACACCTGCGATAATCATATCGGTTACTTGCTTCGTCCACATAATCAGTTCGCCTCCCCTATTGCAAGTCCACGTTCTGTAAGATATTCTTTCATTTCCTGTACGTGAGTGCTGCCATTCATAAACTGGAGAATCATCTCACCCTTGGCTACACCGCCAACATTTTTGGTATCGGCTTTCAGGATGTTTACAGGTTCGTGGAAAGTTAATACAAGGTTTGCGATAACCGGTTCAAATGCAGAGTTTTCGGAAAATACAATTCGAATGATTTCACCGCTTTGAATCTCGGGCTGAGTCTGTTTCTGGCTTTCTACCTCAGATCCGGTATCCCGGCTGATCAGTTCTTTGGCCACCTGTGATTTCGGATGGTTGAAAATATCCTCTACCAGTCCCTGCTCTTTTACCTCACCCTCTTTCATAATCGCCACATGAGTACAAATCTCACGGACAACTGACATCTGATGGGTAATGATCACAATTGTGATTCCAAATTTCTGATTGATGTCCTTCAAAAGTTCTAATATAGAAGATGTTGTCTGGGGATCCAGGGCGCTTGTAGCCTCATCACAAAGCAGAATCTGTGGATTGGAAGCCAGAGCTCTGGCAATTGCCACTCTTTGTTTCTGACCACCGGAGAGCTGTGCCGGATATGCTTTCGCTTTATCTGCCAGTCCTACAATTTCCAGTAACTCAAGAGCCTTTGCTCTTGCTTCAGCTTTTTTCTTCCCCTGAATGTACAACGGAAAACAAATATTTTCCAGTACATTTTTTTGCATAAGCAGGTTGAAATGCTGAAAGATCATTCCTATTTTTTCCCGCTCTTTGCGAAGTTCCTTTGGCGAAAACTCGCCAAGAGATTTTCCATCTATGAGAACTTTTCCTTCTGATGGAACTTCAAGAAAATTCATGCAGCGCACCAGGGTACTTTTTCCTGCACCGGACATTCCGATGATTCCGTAAATATCTCCGGATTCAATGGAGAGACTTACGTTTTTCAGTGCGTGTACAGAACCATCTTTTGTCTCGAAGGTTTTGCTCACATTTTGAATAAGTATTGAAGACATGTCTTTCCTCTTTCCTTGTTTTTGGTTATTTCATCGTCGATAAACATACTATAACACATTTTATAATAAAGTGTTAATTCTAAAAACTTAGGGCTAGTTATAGGTTTAAACTATAGCTCTATCGTAAGGCTTTATCCTTGTATTTCCCAATCTCTTCCAGGTACTTCTGTCCTAACTTACTGATCGTGGTGCCTTTTCTTGCCAGGTAGCCAATGGTCATCACTTCGCCGGAGTCAAGTTTCACGGCACAGTAGTCGGAGCCGTTCAGTTCTTCGCAGATGATGCCGGAGCAGAGAGTGTAGCCGTTGAGGCCCACCATCAGGTTCAGGAGGGTGGCGCGGTCATTGGCTTTGATGAGACGTTTGTACTCGTAGGTGCTCAGGACTTCTTCGGCGAAGTAGAAGGAGTTGTATGTGCCTTGCTCGAAAGAGAGGCAGGGGTACTCCCGGAGGTCTTCCAGGGTGATCAGGTCGCGATCGGCGAGGGGATGTCCTTTCCACATGTAGACGTAGATGCTACACTCCAGGATTGGGTGAAATTCCAGGTTGAATTCGTGGAAAAGCTTTTCCAGGACTTTGTGGTTGAAGTCGTTCAGGTAAAGGATGCCGATCTCGCTTTTGAAGTCTTTTACGTCGGTGATGATATCGTAGGTGCGGGTTTCATGGACAGCGAATTCGTATTCGTCCATTCCGAACTGCTTCACCATTTCCACGAAGGCGTTAACCGCAAAGGTGTAGTGCTGCATGGAGACGCTGAATTTCTTTTTCGTGTGCTCCTTGGAGACGTATTTGGATTCGATCAGCTCATACTGCTCCACCACCTGACGGGCGTAGCCCAGGAATTCCTCACCCTCTGGGGTTACGGAAATTCCACGGTTTGTCCTGCGGAAAAGCTCTACCCCGATTTCCTCTTCCAGTTCACGGATTGCCGAAGATAAGCTTGGCTGTGATATAAAAAGATTCCGGGCAGCTTCATTCATGGAATTGGAATTTGCCACCGTAATCGCGTAACGAAGTTGTGCCAGGGTCATATTAATTCCTCTTTTCTGTAAAAATATTACTCGTAATCTTCCTCAAAATCCTCGCTGCGCTCTCCACCCATGCGCACACGGATCCCATTGATTTCTACATCTTCCATTGGAATCACCAGACATTTACGTCCGTCAATAATCCGCGTCTCCACAAGCTCCACCTTTTCAGGTTCCACATGAATTACCACATCCGGAGTTTTGATTTCAAACTTACGGGTATTCGTAATATTGGACGCTACCATAGTGGCTTTTTCGCCAGCAACCACCTCATACTGGTTGTCGAAGGTTTCCAGCTTTTCATCCTCTACACCGCAATCCTCGAAAAGACGCTTCACCTCAGATTTGGTAAGAACTACCGGATCTGGAGAGTCCTTCTGGGATTCGATGATCTCGTTCAGTTTCTCATGGATTCCAACGACAGTGTCATACTGGCAGTCATCCCCAAGGGTTTCCTCCACAAGCATATTAAAGGAATCGCGCTGTCCTCCTGCGGAAAGTGGGGCTGTGCAGCCAAACACTTCGTCCACGAAAATGTCGTGAAGCTGCTCTGCATTCTTGGAATAGTAGAGCATGCCGTGGATGTCTGTGCTTCGGTCATTAAACACAGGGAAAAGGAAGCCGTTCTCCGGCATTTCCACGATCCAGTCGCGGATACGGTCCTGGATCAGATTCGCTTCCGCATTGTAACAAAGTCCCGCCTTTGACAGCTTCACCGGACAGATGCTGCAAAGAAGATGCTCGTAAATCTCCTCGGAAGCATCATCCATATCAATTCCGTCAGAGGTTCTTCCCGGAATATCGTAGACTGCATGTACCAGGATTATGTAGTAATTTTCCGGATAATCGTAATTTTCAATAATTTTGTCATAAAAGCTCTCAATTAAAGCGTCATCCTTTAGTTTGCTGGCACGAAGCTTCATCAGGAATTCGTGCTTTCCGCCCTCTCTTTCCTCATCTAACGGGAATTCCATATTCATCAGATTCTTCCCAAGTGTACCGGAAAGTGTTTTTTTGAATATTTCAAAATATTTGAACATTTCTTCCTCAGAAAGAGAAAGAAACGCTTCCTTCAGTTCCGTTTTTTTATTTTTTTCAGCATCCACATAGCAGCCGCAAATACGTGTAATATTGCAGTTGGCCGGGGTAAGCTGCTTCTTAATTTCAGAAATTTCTTTTTTATTCATCTATTTAGGTCCTCCAATGTAGCATGTTTCTTATATTTTATCCCTTCAAATCCCAAGAGCGTTTTACAGGAAAAGCAGATCATGGTTAATGGTCGTATAAAACAGCTCTTTAAATTTCTCCATATCCCGTGTCTGTCCCAGTGCCCACATCATTTTAGTTACAGAGGCCTCCAGTGTCATATCATAAGACTCCAGCACCGGAAAACGCTCTTTGATAATTTTTCCCACCTGATAAACTTCCATATCGCTGCCTTCATGGGTAACCTGCGTAGACATGCATACCGGCTTTCCAGCCTCGATCCAGTGACCAATAGCCTCCATAAAATCGTCATTTTCATAATGCGGCAAACCTCCCACACCAAACGACTCAATAATCAGTCCGTCATAAGATGGGAAAAGAGCGTCCAGTACTTTCCCATCGATTCCCGGAATCAGCTTTAAAAGAAAAATTTTCTGATTCATTTTCTGGTAAAATACCAGAGGTTTGGTAGACTGATCCTTATCATCAATATAAAAGATAATTTTGTTATCATGAATAGATGCAATGTCCGGATAGTTAATGCTGGAAAAAGCATTGTAGCTTTTTGAAAATTCCTTCTTGGCTCTGGTTCCTGCAATTACCTTTCCGCCAAACACAATGGAAATTCCATGCGCCCTGTCATGCGATGCAAAGCGCAGACTGTCCAGCAGATTGGAACGTGCATCTGTAATTGCCAGGTCTATAGGCTTCTGTGCCCCTGTAATTACGATTGGTCTGCGGTTATTCTGAATCAGATAGGACAGGGCTGCTGCTGTATATGCCATTGTATCTGTTCCATGGCAAAGAACAAAACCATCGTAAAATTCATATTTTGATTCAATCAGTCTGGCAAGCTTCAGCCAGTGATCTGAACACACATTTGTACTGTCCAGAGCAAATGGCTGAACGGTATCAATGATGCAGAATTCCCTGGCTTCCGGGATATATTTCAGAAGCTCATCTGCTGAAATCTGTGGTGCCAGTCCCTCTGCTGTGTATTTAGAAGCGATTGTGCCGCCTGTTGCAATAAGAAGTATCTTTTTCATGTAGTTCCCCCTCATATCAGCTGTCTGCTGCTTTTATTTTTAACACTCCGACAGTTCCCTTGTACGAAGCATCAAACACATATTGGATCATCCTTTCATTTAACTGATCCTCATGGGCAAAATGCAGATGTGCCCCCACTACTGCCACCACCGGACTGTCTTCTGCATAAACCATATCCAGAAATTCCTGTGTCACTTCGTCTGGTTCGTAATAGCAATCCTTATTTCCCCAGATCAGTGCTCTGTCCTGCCACGCCTCTTTGGATGCCTTATCCAGCTCATCACTGATCCTGGACTGTAGCGGCACATGAAGTACAAGAATAACAGGTTTATTCTGCTGCCAGATTTTCTTTAGTTTTTTCAGCCCCTTTTTGGAAAGCTGGCTGGTATTGTTATTGATTCCTACTATCAGAAATTCATCATGATCCTGAACCATAACGCTGTCCATTTCCCATGCTGCTTTTTCTTTTTTCCGGATTTCCTTTGAATTCAGAGTATCACTGTACCAGGATGCCAGATCATGGTCTGCACGAAGATACATAGCCGGCGACTCAATCTCCTTTAGTCCCTCCATCAGACAATCCAGATTGGCCTGGGAAAAGAAATCGGTCATATCACCATCCAGAACCACACCGTCTGGCTGCAGTGCATTTACATCCTCCACAATTCCCTTCCAGGCATCTGCCGAAGCAGTTCCCTCTTCATTGCGAAAAAGATCATAACGGCTTTTTACTTCCTCTTCTTTTTCCTTTGTATAATCACCATCTTCCACAATAATATGCTGATCGCATACCACAGCAATGGTATATTCCTTCTGAAGCCCCAAAATCTCCACTTCTTTTTCATCAAAAACAGTTTCCGCGCATACTGTGCTGGCACACAGCACCATTCCCAGAAACACACCTGCCATCAGGCTTCTCTTTCTCATCTGTCAACCTCTCCTCCTGAAACGAAGCGACTGCACGCTCTAATGTATACGAAAGAAGCCTGCCTGAATTTCACCAGGCAGGCCTTTTACATACTTTTCTCAGTTATTCTCTGTTGTCTCTTCCTTTGTAGAATCCTCTGTGGAACCCTCTGAATTATCTTCAGCGTTTTCCCCGGTGGACTTCTCTGAAGTTTCCTCTGCGGACTCTTCTGAAGTCTCTTCAGCGTCTTCTTCTGTGGTTTCTTCCGTGGTTTCCTCTGCAGTATCCTCTGTAGTTTCCTGTGCTGTCTCCTTAATGGTGAAGCTGTGGGCATCTGTAATTGTCAAAGTAGAAAGTACTTTATCATTTACAGTAATATCTGCATCTTCCAGCCATTTCTGAGTTGTTTCAGAATAGTAAGTACTGCGCTTGGTGTTCTCAAGGGATTCTTTCTTGGAAGCTGTGGCATCCTCATCGTTCACCTTGTCCATACGAAGAATATATACATTCGTATCAGTCTCAACCAGCTCGCCGTAAACCTCACCGTCTTTCAGTGTTCTAAGCGCGTCTACAACAGCATCATCATAAGAATTGGAAATATCCTCATCGTCGCTGTCATTAGCAAAAATGGTTCCGGTCAGTCCGCTGTAAGTATCATCTACTGCTTTCGCTGTCTCACCCATATCAGCAGTCGGATCCTCCTTCATCTTATCCAGGATCTCCTGAGCCTGCTCTTTACGTGTGGCAATATCCTCATCAGAAATATCATCTCCACTAATGGAAATGCTTACATAGCTAAAGGAAGACTGCTGAGCTTCCTCGTCAGTTATGTCAACCTCTGTCTCATTACGGATCGGCTCATAAATTCTCTGGCGATATGTCTCAAGCTCCAGAAGCGTCTTGACCTGATCTTCTGAAACTGCAAGTTCTTTCAATGTATCCTCATCATTATCCTTTATAAACTGTGCTGCCGCATCTGCAATGGCAGTCTCATCATCAGAAGTGACCTCAACGCCATAATCTGCTGCCTTTTCTTTCATAATGTACATCAGCTCAACCTGCTCCAGGAACTGACCTACAGCCTGCTCACCGTAAGTAGTACCGGCGTTCTCATCTACCACCTGACTCCAGATATTTGCCGCATTTCCCATAAAGCTTTTGTACATTGCAACAGTCTGTGCCTGTGACTCACGGGCATACAGGCTTACAACACCCATAGGAATATCTGTGCCGTCAACAGTTGCAACTGTTTTCTCTCCATCTATATTCTTACTTCCGCAGCCGGAAAGCATTCCAATCGCCATTACACCAGTCAGCACTGCTGCGGTTGTGTTTTTCACAATTTTCTTCATATTGATCACCAATTACCCTTTCACTGATGTGTTCACATTCTTATGCTTATTCTGCATATTTCCCAATGCGGACACGCTACTAAGAGTATAAAACTTTTTTCCCATAAGGGCAAGTGGAAAGAAAAAAATCTGGCAGAATTCACACAATTTTCGTGAAATCTCAATCACTCCGTCCGTTAACGTGCCTCACTTCGTTCTTTATCCTCCACAAGCGCCATCAGTTCCCCTGAAAAAACAGTCAGCGCCTGCACAATATCGCCTACCGGAGAAAACAAAAATTTAGGTTCCTTATCCGGTTTAAACTGCAGTTGTCTGCGGTACTTGGCAACCAGCGGCGGGATTCCTTTCGGATTCAAATGGGCGTTTTCATAAAGAGTGATCCTGATTTCCCTCTGCAGCTGCTTGATTTCCGTAATATAACCCTGATGTGCAAGTGCTTTCAGCCGGGCAATGGCAAGCAGATTCAGCACTGCCTTCGGTGGCTCGCCAAATCGGTCGATCAACTCCTCCAGCATATCGTCATACTCCTGCTGAGACTCAATTCCAGCAATACGTTTATAAATATCCAGTTTCTGAAATTCGTTGCTGATATAAGTATCCGGAATAAACGCATCCATATTCAGGTCAATGGTTGTCTCGAAATCCTCCATGGTATGAATGCCTTTTGCTTCCTTAACTGCCTCGCTGAGCATCTTGCAGTAAAGATCATAGCCTACTGCATTCATATGTCCATGCTGCTGTGCTCCCAGCAGATTTCCTGCCCCACGAAGCTCCAGATCACGCATAGCAATCTTAAATCCGCTTCCCAGATCTGTAAACTCACGAATCGCGGAAAGCCTCTTCTCGGCAACCTCCCGCAGCATAATATTTCTTCGGTACATAAGAAATGCATACGCTGTCCTGTTGGACCGTCCAATTCGTCCGCGAAGCTGATAAAGCTGTGAAAGCCCATATTTATCAGAATCATGAATAATCATGGTGTTTACGTTTGAAATATCCAGTCCGGTCTCAATGATAGTCGTTGAAACCAGTACATCAATGTCCCCATTGATAAAATCATACATCACCCGCTCCAGTTCCCGTTCGCTCATCTGTCCATGGGCAAAATCAACTCTGGCATCCGGCACAAGCCTGGAAATCCGAAGTGCAACCTCATCAATGTCCGTCACCCGGTTATACACATAATAAACCTGACCGCCCCTTCTCAGTTCCCGGCCAATTGCCTCCCTGACAGTTTCCTCATCATATTCCATGACATAAGTCTGAATCGGCATACGGTCAATTGGCGGTTCCTCCAGTACACTCATATCACGGATTCCGATCATGCTCATATGAAGCGTTCTTGGAATCGGGGTAGCGGTAAGAGTGAGAACATCAATATCTTTTTTCAGCTGTTTGATTTTTTCTTTATGAGTGACACCGAAACGCTGTTCCTCATCTACGATCAGAAGACCAAGATTTTTGTATTCCACATCCTTGGAAAGAACCCGATGCGTTCCGATCACAATATCAACCTGTCCCTTTTTCAGATCCTGGATTGTTTTTTTCTGCTGGGAAGGAGTACGGAAACGACAGAGAAGATCCACTCTCACCGGAAATTCTTTCATCCTCTGAAGAAAAGTATTATATACCTGCTGTGCCAAAATAGTAGTTGGCACAAGATATACCACCTGTCTGCTCTCCTGAACCTCCTTAAAAGCTGCGCGAAGAGCTATCTCTGTTTTTCCATAACCAACATCGCCGCACACCAGGCGATCCATGATCTTGGTGCTCTCCATATCACGTTTGGTATCTTCAATCGCACTCAGCTGATCCTCCGTCTCCTCGTAAGGAAACATTTCCTCAAATTCCCGCTGCCACACAGTATCCGGGCCGCATACATAGCCTTCCTTTTCCTGACGGACAGCATAAAGCTCCACCAGTTCTTTGGCAATATTCTTAACGGCACCTCTTACCTTCGATTTGGTGCGGTTCCATTCCTGGGTTCCAAGCTTATTCAGTTTCGGTGCTTTTGCTGTATCCGCACCGGAATATTTCTGCAAAAGATCCAGCTGTGTAGCCAAAATGTACAGATTGCTTCCATCGCGGTATTCAATCTTAATGTAATCCTTTACAACCTTATCGATTTCAACCTTCTCGATTCCCCGGTAAATCCCAAGTCCATGTTTCTCATGAACTACATAATCTCCAATGGAAAGCTCTGCAAAATCCTGGATTCTTTTACCATTGTAAACCTTCTTCTTTTTCTTTTTTTTCTGCTCCTGCCCGAAAATATCTGACTCTGTGATCACAGCAAACTTAATCAGAGGATATTCAAATCCCTTCCGGGCATGCCCATAAATAACCAGAATTTCACCAGGATTTATCACCCGGTCATAATCGGAGCCATAAAAAGCATTCAGGTCATTTTCCTGAAGATCCTTTGCCAGACGTTCTGCTCTTGTTCTGGAACCGGAAAGCAGGATGATACGATAACCCTTTTTCTTATATTTCTGCAGATCCTCCACCAGAAGCTCAAAACTGCTGTTATAGGAAGTCACACTCTGCACCGTCAGATTATATTTTTCAGGGGCAAAATTCCACTCCACGGATCTTGGTTCCAATGCTGACAGGGAGACTGCCCTGCATTTGTTCAGTTCCTTCTGAACCCTGGAAAAAGGACAGAGCCACTGCACCGGAAGATTTTGTTCTCCTTTTTCCTCTCTGTGTATACGGCTCTGCTCATACTCTTCTTCTACGCCGAGTCCGTTTTCCAGAATGCGGTTAGGTTCATCCAGAAACAACAGCATTTTTTCCCTTGGAAAATAATCTGCAAAAGAAACCATTTTTTTGCCGTCTGTCCATTCCACAGCCGGATAAATAGTAATTTCATCCAGATTTTCCAGAGAGCGCTGGCTTTCGGCATCAAAGCTTCGGATGGAATCCACCTCATCTCCCCACAGCTCGATTCGCCATGGATTTTCTTCTGTAAGGCAGTAAATATCCACAATGCCGCCGCGCACTGAAAACTGTCCGGGCATTTCCACCTGTCCTACACGCTCATAGCCCAGCTGCACCAGAGTATTTTTCAGTACATCCATATTGATCACGCTGTCTGAGAAAAAATGAAGCACCTTTTTTCTGATCTCTTCCAAAGGCAGCAGATAATCCATACAGCCGTCAATGCTTGTGACAACCGTAAGTTCCTCCTGTTCCAGAAGCGCCTTTACCACACACATTCTCTGACGAATCAGCAGATTTCCCTGTATATCAGCTTGAAAAAACAGAAGATCCTTTGCCGGATAAAACATGGTACTTTTGTCAAAAAAGCGCAAATCCTCATAGATTTCCTTTGCCTGGCGCTCATCACCTGCAATGACAAGGCGCATCGGCGCTTTATGGGAAAGCCCATGGATCAAATGTGCTTTCTGTGACTCCAGACATCCTGTGATCTGAACAATTCCCTGATTTTTCTCCAGGCTTTTCTCTATTTCTTCAAATTCTGCCATCCCGCTTAAGGGCCGGGTAAATGAAAGCATGGCTTTCCTCCTCTCTTCAAGGGCAAAAGAAGCCCAGCTTGTTAACTGGACTTCTTTCGATTGTATTCGTTCATAGCCGCATCTGGGCCATCTGTTATGATTTTTTCAACTGCATCTGCAGCAAGTTCAATTGTCTCATCCACAAGCTTACGGTCATCCGCTGAAAAACGGCCGAGCACATGATCTGCAAGATCCCATCCCTTAGGTTTGGCTCCTACACCAACCTTTATACGCATAAATTTCTGGGTACCAAGTCTGCTGATAATGTCCTTCAGACCATTATGGCCTCCTGCGCTGCCCTGCTTCCTGATACGAAGCTGTCCCGGTTCCAGATCGATATCATCCTGAATGATGATCAGCTGGCTTTCCGGATCGATTTTAAAATAAGCAGCCATCTCCTGTACCGGACCACCACTTAAGTTCATAAAGGATAAAGGCTTCATAAAGATAACCTTTTCTCCACCGATAAAACCGGAGCCATACATGGCATTAAATTTTACGCCGCCCTGTGGAATATTATGACGTTCCACAAGCACATCTATTGTATCAAAACCCATATTGTGGCGGGTCGCCTCATACTGCTTCCCGGGGTTTCCCAGTCCAACAACTAAATACATACTCTTATTTTCCTTATTAATTGAAGTAAACCATCTCATCAGCCAGCGGCTCACAAGGTACTACGTTCTCTGCATAAAGAACGATTCCCTCTCCCTGATATTCTGAGCGGTTCTCAAATGCCACTTTCGCAGTAACCTCTACCCATTCTCCCGGTTTCAGCTTCGGCGCATATGCACTCTTACAAATATATCCCAGGAAGGAGGTATCATCTGCGCAGCAGGTCATAGCTGTACGTCCCGGAATAAAGAATTTGCTTCCCATTCCTCTCGGACGTCTTGCCCGTGCTTTAAACCGAAGAGTTTTTCCCACATAACGATCCGGGTGATCCATGGCGTCCACAAACCAGATTCCATAGTCCTCCGGCGGGATATCCACAATATCTGCATCCAGATCAAAAGGCATCTGATCAGCAAAAATATCTGTCATCTCGCCTTCTTCATCTTCAAAAATAACCTCTGCACTTGGGTTTACAACCTTGATGCTTCTGCGGAAGTTTGCAAGAGGATATTCTTTTTTACAACGGTTAAATACAACCATATCTGCACCGCGGACCATATCCATAAAAATGGATTTCATATTCTGCATGTATACCTGGAAGGTGCTTGCATCCACACAGGTAATATGCTGTTCAATGCCCCAGCCCTTCGGTGCTTTCATTTCCTCGAATTTGCTTACCAGCCACATTCCGTTATATTCCATAACCACACGTTCCGGCTGATGAATAATATCCAGTGCCTGAAGGCGCTCTGGTGTAAGATCCTCTTCTTTCTCAATAACCTCAACTACCACATTATCTCTGGCAAGGGCATCCTCATCATACTCTTCCTCTCCTTCTTCACAAAGAATCAGAAGCGTCTTACCCTCTGTACGAAAATACTCCTGCTGCAGGGTAAAGCTGAGGAAAGAGGTCTTACCGCTTTCCAGAAAGCCGGTTATGAGATAAATGGGTACTGTAATTTCATCCATGTTACAGAAACCTCCCTGTTTTTATGCTACGCCGAACAGTTCGGCAAGTTTGTCTTCTTTCAGTTTGGAACCGATTACGCAAAGACGACCTGTATATTCCGGTGAACCTTCACGGATCTCAGTTTCCTCTGGAACCATATCAAAATAAATCCATGTTCCATCTTCTGCCGGAAGCATTCCCTTCGCACGAAGGATCACGCCATACTCATCGGAAGCGGAAAGGCTCTCAAGAATTTTTTCAAGATTTTCTCTTGTAAATTTCTTAATAGTCTCCTTTCCCCAGCTGGTAAATACCTCGTCTGCGTGATGGTGATGATGCTCATGATCATGATCATGTCCACAGCCACAGCTGCACTCTCCATCATGGTCGTGATGATGGTGATGTTCATGCTCGTGCTCATGGTCATGTCCGCAGCCACACTCCTCATCATGGTCGTGATGATGGTGGTGTTCATGCTCGTGCTCATGGTCATGTCCGCAGCAACATTCTTCATCATGGTCGTGATGATGGTGATGTTCATGTTCATGCTCATGTCCGCAGCCACACTCCTCATCATGGTCGTGATGATGGTGATGCTCATGCTCCTCTTTCAGAAGCTCATCTGCAAGAGATACCGGATGCTCCATAACCTCCAGAATCTTCTTTCCATCCAGTTTCTCAATTGGAGTGGTGATGATTGCAGCCTTCTCATTAATACTGCGAAGCAGTTCCATAGACTCAGCAGCCTTTTTCTCATCAACTATATCTGTACGGCTCATAATAATAGCACCTGCATACTGAACCTGATTATCAAAGAACTCGCCGAAGTTTCTCATATACATTTTGCACTTCTTGGCATCTACAACTGTAGTGTAACTGTTCAGAAAAATGTCAACATCTTCTTCCACACCCTGTACAGCCTTGATAACATCCGAAAGCTTACCAACGCCTGACGGCTCGATCAGGATACGATCCGGATGATATTTCTCTACCACTTCCTTCAGGGAAGCGCCAAAATCACCTACAAGGGAACAGCAGATACATCCGGAATTCATCTCACGGATCTCAATTCCGGCATCCTTAAGAAAACCGCCATCAATACCAATCTCGCCGAATTCGTTCTCAATAAGCACTACCTGCTCGCCGGCAAAGGCTTCTTTCAGCAGTTTTTTGATAAGAGTTGTTTTACCGGCTCCAAGAAAACCGGAAATAATATCAATCTTTACCATTTTGTATTTCCCCTTTCTGTATACAGCTAGAAAAGGGGATATGACTACGTCACATCCCCATGATATATTTATCCCAAATTCACAGATTTATGCAAATCAGCCATTGATCATGAAATGCATAAGTTTATCAATATCCTCTTTCTCATATGCAACAATCTCAAGTTCCGGAATCTCACCGTTAGAGAAGATATTTGCAAGAGAAACATACTGTGATAATTTAGATTTCAGGTTCAGTCTGTCACCTTCACCGGTTACAAGCTCTACTTTACCAGAGCAGCTGTCGATTACGTCAAAAAATTTCTGAATGTCTTTAATATTAGATACCTTCATGTCAATATTCTCCTTTCAACATGTAAAACTTTTATCACATCTTCCTTTTCGGGCTCATTATAGCGCAACTATTTCCAAATATCAACAAGTTTTTTGTCTTCTGTTAAAAATCCCCAACACTCACAAACAAATTACTTTTTTGCCTTTTTCTTTAGGCATTTTTAATACTGAAACACTGCCACACCGTATGCCGGAAGGGGATATGCAAAGGAAAACGGACGATTATCACAGTCCTGTTTTTCTGCCTTAAATACCTTTTTGGCAGTCTGTCCGTTCTCATCGAGAACCAGTGTATACTGTTTCTTCTTCGGAACACCCACACGGTAATCCGGACGGTCTACAGGAGTAAAATTACATACTACCAGAAGATTATTTCTTCCTGTTGGTGACTTTCTTACAAAACTGTAAATACTTCTGTCACCGTCATCCGCATTGATCCACTCAAAGCCGGATGGATCTGTATCCATTCCATAAAGTGCCGGATATTTACGATACATTTTCAGAAGTGTCTGCACAAAATCCTTCAGATCCCGATGCTTCTCTTCTCCCAGAAGGAACCAGTCAAGCTCTCTCTCTTCGCTCCATTCACGAAGCTGACCAAATTCCTGTCCCATAAACAGAAGCTTTTTGCCCGGATGACAGAACATAAATGTATAAGCAGCCTTCAGATTCTTAAACTTGTCCTCCAACTCGCCCGGCATTTTCTCCAGCATGGATTTCTTCAGATGAACAACTTCATCATGGGAAATAACCAGCACATACTTCTCACTGTATGCGTAGGTCATGGAAAATGTCATCTTATTATGGTTAAATTTACGGAAATACGGATCCAGCTTCATGTACTCCAGGAAGTCATTCATCCAGCCCATATTCCACTTCAGGGAAAATCCAAGTCCGTCATCCTCTGCTTTACCTGTCACCTTCGGCCATGCAGTAGACTCCTCTGCGATCATCACAGTACCTTTATTTCTTCCAAGAACTACTGTATTCAGATGCTTAAAGAACTCAATTGCCTCCAGATTCTGATTACCGCCATATTTATTCGCTACCCACTGACCATCGCTCTTGCCATAATCCAGATACAGCATAGATGCAACTGCATCCACACGAAGACCATCCACATGGCACTCTTCAATCCAGAACAGAGCATTTGCAATCAGGAAATTCTTCACTTCCGGTCTGCCATAGTTATAAATTTTGGTTCCCCAGTCCGGATGCTCCCCCTGTCTTGGATCTGCATGCTCATAAACAGCCGTTCCGTCAAAATTCGCCAGACCGTGTTCATCCTTCGGGAAATGTGCCGGTACCCAGTCCAGAATGACGCCGATTTTCTGCCTATGAAGATAATCTACCATGTATTTAAAATCCTGCGGTGTTCCATAACGGGAAGTAGGTGCATAATAACCGGTGACCTGATATCCCCAGGAACCATCAAAAGGATGCTCCGCAATTCCCATCAGCTCAACATGCGTATATCCCATATCCTTCACATACTGTGCCAGCTTCACTGCCAGCTCTCTGTAATTGTAAAAGCCTTTCTCATCCTCTTCTGTAGCCGGATGCTTCATCCATGAACCGGGATGAACCTCATAGATTGCCATTGCATCTTTGTTCTCGTCAAACTTCTGGCGATTCTTCATCCATGTAGCATCTTTCCATTTATAATTGTCAATGTCAGTAATCCGGGAAGCCGTTCCTGGACGCAGCTCTGCTTCATTCGCATACGGGTCGGCTTTATAAATATGTTCCCCATTCATTCCAACAATAAAAAACTTATACAGCTGCCCGATTTTTGCACCCGGGACAAATGTCTCAAATACACCTATAGGTCCTGCCTTTTTCATCGGGGACGCCTGCTCATCCCAGTCATTAAACTCTCCAATTACGTAAACAGCCTGTGCATTAGGTGCCCACACTGCAAAATAAACGCCCTCTTTTTTTCCTTGTTTTACCGGATGCGCGCCAAGCTTCCGGTAAATATCATAATGGGTTCCCTGACCAAAAAGATATTGATCAAGCTCTGTAAACTGTAATTTCTCTCCCATCAGACAGTTACCTCCCTAAAATTTCAGATTTATACCCGTATCTGCTGCTCATACATTGCCATTTACCCATGCTTTTCTTATCAGAGAGCAGCAATTTCTTATGCACATTATAGCATACTCTTCTTTACCACGCTACCACAAATTTGTATATTATTCATAAAAAATATACAATCAAACCAATTTTTCCTGTAAAAAAATACGCCTGCACTTTTGGAAAATTTTTCTTAAGTACAAGCGTATTTTTGAAATTTTAATAACTATTCACCGGAATCATCACTGAAACTATCCTCTTCCCCAGTGCTTCCATCGGTATATCCTTCACTGTCATCGCTTCCATCTTCGGAACCGTCACTGAAATCTCCCTCTGAATCACCCTCTGAACTGTCGCTTCCTTCACTATCCTCAGAAGAAGCGTCATCCGAAGAACTGTTTCCGGCATATCCGGGTACAAGACCCTCATCCAGGGCGCTCTGCCAGAATTCTGCATATTTCGCCGGCTGAAGTGTAACATTCTTTGCCGCGGCCATTTCGCTTATTGTTACCAGTTTATATCCCTGTGCAATCAGATCCGGTATCAGACGAAGAGCTGCTTCCACAGAAGGCTCATGAATGTCATGCATAAGAATAACTGCGCCATCCTGCAGTCCACTGTCATTCATGATCGCATTGTAATCCAGATCTGCATCCATATAGCTCCAGTCAAGACTGTCAATGGACCACATGATAAATGGTTTCCCAACTGCTGAAATGATCTCATCGTTACAATTTCCATAAGGTGCACGTATTACTGTGGATGCCTGTCCGCATGCATCAATAAGTGCCTGATCCGCATCACTGAACTGTTTTACAACATCTTCAATGCTAAGGTTAAACATATTGGCATGATCCCAGGAATGGTTACCGATCTCACATCCAATCTCCAGCATCCTTTTTACTTCATCCTGATAATTCTGGACATTCTGTCCCAGCATAAAGAAGGTTGCATGGGCATTGTTCTCTTCCAGACAGTCCAGAAGCTTGTCTGTGTACTCACCGGGTCCATCATCAAATGTAAGTGCGATCAAAGGTCGTTTCTTCTCAGCATTGTAAGAACCGTCATCATTAAAGTAATAATCATTAACCCCTTTTGTTACCCATCCGGTCTGCATATATCCATTTGAATCAAAAGCATATTTCACACCGTCAATTTCAGCAAAACCGTTTGTATAATATGTACCATCTGCATTCTGATACCAGCGGCCGTTGTCATCATCGTGCCACCCGGTTGTCAGCGAAGCGACTTTTGTAACATCGCTCTGTCCCTTCAATGGCTGACGCACTGCATCTGTAGAAGCTGTTTCACTGCCTGATTCATTCTCCCCGTCAGTCTCTGCCTGTACCTGCTGAGAACTTCCGGTGCTTTTCCCCCCTATACGGTTCACAATCGGAAAAATCACGCCCCTTATCACAAAAATCACAGCCAGCACCATTGCAACTACATAAGTTACCAGCTTAATGATCTTTCTCCTTCTTATCTGGCGCTGCTTTCTGCGCATTCTTTCGCGCAATACCGTTCTATCCATTTATATTCTTCCCTCTTTATCCGTTGTAACAAAACAATTATAATACTTTCTTCAGCTCCAGATCATCCGTTACCAAAAGAATATCAGCCTCTTTTCCGACTGAAAGAGAGCCCACCTGGTCATAGATTCCAATGCTTTTCGCAGGATTTCGGGTGGCTGCCCAGATTGCTTCCTTAAGAGGCACACCAAAAGCCACTGCCTTGCGCATACAGTCAAACAGATTGGTAGCAGAACCGGCAATAGTCCCATCCTTCAGCGTAGCTTTACAATCCTTCATGGTAACTTCCTGTCCACCCAACTGATAAGTTCCATTCTCCATTCCTGTTGCCATCATGGAATCGCTGATCAGCACAATTCTCTCCGGGCCAAACATTCTGAATGTTGCACGGATCACAGACGGATGAATATGGATTCCATCACAGATCATTTCCACCATACACTCTGCATCATCAGAGGCAGCTCCGATAAGCCCCGGATTTCTGTGTGCAAGTGGCTGCATTGCATTGTAAAGATGTGTCACATGATGAGCGCCTCTTCTCATTGCTTCAGAAGCTGTTTCATAATCAGCCGCTGTATGCCCCAGTGAAACACAGACTTCATTATGTACTTCATCAATAAACTCCATGGCGCCATCTACATTAGGCGCCAGAGTTACCAGCTTTACAATATTTCCGGAATACGCATTCAGTTCCCTGAAAAACTCTGCATCTGGTCTGCGGATATAGCCCTCCACATGAGCTCCTTTTTTCTTCGGATCCAGAAAAGGACCTTCCATATTGATTCCACGCACGGTGGCTCCGTCTTCCATTTCATCTGCGGCCTTAACTGTAGCGAAAATCTCTTTTAGTTCTTCTGCCGGCAGTGTCATAGAAGTAGGACAATAAGAGGTAATTCCATGAGCCCTCTCATATTTTAAAATAACTTTAAGCCCTTCCGGATCTGCATCTGAAAAATCATGTCCGAAAGCTCCATGACTGTGAACATCCACCAGACCGGGGATCACCTTAAAACCGGCTGCATCCACAACTGTTTTATCTGTAACTTCATTCTCAGAAGCTACCAGCTTATGACCTTCCACATAAAGATCCTGCACCCTGAAGCTTCCGTCTTCCTGAAATACCTCTCCATTTCTGATAATCATAATTCCAATTGCCTCCCGGGATTACTCCTCTGTATTCGTATCTGACTGCTCTGTACCATCAGTGTTTGTGTCGGCCTGCTCTTTATCATCAGTGTCGGCCTCATCTTTGTCATCAGCATTTGTATCTGCTGTCTGCTCTTCTACAGCTTCTTCGGCATCAGAAGCACTCTTGTCATAATTTGCATTTGCGATAATGAAATCCTGAACTCTCATAAGACCAATACTTTCATCAACTGCAACCTGTCCGTAAGTATCGATCAGTGTTGCAAGATTTCCGGAAGCATACTGCTCTACCAGCTGATTCTGGATTGCAAGACTTTCATCATCCTCAAGAGTCATTCCTTCTGCATCCATAATTCCCTGAATGATCAGATCCTGCTTTACCTTAGCCTGCGCATACTGCTTGCACTGCGCTTCAAAATCATCCATGGAAATTCCCTGGGATTCCACAAAATCCTTCAGTTCCATATTTCCCTGCTTCGCATAAGCCTCAGCCTGGCTTCTGAAGGTCTTCGCTGCCGCCTCTACATCCTGCTCCGGATATTCCACAACCTCAGAATTGGTAAAAATAGTAGTCCATGCTGTACTGCGAAGACTGCTCTTTGCATTCTCCTGTGCTTCCTGTTCAAGCTGTGTGCGGACAGAAGCCTTATATTCATCAATTGTCTTATTATCTGTGTTCTCTGCTACCCAGTCATCTGTCAGTTCCGGTGCCCTCTTAAAGCTCTGCACTGTGATCTGGAAAACAGCCTCCTGACCAGCCAGCTCGGTGCTTCTGTAGCCTTCCGGGAAAGTAACCGGTACATCTTTTGTCTCTCCCTTCTTCATTCCAACGATTCCCTCTTCAAATCCGGGAATCATTGTTCCGCTTCCGATCACCAGATCATAATTATTTCCGGTTCCACCTTCAAAAGCCTTTCCATCTTTGGTTCCTACAAAATTAATTGTAACTGTATCTCCATCCTGTACAACAGCACTTTCGTCTGTCACTTCTGTTGATTTGTCCTTCAGATTCTCTGAAATACGGCTGTCTACATCCTCATCTGTCACTTCCTGCACGGAATCATCAAGAGTTATCCCCTTATAATCTGCAATGGTAATGTATTTCTCCACATTTTCCACAGAAACAAGGCGGGTAGCGCCTGTTGAATCTGTATAAGGTTCTGCCTGTGTCTGTGTATCTTCAGATGCTTCTGTCTGTGTCTGCTCCGCAGTATTCTCAGTTTCTTTATCACTTCCACAGCCATTTACGGCAAGTGCCATGCACATTACCAGTGCTGCCAAATATGCTTTTCTTCTCATTTCATACTCCCTTCGGTTACTCTTCTATAAAATTATCACATTTTTCTCATTTAATCAACCGCCGTTCATAGGTGGCACCGGCGTAGGTCTGGAGGAATCAAACACCTTATCTGCGTCAAATAAATCTGCAAGCAGATCCGGATTATAATACATTCGATACCCGTCTACATTTCTTCGTCCCATTCGGAAATACTCATCTGTAATCTGCACAAAATATTTATTGGAATCCACATTACAGTAGTAATCATAGCCCTGGGATTTCAGGTAATCAAACTTCTTATCTCCTGTGTATTCACCGCCCTGATTGATATCTGCTCCAAAAGCAAAAATAATAATATCAGTACCTCCAATAAGCGGATCCACATTTTCCTTAAAATTCTGTGTGTCTGTTTTCAGCCGCTTCATGGAAACGGTAGACATATTTTTATGCCCCCATGTATGGCTTGCAAAGGTCCAGCCTTCCGCCTTCATTGCATCCGCTACCTTCTTCGCCCCGGCACGTTCTGTATCCAGGTCAAAATCCGGATGGGCATCAAGCCATGCCTTTTTGTCATCATTCAGATCATCCGGTCTTGTCTGATAACTGATATCGGTACGATATCCCAAAATTCCGTTATAACCGGTAAGCGCCACAATTCCCTTATGTCCGTGATAGGAAAAATCAGGATGTGCCTCAACAAAACGGTCTATCAGCGGAACCACATCGTAATCACCTACTACCGTGCTTCCATCGTCCTGCACATATTCATTGCGAACCTTTCCCTCATCATCTACCACAAGCTTTGTCGCAATCCCATCTCCATCCTGGGAATGATAGTAACATACATCATCCTGAGAAAGTACAAAAGGCGTTTTTCCATTGGGCAGGTAAATCGTTCTGGGCTGCATTTTCCCATCCTCATCAAGCTCTGCAAGGTCATAAAGATTCACCATTACATACCCTTCTTCGTACATAGTCTGGGTGATCTTGTTAAATTCTGACATGGTGGTCATAACCTGATTATAGCCGGCTGTCTTATAATCTCCATCAAACGCTTTGGATGTATCCACTATAAGCGAATGATAGAAAATATGTGTCACCTGTTCAGGAGACCATGCAACACATTTATCCCTGGTTTTCTGAAATTTCTCTGCCGCATTCTGAAAATGCACATTTCGTACATACGCATTGTCCTTCTGCAAAAGGCTGATTGCTCCATCATAATCATACTGTGCTGCTTTTTCCTTCGCAGCAGTCAGAACCTTCTTCTCATGACGGACCTGTCTTCTGATAATACCGGCACCTGCTGCCGCAGCCTGCGGCATTACAGCATTTATGCTTTCTGAAGATATCTCCTTACTTTGCGTTTCATCTCCTGTAGTATCGGCTCCCGCAGCATCTTCACTGCTGCCCACTTCTGTAACCTTAGTTCCTGCAACCTCAGGTTCTGTAACCTCAGCTTCTGAAATATCAGCCTCCTGATCTTTTTTCTGAGGCACAAGTGATTTCACACCGGCAACCAGGGTTTCCGCTTTCTCCTGCAGTCCAATCTGATCCCTGAAGTAATATCCTGCACCGCAAAGTACAACCAACGCAGTAATAATAAGAGCCAGATTACGGTTTCGTATCTGCCTCTTCTTTCTCTTCAGATTCCGCTCATGTCGCTCACGGCGTCGTTCTTCATAATACTGCTCTTCCTGTCTGTTTTCCTCATCCAGTGCCTGCAGTTCTTTATCAAGTTCCTCTTCTGTTTTTTTCCCGGGAACCTTATTCTCTTCCAGAACAGTCTGATCCTGTTCTGTATCGGTCTTCTCCATAATGTATAACTCCTTATCTGGTCTGTCAGTCCCCCTCATGTATACCGCCAAAATGTTATAAGCCACTGCCCAGGCAGTATATTCAGCTGTCCAAAACAGTTCCTATATCTGTTCTGACATTATTTTAACCATATCAGATAATATTATCCATTTTGTAATCAGCAGATTTCATTATACATGAAATTTTCTTTAATTACCACCATTCCTTTATAATTATCTGGTGTTAATATTTTCTAATTGTAATTGCCTTTTCTGTTTTCATGATCCGCGGGAGTTTTAATTATTCAACGGTCAAACTTTCGGGCTAATAATAAACCACCAGTTGAACTGATGATTGTAACTTGCTATAATAAAATTATTCAAATTTATGTAGGGAGGATATTGCGATGAAAAGGGAACGAATAATATGCTTACTGATAGTCATTGTTATGTGTGTCGGAGAATTCTTTTCGTTTCCGGCATTTGCCAGCCAGAGCCTACCTTCTTCCACACAGGGAGTAATGTCGACTCAAACACAGCCGACGGAAATGCAGTTAACTGAATTATCTGTAGAAGATCAAATCAATTCACTGGATTTGCCTGATTTATGGAAGCAAGAGTTACTTTATGCGCTGGAATTGGGGATGCCCATGGAGAAGGTGCAGCAGACAACCATCTCTGGTATGGAAATGGCGGAGATACTGGATCATTACGTTGAATACGCAGATTCAGACAAGCTGGTAGAGTGGAAAGCGTTGCTTCCAAAGCTGCGGACATATGAGGAAGCACTCACACGCTTCGATGTCATGGGTGCGCTGTTTTTAGCTGCACAGACGGTTGGCGGCGACTGGATCGAATTTAAAGAAGATTTCACTGGTATAATAAACAGGCTTCAGTTCCCCTGGGATGACTCCTATTTTACCGAAGGTCTGTTCGACAAGTATGATACTCCACTGTATACTTTGCCCGGTCAGAGTGACAACTTCTATTTGGATTATGCCTGCCTGCATTTCAACCTGAGTCGTAAATCGTCCATCAGCGGAGAAGCCCCCATTGCCTACGACTTCGAGGCTAACTCTATCCATGAGTACAATCTCCCCACCTATGCCGAGGGCGTATTGGCTGTTGTACGGCTGATTTTATCAACTGAGCCGTATGTCTATGTACCCACGGAGATTGATGCGGTTTATCTTGATGCAGCCGATACCCGCCGGGAAGAAATCCGTACAGCGACAACTGAATTATCTAATGAAGTTACAGGTACGGTTTACTATATCTCCAATAATGGTTCTGATGACAATGATGGCTGTTCACCGGAAAGCGCATGGGCAACACCTTACCGCGCCATGACCGCAAAGTTGCAGTATGGTGATGCAGTTTTGTTCGAACGCGGTGGAACATGGCACATCGATGTAGAGACCAATTTGGGCGATATCTCTCGGAACCATGGATATGCGGACGGTGTCCATGTCGGCGCATACGGCGACGGGGAAAAACCTGTTCTTCGCGGTGACATTGAACGAGCAAATGAGGCAGCTTTCTGGGAACTTTATTACGAGAAAAACGGTGTTAAGATTTGGAAAGCATCGGAAGCTCTGCGGGACAGTGCCGTTATTGTATTCAATGAGGGGGAAACCTATGCGAAAGAAGTATTCCCGTGGCTAAACAATGCTATGGAATATGTGAATCCTGATGGAACAGCTTTTGTCGTAGAAAATGCATTAGACAAGAATCTGACTTTCTGCAATTTGCTTCATTTTGAAGAAGGGATTGAGTCTGTTTGCAACAGAATTGATAGCTATGCGCGAGGAGAATTGTATCTGCGCTGTGACGAGGGAAATCCAGCTGAGGTCTATGAGACGGTTTCCATTCCGCAGGAGCCTGTGGGTATCGATATGTTCCCCAATAGCAGTATCCGCGATATCTGTATTCTCTACTGCACGATGATGGGTACACAGGGAACGGATATTGGCACCACACCTGAGAATTATCAGTTCATCAATCTTGAAATCGGCTGGTGCGGTGGTTGGCTGCAAAATTATATCCTTCAGGAAATTGACGGAGTAAGTTCTGGATATAAGCCTCACATTGGAGGTGGAGGTATTGGTGTTTACCAAACTGAACTGCAAGTGACAGACAGCTATATTCACCATTGTGGTCCCATGGCAATGATCGAATCAATACATGACCATATTCCTGATGATGGAAAGATCGTTCACCATGAAAATCAACGTTTTTCTGGAAACCTTTACGAATATTGCGGTGCCCCGATGCATTGGGCAGATCTTAGCTTTATGGAAGTTCCAGGATCCGCTGGATTGATCTCTAATCTTGTTTTCGAAGACAATATGGTGATGAACTCCGGTGATGGATGGGTTTATAACAGTGTACTGCAGAGTGATGGAGAAAATAGTCTGTGGCTGTCCGCTGTAGAGAACGGTATGGGAGCTGCAAATAATGAAGGTATTTATATCAGAGATAATGTATTCTATCTTAGTCGTTATGCAATGATTACTCTGCTTGACTATCTTGCTGTTGATGGCACAACTTCAGTCAACGCACAGCCTGTTTTCTCAGGCAACACCTATGTGCAGTTTTTTTCAAAACCCCTTTTGCAGAAGAATTGGTCCTCCGAAATTTATTATCCATCAGAAGATGTTGTGAGGGATATTCTCAAAGATGAGACTGGCTCTTTGGTAATCATTGGTTGATTACCAGTACGTTTTTTCCCGGTAACTTGCGGCCTTGCGATTTTTTTCAAGACTGTGGGAAAAAGGACCTGTTGACAAAGTAAAGAAAAATGGCTTTCTGTATGGTATACTTATTATACCAATTGCAGGAAGTCATTTTTTATGATGGGAAAACTGGTGTTAATATTTTCTAATTATAATTGCCTTTTTAGAAAAATGATGTTAAAATACATTCTATGTAATAAAGGGAATGTTGTCGGCAGATGGCATATCCGTTTCGAAACTTTATATGGTAGGAGGATAAGTATGCATCCAGTAACAATCGTCCTTCTGGTGATTCTCGTAATCCTTATTGGATTACTGATTGGTTTATATTTCTTTGGCAAGAAGACCCAGAAGAAACAGGAAGAACAGCAGGCACAGATCGAGGCAAGTAAACAGACCGTTTCCATGCTCGTTATTGATAAGAAGAGAATGCCACTTAAGGAATCCGGTCTCCCGCAGATGGTCATCGACCAGACACCGAAGCTTCTTCGCCGCTCCAAAATGCCTATCGTCAAGGCTAAGGTAGGCCCGAAGATTTCCATTCTCATTGCTGATGAGAAGGTATTCGATCTCATTCCTGTGAAGAAAGAGATCAAAGCTGAAGTAAGCGGACTTTACATAGTCGGTGTGAAGGGAATCCGCGGCAATCTGGACGCTCCGGTTAAGAAGAAAAAAGGATTTTTCGCACGCTTTAAGAAATCCGCTGAGGAAGCTCAGGCAGCCCAGAACGAGAGTAAGAAATCTAAGAAGAATAAGAAGAAATAATTATTTTAGCCCTGCCATTATAATGGCAGGGCTATTTTAATGCTCCTTTCCCCATATTGTAATGCCAGACATTATTTCCTGCATGTTGCATTTTATCAAGAATCTTTCTCTCATTTCAAAAAGGATCCTGCATTTCTGCAAGATCCTCATTCTCAATCTTATTTCTCATTATCCATATAAAATTTTCTCAGGAAATAGGTTGGTGTACAGCTCCATGCATGACAGTAGCTGTTGACCATACTGGAACCGTAGGGAGATTCTTCCCTGTTATAAGGATTATAAAGTTCCCAGAAGGTATCAGCACCGTCGTGGATCATTTCACCCCAATAGCGTTTCATTTCTTCTAATGCAAGATCTTTCTCATCACAGCGGATAAGCGCATCAATATAATGGTGATACATATATGGAGTTACCATGCGGATCCTCGGATTCACTTCCATTACATGATGGATCAATTTACAGTTTGTCTCTTTGTCAAAGACACGGGCCAGGATCATCCAGATCTGAGTTGCCCAGGAAGCCTGACGGTCAGGACCGCTTACAAACATTCCAAGCTCTTCATCCCAGAACTCTTTCACTGCTGCCTCTTTCAGCATGTCCTGCTTCTCTTCCAGCCAGCTGATATCCTCCTGTTTATCCAGAATCTTCGCAAGGCGGATTCCATAACGGATGCAGTAAATAAGAACTGCTGTAGCCCCAGCCTGCTTATTCAGACCATCTCCCCAATCCAGGAAGCACCAGAATGCATCCCCTAAATCCTCCACAACATTTTTCTCATTTAACTGCGTCATGGCAATGCGGATCTGATCAATTGCCACATCATAGAGATCCCTTAAGGTTTCCAGATCACTGGTTGCCTCGTAATAATCCAAAAGCACAGATGAGAAAAACAATGCATAGTCCAGAAGATAAGTATCATCCGGCTCCAGCTCCGGCTCTGTGAATACGCAGGCGCTTAATTTTCCCTCATTAAAAAGCAGTCCTGCAAAAATATACATACAGCGTTTGGCAAGATCATAATTCTTAAAGGTGTAATAATTGGCTCGCGCCTGAAGTCTCAGATCTCCCAGCCACATTCTGCGGTCACGCTTCGGACCATCCTCAAAAACATCCTGCATACATTCCTTCAGAGTTTTGCGGCTTACCAGATCGATCTGATTCAAAAGCGGATCTCCGAAATCCACCGTTTCTACGGAATCCATATCGACTGCTGAAACCGTATCACAAGAAATGCCATCAATTTTCAACTGGAACTTGGCGGAAGTATCAATTACACGAAGCTCCATATAGCGGAAAGAATATCTTCTTGGAAGCTTCACCTTCACCGGAAGTACATCCACATGAATATACTCCTCCTGAATCCAGCCGCGGCTGAGCCAGCCGTCATAATCAGCGGTTTTGTCTGTCATTTCCTCCAGACGCTCACCGAATTTCAGGTAAAAATAAACCGGTGCATCCTGATGGCTTCCAGTTTTACTAAGCTCCAGAGTTACATAACCTACAGCATGATCCCCGAAATCCACAAATACTGTATCATCTCTTTTTAAAGATTTTGCATACAGATTTTCAATTGGGTGCTCTTCTGTAATAACCGTTCTCATCTGACGGTCTTTTCCCACCATAATTTCCTTTTCAGCCTTAATTTCTTTATGCAAAAGCTCTGGCTTCAGGGATTCTGCAATTTCCAGAAAACGGTTATTTTTATGTACTTCAAAGTTCTCAATTATACTATATGATGGCATTATCATTCCTCCTAAAAATCGCCTAATGTTTCATCGGAATCAGTATCTTCAGTTCAAACCAGTTGTCTGCCTTGCCCGCCATAACTGAACCGCCATACTTCTCTACAATTTTTTTCATACTCTTCATTCCATATCCATGGAACCGCTTGTCTTTCTTTGTTGTGATCGGGATTCCATCCTGGAACTGAACATTCTCCTCACAGTAATTCTCTGTGCGGATACGGATAAACTGTTTATCCTGGATCACGTGCAGGGAAATCAGACGTTTCTGACGGTCTTTGATCTTCACCACACTTTCAATGGCATTATCCAGCATATTTCCGAAAAGAGCACTGATATCCATATCCTCCATAAAATTCAGCAGCTGCCCCTCACCCATAAATTTCAGCTCAATACCATGTCTCTGACAATGCATGCTTTTACTGGTAAGAATGGTGTCAAGGACCTTATTTCCCGTTTTATTCTGTGTCTCATAAATCTTGATCTCACGCTCCATCTGTTCCAGGTATTCCCCTGCTTTTTCAGAATCTGCGCCGCTTTTCAAAAGATTGATCTGATGCTTCAGATCATGGTATTTCTGATTTACAATGTCGATACTCTCCTTGGAAAGCTTGTAATTTTTGTACTGCATATCCATAATATTCCGAAGAGTATCCTTCTCAAAACGCATCTGGATCTCTTTTACCTGAATGTGATAAGCATAAAGCACTGCCATGCCGCTGAGATCCGCCAGAGTGCGGATAATAAACACATCCATAGCTGTTCCCGCACTGAAAATGCTTTTTACATCCACATAGCTTACATTGCTGATGCAATACACCATAATCAACACAAAATATACAACCAGCAGTTCTCTGCGGGTGATCTGCAGTTCCTCAATATCCTTCTTCAGATAACGTTCGATCAAATAGATCAGTATGTACAGTACTGCATAAATAACTACCATATGAAGTACACGCCATAACATCTGCTCTGGTGTCCCCTTCTCCTGACCGCTGAAATCACCTGTATAAAAATAATGAACCTGCCAGCACAAAGAGGCTGCAAATTCTGCATTGATAAATGCCTTCGCACAGAAAAATCCGGTTTCACGCCATGGAAGTTCTCCTGCCATCTTAATATACAGCAGCATCAGTAAAAAAACGCATATCATAAGAGGCATGAAGAACATCTGCTTTATTCCATCTGTAAAAAACATAACTGTAAAAATACTGATAAAGCTCAGAACCCCATACAGATATTTCCACAGGTCTTTTTTCCCGCGTCCCTGCACAAGAATCATTACCAGTGCAGAAAGCCAGTAGGAAATGGCATAATAATATCCGGGAGTGTTGACTACCGTACCTCTCATTTCCCCACCTCATTCATATATTCATTCAGGGCATCCAGGAAGGGCTTCCGCCTGCTTCTGCTCACCTGGATCGTATCGCCGTTCACCATGATATCACTGCCCTGATAAGTCTCTACAAATTCCAGATTTACCAGATAACAGCGGTTGCACCGGAAATATTTCTTAGGATCAAACTGATTGTCTGTATCCCTCATAGTGCCCTTTGTCTCAAAATCCCCATCCAGAGTGTGGTAGATCAGCACATGGTCCTGAACCTCCACGTAACAGATCCGTGCTACATCCAGCTTCTTTTTACCGCCCTTCAGAACAATGGTAATGTACTCCTTCTCAGGTGTCTTCACCTTTGCCAGAGCCCTTACCATACTCTCCGAAAATGAAAAATAGGAAATTGGCTTCAAAATATAATCCAGCGCATTTACCTTATATCCCTGAATAGCATACTGAGGCATGTTTGTAATAAAAATAATAATTACATTTGTATCAAGCTCGCGGATTTTTTCTGCTGCTTTCATCCCATTGAGAAACGCCATCTCAATATCCAGAATAATAAGGTCATAGCTGGCAGTGTAATCGGTTACAATATCCTCTCCGTCCTGAAATTCTGTTACGGAAAACTTCACCTGGTTCTCTTTTTCATAACGACTCAGGCATTTCTTCAATGCCTCCCGGTCATGCCTGTCATCCTCTACAATTGCAATTCTTATCATAATTATTTCTCACCTATCTTATTCAATCAGACGGATATTCCAATCCTCTTTGCTGTCTTCTCATAGCCGAATAGCTTCTTCGCAGTTAATTCGGCTAAAACGGCTCCCTGGCACAGTGACACTGCACCAGAGAGCCGGAATCACTTGTGTTAACTAAAAATAGTATAACAGGAAACAGGTTCTGAAACAATTAGATATTAGCTGCTTTCTTCTGATTCTCTTTGATCTTTTTCTGATCCTCTTCAATGTGTTTTTCCACATCCAGACGGCTCATGAGAATGATAACAACTGCATATGTGATCACATCTGCCGCCAAAAATGCAAATGCAAGCACCTGCTCCACGCCGCCCATCTGACGGTAGACGATCTGACCTGTATAGTTTGCCACATTTTCAACAATTTCCAGAGTCTGCGGATTGCAGGCAATGCCGGTATTGCTGTAGCCTGCAAAGGTAAGAAGACTGTTCAGCACACCGATACAGAGTCCGCTTAAGCCTACCATAATGGAGCTGTACACAGACATTGTAAATCCATCACTTCGGAAACCATTTTTCGCTTCCAGATGGTCAAGCACATCAGAAAGAAGTGCCATAGTTACATACATTGCCGGAATACTTCCGATTCCTTTCAGTACCATACTTGCAGCAACCATTCCGAAGCTGTGTACATTCAGGAAGCAGACAAGACCGCCTACAACAGAAAAACAAAGTCCTGTAACAACGGCTCTTTTCTTTCCAAGCTTACGGGCGATGGGCCATGCCACCAACATGCCCACTGCAGTTGGGATTCCACCAACCAGACCAAGTGTTGACATTAATGCTCCGGAAGTCTGCTCCGGATTTGCAGAATTAATTACACTGTCAAACATCCATCTTACATAGAAGCTCATGGAACTGTTTTTGATCAGCTGGCCAAACTGGAAAATCAGGAAATAGAGAATGATGATCCACCAGTATTTGTTGTGGATACAGCCTTCCAGCTGTTTTTTCAGCGGCATCTTCTCTTCCTTTACATTCAGATTGATGGTTTCCTCTGTAATACGCTCTCTGGTAAAATAATATTCCAGCATACAGCCAAATGCACTTACCAGACAAAGAACTATGGAAATAATCCTCCAGTGTGAATAGCTTGCATCCACATCAATTCCGCCGTCCTTTGTCACAAACAGAAAGCTCTGAAGAAGGATCGGCACTACAATGCTGGCTCCAACTCCGGCAGAAGCAACCATTGCTGCATTTGAAAGTGTTGCAAGAAGTCCGCGGCTCTCAGAATTTCTGGTAGAAAGAGAGACCATGGAGCTGTGTGCACAGTAAAAACATGGATATGCAAGTGCATAGTACAGGTTATAGGACACTGCGATCCAGATCATCTGAATTGCATTATTGCCCTTTGTTGGTGTCATAAACATAAGAATGATCGCCACAACCAGCATAGGAGCTGCAAGGATCAGGTACGGTCTTGCTTTTCCCTGTGTACTTCTGGTGTTGTCGATCCACTGTCCGATCATCAGATTTCCGAGAACTACGAAAATCACAGATACAATTGGCAGAAGTGTGGCAAATGCTCCGAATTTCGTCCAGCCAAGTACATCCACATAATAACGATTCAGATAAGCACCGAAAATGGCATTGGCAAACATGGCGCAAAAAGGTGCCAGAAAATATCCAATGGCTATCTCCGGAAGCTTCACCTGATCGGATTTGATTCTTGTTTTAAAAACCGGCTTTTCTGCAAGTTTTTTTGCAAAATTAGTAATGTTCAAATATTTCGCCTCCTGGGTATCCTTTTCTTTATTTCAGGTCAAATGACATAAAATTAAATGCACCGGTTCCTTTAAAACTGAAATACAGTGCCTCTTTCTCGCCAAGTCCAATCAGGTCAGCCCCGAAGCCATGCTGCTCCTTGCAAGGTTTTACCTGAATCTTTGCCACTGGCTTGCCGCCTTCCTCTGTAGTCACATAAACAACTCCAGTTGCTTTTCCCTTAATGTTAATGCGAACCTTTGAAGTCTCACGCAGGTCAAAATACTTGAAGCCCGCAACAGCTCCGTCACACATATTTGCCACATACTGGTCAGGACCCTGCTCACGGTCTTTTCCCTCCTGTGTCAGATATGGATGACCAGACTTGAAATGCTTGATCATGCTCAGGAAACGGGTTCCCTTTTTGCCATATACGTTGCAGGCAATGTAGGAAGGATAGTTTCCTTTTCCCTTAAGCGGTCCGTCATTCAGACCACAGGAGGTCATCTCTGCCTGATAGAATTTGCCATTCTCGAAGCGGATGCGCTCTGCACAGGCCTGACGGGAAGACTGCTTACGGTTACTGTGTCTGTGATAGAAAACATAATAGCTTCCATTAATCTCAATCAGGCTTCCGTGAGTGTTTCCGGTACAGTTTCTTGCATTTTTCACATCTGTAATTCCCGAGAGACCGATGTCTCCGTTGCTGACCAGCACACCGCCAAACTCAAAGCCCTCTGTAGGGTTATCGCTTGTTGCATAGCAAAGCTCATGGCTGTTCAGGGAACTGTAGATGAAGTAATAGGTTCCATTGAATTTACGCATGGAGCTTGCCTCCAGGAAGGGATGTCCCTCATAAGAACTTCCTGGTGCTTCTTTCTCACTGGCAATTCCGATGTATTTCGGTCCCATTTTTACAGTAAGCATATCTGCCGGATCCAGCTCGAAGCACATTGCACCGTGCTCAGTCGGCTTGGAGCCATCAAGCAGAAGGGGATTTCCCTGAAGGGCAAAGCCTGTGTAAAGATACAGCTTTCCATCGTCATCCATAAAAATGCCCGGGTCAAACTGCAGCGGCTCCTCTTTCTTTCCAATAGGAGTGCCGTCTGCATATTTTACATAACCATAGAATTCATATTTGCCTGCCGGCTTATCACAGACAGCCACAGAGATCATCTTGGTGCCGCCCATGAAATAATAAAGATAAAATCTTCCGTCCGGTCCCTGGATCATATCCGGTGCTGCCAGACCATTTGTAAGACGGATCTTCGGCGCTGCCGGATCCTGCTCTCTTTTGAAAATAACACCCTCATAACGCCAGTTGCCCAGATCGTCTACTGGTGCTGACCAGCATACATAATCGCCCAGACAGAAATTCAAGCCGTTAAAAAGATCATGAGAACCATATATGTATACACGCCCATCCACAATATGCGGCTCCGCATCCGGCACGTATTCCCAGCTTGGCAGGTACGGATTTACAGCCTGCTTTGTTTTCATACCTTCATCCTCCATTTGTCGTTTTTGCTCTGCTGCCGCCTTCCAACGTTCACGATTCCGCCAGCGCTCCCTCTCCCAGGAGCAGCCCTCTGGCAAAATCAGCGGACAGCATGATCTATATTATGGATTCATTATAACATCGGGAAAATTTTATTTTCGTTTAAAACGTAAAGTGTAAGAAATCTGGCGCAAATAGCACGAAAGATAAAAAAATGTGCAGATAAAATTATGCAAACCATATTTTGAATAACAAACCTCCCCATCCGCTGTAAGTTTTGTCTATTATGGTGATAACCATCAATTTTCGTACAAACATAGGCTTTAGATTATTACAAAAAAAGCAAGGGCTCGCAAAACTACTGTTTTTACATTCCCTTGCTTTCTTATCTCTTTTCAATATGTAATTCTTTATCCAATCCCCACCACACCATGCAGCCGGATATACGTCATAAACGCCTCCGCCGCCTGTCCATAATAAGCTCTTCCAACTGGTATTTTCTCTCCGCTGAAAAGCTCCGCCTCCGTACGGTTAAACTTTTTAATATTCTCCAGACTCACAATATACCCCTTATGCACCCGCACAAAATCCAGTTCCTGCACCTTATCCATAATCTTGTCCATAGTCGCATGAAGGATCACATTTTCTCCATTTTTCAAATAAACGGTCTGGTTATTCCGAAAGCTTTCTATGTATTTAATGTCAGAAGTCTCTATTACTGAAACTCCGCTTACGTCCTGAATCTCCAGCCGGTGTCCTTTTTTTCCGCTCATGATCCGCGTCTCCATATAGCGAGTCAGAACAGAAGAAACATCCTTCATAAACTGATCTTTGCGCACAAATCCAAAAGGCTGAACTGCAAAAGAATCAAACACTCTGTCCTGGTTGCTGGATACGAAAACGATTTCTGGCCTGTTCTCCTTTTTCAGTTCCACGATCCGCTTGCCAAGCTCGATTCCGTCCTCCTCCGGCATTGCAATATCAAGAAACACCAGATTCACTGGATTCTGGCTGATGTACTGAAAGCACTTTCCTGGAGAAGTGAAACTCTCAATTTTCACTGGAATACCCCTGCTGGTAAAAAGAGCCTCCACAGAAGCAGAAACAATGGAAATTGCTATTTTTTCATCATCGCAGATTGCAATCGTCATAGAATCACTCATATCACTTTTCCCCTTTTCCCAAATTTATGTTCATCATCACTTCTGCTATAAAGATACCATTTTCCACATAATAGTGAAAATGACCGTCATATTTTTCTGCTATTTTTTTCACAATGTTAATTCCATAACCGTGAAGCTTCCGCTCCTCTTTGCTTGTCTCCAAGCCTTTCCTTGCAATTTCTTTCTGGCTCTTATTGGTAGGATTGGTTACGCAGAAATAGAAGTAATCTTCCCCTCTTGTAGTCATGATCACATTGATTTTTTTCTCCCCATCTGTACGTACGCATTCCTCCAGGGCATTATCGATCAGGTTCATCATCAGACTGCAGAAATCACTTTCATCAAAGGGCAGTTTCTTTGGAATCACCACATTGGCATTGATCTGGATATTGTTTTCTGCTGCCTTCCCATTTTCCAGATTCATAATGGCGCTTACCATTTTGTTTCCATAATCCATTTTACGGAAAAGCTGCTCCGTAAACTTCCCGGTAAACTTCTCGAAATAATCATTTAACTCTGTATACTGTTTTTCCTCAAGCATATTTCTCATATACAGGCAGTGATTCTTAATGTCATGGCGTATCTCCCGAAGTTCCTGAAGATTGCTCTCCGACAGCCTCATCAGTTCCAGCTCTGCTTCCTGCTTCTGCTCTAACATCTGCATATCAAGAAGCTGCTGACGGTCTTTGGCAATGAGATAGGAAAAGGTATAAGTAAGAAGATTCACACCATACATCAGGGTAAAAATAAAAACCATATACATTTTCACACTTGTAATTCTAATCTCCGGATTATTTGTAAAAACCACCTCATAAATCATAGCTGACATAGAAACCATAACAGCTTCTATGCATGTAAGGACCATATGAAGCCAGGATATATCATAATGTGCAAGTAACAGCTTACGAATAAAGACTGCAAAAAACAAAATCAGAATATTAGATAAAGCATCCACTGCCCCACCAGGAATATGAGTTGCACTTTTTACTATTTTCACAACTCCAGGAGCACTCCATTCCATCATCACCACACAAGTAGCAAACAAAACCCACACCATAGTCCAGCGAACTTTTGGCTGGTAACGCTTCTGCAATCCCCCATAAATACAAAGCCCGCATAAAACTGCCAGGGAAAAATTAATTCCCTTCAGGGATCTCAATACTGTAGTTGACACCACCCATAAAAACATATCTGATGCTGCAAGAAACAAAAATGCCACTACTGCATGGACTATAAAAATACAAATCTCTTTTCTCTGTTTTTTTCTTACACTTTTTCTCCTGGTAAAATCGGTCGGTCCCAACACAATAACAGCTGCCACCGCAATTGCCGCAAGCTGCATAATAAACCTTGCTTCCAGCATATAAGGCAAAAATCCTATAAATTCTTCTATAACCCTTTTTCCTATTTCCATACCTTCAGTTCCTTATCCCCAACATAGTCAAATCTATTCTTATTATACAAAAAGCCTCAAAAAATGACAACGCAAAAAGCGGCCGAAGCCGCTATTTACGCTGTACGCTGGATTACTATCCACTCCACAACCAGTAACTACACTGGTTGCTTTTCGCGTTCTGCACTGTAACCGTATACAGTCATATTCTATTTTACAGTAATAACAGTTTCACGCTGTTTTTTCCAGCTGATTCCATACATCACAGCTGACACAGCTGATAATGCTACCAGAATTCCAAGCAGTGCCAGAAGTGCAATCCTCCAGGCCGGCATAGACACATCTACGGTATCTTCCACACCAAGTCCGTTCATTGCTGCACTATAATTTGCTACTGTGTAGAGAATTCTGTGGGATGCATCTCTCATTCTCTGGGCATATGCCCCATTATCTTTAAAATCTTTCAGGGAATCAGCTGTTCCAGATCCAAGGAAGCAATCTGTTCCATACAGGATTCCATCCTGGTAAGTCATGTAGTAAGCTCCGTTTGAGCTTGCCATATCTGTAATGTTGTAACCATCAAATCCCCATTCACCCTGAACTACATTGAGAAGAAGATTGTCATTTGCACCAGTCCATCTTGTTCCGGCGCGGTTAAAGGAAGTCATTACAGAATGGGAATTTCCATATTTCGGTGACAGGGCATACTCAAATGGAAGAAGCATGATCTCTCTGGCTTCCTGCTCATTCAGCCAGATTCCAATACCATTTCGGTTTGTCTCTTCCTCATTGAAGGCAAGATGTTTTACTGCCGGGATCACACCTTTTTTCTGCATTCCCTGTACTTCATTCATAGCTGCAATTCCGGTAAGGACAGGATCCTCAGAAAAATACTCATGGGAACGACCGTCAAATGGAGTTCTGTGAATATTCACACCACAGGCATACATACCAGTAAGACCTGCTGCAAGTGCATCCTCCGCAATAGCATCACCAGCTCTCGCGATCAGTTCTGTATTATATGTGGATGCCCAGATTCCCTCGCTTGGAAGGGAAGTTCCGGTTGTAGTATTTGCCACACCTGTCGGTCCGTCATTTTCTGCTGTTGCAGGCTTTCCAACAGAAGCAACAGCTGCTGTATTCATCTGTGCACTGGTGAGCAGATTGGACTGCTCCTCAAATGTCATCTGATCAAGAAGGTCATCCCAGCGCTCATCATCATAAGCGATTGTCTCATCCTCAGTACTTCTAAGTGCAGCCAGGGTAAGTCCATTGTCTTTTCCATATTCCGGCATTTCGGAGCCGTCTTCTGGAAGCGCTTTGTTGCTTGTCAGATCTTCTGCCATCTGCTCTGTTGCTACAGATAAAGTAACTGCCTCTTTCGGCCAGGTTCCTTCCCAGTCTTTTCTGGAAACATAGGTGATCTCATTGTCTCCGCTGCCCTCATAGCGGTTGATGTCAACATCATCAAACTGATTGGTAATCTCAGTTCCAGTCTGGCTGGATACTGCATAAGTGGTACTGTCAAGTTTGTCATTTGTCCACTTATATACCATATCCTCATTACCGTCAGCATCCATACGGCCATCTGTGCTCTTCTCGTCATATCCTTTAGCTGCAAGAATATTATTTACCGCTGCATGGGAATCTTCACCAACAGTGAGATAATAATCTCCATCCTCCAGGATGTAGGTCTGATAGCCGTTAGAGTCATAAGATTTCAGCCGCTCTTTTTCCACTGTAATATGAAGGGTTTCTGAATCACCTGCCTGCAGTTCCTGGGTTTTGGCAAATCCAACCAGCTCTGCGGACGCTTTCTCGATTCCGTTTTCCTGGTCATATTCGGTATATGGCTTCTGCAGGTAAACTTCTGCAACCTCTTTTCCAGCCACATCGCCTGTATTAGTTACGGTTACCGCTACATCAAAGTTTCCATCCTCGTTCTCCGTTACTTCGAAATCGCTGTACTCAAATGTAGTATAGGAAAGTCCATGTCCAAATGGATAGGCAACAGTCTCACCGTACTCATAATCACCGGTATTATCTGTATCCATTACATAATCTTCGTAACGTGTTTCGTAATAACGATATCCTACATAAATGCCTTCCACGTATGCAGCATAGTTTTCCTGGGTGCTGTTCAGGTTATAATCAGCACCGTTTGTATATTTCTGGGAAAAACTGCTGTACTGGTTTTCCATCCAGGAAGCCATTGCAGGAGATGAAAAATTGTCCTTTACATAGGTATCAGAAAGCTTACCTGAAGGTGCGACCTCACCTGTCAGAACCTTTCCAATGGCGTAAATACCGCTGCTTCCTACATTCCCAACCCACAGACATGCATCCACATCAATGTCGGATTCATCCAGGAAGTCCAGCTGAATTGCTGCAGAAGCGTTAAGAAGAACTATAATTTTACTTACCGTTCCATCTTTTTTCATTTTGGTCAGTTGCTGCAGAACCTCTTTTTCCTGTGCGGAAAGTGAAAGATAACTGCCATCCTCACCATCACTTTTCACAGTGGAGATATCTTTTCCCTCACCACTGTCTCTGGCGATATTTACTATAACAGTACCGTACTCTTTTACAGAATCCACTACATCAGAGGGGTATACATCCCAGCCTGCTTCGTTGATCAGATAGGTGTTTCCCATTGTTGTACGTCCGTAGTTTTTTCCGTCTCCTTCTGTATAAAAATTCCAGAGAGTGTCATTCACAGATAATCCACTGTCGGTCAATGCCTCCTTCAAGGTAGGATAGCCGCTTGTCTCTGCTGCGGAAGAACCGGAAGAGCTATAGTTAAACTTCACGGAACCGGAAAGGAAGCAGCTCACTCCCTCATCTTTGTCCAGCGGAAGTGCATTATTTTCGTTTTTCAAAAGAACCATTCCTTCACTTTCCAGCAAAGTACCGGTTTCCTGCAGATATGCAGTCAGATCTTCTTCATTGTCATAATCACTTGCATAATAGATGTTTTCGCCTGATGCCCCGCTTTTTGTGCCAGATGAAACCCCCAGCGCACTGTTAATGGATGCTGCATTTGCAGCTGCTGTGCCGTACCCCGCATATGCCAGAACCAGCAAGGATAAAGATACACAGCTCATTCTTTCCCATAATTTTACGGAATATTTTCTCTTCATGTCGTCTCCTTATATCAATTCTGTGCTTCCTGACTTACCACTGCCTGTTCGGAGCGTTTGTCCAGAATAACGGAAAGCAATGCTGTAACTGCACTGATCAGTGAGCAGATCACGGTTGCAAGAAATCCTGCCGAAAAACTGTTTCCGTCAATACTTACAAATACGTTTGCAATATAGGTTGCCTGGGCGCAAAGGCTTTCAATCCATGCATAGAGAAAAGCAAGATAGCCCAGGAATTTAATCACTTTATATTCTCTGATCAGACTAAACGCACAGAATACAATTCCCAACACAAAAGCAGCTACTGCACTTTTTGATAATGTCGGAGTAAATTCCGTAATTCCATATTTCATATAGGCTGCCATACCCACAGCCCCAAATCCAATTGCCGGAAGGAGCAGCCAGTAACCGGTGCTCCTTCTGCTTTTCATTTCTGTCTGTTTCATTATTCTGCAACATCTCCTGTGTTGGATGTGAATGGCTCCCATGTAAGGGCAGCGTCTGTGTCTACATAAATACAGTCAACCATAGGTGCCGCTGCATTCATGGTTCCTGTTGTACCCTGTTTTTCAGAGTTGTTTACCTGCAGACGGATGGTGTTCTCACCCTCGTTCAGATGAACGGCGTCAGATACTGTGAAATCGGTAAAAGGACGTTTGCTCATGGAAGACATGTCTGTGACTGCGCCGCTTAAGTCGATCTCACCGTATTTCACGTCTTCTCCATTTACCTGTACCAGGAATGTGGAATCGGTCAGGTTCATGTCATAATATTCAGAAGAAAGTCTTAAAACAAGAACTGCGTCATCTACTTCTTTGTCAGATGTTATGTTAAATTCCAGATAAGCTCCATTGTAATAAAGAGAGGATACATAGTAACCGTTGCTTGCTTCGCATCCAGAATCGCCTTCTGCCTGGATCAGCTGCAGGCCGCTTACGTTATTGGAATATCCATAACCGATCTTGTTTCCAAACTCAGCTGTAATATCATCCTCCGGGAGATCAGTAAGCTGTGTGTACTCTGCTTCAAAAGTATATTCGTTCAGCCATTTTGCATAAATATTCTGGTCGCCGGAAAGCTTGGTGGACTCTTTGTACTCTGTGGTATAGTCGGAATCCAGATACCAGCCTGCGAAATAGCATCCTTCTTTTTCCGGAGTTTCCGGTGGCGTGATACGGCTTTCACCTTCGAAGTCTACGGTGTCATAAACTTCAGAGCCCTCTGCATCCATATAAAAAGTTGCCGTCTCGGCAGATACGTTTACAGCGCTGCCAAGTGTCATAACACCTAATGCAGCTGCCGCACATAACATTCTGTATTTCATTCTCATAGTGGAATAATCCTTTCCGGGAGCCGCCGGGGTATAGCGGCTCCCTGCTTACAATTATTAATTTATAGTTTGTTGTCCTGATAATTTAGTTACTTATTCTGCCGGAATTTCTGCTTCTGCTGGTGCTTCACCTTCTGTTGGCGCCTCAGTATCGGCTGGAGCTTCGCCTTCTGTTGGTGCCTCTGCTTCTGCTGGTGCTTCGCCTTCTGGCGCTTCTGCATCTGCTGGTGCTTCTGCATCTGTTGGTACTTCACCTTCTGCCGGAGCTTCGGCTTCTGCCTGTGCAGCTGCCTCTGCTTCTGCATCTAATACTGCCTGTGCCTCCGCCGGAAGTTCACCATTTTCATCTTTTACAATGATGCGGATTGCGTAAGTTCCCTCATTTGTCTCAGTCTGTTCCATTTCCATGCCAAACATATTGGTGCTGGTTGTTGTTTTGGATGTATTTGCTTTTACTACAACATCATAGATTCCAGCAGCTTCCGGTGTTCCTGTGATCGCACCATCAGCACTCAGTTCCATACCAGCTGGAAGAGTTCCAGATTCTACACTGTAAACAACTTCATCATATCTTCCATCTTCAGTTGTGAAGATATCTGACTCGATACGGCTCTCAAAGGCAACACCAACCTGTGCATCATCAAGAGCATCCCAGTCCTCATCAATATAAAATGCAGGATTTACTGTCATTGTATATGTCGCATTTTTTCTTACATAGGTATCAATTACCGCTTCTACCGTAAATGTGAATGTACCGTATTCCTCAGCTTTTCCTGTAACGGCGCCTGTTGCAGCATCCAGTTCCATCCCCTGCGGAAGTGTTCCATCTACAATACTATAAACTGCAGTAGAATCTCCAAGTGTTTCTGCATCAATCGCAACGCTTATTCCATCAGCAGTTATAAACTGCTCTGCTGTAAACTCACCATCTGCCAGAGTAAGATTAATAAATCCATTCTGGTTGTTTGTGCTGTTTGCTGTCTGATACAGAATTGTCTTTGCTGCTTCTCTTACATAATAGTACTGAAGGTTACTGATATAGGAGTCACCCTCTGTTGGTGTAATTCTTACACTGTTTGCCTCAGCATCCCATTCACCTGAAAGCTCCTCAACAAATGGTGCTGTGTAAAGCTGCATTTCACTTCCTGCACGAACCATGATATCCAGTTCGGTAGCTTCACGCCATCCGATATAACCATCTGTTACAAGATATCCATCCCAGCCCCACTCATCATGAAGCATCTCTGTGATCAGATCGTAGTTTGATGTATTCGGGATACCGCCAATACGTGCATATCCTGTCATTGCTGCGGAAGAACCGCCCTCCTGAAGTGCCATCTGGAAGCCTTTTGCCAGATTCTCACGCATTGTCTGCTCGTCAATCCATGCAAAGAGGACTTTACCATCACGGCAGGTCTCCTGCTCGTTAAATGCAAGATGTTTTACATAGCATACAAGTCCTTTTGACTCAGCACCTTTTACAACTGCAGCTACCATGTAACCACCCTGAATGCCATCCTGAGAATAATACTCATTGTTTCTTCCAGAGAATGGGGAACGATGAATATTCATTCCAGGTCCATACCAGCCAGTTGCACCGCTGAACATACCAAGGCATCCCATGATACGTCCCTCTTTTTCAGCCAGTTTTACATTCCATGTGGAAGAGATTGTTACCTCATCACACCATACATAAGTACTGTTAAAGTTGTTTGGACCATCAGCATCTACTGCTTTGGTCTTTCCTACAGAGTCGACAGCAGTTGTAGAATATCCGCCATCCTCGATTACAGAGCACAGCTCATCCCAGCTAAGCTCGTTCATAAATTTGTTCCAGGTTTCGGTATCGTCAAGAGAAACACCAGCCATGTCACTGAAAGTCAGGCCATTATCCTGTTCCTGAGTCCAGCCTTCCATTTTCTGTGCCAGAGTATCGTCATCAATGTACCATTTATCAGTTTCCTGATCTGTGTACCCGTTGTTCAGGTTAAATGCATCGTAGTAAGTCCAGTTATCAATAGCGCCCTGTTTCATTACCAGATCGCCTTCTGCACCAGTTACATTTCCCTCTTCATCAGTTGTTGTATTGTAAACCGGAGTCTGTGGGAAAGTAGCTGCCATATCAGTTCTGCTTAAGATTGTCTCTGTGTACTGCTCATCTTCCATAACCTCTCCAGTACGAACAGAGTTGTAATACATAGTATGATTCTCGTTGGAATCATCGTAAACACCATTGTCTGCGGAGAAATGGTTGCTTACTTCATTCTGGCTGTAATCATCCAGATGCTGATGTGCAGTCTCTGTCAGATTGAAACTTACTTCTGAATAAGCATCTGCTGTATCATTTACATCTGTTCCAAGATCATAGTGGGAGTTTTTCATAACACGAACTGTGTATGTTCCTGCATCTAACTCATAATCGCCCTGCACACCATCGCCATTTGCATCATTGTAATCATAGGAAGCCATGTCCTGTACATTAAATGACACAGTTACAGTCTGGGATTCACCAGGCTGAAGGAGATCAGTTTTTGCATATCCTACAAGTACCTGGGAAGCTTTCTCGATTCCACCGCTTGTATATGGAGCAGATACATAGACCTGTACTACTTCTTTTCCAGCTGTATCTCCTGTGTTTGTAACCGTTACCGGCACATACAATTTGTCATACTGCTGTGGGCTGTCCACATCTGAGGAAAAAGCAGAAGCATCAACATCTGTTCCCAGCGGATTTTCCAGAGCTTCATCAGTGTAAAGTCCGCCTTCGATGTTATAGCTGAAATTTGTGTAGCTCAAACCATAACCAAATGCGTAAGTAACATTGTCTGCCCACCATTTGTTCGCAGCTTCTTCCTTGCTCATGTCCTCATAGCCAGCCGGGATTGGCTGTGCACCTGTGTAAATATCATGATAGTAGGTTTCATAATATTTATAACCCATGTAGATTCCTTCTTCGTAATCCACACCGAAATAGAAGTTTTTATCATTTCCCATTGAGGAATTATCACTGTTTTCATCCAATGCAATTGCAGATTCGCCATTAGCTTTCACATATTTGTTGCTGCTGCCATTCTGGTCATTATATGCGAAGTTGTACCAGGTTGGATCTGTGGTAAAGTCTGTCATCCATTCGTCAACAAGACGACCGGATGGGTTTACAGTACCGTTAAGGATTTCTCCTACTGCATCTACTCCGCTTTCACCTGGGCGTCCCATCCAGAGGATTGCATTAATACTGTCATCATTCTGAAGCTTTCCCATTTCCATAGCATTCGACGTATTTAATACAACGATTACTTTATTGAAATGTTTCTTTACATATTTCATCAGCTTCTGTTCACTGTCAGTAAGCATCAGATTATGTTTATGATAATGGTAGCCTTCCTCATCAAAATACTCTTCATCGCCATCGTATTTCTCATCATAATCTTGTGCGTTGCAGCGTTTCAGGGATTTATGGTCATCATCTGCTTTTACCAGTTCGTCTGTGGCTGTTGAAACATCAGCTCCCTCACCGCCTTCTCTTGAAAGAACAACAACCGCTGCATCATCGTACATTTCCATAGACGCTTTTGCTTCGCCTGTGAAATTCAGATTCTCCTCACCGTACTCAGAAGAGTCTGCTTTGTAGAAGTTCATTAAGGTAGGGTTTACATTAAATCCGGCACTCTGCAAAGCTTCTGCAATACCGTAGGAAGATTCTTTCTCACCCCCAGCCATAACGCTGCTGTTTGCACTTCCGCCTGCCAATGAGTCAGAGCTTACCCCGAATACACTTATTCTTTCAGTTCCATTCAAAGGAAGTGTTCCATCATTTTTCAGAAGAACATTTCCTTCCTCACTGAGCTCCTTGTTCAGCGCTCTCGCTGCATCCAGAGCTTCTTCCTCTGAATTGTAATCATTAAAATACTTGTTTGCGCTGGCTCCAGTATCTGCAAATGCGCTGGTTCCCATGGACGCTGTCAGGCATGCTGTAAGAACAACACTGCCCACTGCTTTGGCTTTTCGTTTTGTCCCTGCTTTTTTGTGCATATTTTCCTCCTTCTCCTGTACCAAGCACTTTTCTTTCATAAAGTGTTGGTCATTATTTACAAGTTTGTTTGGGTTTTCCTTGCTTTTATCGGCATTTTAGCAACTCTTTTTAACCTCTTCAATAGGTCTGTGCCAAGCAGTCGTTTCGGGATGACAAACCATTTTAGGGAAGGACGAACGACATTTTTTCAGGGATGAACGACATGGCTCAAAATAGCTGAACATCATTAAAAATACAATTAACCATGCTCAAAAAACCTTTCTGTCTAATAGAAGAAGCTGAAATAGCAGAAATCTAAATCTGCTCTTCCAGCTTCACTATACATAATTTTCTATTTGATTCTGAAATTTTATACCTCTTTTTTGTATTCTTCTATCTTGCATTCATGGCACTTTGTTTTTTTATCATAGTTAATGCCGACCAGCAATATTTCTCCGGTATATTGCAATAACGATTCCGGATATCTCTTTTCTTTAATCTGATTTAACGCAGTTTCTGCGCTTTTGTTCCACTTTAATTCAACCAGCATTGCAGGATAAACACCTATATACTCTGGCTTCGGAATATATACATAGTCTGCATAACCTCTTCCTGTTGGAAGTTCCCTGACAGGACGGAAATAGTACCGCATAGAACTTAAATACGCGATAGAAAGAACACTGCTCAGTGAATTTTCATCATTATATTCCAATGTAGATACATACTGCATATGGATTGTCTCAATCTTGTCTGCAACTGCCTGTGTATCCATGTCAAGAGTCACTTCCAGCAGACTGCTGGATTCGTTTTCAAACTGCTGCAATTCTGACCAGCCCCGGTCTGCAGTTGCATTCACAAATTCCTGTCTTATCTCTTCATTTGGGATATATACCGTTTTCCGGATCGGATTATACGCCAAATATCCAAGATGAATCAGGAAAGTAAGAATATCTTCCTTACTTTTTAATGATCTTTCATCAAGATCGTTTCTGAATAAAGTCACATTCACCCTTGCATCATCTCCAGATAACATAGCTATAACCGTATCCTTAAGACCATCTATGTTTCTGTTAATATACTGCTCTATCGTTTCAAAGCTTCCGGTCTGGGACCAATAGCTTTGAAATTCTCCCCACAGCATAACATTCACAACAGCTTTTGGATTATACACCGAATAGAATGCGCCATCATTTGCAAGAATATATCCGTCATACCACTGTTTCACGCTTGAAAAATCGCGGTTATATTTTCCACATAATTCCCGCACTTCCTCCTCTGTAAATCCAATATATGGGGCAAGACTTTTCGCTGACAACATGGTATATTCATCAAAATTGTTGAGTACAGACTGTGTTTTCATCCTCTTGATCGGAAGTATGCCTGTCAAATATACAAGGCTAAGGTATCTTGTGGGTTCCGTTCCTTTAAACATTCCGCTTAAAAAGTCTATATACTCCAGCTGGATTCGTTCATTATACGTATTATCTCTTATCAGTGCGTCCCATTCATCTATGATAATTACAAATTTTTCTTTTGATTCCTCATATATCCTTGATATTGCACTGTATAAAGATAAGTTTTCCTCTGCCAGTACAGTTCCGTATTCATTTCGCATTTCATCAACCACTGTCTTATTAATATATGCGATCACGTTCTCCGGTCCTCCGGCATCCTTCGTACACCACTGTAAGTCCAGATGGATTACATTGTATTTGTTTAAATTCTTACTGAACGATTCACTTTTTTCAATTTTCAGATTTTCAAATATCTGCCGGGAATCACAGCCTTTGCTGTAATATGCGGAAAGCATATTCGCAGTTATTGATTTTCCAAAACGCCGTGGACGGCTATTGCATATAAAAGCCTGTTCGGAATTTAACACATTATTTGTATAATCAATCAGTTCCGTTTTATCAACATATATTTTTGAATTTAATGTCTGCAAAAAAGCTGAATTGTCCGGATTAAAAAAGCGTCCCACGTTCATCCCTCCTTTGCTTTACATTGTATCATACTCTTATCGGGCTTGCCAGAAATACTTGTAAGATTAATTTTCTTATTGCATTTTCTCATTTATCTGGTATAATAATCACTCGGTAAACAATTCAATAACAAAATAGCTCTGGTATAAAATTGGAAACGACACAAGTGCATGCTTGATAACGAACAACACATGTGTCTTTTTTGTACCCAAAATTCAAAAAAGGAGAACAATTTTATGCCAAAAACAAAGTTTCAAAATGTTATTTTCACTCTCATGATGTCTTTTCTCATGGTCTACGCCATGATCTGCTACAACATTTCCCTGAACATTGGCGGAATGAGCAACCAGGTATTTCTTATGGCTTTCGGTGAAATGAAAATCATGTGGCCGGTTGCATTTGTACTGGAGTTCTTTATTGTTGATAACCTTGCCCATAAGCTTGCTTTTCGTATTGTCACACCTAAAGACAGACCTTTCGCCATCACAGTTGCAATTTCTGTTATGATCATCTGCATTATGTGCCCGATCATGAGCTTAATTGCCACAATCTTATTTAAAAATGCAGGTTCCCAGTTCGTTGCCGTATGGCTCCAGACCACTTTCATGAACTTCCCGGTAGCCTTCTTCTGGCAGCTGATGTACTGCGGACCGCTGATCCGTTTTCTCTTCGGGAAAATGTTTCCGGAGAAACAAGATGCATAAGCGTACCTGTTAGCAGTTTTCATATAAATTTGAAGGATTTTAAAAGGCATTGCAGGATATAGCCTCTCCCTAACGTTTGACTCCAAAATCAAATCGTTTACAGACGCCATATAATTCCTTGCAATGCCTTTTCTCGTTATACTTTCTCAGCTACTATTCTGTAATTTCTAATCCAAATCAAGAAGTATGTACTGCCATTGTTGTATTCTCGATAAACCCTTCACACATTTTCTGTACTTTTTTAAGCGGCAGCTCGGAAATTGCCGCAATTTCTTTCTGTGAATACCCCCGAGAAAACATATTAAAAACAGTCCTGCGATCTTTTTCTCTGGCCTGTCTTTTCATTTCTTTTTTCATTTCTTTCTTCATTTCTTTCCGCGTTGCTGCTCTCGCTTCATCTGCATACATCTGCATTGCGCCATCCCATGCCTTACACATATCCTTCACCTCCACAACCTCTTCATCAACAAATTCATATTGCTCCAGTAATATCGCCAGAAGCCACCTGGTTTCTTGACTTAGCTTTCGTATTTCTTCGGTATTCTCTTCTACGTATTTTCTCAGTTCGTCTTTTTTACGGCTGTGCTTCATAAGCTGAAAAATATCTTTCCATTCCGTGTGAAATAACTCAGGATTCTGTTCATGAATATCTATCATACAAATATCATAATCAGGAAGCCTGGCTGAAAAACTCATCACGTTTTCCGGGATGTCCATCATTTCCTGTAATTTTAACTTACTCTTCCACCTTTTCTCTCCCAGGTATAATACCTGATGAAATACCGGAAGCAATGGACGACGGATTCGGCGCCGTTTTTTCCCACGTCTTCCTCTTCCCCAAAACATTTGCTGGGATTTTCTTTTCCACTCTTTTAGCTGATCTGTATATTCTATGCTGTCATATGTAAAACATCTCACAGGCATCTCATAATTTGCCCCAGATTCAACTTCACATGCCAACAAAAATCTACAGCCTGGCTTATCGTGGAGGCGAAGGAAATCGCGCTCTCTTTCCAGATACATGAGCTTCGCGCTGTCATCCCCGAATTCTCCCTCTTCAAAAACACCTTTTCCCCTAGCAATTTCCTCTTCGCCGTATTTTTCAGAACTGTTTTTCTTTTGTATATTTTTTGCCATAATCGACTGTTTATATGATACTCTCTTCTTCCTTTGTACTTCCTTAAGATAACGTGGATCCACAATCTGCTTTCCTGCAAATAAGGTACCATTCACAAAATCTGCAAAGCGTTCGTTATCTTTCAGATACTCCTGTAGTCCCTGGTCTTTTACACCCAAGTTTCACCACCTTCTTTATTACGCTTATTTCACAGGAATACTTCGCCGAATGGCAATGAATAGACTGCTGTTCATGATCTGAACCGCCTACGAATAGTACATAGAGTTCCTGAGATGTGAATTCAGCGTAACATAAAATATGATGTACTGCAAGGAGTTTATATTTTTTTAAGAATCATTCCTCGTTAATATTATACCATTTGTAGTTATTTTATACAATATTGTTTTTATAAAATATATACTTAAATAAAAAAGGCATTGTAGAACATACCGCCCAAAAGTCAGACATTAAAATCTAACTTTTAGTACGCGGTATAATATTCCTTGCAATGCCTTTAATTCATAACTATCTATAAATACGCCCTACATGTTTTTTCACTTTTTGGTTTCCTAAACCTTTATTCTTCCTCTTTCAAATGCACATCCAAAAATTCCAATCCAACTGTCTCCGCATAGTCTCTTCCCTCTTCAAAATTCATCTCGAAACCATGGGTAGATTTTTTTCCATAAATCGGAACCAGAACAGAACCTTCCCCTGTATACGCTTTCTCAATTGCCTTTTCAGAATAGCTGTATGGCACCAGGCTGTCATTGATTCCATGAATGATCATCACGTCTCCGTCATATGCGCTGATAGTGCCATAAACATCCAGATCATAAACTGTTTTCACATACTCCGAACCCACAGTTCCTACCGGCATCTCAGCTCTATCTTCCGGGATATCATCTGCGGAAGCATACATTTCCCGGGCATTATCCGCAATACAAAACGCCGGATAAACCAGGATCATAGCAGCCACATCATCTTTTCTGTCTGCAGCAGTCAGGGCACTTACAAGTCCTCCCTGGCTCTGTCCCAGAAGGAAAAGATGATCACGATCCACATAATCCTTTGTTTTCACAAAGTCCATAACAGCACTTAAATCTTCTTTCTCAGTCATCACTGTCATATCCATGAAATCTACATCACTGTTTCCGTTAAGGGAACCTCCGCAGAAGTCAAATGTATAAACCACATATCCATCCTGTGCTGCTTTTTCCGGCCATTTTGCACGCTCTACCATCTGGGAAGTGGAACCGATTCCGTGGCTCATAATGATTACTGGATAAGTCTTTGTTTCGTCAAAATCTTCCGGATAATAGAACTGTCCGTAAATATTATTGTCTCCATTTTTGCACCAGGAAACCACCTTTGTGCAGCCTTCTAATTCTGTGGTGTATCCCTCTTCAATCTCCGGATTGTCAGACTCTTCTGAATCAGCATCTTCCTCTTCTTCTGAATCAGAACTGTCCTCTGCTTCCTCTGTCTGCTCTTCTGCGTTTTCCTCAGCCCAGACTGTCACACTTACACAGCTCACACTTAATACTGCTGCCATTCCTAAAGCAATTAACATCTTTTTCTTTAACATCTTTATTGCTCCACTTACTTTTTTCTCAATCAATCACATCATTCTGAAACCTGGACAAATGCTCATAAGGCAGAATCAATCTGCCTCGGAACAATCCACAGCCATCGTTGATCAGACTGTTATTTACCGCAGAAAACATATTCACATCAAGATCTGCTAATTCCAGGGAAAGCAGCTTCATTCCCCGCTCATAAGCCTCATCAAAGTAAACACATTCCCCTTCCGGGATCACATCTCTTCTGGCGCGCTCATCCTGCTGGCGTTTCTCATAGCCCAGATGATTGGCAGGTCCGATTTCCGCAGTATCATCCATTTTCTGGGTGCGGAGCTGTACCTCCATGTAGGATCTGGAGCTGTTATCATAGAACGTAATATGTAAAGACTGATAGCCATATTCACTGGTACCACAAATATAATCTCTGTAATAAGGCTTTACATCATCATTTAGTTGATCAGAAGTACTCAATTTCACTCCCTGAGCCGATTCTGCTGTAAAACCTCTCTCTTCCAGAAATCCTGGCAGCACATTTGCAATCTCATAAAGATAGCGGATAGACGCCTGCTCCTGGTCTTCCCCGGGCTTCAAATGACATCTTGGCATACAGACCACGATCCGATAGGCAATAAAATCACGGAAGCAGCTCAGCTTGTTTTTCAGCTCTGCAACCGACGGATAGGTACCATTTTCCCTGTAATAATCATAAATATATTCCACTACATATCCATTAAATTTCTCTTCTGCCCGGATTAATGACTTGATCCTGCCTTTAAATGTAAAGGCAAGAAACGGATATTCATGGGCCATATATTTGTAAAATTCCCGGATCTTCTGGGACTGTGCCGTAAGGAAATCATTATGCTCCAGAAGTTCTGTAATCTGAAGCAGGAAATTACTATGCACCAGATCAATTTCGTTATGGTTCTTCTTCGCTTCCTTACGCAGATCCTCTGTATATTTCTGTAAAATCTTTAAAACCGTATCTCCGGAATATAAATAATCATTAAGTGTAATCATAGCGGTCACCTCGCATGTGGGCGTTCTTTTTCATGTCAGTCAGGCAATCAGCAAAATTATACATGCTGACATATCTGCCTATATTTTATACATATTCTAACAGACTTTCACAATTTAGCAAGGAAAAGTTTTAAGAAAAATGTCGGTTCCATACCCCTATTTTTCGCAAAAAAGACCAGTACCTGGAATTTCAGTTTTCTGATTCTCAGAAATTCTCTCCAAGTACTGATCTTTTCATCTCTCAATCATAATAAAACGGAGGATTTTATCTATGATAAGCTATCTATGCAACACTCTTTAATAGAGCATTCCATCAAAATTTTTATGCAGCTGTCACAGTCACATTGCCATCTACAACTTCGAAATGGTAAGTTCCAGCTACCAGTTCCATCTGCTGTGTCTCAATTGCATTATGTGTTGCCGCACCTGTTACAGTTACGCCGTCGCATGCTGTTACCTCACCAGATACTGGCAGGTACAAGGTTGCGGAGGTATTTGCCGGAACGGTCACATCATAGGATGTCATCACACCGTCGACCGCTGTCCAGCCACTCTTAATTGTTCCGTAAACAGAATCATAGCTTCCTTTTGCCTCTGTGAAATCACCGCCAACAGTAGGCTGTAGGATAAAGTGCTGATAACCAGGCTGTGTCTCATCAGACTTGATTCCCAGCTGGTAAGCTACCATCCACTCGTAAACTGCTCCAAGTGAATAATGGTTAAAAGAGTTCATGCTGTTGTTTCCATTAAATCCAAGCTCATTTGTATAACCATTCCAACGCTCCCAGATACTGGTTGCCCCCTGTGTTACAGGATAGAGCCAGGAAGCATAATCGGTAGATTCAAACAGTTTATAAGCAGTATCGTTTAAGCCATAATCGGAAAGTGCATTCAGCAGGTTTCCTGTTGCATTAAATCCGGTTGTCAGAGTATAAGGAACGATTGGCATTCCATCGCTGTCCTCTCCAGAAGCCTCTGCGATCGTTGCATTATAATTCTCCAGAACCTTTTCCAGATTCTCATCGCTTACCACATGGAAACGAAGTGGTGTTGCATAGGAAGCCTGTGTATCCTGGATCTCGCCCTTAGTGTTCTTTGTTTTTCCAGTATCTGGATCAATGAAAAACTCATTCCAGGCTTCTCTTGCAGTTGCAGCTGTCTCACGATAGCTTTCTGCCTTGTCTGTATCGCCCATAGCATCAGCAAGAACTGCTGCCTGATCCAGACAGTTAATATAAAGTACATTTCCAAGCATCACGCCATCAGTCGGGATTCTGGAAAGGTGGTCGCAAAGTGTACCAGTCTCACCTGTCAGACGTGCATCCTCCTTCTTATCTCCATTCTCGTCCTTATAGCTCATCGGAGTAGAAGCAAGATGATCCACATACGCGTAAATGTTATCAATGTTATCTTTTACAATGTCCAGTTTTCCGGTCTGCATATACAGGTTGTAGGGAATGGTTACAACCAGACAGTTCCAGGTGATACCGAAGCTCTGTCCGTTATGTGGAATCTTGTCATCTGCCTCCAGATCATAGTTCACAAAAGCCGGACAATACTGGGAAGACATTCCGGTTTCACCACAGTCTGCACGGACAGTGTCCATCCACTGGCGCATGAAATTGTATGTGTCAGCCACATAAGAGCCAGACAGTGCATAAATCTGTGCATCTCCCGTCCATCCCATACGCTCGTCACGCTGCGGGCAGTCTGTTGGAATGGAAATATAGTTGCTGGTTGTTGAGTTTGTAATATTCGTAAACAGCTGATTGGTCAGCTCGTTAGAAGACTCATATTCAGCACTTGCATCAAGAGAGGAAAGAACCTGCATCTTAATGCAGTCTGCCGGAAGTTCCTGATCCAGACCTGTGATCTCGATGTAACGGTATCCGTGGAAGGTAAGATCTGGGGAAAATACGTTTTCACCCTCTTTCATGGTGTAGAAATCGGTTACCATTGCAGTACGGTAGTTCTCCACCATCAGCATTCCGTCAACGCCTTCGCTGGTGTATTCATCCAACTCCGGATAAAGAATTTCTGCGAAACGGACAGTTACGGTCTCTCCTGGTTTTGCATACTCTTCCGGAATGGTGATCACCGGAACACCGGAAACATTTTCACCCATATCATAGATGTAGGAACCAGAGCCCTCTTTTGTCTCGCCCAGAGCTTCTTTTACGTCATTGGTGCGGATTACATGAACTGGCTCATCATAGCGGGATACCAGCTGATAATCTGCAAACTGTTTTCTGGTCTCGATTTCAGAGGAAGCATTCCATGCAGAGTCATCATATCCAGCCTCAGTCCAGCCCTCTACAGCAGCCTCTTTTGTAGCGTCATATCTTTCACCCTGGAAAAGAGATGCCAGACGTACCGGACCATCGTTGTAATAAGTCCAGCTGCCGTCATCAGTTACTACTGTGTCGCTGGAACCATCTGTGTAGTTCACTACCAGTTTCGCCATCAGTGCTGGCTGGTCTCCATAGTAGTTGTTATTTGTACACTCGAAGGTGGTCATACCTGTCCACCAGCCTTCGCCAAGGATTGCTCCCATTGCGTTTTCGCCAGTCTGAAGGTAATCGGTTACATCATAGGAGTTGTAAGCAAGAATGGAATCATACTCCGTGGAGCCTGGATTAAACCATTCGTCTGGTGCAACTTCCTGTCCATTAATATAGAAATCATAGATACCCTGTGCAGTCAGGTAAAGTCTTGCAGACTCGATCTCGGATTTTGCTTCGAAGCCAGTACGGACCATCGGTGCAGCTGCGTAGGAAGGATCTGCATATCCAAGAACTCCTGCGTCACCGCCGTTTACGGTAATTGTGCTGCCATCTACAGTCACGCCGTCCATTCCGTCAAAAATGGAATAGGTTGCGCCAGTCTCTGCATCCAGAAGGGTTCCAGTTGCATATTTTCCACCATTCTCGATCTTGTAATCTGTGAATGTGGCACTGTCACCTGCATTTGCTGCAAAACCTACGGAATTCAGGTTCGGGAAAGTATTTCCGTTTTCCATGGTGTTTACCAGGACGTCATCTCCCACCTTTGTTCCATCTACAGTAATGGTCAGAGTACTTGCAGTACAGAAAATGTTAATATGATGAGCCTCATTTTTATTCTTGTCTGTGATCAGGCCATTCAGATCCTCGTCATCTTCAATGGTGAAAAACGGAGTGGTTGGATCGTCGTCTTTTGCATAGCCCATGCGGTATGCGTTGATCTTCGCGCCGCCGTTCGCGCCAACACCGGACAGATCCAGTTCTACGCGGACATAGTTCTCGCCTTCCTGCATTTCACTGTTGAACACTTTATTTTCCAGCCGGAAGTCATCAGCGCCAAGAATGAAAGATGCGGCGTTACTGCCTTCTGCTACCTGAACATCTGCGGAAATATTGAAAACAGCCTTAGATGCAGCGTCAAGAGAAAGCTCTCCTGCTCCGATCCATTTGGCTCCATCCCAGGATGCAGTGCTAGTGTCCATTAAACCGGTCTCAAAGGTTGCAGTCTCAGACTGGATGGTATTATCCTTGTTATCGGTCACAGTTACATTCCAGCGATACTGAGTTGCCGGAGTCAGGCTGCTTCCCTCATATTTGATCTCATTTGACTGGCTGCTTTCTACCACACCGGAATCCCAGACCACGTTTCCATCCTTGTCCTGGACAACGATCTGATAAGCTTTCTGGGCTGCCCCAATCTCACCAGACTGCATCTGCCAGGAAAAAGCAGGATTGACCTCGTCAACGCCAATTGGGTTTGTACACCCCTGAGTTTCCAGATTTATAATTGCAGTTTCCGCTGATGCTTCAGCAGCAGCTTCCTCCGCCAGTACACTTACCGGTCCATTGCCAACCAAAAGTGTCACACCCATGAATGCTACAAGCACTCGTTTCATACTCATGAATTTTTCTCCTCCTCGATTTTCATATTTTGTGATGTCTGCGTAAGCAGACATGTCCTTTTGGGATACTACATTGCTTTTCACAGATTTTTACATCTGTACTTAAAATTTTCTTTTAGCCAAGACAAAAATCCGTTATTTTAACTATTTTTTCTCACCTTATTTATTCTACATTGTATCATTTCCACAGTAAAATAATCATCTCTATCGTAAAGTGTGAATATTTGTACGTGAACGGAATTTTGCAAAGGAGTACCGCAATGAAGAAAAAGTTTATATTCTTTTAAGATGATTATTGTAAGATGATAATGGATGATGGAATTAAAATTGGCGAGATGCGAGGAGAAGCGCGGGGACGTGAGGCTGGAAAAAAAGAGGGAATTGCAGAAACCCAGAAGAAGATGATTTCCACATAGCAAAAGGTGCCCCATGGCGAAGGCACCTTTTTCGTTTCAACACCTCAATTACCGAAATGCTGTATATTATTTTTTAAGTGTAAGCTTATCTTTTACCAAATGGTCAACACTTATTTCTCAATTGTAACCCAGATGTTCTGCTCAAGTGCTTTGTCAAGGATTGCCGGTGTATCACCCTTCATGAAGCCTGTCTTGTCCTCTTCAACTGTGTACTCTTTTCCGTCATAAGTTGTCTTTGTCATCTGGTCATCACCGTAGAAGTTGCACTCAAGATAGAACTCTGTGTGATCTTTGTTTGTAGATACGGTGCAAACAAGGTCTGCCTGGATGTCTTCGATGGTGTACTCTACTACTGTGTACTCATCGTAGTCTTTGTTTGGCTCAAACTGTGGCTCTGCAGGAAGATCTGCTACTGTAGCTGCGCCGTCTGTTGCTGCATCATCTGCAGCTGCTGCGTCTGCATCATCAGCGCCATTATCAAAGTATACCCACAGATCCTGCTCAATTGCTTTGTCAAGGATTGCCGGTGTATCACCTTTCATAAAGCCTGTTTTATCCTCTTCTACTGTGTACTCTTTTCCATCATATTTTGTCTTTGTCATCTGGTCGTCACCGTAGAAGTTGCACTCAAGATAGAACTCGCTGTTGTCTTCTTTTGCAGATACTGTGCAAACAAGATCTGCCTGAATGTCTTCGATGGTGTACTCTACTACTGTCCATTTGTCATAGTCTTTGTTTGCCTCAAACATTGGCTCTGCCGGAAGCTTGTCCTCTGTTACGCCTTTGATTTCTTTTGCATCATCAGCCTTTGCGTCGTCAGCCTTTGCATCATCAGATGCTGCTGCGTCACCGATCGGTACCCAGATGTTCTGCTCAAGAGCTTTGCCAAGGATTGCCGGTGTATCACCTTTCATAAAGCCTGTTTTGTCTTCTTCTACTGTATACTCTTTTCCATCGTATTTTGTCTTTGTCATCTGGTCATCGCCGTAGAAGTTGCACTCAAGATAAAACTCTGTGTGATCTTTATTTGTGGAAACTGTGCATACAAGATCTGCCTGGATGTCTTCGATGGTGTACTCTACTACTGTGTACTCATCATAGTCTGCGTTTGGCTCGAACTGTGCCTCTGCCGGAAGATCTGCTACAGTTGCTGTAGCTGCCTCTGCAAATACAGAAACGCTTGTTGCCATGGATGCTGCCATAGATGCTGCAAGTACAAGTGCTAAAACTTTTTTCTTCATGATTTTTCTCCTTTTCTATTGTAACTGCATGCCGTGCAGTTAATCTCATATTCATTGTACAAATATAACTGTTCAATACCTTTACAGTTACACGTAATACTGCCTTCTGAATAGTCACGTACAAATACTTCATGCCAGACATAATTGCAATTGCTGTGGTTTATTTTCCCAACTTTTTATCATCCCGGAAACAGGTCGCCACGCGCCTGTCTCCAGAAGATATTTTTTCAAATTCTATTACTCAGCCTCTTTGGCAACCGGCAGGAAAGAAGCTACAATGTTAAGGATCATACCAGCCACTGCCAGACTGCAGAAAATAATGAAGCTCATAATTGTATCCATTCCGTCCAGTCCGGAAATTACATATCCGATCTGGTTTACCATTACGGAAGCGCTCCATACTGCTGCGCTTGCCATTAATGCTGCGTTTACAACCGGGATAAAACCGGTAATCACTTTATTGAAACCAACCAGTACAAAGGAAAGTACCGCAAGGACGATTGCTGCTGCCAGGAAATAATATACCGGCTGGAATGTGTACATTACTTTACCGTAGTAAACAGCCTCTACGATAGCAATAATGCCTGCTACAAGCGTCAGATACAGTCCGATTGATTTTTTATTCTTATTCATCATCCGCACCTCCGATTACGCTTCTTTTTTGGATTTAACAGTTTTCAGGATGGTCATGATCAGGAACAGAATGGTAAGTGCTGCAAATGCTGTCTCTGCGCCTGTCAGTGCATTCTGATACCAGGTTCTTACCGTCTGGATCTCAGTTGTGGAGCTGATTCCGTTCATCGCATTACTCTGTACCAGCTGATACAGGAAATACTTGATGTTCTTCTTCATCATCTGCTGGAAGCTTACATCCTTCTCGATTGCTTTTTTAGAGCTTGCCATAGCTCCAATTTCAGAAGTATCATATGCAGAAGTTGTCAGTGTTCCACCGCCGCCAGCTGCTGTTACATCTCTCCAGTTCATGTAGTCTGCACCGTTGATCATATCAGTTACAAACCAGCCCTGATAGCCCCACTCACCTCTTGCAATATTATCAAGAAGGTTCTTGTAAGCACCTACAAAAGAGGTTCCTGCACGGTTGAATGCGGTCATAACACCCTGTGCATTATTGTTACTCATGCACATCATAAATCCGCGAAGCTCATTCTCACGGGCTGCCTGCTCTGTCATAAATGTAGACAGACCGGAACGGTTCGCTTCCTGATGGTTAAATGCGAAATGCTTCGGCTCAGCCATGGTTCCTTTGCTCTTCAGTCCGCTTGTAAGAGCATTTCCCATATAAGCTGTAAGCACAGAATCCTCTGAGTAGTACTCATGGTTACGTCCGCAGTAAACAGTTCTGTGAAGGTTCAGACCTGGTGCAAACAGGGAACTCTCATTTGCCCACAGACCATCTTCTCCGAGAAGCTCGCCTTCTCTTTCAACAAGCTCTTTGTTAAAGGTTGCTGCAACAATCGGCTCTGTTGGCATTGTTGCCATACGGTAGGTAGCCTTGTCGTCTGTTTCTTCTGTGTAATAGTCTTCGTCGGAAAGGTCTTTGGACCATCTTACGAAATAGCCGCCAACCTGGTCACCGGTGTAACCCAGAGGACCATCGTTTGCATAAGTTCTGGCAAGCTGGATAGAATCAATATTTTCGAAATCGTCGCCTGCTTTTTCAATAAACTGGATTGCCTCATCAAGAGTGATCTGATCCATAAGCTGATTCCACATAGGATCGTCGAAGTCAACTGCTCCGGCATAATTGCCGTTTTCATCAAGCTTCATCATATCGATCAGTTTCAGGCCATTGTCTGCACCCCAGGTAATACCGCTTCCGTCGCCGTCATTTTCTGTAAGCTCATACAGCTGATCGGTAAGACCAACCATCATTGCCTCAGTAGGTGTCAGGGACTCTATCGGTTCCCAGCCCTTTGACCAGTCAGATCTGGTTGTATACTCAACGGTATTCTCGATCAGATTGTTGATATCCATATCCTGAAGCTGATTTTCTACACCAGCAGAATAGGTTTCAATATCTGTATCTGCAAGATTCCATTTGATTGCATTATCTGCATTGATCTCATCTGTATCAGCAGTTTTTACAAGACCGTCCTCATTGCCATTTTTGTTTGCAAGAACGTTATTCAATGCTTCATGTGAACCATTTCCGATTGCAAAGTAATAATCACCGGACTCCAGTGACCATGCACCCTGTGTACCGTTTTCTTTCACAGCATCTTCATCGTAGCTTGCCATGTAAAGAGGATCAAACTCAACGGTAACCTCTTCGGAAGCACCTGGCTCGAGAACTGCTGTCTTAGCATAACCGATCAGCTGGATTGCAGATTTCTCAAGGCCACCTTCTGTGTAAGGAGCCTGTACATAAAGCTGAACAACAGATTTACCAGCCACATCACCGGTATTTGTTACATTTACCTTTGCTGTTGCAGTTCCGCCAACCTGTACATCTACAGATTCAAGCTTCTGCTCGAAGGTTGTATAGGAAAGTCCATAGCCAAATGGATAGGAAACTTCTGCTGCATAGTCCCAGGCATTACCGCTTGTAGCACCTTCTGCTGTATCTGCGTTACCCTGTCCGAGAACTTCGTCCTCGTATCTTGTCTCGTAATATTTATAACCGTTGTAAATTCCTTCAGACTCTACCAGATACCAGTCTGCTTTGTTTGTTTCTGTAAGCTCTGCATCGGAACCAGCCTGGGAATTATTTGTGTAAAGATATACACCGTAATTTACCATTGCCGGAGCAGATGTGGAGTTCACTGCATAAGTATCAGCGATGTGACCGGATGGATTAACCTCACCGGAAATAACATCTGCTACACCCAGAAATCCATTGGCACCTGGCTCGCCAGCCCACAGGATCGCACCGATTTCATCATCGTTTTTCAGCTCATCGATCTCAACTGGGTTGTTGGTGTTCAGAAGAACAACAACCTTTGTACTGTGCTCTTTTGCAAGCTGGATCATAGCTTTTTCATTATCAGAAAGTGCCAACGGGCGTTCATAGCTGTCTTCCTCATTTGCACTTGTCATATTCGGGTTATAATCAGACGCTTCAGAGCTGTCACGGGAAATTACTACCAACGCAACCGTATCATCTGCTGACTTCAGAACATCCTCATCGTAAATGCTTTCCGGCGCTTCACCTACATTATAAGCTGCCGGATTCTCATACATAGTTCCGAAAGATGGCTGTAAGGAATGTCCGCCTTTTCTTCCATATGTACCGTTTACATCCTCACTGCTGTAAAGATCCAGCATATCCTGATTTAATGTGAAGCCTTTTTCTGTCAGTGCAGTCTGAATGTCATACTGCTTCTGACCAGCTTCCCCATCAATGGAAACTGAAGATCCGATCATACCACCCAGTGTAGGATTAATAGAGTTTAATCCCCAAAGGGTGACCTTGTCAGAAGAAGTATTAAGCGGAAGGGTTGTATCTTCATTTTTGAATAATACAGTTCCTTCAGATGCAATCTCTGCTGCAAGAGCATCCTTTGCTGCGATTACCTCATCAAGGCTTGAGAACTCAGATTTGAAATAAGTGGAATCTGTTTTCTCTCCGTTACTTGTATCTACAATCTTGTAGCTGGAAATTCCAAGACGTGCATTGATAAATGCCGCATTGGTATCCACGATAGCCGATGCGCCCACAGTTACTGCAAGAAGACTGGCTGAGACTGATGTAAGTCCTCTCCACAAGCCTGTGGACTTTTTCTTGTTGCTCATAAGCTCCCTCCTTTTATCATTTACGTCGCCCTTCCGGTGCTGACGCTTAAGCTTATCTCTTATGGTGATACTATAACAGATTTTACTGTTCGCGGTTCATCTCATGCGCAGACTGTCAATTTTCATACGCAAATTGCAACCACTTTTGTGTATTTTCACAAAAATCATCATCATTTTTTGGTAGTATAGCACAATATCTAGTGGTAATGTTGTCCAATCATGACAGAATTGTATTTAAAAGTGACCGGTTTGATACCGTTCACGTTCTATAGTATGAACCGTTATTTCCACAACATTACCGGTATTATTTATTATTGCTAATATACTCTATCAGATAATTCTCGATCACCGGTGTCCACCACTCCACATATCCTTTGCGGAACGGATGCACCTCATCATGCATGTATTCGTTATAAAGATCGGTTCCGTAAACTGCTGTCATTTCTTCATTATGGAACATATCCACAACTCCGATTCCCCATTTTTCCTGAATCTGAAGAAGCAGATCTACCATCTGATCATAGTTTTCTTTCTCTGTATAAGTTCCTGTGTAGAATACAACCGGACATCCAAAGGTTTCCTGCACATAGGAAATAATAGTCTCAATAGCTCCTGCAATTGTAGTATCATCAAAATCAGCGGGATCTGTGCTATCTGTCACTTCACCCATTGGCTTTCCTGTAGTTGCATCATTGGTAGACAGCTGAACCACAAACAGATCCGGAGTTTCATCTTTGCTGATCAGTTTCATTCTGCCAACATAGGAATCCTCTTTTTCATTAACCAGTGTAGTTGCACTGATGGCATATTTCTCGCATACAGTTCCCGGATGATTGTCCTGAATTGCATCCACCATAGAATAATGCCCGCCTGCCTGTGCTCCATAAGTTACAGAGGAACCAAGCCAGATAATGTTAAGACCAGCCAGCGGGTCAGAAGGATCTGCTTCTGGTACTGTTTTCACAGTATTATCATATCCGGTTGCCACTTCACTTCCGGCTGGCGCCAGAAGAACATCTCCAACATATGGGAAAACCATGCCCTTCAAGGTCGGTGCTTTGCATCCAAATGCACAGGTCACTTTAATCGTATCACCAGCCTTTAATTCCAGGCTCTGCTTAATAAGAAATCTTCCGGAATCTGTAAGGCTGCCTTCGTCGTAGTCTCCATCGTCCTTGTAGGATGCCGGTGAATCAGCCGGAACCTGTAAATCTACAGGTACAGAAAATGTATCTTCATCATTAATGGTAAAAGTAAAAGGCTGGGAGCTGAATGCTGCCAGAACCTTGGATACGGTAAGATACATATCATAAGTTCCTTCCACGCCCTCCGGTACTGTATAGGTGATCTCGGTTCCCTGGGCTGCTGCACGAATCATGCCCACTTCTGCATCGTAAGATGTAGGCTCTTTCTCGTTGTCCGGTCCTACTCCTTCTCCCTCTGTGAATACAGCATCAGAGGCAGGAAGAAGAACCTGATTTTCTTCTACACCTTCTGCTTCTGTGCTGTCAGCTTCCACACTGTTTTCCTCTGCCTGTGCCATAGTCCCTCCTGTTGTTCCCACGGAAATACCCGTCAAACAAGCTATCATTGCCATGATAAATACCTTTCTTTTCATTCTCTCGTCTCCTTTTTTGCTGCATAATCTACATGTTTTTCTGTACAGTAAAATACCATAAAACACATAAAGATGAAAAAAGATGGCAAATTCATATGATATTCTGGCAAAATTGCCATTTTCATCATATTAATTCGTCACCTTGTAAAGCGGTCATTCCAGGTCCGCTTTGCTACTTGCTCATGAACGCAGTCGCTTCGCGACCTGCGTTCAAAATATTAAACGGACATTCATTTGACTTTATTTCTATCTATGACACCGGAAATAACATACTAACCACAAGCAGCTTCCCTTCCCTGGAAATCCTGAAATTACCCCCGTATTTTTCTACAACGTATTGCATGCTTTTCGTTCCATATCCATGAAATACAGCATCTTTTTTTGAGGAAGCTGCCGGTAATCCATCTGCTGAAATTTTCGGAAAAGTCTCGCAGTAATTTTCTATTCTTATGCTTACAAACATACCATTTCGCTGTACCTTAAGAAAAATATAACGTTTTTCCGGTGGCTCTTTACGTTCATGTTCAATGGCATTATCCAGACTGTTTCCAAATAAAGATGCCAGATCCAGTTCTTTCATAAACTCCAGTGTCACACCATCTGCCATGCAGGAAAAGGAGATTTTCTCCTGCTGGCAGAGCATTTTTTTCTCTGTAAGAATAATATCCAGCGTGGCATTTCCTGTCTGAAATGCACACTCATAAGCCTCTACTTTTGTCAGTACTGCTTCCAGTTCCTCTGCTTCCGGCGCTTCCATACGTTGGATTTTATGAATGTAATGCTTCAGATCATGGGCATTTCTGTTTACAAATTCCACATTACTTCTGGTCATTTCAAACTGTTTCTTTTCCAGTTCCAGAAGCTGGCGCAGCTTCTCGTTATCTGCATTTTTCGTACGCAGCTCCACGAATCCAAGAGCCACACCAAGACCCAGAATATCACAAAGAATCAGCGGTGGATATACCACCCATACCTCCCGGATTTCATAAATCCAGAATAGATAATGCAGGAAAAACACAAAAATACCAACTGCAATCAGCCAGATCCATGCCGTATTATTCAGCATATTATCCAGCCTTTCTTTTGCAAATCTTTTTACGATCAGCACATAAAAAAGGCTGTATATCAACACCATTAAAACAACGGAAAGAATAAACTGCGTTCCAACAGATGGATTACTGAACATAGAGTATAAAATAAGATTATACACATTGGAAGACAGATTCTGAATAAACAATGCCAGCATACAGCCATACAAAATCTCCTGGGAAGCCGCTGCGCAGCAGAAACGCCAAAAGCCTAAACTTAGAAGAAATACCGTAAGGGAAAATGTCCCGGAAATATATTGACTGATCATATTTGGCATCACTACTGCGAGACTCAGAAAAATCAATCCGCCCATAAGTATACGAAGCAAAAAATTCTTTCTCCGGGGAAGATATCTTGTACAAAGTATTTCTGCCAGTAGAATCTGCAAAATATAGCCATGTGCCTGAGTAATTCTGAACAAACCTGCTTCCTTCATATTATTTTCCCATCTGAACAGTCAGTCTGTCCAGAAATTCCTTCTTGTATTTCTGGGAAACAGTAAAGGTCTGTCCCTCAACCTTAATCTCATTTCCCTTCCATTCATCCACCATGGAAAGATTCACCAGAATCGAACTGTTTATCAGCCCGAAATGACCTGCAAGAAAGTAATCCTGTATCTCTTTCATACTTCCACGCATCCGATACACATCCCCATGAACATGGAACTCCAGATAATGCTTGTTACTTTCTACATATGCGATCTGCCCGGGTGAAACCTTTTTTCCTCCATTTGGAACTTTAATATAATAGGCTTCATTTCGATCAAGGTGCGCCAGTGCTTTTTCAAATTTTATGCAAAAAAGCTCATAAGACAGAGGCTTTACGAGGAAATCAAAGGCATTCACTTCGTATCCCTTCAGGGCATACTGAGCCAGGCTCGTGATAAAAATCAGACATACCTCTGCATCTCTTTTTCTCAATGCGGCAGCAGCTTCCAATCCATTCATATGAGGCATTGCAATGTCCATAAAAACCAGGTCACCGCCCCCTTTATAATCCTCCAGAAAGTTCAAGCCATTTGAAAAAACGGCCACTTTGCATTGTACTTTATGCTCTTTTTGGTATTGTTCTATATATTGTAAAAGCTGGCTCTGATATTCCAGATCATCTTCTACCACTGCAATTGAAATCATAGGGCTGGATACCTCCTAATAATTACTCTCTATTGAAGTATACAGGTTTTGGAATCTATTATCCAGCCCTTATTTAAGAATCATCTTATAACAGCAATCTCAGCATCTGCATTTCCATACTCAGACTCTGCTGTCACAACAACCTTATCTGCATCTGCCCGTGGACGGATAATCGCCAGCGCTTCTCCATAATAAGTATCGGTCTCATTGCTCTGATAGCTTTCCGAATAGTATGGGCAGGCACTTCCAAATGCCAGAAGCTCACCACCTTCCACAGTAATCCTGATCCTGCCTCTTGCCAGAGGTTTTGTCTGACCATTTTCATCTGTGTAACGCATTCTCACATAGCAGAGATCTGTGTCTGCGTTTACTTTTGCAAGCTCTGGTTCTGCCACAAGAATCGTCTCTTTTCCTGCTGTTGTCAGTGCCTTTTCTGCAATTATATTGTCATTTGCATCATAGGCAACCGCCTTGATCTCTCCATTATGGTAAGTTGTATCGAAAAATACTTTACAATCATTTTTCGGCTTTTTAGTTCCTACACATTCTCCGTTTACATAAAGTTTCACATGATCTGCGCGGGTATAGACTTCCACTTTTGCAGCATTCCCGTCACAACCATCCCAGGACCAGCTTTCCATAGCATTTGTCATTTTCCATGCAGAAGGAGAATGGGCATCCTTTGTGTGATCAACCGGTATAACTGCAATTGCCAGATCCTCCAGTTCAAAGGCAACTCTGGTATATGCCATCTCGCCAAGAGGCTTTCCTGTGAGATCAATTCGGCCTGATCCGGCACTTACCCAGCCACAGCCGCCGTCAAAACGAGGGGCATAATCCTTATATTCCCATGCGCCGATTCCAACCTCACCCAGATAATCCTGAGCAGCCCAGACGAAATCACCAATGATGCGCTTATCACGTTTTGCTTCCTGCATAAAGCTGTAAGCATCTGCACAGAAAGTTTCACTTCCAAGAATAATTCGCTTGGGATACTTCTTTAAGTCATGGCGGTAACGCTTGATTCCATAGTTATATCCTGCCACGTCCATATTGGCATATGCATCTCTTGTTTTCACATCACATGGATAAAGAGTTGCTCCTGTTTTCATAAATCCGGCACCAAAAATTCCGGCTACCGTGTTATAAAATTCACTTCCCACAGCCTTTTTCTTCTTGGCATTTTCAGCAGCTTCATCTGCTTTTTTATCACTGTAAACACCAAATCCCATAGAGCTTAAGAAGTTAAAAAAGATGTTGATTCCGCAGCTTACCGGGCGGGTGGAATCCAGCTCATGAAGTCTGTCCGTAAGGGATTTTGTAAGGGCAATTCCTTTTTTCTGCGCAGTCTCAGATACTTCATTTCCTGTAGAATACATGATCACAGATGGATGATTATAGTCCTTATCCACCATATCTTTTAAGTCTTTTCTGTAGTTATCCAGAATCTCATCTGCGTAGTCGTACTTGGTTTTATGGATATACCAGCCATCAATATATTCGTCCATTACAAGCATTCCCATCTCATCGCAGGCGCGAAGAAGTGCTTTGGAACATGGATTGTGTGCAGAACGGATTGCGTTATAGCCAGCGTCCAGAAGGATGCGGATTTTACGGCGTTCTGCAAATTCATACGCACAGGCACCAAGAAGGCCGTTATCGTGATGGATACAGCCACCTTTTAACAGGACACGTTTTCCGTTGATGCAAAAGCCTTCTTCCGGAGTACAGCTTACGACACGTATTCCGAAGGTTTCTTCCTGGACATCCTCGCCAAAGGTTACGCGGCAGGTGTACAAATTTGGCGCGTCCGGGCTCCAAAGGTTTGCTCCCGGAAGAGCAATTTCACAGGAACATTTGCCGTCAGTCTGGAGGATTTCCATGGCAATAATCTTGCCTGATGATTTGCCAGCGTTCTGAACGGTCGGCTGTGCTGCATTTCCGTCAGCACATTCAGCATCCTTATCTGTCTGGTCTGTGCTCTCAACATCCCCAGACTTTTGTCCAACAACCTGTTTTTCCAGAATCTCTATTTGCACCTCGCCAGCAGCATTCGGCCATGCTTCCACGCGGATCTTCGGCTCCTTATAATCCAGTGTGGTGATCTTCACGCTGTCAAATCTTAAATGCTTCTTCGGCACAATATACAGCCACACCGGACGGTAGATTCCAGTACCGGAATACCAGCGGCTGTTTGGCTGATCGTGGTTGATCACTTCCACACGGATCACATTCTCTTCCCCGAATTTTACATGCTTTGTTGCGTCCACATAGAATCCGATATATCCATAAGAATGATAAGCCACTTTTTCGCCGTTAAGATATACAGTTGCCTTACGGTAAACACCCTCAAATTCCAGGATCACTTTCTCGTCTTTCGCTTTCTCTGGAAGGATAAATGTTTTCTCGTAAGTGTAGTCCTGTGCCTCATACCAGCCTGTATTTACTCCACCGGCACTTGTCTCGCTTCTATCATCCAGCTGCATGGCATCATGCGGAAGAGTTACTGCAAATGCATTTTCTTTATCTCCTGTTTTGTAGCAAACCCAGTTTTCGTTAAATGACTGCTTCATGTTGTCCTCCTGAAATTTTCTATAATTTTCGTTTAATTTGAAATTCCCAACTATATCTCAGTCGCTATTTTCTACCCGTATTCTACCAAATAAAAAGCAGGCTGCACGATTCCAAACGCAACCTGCAAAAAAACACGCGCCAACTGTGCAAAAAGCGCATTGCTGTTCTCCTATTTCACAGCAACGCGCTTCCCACCAGAGCCTGTTTGAAAAATCATTCCTGCAATCTGCACGCTCTAGAAAATCTTCTGCAAAAAATTATACAACGCCAGATGCCAGTTCCCCATAGAATGATACCGCATTGGAAATACATCAAAACAGGTATTTACACCAGACCGCAATCTGGGTTCTATATCCAGCAGCGCCTGGTAATCCTGCACCTGCCCCGGCAGGGCGAAGTCGAAGGTGCCGCTTGCCACATACAGATAATGAATTGGCAGTTCTGCAAAACCGCCCGTCTGAATGGTATCTTCAAATGCAATCTTATCTGTCCTGCTTCCGCTGAATGCCCCGAACCAGGAAAAATAATCTAGACTCTGGCACAATGCGGAATGATACATCGTTACCGCCCCTCTTGACAAACCGGCAAAGGCTCTATGATCCCGGCTCTGAGAAAATCCCTCATCATCTGCCGATTTTGCATATGTAGAATAAGAGGATTCAATCTCAGGCATCAGATCATTTCGCAGCTCTTTTGCAAAAGAATAGGTCAGCTGATCCAGATCATCTGCACAGTCATCTTCTACATAAAAGGTCGGTGTCACCACGATCAGTGGCTCAATATCCCCATTTGCGATCATGTTATCCAGCATGGTTTTATTATACGGATTTGTTTTCAGCCAGTACTTTTCATCATCCCCTGTTCCATGCATCAGATACAGAATATTATACTCTTTTTCCTCGCTGTAACCATAGGGCAAATATACATAAGCCTTCTTTTTCACATCCCGATCATCGGTGGCATAGGCCTTTGTATCATACACTACTTCTTCCACTGATCCTACCTGCTCTGGCTCTTCCTCGTCATACTTCGCAGGAACTGCCCACACCTCATCCCGGGCCTGTCCTTCAGCGCTGTGCGCTGCCTCATATCTGGTTTTCCAAAATCCAAGCGCCCCTGCCACAATCAGAACTGCTGCCGCCAGCGGAAAAACTGCCACTTTTCTAACTGATGTCTTTTTCCAGATCATATACGCAGTTCCCAGAATTCCCCCAACTGCCGCCACAATGCTTTCCACCAGAAACATCCAATTGAAGTAATACGTGCTGGTAGAAAAATTAGTATTAAAGTACAGAACAAAAGCCGCCGCTGCAACCATCAGATGCAAAAACGGCATCCTGCTTTTCCACGCAGTGTACGCCACCAGCATAAATACCGCTGCGATCAGTCCAAATATAATAAACGCCGTCTTATCGCCAAGAATTGCAAAACGGACAATATCAATTCCCGCCATCAATATCAATACAATTACCGGGAGCAGACAAATCCGGTTCCACATTTTTTCATCTGTTTTGTTCTCAATTTTCTGTCTCATCACTTTCCCACTCCTACATTTTCTCCCAATACTTTACCGCTTTTCATGGACCATTTCCTGCAAAATCCGCAATTTGCAGTTCAGGAACCGCAGGCTGCATATAATAAAATTCTTCGCAGATGAAGATAACAGATTTTTTCTTATTTTTCAGCATTCTGGCAAATGCAGACATCTTTTAGGCAAAAAATACCGGAAACAGTTCTCCAAATTCAAAATTCAAAGAACCATCTCCGGTTTAGAAGGAATTTCAATTATAAATTATTACCTCGCTGCGCGGCCAAGATCATTCTTTCACCGCACCGGAAGTCATACCGCCCACAATATATTTCTGTCCGATCATATACACGATTACAACCGGAATACAGGTAAGTACAATATCAGCAAAAATGTAATTCCAGTAGCTTTTATTTTTTCCAAAGAACTGATAAACAGCCATAGTCATCGGGAACATTTTACTCTTGCTTGACAGATACAATGGAGTCAGGAAATCGCTCCACACACCCATGAACTGCAGGATAAAACAGGTCACCATAGTTGGCTTCAGAAGAGGCATGATAATCTTAAAAAACAGGCTGATAGGACCTGCGCCATCAATGACTGCTGCCTCATCCAGTTCCACCGGAACGGAAACCACAAAGTTGCGGATAGTAAACACACAGAACGGAATCATGGCGCTTGTAAACACCATAATAATTCCCTGTCGCGTATCGTTCAGATGAAGAGTGCTTAATACTCTCACCAATGTTACATAGTTAACCGGGAAAAACAGCCCGCAAAGTACGAAATAATATAAAAATACATTTAATCTGGTACGCTTACGGCACATTACAAAGGCAGCCATTGCACAGAGCACAACGCCAAGAGTGGTTGCAACCAGTGCGTAAAGCAAGCTGTTTGAAAATCCCTGGATCAGGTTTCCCTTGTCGATAACCTCGGTATAATTGGAAAACAGCCATTCTTTTGGAAGGGCAAGACTCATTCGGGAAGCCTCGCCTTTACTCTTGAAGGAGTTTACAACTACCATATAGAAAGGCAGGATAACGGTCAGACACAGCAGGATGCAGACCAGATGTTTCAGCAGATTCTGAACTTTTTTCTTTGTCATTGCTGTACCTCCTGTTTTCCTAAAGTTTTAACAATTACAACACCAGCAATTGCTGTGATCAGAAGCAGAATACTGTTCAAGGCAGAAGACATACCGTACTGGCCTCTGGAATAAAGCTGGAATGCGTAGGTAGTAAGAACCTCTGTTGCATGTCCAGGGCCGCCGTTTGTCAGAACGTAAACAATATCAAATACCTTCAGACCGTATGTAATACCAAATACCAGATTGATCATGATGGCACCACTGAGCATTGGAAGTGTTACATAGCGAAGTCTCTGCCAGAAGTTTGCCCCGTCGATCTCAGCTGCCTCATAGTAAGATCGCGGAATAGTGTTCAGGCCGGCAAGGAAAATCGTCATTACATAACCAATACCTCTCCATGCATCCACACCATAAATAGATTTCCACACAACGCCAAGATCCGAAAGCCATTTCTGTTTCAGGATTCCAAGATGCAGTGCATCCAGGATTGCATTAAGAAGACCGTTGTTATAGTTTAAGATAGACTTAAAAACAAGACCGATAATAACAAATGGAAGAATGGACGGCAGATACAGTAAGGTTCTGTAAAGTCCTTTTCCCTTCAGTCCTTCCTGAAGCATGATCGCGATCAGAAGTGCCGGAATCAGCTTCACAATATTGGAAATAATGGTAAATTTTAATGTATTTCCAATACCGCTTAAGTAATCTTTGTTTGATGTGAAAATCTCTTTAAAATTGTCCAGTCCAACAAAATGGACACCATTTAATACACTTCTTGAATTCCAGTCAGTGAATGAATATGCAACACCCATTATACTGGGAAGCAGGAAAAAGATAATGTACAAAGCCAGCGGCAGTATCAGAAACCACTGGGGATAAATTTTCTTCTTATTCAAAGGCGATACCTCCCCTTTATCAAACAGTGCGAAGGAATCACTCCTTCGCACTGAAGATATACCCTTATTAAATATCTTATGCTTAAATAATTATGTCAATTTCTTACCGGAATACTTTATTTAGTTCCAGTTTGCATCGCCAACTGTCTTGGCAGCCTCTGCACGGTTTGTATCCATATTTGCAAGAACGTCATTTGCTTCCATTTCGCCCTGGCAGAATGCAACCATATCCTGACCAAACTGCATCCAGTAATCGTTTGTATATTTGGTACCGGTCTGCAGAACAGATACGCTCTTCTTACTGTCATCTACAGTTGCAAGGAACTCTTCTTCCTCCGGCAGCCAGTGCTGCTCAATTGCATCATCGTTCATGTCAACATTTGTGTATGCAGGAGAGTTGTCAAGGATTTCCTGAAGGCTCTCTGTGGTTGTGACAAAGTTGAAGAATTCTTTTACAAGATCCTCATGCTCTGTTCCCTTGTAACCAAACATAGTAGGTCCAGCCGGGTTAGTCGGATACCAGGTGTTGTCACCAAGTGGGATCAGGAACATACCGAACTCATCCTCTGTGCCGGTGTCATCCTTGATCTGCTGAATGTAGCTGGAGTTTGCCATTGCCATTGCAATGTTTCTGTCGCCAAATTCATTTGCCAGGTTGGTGCTGTCAGTTCCAATCCAGTCCTCTCCGAAATATCCTGCGTCGGAAAGCTCTTTGAACTCATTCAGAACCTCAAGCATTTTCTCATTGTCAGCGAATGTAGCCTGATTTGTATTCAAAGCATCGTAAAGTCCTGGTGTAGCTTCTTCATAAACACCACCGATCTGGAAGAACGCCAGCTGATGCTGCCATCCATCTGCGCCTGGCATAAACCATGGGGTAATTCCCTGTTCTGCGATCTTAGCGCAAAGGTCTTTCAGCTCTGCATAAGCAGATGGTATCTCCCAGCCATTCTCTTCGAATAATGTTTTATTATAAACAAGTACATACTCCGGTGAATTGTGCCAGATCTGAAGTCCGTATAATTTGTCATTGTATACGCAGGATGCCTTTCTTGCTTCCGGCATAAGGTCTTCCCACTCAGCTCCTGTAAAATCGATACAGTATTTCTCAGGATCAACGATTGTGGACTCGATTGCAAATGGGTTGGACTGGATCCAGAAAATATCAGCACAGGAATCGGTAGCCAGTTTGGACTGAAGCAGATCGGAATACTGGTCAGCCGGAATAGTCTGAAGGTCAACGGTTACACCGTAGGTATCTTCAAAACGCTCGATTGTTGCATCATATCTGTTATCCATCCAGCCTGCTGATACCAGAATGCTCAGCTCCTCGCCGGAAAAATCTGCAGTCTCCTCTGCAAATACGGTAAGTCCGCTTGTCATGGACGCGATCATTGCTGCTGCACAAGCCACTGCTACAAAACTCTTTCTTTTCATTTACATATCCTCCTTTTAATAAAATGGCATTTACCTCATTCAGGAATCTCCGCTGATTCCTCTGTCCTTTTGATGATATTATTTTATCAGCCAGGTACTTTTTAATCCATGGATATTCTTACTTTCAATTTGTACTTTTTTCACCATACATTATACTATTTTCACATAAGTTCATGTTCACATGCAAATTCACCCGCAATTCTTATATATATATTCTCTGCTTTCGACCATTTATTTGTACTTTTTACACAAATATGATATACTGAATTTTAATATTTCACACATGGATTTCTGCATCTGCTTTCCTAATATAGTCAGCAGCGCGGTCAAACAATTACAGGAGGTATTGCCAGATGAAATCACGCAGTTTACAATCCAAGCTTTTTTTTGCCTATATCAGTCTGGCCTGCCTGATTCTGTTTTCCTTTGCATTTTTTTTCTATGTTTTTGTATCCAGGCAGCTGAAGGATAGTCAGATCAGTGCCATGAACACTCTGAATTCCAGTTTTCAGACACAGGTAGATTCCGCCATCCGCAATCTGGATGCAGTATCTGTAAACATTAACTACAGCAATCAGTCCAAAACCATTCTGGACAAATCCTTCAACTTAAGCATTTCCAGCGATATGCTTTCTGATATGTCAGATTTGTTTATTTCCCTTTCCGGAACCGAGCTGAAGGCAGATCAGGTAAATCTCTATGATTTTTCCGGATATGTTCTGGAAGCCGGCATCTCAACTATAGTCAAAAAGACGGATGGATCAAAGGATGAGTGGATCGAAGCGGCCCGTGAACTGGAGGGAAAAAAAGTCCTTACTCCACCCTACTGTACCAGAGAATATACAAAATCAGCCACCTATGACCAGTGGTTTATTTCCCTGTACCGATCCTTTAACAATCAATATAAGCGCAGCGTGGGTGTGATCGAAACAGCCAAGCAGTGCAAATCCGTATTTAAAAGTATTATCACTTATAAAAAAAAGAACCATGAAGATGCTGCCAGCGTCTATGTTTTTGACAGCAATGGCGATCTGATCTATCCCTACGATATTTCCCAGGAATATAAAGCAGCACTTCAGCCCTACTATGAACTTACAAAGGGAGATGATTCAGCCCTCACTCTTATCAGTCCCCTTACAGGCAAAACAGAGTATGCAGCAGAGGCCGTATCCGCTTATACCGGCTATACCTATCTTACCATTCAGCCGGAATCCGTAGTTCTGGCCCCGGTTTACAACCTGCTTCGTATTCTTGCGGCAATTGTAGCGCTGTTTCTGACAGTATCCATCTTTATTTCCTACCGCCTTTCCCGTTCAGTCGTAAAACCGGTAAAGCATCTGAAACACATTATCCAGCGAATGGAGCTGGATACACTTGGACAGGAAAAGGTGACTGCATATCCGGTTTCCGTTAATGAACTGGAAGAGCTCTATCAGGCCTTTCAGCTGATGAGCGATAATCTGAAAGATTCCATGGAACAGCTTACCCAGGCAAAAGAGCAGGAGCTGCGTGCCAGAAGTATGGCCCTGCAGACACAGATCAACCCACATTTTTACTATAATACCCTGTCCAGCATTATGGTACTGGCTGAAAATGGGGATTCGCAGACAGTTGTAAAAATGTGCCGGAACCTTTCCCAGATCATGCGATATATTACCAGCACTACCGAAACCACCGTTACCTTAAAGGATGAGCTTGATTACGTGCAGAAATATCTGTACTGCATGAAGGTTCGTTACCAGTCCAGCCTGAACTACTCTATTGATGTGGATGAAAGACTTCTTTCCCAGCCAGTTCCAAAACTGATCATCCAGCCCATAGTGGAAAATGCAATCCGCTATGGCTCCGATTGTGCACCGCCCTGGAATATTTCTGTTACCAGTGTTGTCACACACGGAAGCTGGCAGATTGAAGTATCTGATACCGGCCCCGGATTTACAGAGGAAGCCAAAGAACGAATTACTGCAAACATTATGAAAGCCATTCAGAATCCTGGACTTCCCGAACTGAAGATAAATGGGCTGGGAACTGTCAATGTATATCTCAGATGGAAAATCTTTTGCAAGGGAGACATTATTTTCAGATATGGAAACAATGCTGACGGACATGGAGTCGTATCTATTGGACGATATTTTCAAAATAAGGAGGACGCAGAAACAGTATGAAGTACACAGTCATCGTTGCGGAGGATGAAGAACTTCTGCTCACAAATCTTGTCCAGAAAATCCAGAAAGCGGATCCGGATTTTCAGGTGGCAGGAACAGCTCAGACAGGCGATCAGGCCCTGGCTCTGGTAGAAAAGTTCAGCCCGGATCTTGTAGTTACGGATATCCGTATGCCTGTGATGGATGGAATCACCCTGCTCACAAAAATAAGGGAGCAGTTTCCATTTACTAAATTTATTATCACCAGTGGATTTTCAGATTTCGAATATGCGAAAAAAGCCATTACTTTAAAGGTTTCTGATTATCTGCTGAAGCCCGTTGATCCGGATGAGCTGAAGGAAGCTTTAACAAAAATCAAAAAAGAATTTCAGATTGCCGGAAATGATTATGAAGAAATATTCAATGCACAGACCGCTTCCCTGACACCTTCTCAGATTGCAGATCTGCTTAAAGATTTTATTGTAAATAATTACAGCGAGGATATTAATCTAAATCTGATTGCAGATAACCTGAATTACAGTCCCAGCTACCTGACCAAAATTTTCTGCCAGTTCTACGACTGTACACCTTCCAGGTATCTGATCAATCTGCGAATGAGTCACGCCCAGAGACTGCTTCTCCACGAACCGGGGCTGTCCATTAAGCAGATTGGAGAAATGTGCGGCTACCATGACCAGGGATATTTCAGCAGAATCTTCAAGAAATATACTGGGAAAAGTCCTCTGGAATTCCGGGGATAAAACAGGCTGTCGGGATAAAAATCATAGTCTCCCGACAGCCTGCTTATTATAATCCGGACAGCAAAACCTGTTCCTCTTTCTGTAATTCAATACTCAGGTATTCCCCGAAACACACCTCTTCCCGTCCACTGTAACCGTATTTCACTATAACACTTTTTTCGGGCCAGGGGTTTTCCACGCGGCAGGTATTCCCTTTGTGGCTTAGCACAGTGACCTGCTCTATCTTCCCATCCTTAAGGGATGCACTTACCTCAAAGCCACCCCATGCGCGAAAATTCCTGAAGGAAGCATTTGAATGTTTTTTTCTTGGCCATACAGGAAAAATGCGGATGACACCTTCATAGCTTTGAAGCATCATTTCCTGAATTGCATCCGGAATAGTGTTCAACTGCTCAATTCCATGCGGATTTTCTTTCAGAAAGCCGTTTGGAATTCCACGGTAAGTAATCATATCCTTCATTTCTTTCCAGATAATATCCGGATCATAGCCTGTACGGACAGCCGCAGTAAAAAACAGGCAGCTCAGATTAGACGCATTAAATGCCCCTGCTTTATAGAAATGGGCATGCTTTGCAGCTGTTTCTTTTTTCCCATCAGCAGCTCGCTCAAGAGCCTTTTTATACTCCAGCTCACCCAGTTTGTTCTCCACCAGGCTGTGAATATGCACTGTATTTCTTGCCACTTCCAGCTCTTTTGGATCACTTCCCAGCCCCACTGCATTCCCCGGATAAATATGCATTATATTTCCTGGAAAATGGAAGGACCACTTTCCTCCAACACCTTCATCATAATAAATTTCTTTATCCAGCATTTCCTGGGGAAGCAAATCCTCCAGCTTCACATCCGCTTCTTTCCACAAGGTAGGATTGTCCTGAATTTCCCGAATGGTTCCCTTTGGATATGGTGCCAGATTTTGGGCAATTTTCTGCCACTTCACCCGTTTTTCTTCATCCAGTTCCAATGCCTCACTGATTTTTGGAAGCCAGATAAAAAATGTTTTCAGATAGCCCAGAGTATTTACCGGATCCTCTGGCACCCCATTTTCCCTGATATTTCCATCTGTGCGCTCATGCATGCCATCTCCGACCACATGGTAAACACCATCCCGAAGAACCAGATCCTTTTCCCAAAAATCAGCCACCCCTCTGAGATATGGGTAAACCTTCCAGGCATACTTTGTATCCTGGCTGATCTCATAACGATATATCATATTCAGTGCACCGTGGAGTGCCGGTGATTTCATATGCAGAAGCAATGCCTCGCTTACCATCCCATCAGGACCAAGTCCAAGCGGATAATAAAGCCCTTCATGATGGAGAAGACGCTTACACATCTCGTCTGAAATCTCCATTAATTTCAAATAAGGTGCATCATGTGGATCGGACTGTTCAAAGTGTCCGGAAACCATCAGGTTCAGGTAAGGTGACTGATGGTTATAATTGATCTTATAATTTCCATTCCACGCAGGGCGGTCAAAGGTACTGATTCCAAGAATATTCGGCGGATAATCCGGATCCCGTGACAGACTTGCCAGCATGTACTTTGACAGATAATATCTCTGCTCGATCACCGGATCATCCAGGGAGATTTCCGACATACTCCAGAATCTTTTCCACCATGCCAGATGACGGACGCGGAGATTTTCCACATCTTCTGCTGTTATCCACCTTGCTCTTGAAAAAGCATATTCATAAGGTCGGCTGCATTTCGCCCAGGAACGCACTGCCAAAATAAAAGTCGCCTTCTCACCGGCTTTTATTCTTCTTCTGGTGCTTCTGTCACGTAAGTCATAAGCGTTTCCGAATTCTCTGGATTTTTCAGCAGACACATTGTCTTCTGCTTTTTCTTTTTTCAGAAATCCCCCTGCAAATCCAACCTTGGTCGGCATATCCACATGATCGGCAAACTGCCTGTAGCCACTTATAATACCGCCTCCGGTTTTCTTCACCTGCAGCGGCCGTCCTGTCACAAGCCCAACAAACATTCCATTCTGAATTTCCTCTGACTCGCCGCTTCCCCAGATATCAACTGCCTTGTCACAGCCTTTTCCCGTTTCATCCGGAAAATAAAAATCAAATTCCAGATCCAGATCTGTCTCCGTTTCAAACTCCACCACAAGAATATTTTCATCCGCAGCTATCCAGCTTTTCAAAGAACATTTCTCGCCGTTTAAATTTGTTAATATTGTTATAGTTTCTGCCGTTGCAAAATTCTGTTCCGTATACCACTTTGCATCCTCCATATCCGGAATGTCAAACACCATACGTCCAACAGGTCTTGGGCTCCCGCCACTTACAGCAGGATCACATTTGGCAGAATTGTTATCATGAAAAAACTCCCAGTTCGCTGCACTTTCCATCTGCCAGAAATCATTTGTGGTAAACCAGAACTGCGGATATCTTGCATTTCCTGCCACAGCAGCCAGCAAATCTCCATTTCCAAGAATGGGAGCATCAATCTTCGTTCCGGCATTCTGCCAGATTTTCCATCTTCCACCGCCGGATACATCCACATTGCCATCCGGCACTGCTTCCGGAGGCTGGGTAAATACCCCTTTATTTCGTTCTGCTATCATATAATATAAACTCCCCGATTATTTTACAATCACAGTCTGGTACACTGCTTCCCTCATTCCCGGGAAACTTCCTTCTCTTTCTCCAATGTTCAGCCTGCCGGCTCTGTCATCCCATACAAGCTTTGTAATTGCATACGCGCCATTTTCAAAATTGTAATTGTTTCCTTCATCCTCATACAGTACAAACTCACCATCAGCCCCAGGATAAACCATAAGCTGAATCGGCTTTTGGGGTTCCTGCTGAGCATAAACCAGCCCGTCTGCAACAGGGATCACCGCTCCTGCTTTTACAAAAACCGGAATCCTGTCAATAGGTGCTTCCACTGTTACATACTGGCCGCCCTTATACGTTTCATTTGTCCAGTAATCATACCAGCCGGTTCCTGCCGGAAGATAGCACTTCCATGTTTTTTCACGGTCAACAGGCGTACTCTCAGGACCATAATACATGGGCTCTGTAACTGCACAAACAAGCAGGGACGGACCAAACATAAACTCATTTTCCACCTTTCTGGCTTCCCTGTCTTCCGGAAAATCAAACAGTAAACTTCGCATAATGGTATAATCCTCAAAATGCACAGCCCCTGCAAGGGAATAAATATACGGCATCAGGTGATACCTCAGCTTAATAAACTTCTCAATGGCATCGTAGAACATAGTTCCCTTTTCCCCGAAATTCCAGATTTCCCTTGGTGTATCTGTTCCATGAGAACGGAACATAGGGAGAAAAGTGCCCATCTGCAGCCATCTGGTGTAAAGCTCACAGTATCCCTTGTCCTTTACGCCCTCATTATATTTTCCCTGCCAGAACCATTTAGGCTCAGGATCTGTATTACATCCACAGCCGCGATTCTGCCATTTATCTGCCACAGTGAAAAATGCTCCGATATCCAAAGTCCAGTATGGATAACCACTCAGTCCCATATTCAGGCCTTCCACAATCTGGATCTTCAGATTTTCCCAATCAGCACAGGTATCCCCGGACCACAACATGGCTGCATATTTCTGTCCGGAAGCGTAACCGGAACGTGTAAGATTTAATACACGCATATCCTCACGGTCTTTTCTCTGATTTTCGTAAATCCCCTTTGCGTGCTCCAGTGCAAAAGCATTTGCCACAGCCGGATCCAGATACTTCTTATGCTCGCCTCCAACCATCTGAAAGCGCTCCCAGGGCTCTCTTTTTACTGCGCCGCCCCAGTCAGGACCGGAAAAAGGTTCTGTAGAATCACACCACCAGGAATCAAAGCCCTGATCAAACAATCCCTCTTTTGCCTGCTTCCAGTACATTTCCCTGGCCTTTTCATTAAATGCATCATAAGTTGCATAATCATAAAGCAGATAACCTGCATCGAAAAATTCCTGGTGATTTTTACCGCCGGCATTCATGTTTGGCCATACGGAAACCATGGTGTGTGCATGCATTTCATGGATCCGGTTCATACATTCCTTATTATCTCCATAACGGGACTGATCCAGAATTTTCTCCCCCCAGTTGCCCGGATCCCAGGTATTCCAGTCCTGAACCACACAGTCCAGCGGAACATTAAGTTCTCTGTAATGACGGACGATTTCCTCCAGCTCTTTCGCTGTATAATACTGCTCCTTTGACTGAATATATCCGTAAGCCCACTTCGGCAGCATCTGCGCTTTTCCGGTCAGATAACGATAATCGCGGATAATTCCATCCATAGAACCGCCGCCCATAAAGTAATAATCAATCTGCTCCACTGTATCCAGGAACAGGTAGGACTCCCGTCCCTCATCGTTAAAGGTCATAAGAGAACAGCAGTCAAACAGGATTCCGTACCCTTCTGTAGAAACAAAAAGAGGCATGGGAATTCTCATATTATGCTGGTAAAGATACTGATTATGGCCGCGGTAATTATAAATTCCCTCCTCAGCCTGTCCAAGGCCGTGAATCTCTTCCTCCTCATTCCAGTCAAAGAAAACTCTGGCGCGATAGCCCCCACGGATCTTTTCCGGCTTCAGATTCTGAATAAAATTACGCTCTCCATCTACAGTTTTCACACGATTGATAATCGGCTTCTCTCCACCGGCCGTGTAACGTACCACATCAATTTTCGTCAGATCTGCCTTATTCTGGGTGCACCATTTGCTGCCATCCGCATGCTTCCATTCCACACATCCGTCAAACAGATTTAAAGAAACCAGAACCTTTTTTGTTCTTACATTCAGCCTGCCTTCTTTTTCCTCTGCTTCAAAAGCAACTTCAGGATAATCCTTTTTTTCAATTATAAGCGACTCCGGTTCTCTGATCTCTTCTTTTCCGATCACGCAGCGGATAATTTCCTCGGTCACTGGGATAAGACGATAAACCATTCCCCCGGCTGCTTCCTGCACATAGCTTTCCGTTTTTATCATTTTTTCTTTTCCTCCTTAAATCAGTTAAAAAGGCCGCCATATCAGGACAAACTTTCCTACTTTCATCCTAACATGCCAGCCTTTGATCGGTCTATGTCATATCCGCTCCTGAATTTTAATTATTTTTACTCTTCTCATCTCCAGGAGTTTTTCCCATATGTTTTTTGTACAGTCTGTAAAAATTTGAAATATTATTAAATCCACATTCCATGGCAATTTCCGTTACATTCGCCCCGTTTTCCCGAAGCATTTCACGTGCCCTGTTAACCCGCAGCCGTGTTACGTAATCGCTGAAGCTGATATTGGCCACCCTGCGAAAATAGGATGAAAAATAATTGGAGCTCATATAAACAGAGGCTGCCACTTCCTCCAGGGTGATCTTCTCACAGTAATGAGCATTTATGTATGTGAAAGCCTGCTCAAGGCGTTTCATTGCATTTTTCTTTTCCTTAAGCATTTCCCCGGACTTGGTCTCATCCTGATATGCGCGGATCAGCATGGTAAGGATCCGAAGAACATTCGCCTTGATCATCAGCGGATAGCCCTCCTTACGCTCATTCCACTCCTGGTGGATTTCGCGGATACTGATCCTGATTTCCTCATTTACCTTCTCTTCCCGCCCAACTCTGTTCTTGAAATTACTTCCCCGCTCCACAAACGGCTTCAGATATTCTGCATCAAACACACTGATCTTCTCAGCTACAAATTCCGGAGAAAAAATCATTACCAGAAGCTTCATATTACCGCCAAGCAGCTTCCATCCATGAGGCTCCACATTGTTAAAAATGATAATATCATCCTTCTCCATTGTGTATTCCTGTCCGTTGACAAAATAATTTCCTTTGCCTTCCAGAACCCAGGTGATCTCAAAATAACTATGCCAGTGCCAGGTTCCCGGGTGGCTGTTAGCCTGATTTAATTCTACCTCTGATATCTGAAAAGGAAACTCCTTATCAAGAGGAATGCTGTCACGTTCCAGTTTCATCTTCTGCCTCCTGTAGCTGTGTCATATGCACAGTATAGCAGAATTCCTGCTGACCTGCAATCTCCCTTCCGGGCTCCTTATCCCAGAAATCTTTCCAGTTTTTCCAGTTCCTCCTCATGCTTTCCGTGAACTGCGATTCTGAAATAATCCTTTCCCTGAACACCTTTTATCATATAATAGTCACTTTCTATTTTGAAAAAAGGCTCTTTAAGCATATCCAGATATACAAAGCTTCCAAGAGGTTTCAGACTCAGTATAAACTCCCTGTCTATTGGCTGATCCAGCAGATAATCCGTTGCAAACCATCCGGATTCTGCGCATTTCTCCCTTGAAGGCTGTTTCCCAAGAATTTTCATTTTCTTTTTTGTCCCTTCAGATAATTTTTTCTATAAGCTTTCATCAGATCCGCCTGCTTTTTTTAAGGAATCTGCGATCTGTCCGGCTGCTGTCAAAAAAGCCTGAATATCTTTTTCCCCGGTAAACCAGGAGATGCTGACTCTTACAGTTCCACCGTTTTCTGTCCCCATTGCCTGATGGATCAGCGGCGAACAGTGCAGCCCGGCGCGGACTGTGATCCCATATCCGCTTTCCAGTATGTAAGCTGCATCGGAAGCCTTTAAGCCATCGAAATTCATACTCAAAACAGGCCCTCTTCGTCCTTCCGGACTGCCATATATTTGAATGCCATCTATTTTTTTCAGTCCCTCATACAACAGCTTCATAAGCATTTCTTCTTTTTTCTGTATCCTGTCCAGACCTGTTTGAAGTATATACTCAGTCCCTGCAAGAAGCCCTGTAATTCCAGGAATATTCTGTGTCCCTACTTCATATTCGTAATCGCCATTTTCGTAGGTAAGCTGCTGACTGTTTCGCCCTGTACCTCCGTATTTTAATGGTTTCAGGGAAATGCCCTCTCTGATATAAAACCCGCCTGTTCCCTGGATTCCAAAAAGACTTTTATGCCCTGTAAAAACAACGGCATCTGCATTCCAGCCATCCACATCCACAGGAATACATCCTGCACTCTGGGAAATGTCTGCAATTAAAAGCAGGTTGTTTTTTCCGGCAAAATCAACTGCCATTTTCATATCCTGTACATATCCGGTCACATTGGAGCAATGATTGATGATCAGGGCTGATGGCTTTTTTCCGGTTGTTTTTGTCACTTTCTTCAATGTATTCTCAAGAGCCTGTTCTGTTATTGCTCCATCTTTCCCACAGGGAATGATCCATACAGGATGTGTATTTTTCACTGATTGATTCATCAGCGGCCGAAGCACGCTGTTATGCTCTGTCTGTGTTGCAAGAACAGCCTGACCTTCTTCCCCGAAATCCAGGCCGCAAAGCAATGTATTCATACTCTCTGTTGCACCTGAGGTAAAAAAAATCCGATGATAGCCACTGATATTTAAAAGCTTTCCAAGCCTCTCCCTGCACAGCTCTTCTGTATCTTTTTTTAATATATTGCTTCCTCCCCTGAACTGCGAAGCAGGCGTGCCTGTAAGACACGCCTGCACCGCTTCGTATACACAGGAAGGTTTTGGCCAGGAAGTGGCCCCATTGTTCAGATAAATCACTAAAAATCATCCTTCCAGGATATTAAAATTCATAACCTTTGCAATCTTTTTGATCAGCTTTGTATAGTCACCGAAAATCAGTACCTGATGATGTCCGAAGCCAGCCAGATTATGCATATACTCTCTTGCATCATCCATTTGGATGTAGTAGTACGGGCTGCAGTAGGTTTCTGCATATTCCGAACGGATCACCTTGCCTTTTTTGATACACATGGTATCTCCGGCAGGATTGAAACGTCCCAGAGTAACATAGTCATCGTCATTCTGGGTGAAATCAACCTGCAGCTTGCCGCCGAAGCCCTGTCCTGTAAATGCCCATAACTTATATTCCAGAGGCTTTGTTCCATAACCGTTCATGCAAAGTGCCGGTACAGCATGATGGATTCTAAGAAGCTCATCTGTCTCATGGTTCGGATTACCCATAAATGCCGGACGGTTAGCAGCATACTGCATGATCAGCATCGCCATAAGTGCATTAAGATCTTCTTCACAGCCGCTTGGGATTCCTTCATCCTTCATAATGGAATGGCACATACATGGTGTAAATTTCCGATCCTGAGGGATTTCAGTAGTGCAAAGCTCATGACAGGCAGTGGAAAATGCATTGCAGTCATAAATATCCATCATCTTTTTCGCAGCCAGATAATATTTAACGTCATTGATAAACCAGTCTGTATTTACCTGTGTATCTGTGGAGCCTGCGATCAGCTTGTCCGCGATCGGCTTTGCCTCTTCATCTGTGATCTCATCCATGTATTTGAAAATAGAAGTAAATGGAAGCTTGATAACCTCAAAGCCATAGCGCTGTCTGAGAATTTCCGGATCACGGATCAGACTCTGGATTCCAAAGGTTGGCTGGGAACCGGCTGTGAGTACAAGTGCTCTTGTATTTCGCACTGCTTTTCTTACCCAGAGAATATGTGCAATCTCATTTACATCCTGCAGATCCATAGCCACATATGCTTCAACTCCGATGGAGCGGCAATAAGCAGCGAAATCAATTCCCTCATTTCCATTCTGCCAGATGATAACCGGTTTTCGGTAACGCTCCAGTTTTGGGATCCTCCATCCCATGCAAAGGAAGCAGTCGATTTCGTCCACATCTTCGCCGATTTTATCAAACATCTCTTTCTCTACAACAAAAGATTCATTGTATCTGACATCCAAAGGCTCCTTAAATTCCACTTCACTGATCACATCCTTCAGTGCTTCAACAGAGCTTTTGAAGGTTTCATCAGCAGCCTTTGTCTCTGCCTCAACTGTCATATCCTCTTTACGACCTGCACGGCACGGACCTTCCCAAAAATGTGTATGTGTCAGACATCCGATCAACGGTCTTACCACAAGCTTAACATCCATTGCTTTCTGTTTCATAATCTGAAATACCTCTTTTCCCCATTCTTTGTAATTCCCCCGCGTATTAATTTCAATTATATCTTTTTAAAAAGCTTTTTCTTCTATTTTCTTCCTGTTACTTTATACTTTTTTATTGTTTTTGTACTAACGCATTGCATATGTTTCAGCGTCCCAGGGACTCTACAAAGGTTCCCTTCACATCGCTCCAGTTGCGGTCTGCATAATCCAGAAGATAAGCAGCCTGCTCCATGGACATTTCAGGGAAAAGAAGGAAAAGGCTGTGGGAACCGTATTTATTTACAATTCGGTCTACGTTGCGAATCCAGTCCTCAAACTCGCCGGAATATACCTTTACCCAGATGGATTTGCCTGCTGCAATAGCTTTATCATAGATCACATCCCAATCCGGAAGGGTTCCGTCCGGACCGGCATCACCACTGGTCCACTGAAGAGCATCTATTCCCTCAATTTCCATAAGCGCATCCATGTGCTTAATTGCAGCCGGACCATCCAGATGGTAAAGTACATGATCCACATTTTCAGACTGACTGCGTAAAGACGGCTGGATATATTTACGGAAATCTTCCGGTGACATCATTGCTGAGAAATCGCACTGAAGCTTCACTGTTCTGCCCGGTCCCCAGATCTGGAATACGGTGTATGCATTTCCGCCTTCTTCATCTTTGATAACGTCATAAAAGCGGTCATAATATTCATAGTAAATATCTGTTACCTCCTGGATTCTTTCCCCGATCATTTCCGGCTCATCCAGAAGATCAAACAGAATATCCTGCGCTCCGCGAAGAGAAGCAAGAACATCAATATTTTCCATAAGATCCGGCATATCCACATAGAAGTCATCTCCGGCAAGTGCCTGACAATCCTTTGCAAGCTGAAGATGTTTCTTAAACCATTTGTTTTCCGGATCAAAGGTCAGCTTCGGCACACCATCCCAGCCATCCAGACATTTGTTGAACCATACTGTATCTTCTTTAAATCCGATTTCAGAACCAAGATAAGAAGCAAGGGAGCCTGGTCCAAAGTCAATATTCAGATTCGGGAAGCTCTCTCCAAGGAATGCATGTGTCTGGCAGAAGTAACGATAACGATCAACAATTCTCTGAGGATTCTGGTATTTGTCCTCCATGTCTTTCCACTTCAGTTCTTCCGGCATATTATAGTATTTTCCCTGACAGATCTGATCCAGATAACCGCCCTCTACAGGTGTTCCATCGGAGTACTGCTCCACCTCCGGTCTTCTTGCGATTACGCACATAAGCGGTCTTCCCGTGTTCTTATGCGCCCAGTAGTTGCGGAATTTCTCTTTGGCAGCTTCCATATTTACTTTGTAGCCTTCACCAGATTTTGGAAGCTGAATCTTGCTCAGATCCACTTTATCCTTTACAAAATGAGGTGCCTCATGAAGCGGTCTGCGTACCCAGGTACCATTTGTTTCGGAAGTTTCGTAAGAATCATCTTCCGGAGTTTCTTTTGCATCCGGCTCTGACTTTGTCTGCACATCAGTTGTCTCAGCATTTTTCTCCTTGTCTTCCGCACCTGCAGTTACACTTTCCACGCCCTTTACTGAAACCTGGTCAAACTCCCCGGCTGCTGCCTTTGCACAGAATCCGGATTCCGCATATTTTTTTGCACACTCTGCCGCGGAAGCTGCATCCTCTGTATAAGCATCTGCTCCGATCTCATCTGCAAATTCCTGGCTGATAGGCGCACCGCCAACCATGATCTTAATACGGCTTCTGAATGGCTGCTCCAGAAGTGCTGCTACTGTGTCACGAAGAGACGGCATTGTAGTGGTAAGAAGAGCTGAAAGTGCAACAATACTTGCTTCTTTGTGCTTATTTACCTCATCAATAAAAGTCTGGATCGGCACATCAACACCAAGGTCAATTACTTCGAAACCAGCACTTTCGAACATCATTCCAACCAGGTTTTTACCAATGTCATGAAGATCTCCGGCAACCGTTCCAAGAATGATGGTTCCTGCGCTTCCGGCCTCTCCGGTTGCAAGATATGGCTTCAGTACTTCCACACCGGCCTTCATGGCTCTGGCTGCTGCCAGCATCTGTGGCACGAAAATAATTTCTTTCTTAAAGTTATCACCAACTACTGCCATGGCACCGATCATGGCGTCGTTTAAAATTGCAGTCGGGTCACAGCCTGCGTCAAGTGCCTCCTGAACAGCCTGTCCGATTTCTTTATTTTTTCCATCCTGGGTTAATTTGAAAACCTTCTGCATTTTCTCATCAAGCGGAGATGCAGGTACTGGCTGAGCGGCTTCCTCAGCTGCTTTGTTTCCGAATTTATCAATATACTGCAGGCAGTATTCATCACGCTCCAGAAGTGCGTTTGTTGCATAGATCATACCAATCATGTTTTTGTTGGTAGGATCTACGATAGCGCTGTCCATACCAGCATTCATAGCGAGAACCATAAACGCCTGGTTAATATTTTTCCTTACCGGAAGTCCGAAGGAAATGTTGGAAAGTCCGCTTGTAATGTGGATCTCCGGATATTCATATTTGATTCTTCTGCAGCAGTCTGCAAATACAGTCAGTGCAGTCTGGTCAGTTCCCAGAGTTACAACCAGTGGGTCAATATGTAAACGGCTTGGTGCAATGCCGTACTGTTTTGCTTTTTCCATAATTCCGAAGAAAATTTTCATACGGCGCTCTACGGAATCCGGAATTCCATCATTATCGCAGAGAAGGGCTACGCACTCCCAGTCTGTGTCTGCGATCACTGGAAAAATCGTGTCAATTTTGTCTCCTTCAAGGGAAACAGAGTTAATAAGTCCCGGTCTTTTACAAAATGGAATGGCTGCCACACAGGATCTGGCACTTGGACTGTCCACGCAGATTGGTGTATCAGTCACCTCCTGTACAAGGTCGATCATCCATTTCAAGGTTTCCACTTCCACGTCCTCTTCTACTGAGGCACATACATCCAGAAATGTAGCTCCCGCTTCAGCCTGCATTCTGGCTCTTTCTCTGATCAGGTCCGCATCCTTCTCAGCAATGGCTTTGGCAACTGACGGAATAGATCCGTTCAGTTTTTCTCCAATAATAATCATGGCTTTTCCCTCCAATATGAAATTGTAATTTTCTGTCACAATCTTCTCCGCAAGTTGTAACATTTTCGTTCTCTTGGCATAGATATCTCCGCTAAGATATCCTTTTACAAGACAATTTTATATCAGAAAGAAGAAAAACCGCTTCTCTTTTTTTCTCATTTGATTATACTATCTTACTGTGAATAATTTCACAACGCTTACTTTAACAAGTAACAGTCAAAACCTCCCCAAAACACAATCGACCGGGATTTCCCCGGTCGATGTACTATTCTTTCAACATTTTTTTCACAAACTCTTCATACCCACAAGGTTTCCCCCAGAAATATCCCTGGGTAAATTCCGGGCACAGCTTTCGGATTTTGAGCCATTCCTGGGCACTTTCCACACCTTCGATGCAAATCTTCATATCCAGGTTATGAATCATGGTACAAAACTGATTCAGAAGATAATATTCCTGTTCATCTGCAACTGCTTTCGCAGTGAAAGAGCGGTCAACCTTAATGATCTCTGGTTTCAGCTCGCTGAGATAATGGAAGTTCGAGTATCCGGTTCCAAAGTCATCCAGTGCCAGACTGATTCCCATTCGCTTCAGTTCTGTAAGAAAATGCTTCTCATTTATATTTTGTTCCAGAAGATCACTCTCTGTCAATTCCACGATCACCGCTTCCAGCGGCAACCCGGTTCTTTTTATTTCTGCACTGATATCCAGGATCACATCAGACTTGGAGGCCTGTACCTGGGAAATATTAATACTCATCCGGAACCCTGGAAGTATCTTCCTGATCTCACTGCATTTTCCCATAGCCTCTTTCATCATCCAGCGGCCAGCAGGAATAATCAGACCTGTTTCTTCCAGAATAGGAATAAACTCCGCCGGTGAAATCATTCCGAATTTTTCAGAGGTAAAACGCATTAAAGCTTCTGCTCCATAAGGCACTTTTTTATCTTCAGCAAATACAGGCTGGTAAAAAGCTGTAAAGCCCTGAAATCCATTGATCACAGCTTCCCGCAGTTCCTGGGTGATCTCTCTTTTCCGAAGAAATTTTCTGTAGGTTTCCCCATTAAATATATAACAACGGTTTCTTCCCAGCTTCTTCGCCTCATTCAGGGCAAAATCCGTCAGCTTCAATGCTTCTGAACACTGATTTCCCTTTAATGCCGTAAATGGTACAATTCCTCCTGAAACCGTATACATGACTTTAAATTCATTGGTTTCAATAAATCTGTCTATTGCCTCTCTCACTTTATCATAAAGCTTATCTGCATCCTTTGCCTCGTCAGAAGAAACATCCAGGATCAGGAATTCATCTGCCACAAGCTTGTACACCTTCTGTCCTTCTGATATACAGCCAGAAATACACTCCGCCGTTTTCTTAAGTATAAAGTCACCGTACTCCTGTCCGAAGTTATCATTGATCTCCTTAAAATGATCAATTCCTATACGAAGCAGATATCCTGTTTCCAAAGGAGTATCCAGCTGGTTCATATACTCCCGGAAACCCGACTCTCCCAATAGTCCGCTTACATTATCAGCCTTCTGTCTCTCGCCAATCTCATTCACACAACCGATCATATAAAGAGGTTTCATATTATCGTCACGGACCAGATACCCTTTGCTATGAATCCAGATCGGTATTTTTTTCAGATCCAGCCATCGACACTCTATGCTATGGATACAGCGGTCTGTTTCAAGAAGGTCATCAACTTCCGCTTTCAGTTTTTCATAATCCGGTGCATATACAAATTCCTTATGCTTCGAAATTACATTATGAAAACCATTTTTCGGAATACAGAAGCGTTCAAGAGCCTGATTTGCTATGTAATAAAAATCTGACCGAAAGTCAACCACATATGGGTAATTATCTGTAGTCGGGCTAAGAAGATCGATCACACTGCAAAGATCATCCACAGACATGCTCTGAAACTTTTTCTCCTGCAGGATCACCTCATCTGTAATCTCTTCAGTTGACTGCTTTCCCATACGGGAAAACAGCTTATCCAGACTAGTTGACTGTGCCATCTTCTTTCTGCGCTTCTGACGGTACAGCATGGTGTCACTCCGCCTTACAATATCCTTAAAGTCAAAGTCTATATCAGGCTGATAATAAGCGTATCCGGCGGACATGCTAAGTGGATACTCCAGCTTGTTCGTTTCTGCTGTTTTTTTCAAAATCAGCTCAAGCGCCTTCAGCCGTTCCGGAATCATATCCTTCTCATCGCTATGATATACATACGCAAACTCATCACCGCCAATCCGAAAACAGTTTTTTACATTCTGAAATGCCTGACTGATACACTGATAACACAGCTTCAGGGCCTCGTCTCCCTTTTCATGTCCAAAATTGTCATTGATCACTTTCAAATTATCCAGATCAAACAGAACCACACCTGTTGTACGAAGTTTAATATCACCTTCATCCAGATATTTCACCATGTCCTCATAAGCATTTCGGTTCATGGCCTCTGTGAGCATATCCATGTTGGCTATTTTCTGCAGATAGATTACCTTTTGTTTCTGGATGTATTGATCGTAGTATTGGGAAACCTGGATCCAGATCAGCATAATGATAAACAGCAGGGTTCCTATAGGAAGCAAAATAGATGTCTGTTGGAATTTTCTTAAATAATAAAGAAACATTTCTGCCATTCCGAATACTATGAGTGCACACATAGGATACTGGAATTTCTTAGCTTCATCGTTGCCTTCTTTTCTGGCTTCGTAAAGAATGAGGGCAACTGTGTAAACCGCATTGCCAGACATGATAACATGGGTTGCAGGAAGAATTCGGAATATATCAATAACTCCTGTACACTGAATCAGAACATCAGCTGCCATATTCGCAAGATAAAGAATGGGAAAAATCAATGCACCTTTATGATATCTGCTTTTGCAGATATCATATAGCAGGAAGTTAAATGGTATCGGGAAAAGGAAGAATGAAAAATAATCTACAAAGTACAAGGTTCTTCCATCCGGGATCAAAAACTGCAGGAATCCACATTGTGCCAGTGTCCATACTGCAATCAGCAATGAGAAAAATCCAAGGTTTAAAAAGATCTCTATCTTCGCTTCTGTTTTGTCTCTTCTTTTTCTTCGAACTGCTCCCAAATAGAGCAGCAGACAGATGATGCTTGCAAACAGGATCCCACAGCTGAGCAACAGGGTTTTAAAGCTGTCCGTTAAGATTTTCAGAATGCAGTCGCCTCGTGTTCCGTATACAATGCTGACTTCATTTCCATAATAGTCATTATATACCGGAATAATTCTGACCTCCAGATTTTTGCCTGCGCTTCCTTCCGGAATATCCACAATGTGCCAGCAGCTTCCCGGTGACTTCATAAAGCTGGGTGCATCTTCTTCGTTTCCGTATTCGTATATTTTTTCTCCGTCCAGCCACACTTCTGCAATGGTGTGTGTGGTTTTAAACAGGATTGATTTGGGAACATTGAAGTCTTTAGGCAGAGCAATATTCTTTGATTTGATTTCTCCATCCGTCAGTTCTTTTGTTTCACATTTGATCGTATTATCCCAGAACATTTTTTCCCTGACCGTACTCTGACTGAAGATCCAACCTGAAAAACAGATGGCAAACATCCCAAATGCGAACAGGGTGATCCATAGTTTTTTTTCTATTTTCATAGTTTCTCCTTTAGCCAATATGTCTGCACCTGGAGCCTGTTTGAAAAATCATTCCAACAATCTCCTACAACCTGTAACGCGCATCTTGCAGAAAATCTTTTTCAAACACGTTCTAAAACATATTCCAATATAAAAACCAGATGCGCCTTATCAACAATGTTCTCGTATCTGCCGTTCTTATTTATAAATATACATAGATAGAATAACAAACCCCATTAGCTTTTTCAAGGTTTTCGAGAATATTGACAAGGCTTTTCGGGAATATTGGCAAGGCTTTTTGTTTGAGGGCAAAAAAATATCTGGCATTGTGCTTTTCTACCCATGCGCCAGATATTTTTCTTCGTTTCTGTCAGCTTATGCGTTTCTCTTTCCCCAGAAACCATTCCCTATTAATGTATGTAGCTCCTTTTATGCAAATTTCTTGTCCAGATATTCTTTCAAAGCGCCCAGATTTTCATCACTGTACAGCTGATCTGCTGCATGCTTATAATTATGAAAAAGCTTAAATTCCACCTTATCTGCTCCAACCGTTCTTGTAAGCAGCGCATTCAGTCTCTCAGACTGCAGATACGGGACATCTAAATCCGCATCACCATGCCAGATCAATATATCCGGGCTGTTTTCCTTCGTAAGATTTTTCTCAATATAATATAATGGACTATAGTTGTTTTTCTCATCCTCGGTAAGAGTTTTTACATCCTTGCGCATCCAATAAGATTCCACATCTTCGTAGCCGGTATCTTTAATTGCCCCCTGAAGCCACAGGCTGGCCGCCCAGCGGACAATTTTGGGGATCCTCAGCTCCCTGTAATCAGCTTCCATAGTTCCGAATTCCATACAGCCGTAATAGTCCAGGATCACCTGCACTTTACTGGAAACAGGATGGTTCCCATCTTCCCCGATAAATGGAACACGGTTAAATTCCTCATCATTGGAAGCGCCACAGATCACAGATAAATAGCCCCCTGCTGACTCTCCCCAGATTGCAAAACGCTCCGGATCGTATCCATATTTCTCTGCATTTGCACGAAGAAAACGGATCGCCGATTTCACATCTTCCACACCTGCCGGAAAGGCTGCTTCCTGGGCAAGACGATAGTTAACGGATGCACATGCATATCCATGATCGCGGAAATAGCGGTACATCAGCTGCGCCTGACGGGACTGGCTGTCATTGTATACAAAGCCGCCCCCATGTACCAGTATGATCAAAGGCATAGGTTCTTCACTGTCCGGCACATACAGATCCAGATAGTCATTTTCGGAAGCCTCAGAATATGGCAGCTTCTCATAAGCTTTTCCTCCATTCCATTTGGAAGAATCATCTAATTTCACTGATGGAGAGTATACATTATGAAAAACCACACGGACAGCTTCATGATTGTAACCGAGAATTCCAGCTACAGCAACAAGACAAATTCCACCTATGATAAAACCTTTTTTCTTCATTTTTTCAACCTCTTTTCTGCCTTAAATCATAGCCGATCACTTCATTCACATGGAATTTCCACCACATAAAACCGTTCTTCATCTGCCACGGTAACCTTCACCGGTCCATTTCCGTCTGCCTGTACAACTGCCATCGCCTCACCATAATAAGTCGCCACGGTATGGTCCGTGTAATTCCCTTTTACATAAGGAGCCGGGCTTCCAAGCCCCTTCAGGACACCGTTTTCTACTGTTACTTTTATGTTATGTTTCTCCATTGGTTTCCAGATTCCCTTGTTATCTGTGTATTGCAGTTGAATAAATGCAAGGCCCTCCGGCTTCACGGTTTTCTCCTCTGGACGCACCTGAAGAACCGTCTCTTTTCCTGCCGTCTGCAAGGAATAACGGTTGATTTCTCTTCCGGTTTCATCGTAAGAAACCGCCGTTATCTCCCCATCCTGATAGGTGGTATTAAAGTTTGCACGACATTTTTTCACTTTCTTTTTACCAACACTTTTGCCATTGATAAACAGCTCGACCTGCGCAGCCCTTGCATAAACTTCTACCTTCGCCGTTTCTCCGTTACAGCCATCCCATGCCCAGCTTTCCAGAGCTTTTGTCAGCTGCCAGCCGGTAAGACGAAGCTTTTCTTTCTGGTAAACAGGATCAACTGCAATAAACGGACCTGTCTCTCTTTCAAAAGCGACTCTGGTATATGCAGCCTCTGCACGCGGCTTTCCGTTCAGGTCGATTCGGCCGTTTCCACCTGTCATTCTCGTGGCGGGATCTTCAAATTTATAGTCAGAATACTCTGCTGCACCATCCCCGACTTCTCCGATATAATCCCATCCTGCCCACACAAAATCACCGATAATCCGTTTGTTTTTCTTGGCAATTTCCCAGAAACTATACGCATCCTTACAGAAGGTTTCGCTTCCCAGAATCAGACGGTTCGGGTACTTTTTCAGGTCATGCTTGTAGCGGAAAATACCGTAGTTATAACCTGCGATATCCATGTTTGCGTAGGCATCCTTCGTCCTTAAATCGCATGGATAAAGGGTAGCACCGCACTTCATAAAGTAGTCTCCAACCAGACAGGCAAGAGTATTATAGAACTCGCTTCCTACTGGTTTTTTCTTCTTTTCCGGCTTGGTGCTGCCTAATCCTTTTTTTCCATTTTCTGTGGCTTTATTTACTGTCTTTTCACCACTTTTAACTACTTTTTTCTCATTCTTTCCAGCTGCCTGAGCGGCATTTTTCTCTGCATTTCCAGCGCTCTTTTCTGCCTTATCATCGCTGTAAACACCAAGTCCTATGGAGCTTAAGAAGTTGAAGAAAATGTTGATTCCGCAGGTAACAGGACGGGTTGAATCCAGGCTGTGAAGGAAGTTTGTCATATCACCGGTGAGGGCAATTCCCTTCTTCTGGGCGGTCTCTGCAACCTCATTTCCGGTGGAGTACATGATCACACTTGGATGGTTGTAATCCTTATCAACCATGTCTTTTAAATCCTGTTTCCACCAGTCCGCAAGCTGTCCTGCATAGTCATATTTAGTTTTATGGATGTACCACACATCTACATATTCATCCATCATCAGCATTCCCACACGGTCACAGGCATCCAGGAGAGCCTTGGAACAAGGATAGTGTGCGGAACGGACTGCATTGTATCCATTCTCCTTAAAAATGCGCATTTTACGTTCTTCTGCTTCCGGATAAGTACATGCACCAAGCACACCATTGTCATGATGGAAGCAGGCTCCGCGGAGGATCACACGCTCTCCGTTAATGGTCATTCCTACCTGCGGATTCCAGATCAGTTCGCGGATTCCGAAGGTTTCGGTTACTTCGTCTTCGCCGAAAATTGCTTTACAGGTATAGAGATTCGGGTACTCTGTATCCCAGAGTTTTGCGTTTGGAACATCCAGCTGGAAGATGGCCTGATATGTTTCTATCTGACCATTTTCTTTGGTACTCTCACCTTTCACATCCAGCACTTTATTTCCCTCGAATTCAATCTTCAGGGAAACCTCTCCCGGCACAGAAGTCTTTACAACAACCTCAATTCTCGCCGGATCATAGCTTAAAGTACGGATTTTCACACCGTTTACCGGAATATGTTTCTCCCCTGCAACATGCAGATAAGCCGGACGGTAAATACCGGTTCCCGGATACCAGCGGCTGTTTGGCTGATCAGCATTGCGCGCAATGACTTTGATCTCATTCTCTTTTCCATACTGGAAAAATCCCTCTGTATCCACATAAAAATTGGTATAACCATAAGGACGGTAAGCCGCCTTTTTTCCATTTATGTAAACTTCACCATTGTGGTAAATACCTTCAAATTCAATGAGGATTTTCTTATCTTTATACTCCTCTGGCACAAAGAAATTCTTGGTATATTCGTAATCTCCACCAATATACCATCCAATAT